>NVWF01000018.1 GCA_002746155.1 Gammaproteobacteria bacterium | reverse complement strand
CATTAAAAATGAAAGAGGCTGGAAAATGACTGAATAATTTTTAAAAATAAGGAATGCTGGATTTAGAGTTAATAATCTTCTTTCATCGAGAATTGCTGCTAAGCGACACTCAACCTTGCCTTTATGCATCAGCAAAGGTATAACACTAATAATAATAATTAAAATATATTTCAGAAGGAATAAATACATGTTCAAAATGGAACTTTTTGCCGCTCATCCGGAAGGTCTTAAGACACTCTTTTTCACTGAAATGTGGGAACGAATGAGCTATTACGGCATGCGGGTACTGCTTGTACTATTTATGACGGCAACCCTACAAGAGGGTGGTCTATCCTTAACCGTAGTATCTGCAACCGCTATTTACGGACTTTACACAGGTAGTGTTTATTTCATGGGGCTACCGGGTGGCTGGATAGCAGATCGCCTTATTGGTGGTCAGAAGGCAGTTTGGTACGGCGGTATCATCATAATGATGGGCCATATCGTCCTAGCTATACCCAATGAAAACACCTTTTTTGTGGGTTTAATATTGGTTATCTTAGGCACGGGTTTATTAAAGCCTAACATTAGCGCCATGGTTGGTCAGCTCTATAGCGAAAAAGACACCCGACGCGAAAGTGGCTACGCTATTTACTATATGGGTATCAATCTAGGTGCATTTTTTGGTTATCTTATTACTGGCTACCTTTCGGAAAATTATGGTTGGCACTGGGCATTTGGTGCAGCAGCCATTGGAATGGCCTTTGGACTTATACAGTATAAGGTCACCATGCCTAATCTTAAGGGTGTTGGCGCTGAACCTGCATCACCTATGTCAGCTGCTGGTCAACAGAAGAGTTGGTTAGTTATTGGTGCAGTGTTGACGACTATTGTTGTGATTACTGCCCTAACATTCATGGGCAAGATTACCATTAATCCACTAGCCCTAGCGCAAAATGCTGCAATTGTTTTTACACTTGTTTTTGGTGTTTATTATGGTTTTATTTATTGGTTTGGTTCCTTAACTCCTAATGAAAAGAAACGTCTACAGGCCTTGTTATTAATTTGTTTAGCTTCGGCTTTCTTCTGGTCTGGTTTTGAGCAGGCGGGTTCATCCCTGAACTTATTTGCTAGAGACTATACTGACCGTTTAATAGGCTCTTTTGAAATACCAATAGCTTGGTTTCAATTCTCAAACTCCATGTTTATTATCCTACTGACTCCATTTTTTGCTGCTCTTTGGATCAAGCTCGGTCAAAGACTTGTAACTCCTTCCTATGGTATTAAATGTGCGATAGGTTTAATCATTATGGCTAGTGGTTTTATCGTTATGTTTTTTGCCGCGCAATATGCAGCACAAGGTCTGAAGGTAGCACCAACTTGGTTAATCGCCACTTACTTTTTACATACGGTGGGCGAATTATGCTTAAGTCCCGTGGCACTTAGTGCGGTGAGTAAATTGTCTCCCAAGCGTTTTGCAGGACAAATGATGGGTATTTTTGTACTGACTTATTCAATTGGTAGCATTATATCTGGCTTATTAGCAGGTAATTACGATCCGAATAATGTAGATCAAATACCTGCTCTGTATATACAGATCAGCCTATTCAGTATTGGCATTGGCATCATTATTCTGCTATTTGGTTTAAAATCGAGATACTGGGAAGCATTACCTGAAGATAACGAAGATGTGATATCGGGTGGAGATTCAGCTGCAAAACCGGCTTAATTATCTCTGATTTACAGGTAAAAGATGTCTAGACTTGTGCAAGTTGTGATATTCAACACATAAAAGACAGGGAATATGGTCTATAATGACTGTAAATTAGGTGATTGTGGCTAATAGTGTTTTAAAGTTAAATTTGAATAGGTTATATGATGGACTGGGATAGTAATAAAGTACCGAGCCCTAAGGAAAGTATGCATCATGTACTGTTGATGCACTTTAATCGAAATGAGGTCGAGGTATCTAATCGTACACCACACCCTCGTTTTGAAGTTGCTGCTTGGTTAAAACTTAAAAATACTGAACAACTTCCATCCATTCTAGTGTTGGAATATACAGATCGTGATGGTGAGCATTGGGAAATAATCGATAGTGCTACCATTCGTACTCAGAAAGAAACTGTTCTCCTGTCAGGAACTTCAGAACCTCAAGTCAATTATCTTAAGGAAGTAAACGTTTATCTCTGTCATCCCACACCCTTTATCGATATTGAAATTGAAGAATTACGCTTTAATGGTGATCTACTTAAAACGGATTTTCTTGAAAAATTTAACGCTGCTTAACTACCTACTTAACCATCTACCTAACTATTTACTTAGGCATAGAAGAAAACAAAACACTTTTATTTCGACCAGTTTCCTTGGCACCATATAGCGCCTTATCTGCTCTTGATAACCAATCTTTAGGATCTGTGCAATCTTCTGTCAGTTCCGCTAGACCCAAGCTCACCGTGACTGATAATTCAACATCGGTATAATTCACAACTAATTTTTCTATGTTGGTGCGTAACCTTTCAGAAAAAATACGAGCACTTTTTTCCGTAACATTGCCCAAGATAATAACATATTCCTCTCCACCATAGCGTCCTGATATATCCGTGTCTCGTTGGTTAGACCTTAGGGAGTTAGCGACTTCCTGAATTATTAGGTCGCCTGCAGGATGACCATAAGTATCATTAATAGCTTTAAAGTGGTCGATATCTAAAATGATAAGTGTTTTTGGAACATGATCACGTTGAAATCGCCGGTATTCAAGTTGTAAACATTTTTCCCAATAACCCCTATTATTCAATTGAGTAAGGGCATCAGTGCGGGATAATTCTTCGAGCTGCCTGTTAGCGCTGTGTAATTCTTTGCGCTGACTAGCTATATTGGTTACGTCATAAATAATAAGGCATACATGATCAACCGAACCTTTTGTGGATCTCAGGGGTATGATCGAAATGTTTTGGTACATATAAGTACAGCTACCCGTTATTGGATGATAATTGCTGAATTCTAATAAATAAGGTCTTTGTTCCCAGGTACTAAAGGCTCGGTTTTCTAATTTAAAAACACTGTCTATTTTTGTTCTGATCCAATCCAAGGGCGTATCAGGAAATAAATCAAATAGAACTTTCGAGCGAACAAAGTTGGATGACTTGTCGCTGTGGTTTTCCATGAAGGTATTCCAGACAGTTATCTTGTGATCCCTGTCCATTACAATTAAACCCACGTCTATGGATTGGACCATGTCCATCAACCAATGAAATTCAGTCATATCCACTGAGGTATCGTTCATATCATTCATCATCCAGTAAATAGCTAACGAGAGAGTTTAAGGTTTCGAGAGAATCTTCGGTAAATAACAATAAAAGGTCACAGGTAATATCAGCATTTGAGATGGTGTAGTTTACCTCAATTGCTAAGGTTTTTTTCCAGCGATTAGTATTGGCCTTGATCATGCTAGATACCCTTTTATGTTGTCCGAGTATCAAGGGATGACCTTGGGAGAAATTAATATTCAATTGCTTACCAATTCCATTAAGGCAGGCTCCAATCAAAATATTTGAGATATCCATAACAAGTTCACGTTCGATACAGTCATCAATTTCACCCTTGTGATCCATTAATTTAGCAATACATTCGATGCCTGCATCATTGAAAATGAGAATGGCTTCACCCGCTATACCTCTGCCAATAAAGCCTTGACAGACAGCGGAAGCTTTTTCGTCATCGGCTAGGGTTAGCGCCATATGGATCTCGCTGACTTCAATAATGTTTACATTAGGAACAGGAAGTGAGACAAATACTCCAAGCATTTTTGCTAAGAGATCGGCGGCTTGACCCATACCAACATTGGTAATTTCCTGGTAACAATCAAGAAAGTTAACATGGAAATTTTTATCTTGAAGTGCAGATGATATTTGTTTTGTTGCGGATTTTTGTTTAGGTTTACTCGTTGCCTTAGATTGAGCGGGTTGTTTGATAATCTCATCAACCAGACCATAGTCCAACATGACTTCCTGTAGGCGTTCAATATCAATGGGTTTTTTTATGAATTCTACGGCACCTAGAGCCTTAACTCTTTTTCTGGCTTCGGGCTGTATATCGCCGGATACAACAATAACCATTGAATTGAGATCTTCATCTCTAATAGCCTGAAGAACTTCATAGCCATCCATCTCTGGCATGTTTAAATCTAGAAACATGATATCGCCGAGACCCTTACGTAAAGCATCAACAGCCTCAATTCCATTAGCAGCAAAATGTATTTCCATATCAAAATTGTCAGGTAAGGATCTTGCCAGCTGTTTCCTAGCTAAATTTGAGTCATCACAGATTATTAAAGAAGCAGGCATTTTTACAATTCACATTTCTCAGTTGATTATTACATTCATCTAAATAGTTTTTCAACTATCTCTAGTAGTCATAGTAGCCTAGAGAGGGGATATATCAAAGCTCATGGCAATAATATCATCAATTAATTTTAATAAATCCTGCCCAATATTATTAAAGGCTAAACCGATTTCAACTTTTGCGTGGTCCAAAGCAATATTGATGATTATCACCTCGACCTTTTTTTCACCATCAATGCCCGGTAGAGATAGAAAGAAATTCATTTCTTTGCCAACTTGAATTGATTTAACCTGCTCAAGGGTGAAGAATTCTTTTTTAGCCTGAAAATGGCAACCACCTCGACTTATGTCAGCCACAGTCCCAGAAAGACTTGCTCCTTCGGTAGATAACTGTGCAGGTAACAAACATTTTACTCGAAGACTTTTTCTTATAACTTGTTTTTGAATTGTCTTAGGGTAAGACACAAATAATACAGACTCCGCCATGGAGTGTTTGCTTAGAATCAAAGCATGAAATCCAAATACTGAACCCCGCGAAATACTTCGGATATTAATCTCAATTCCAGAGGAAAAATCATCTGAAGAGGTCAGGTTTTGAATTTTTTTCGGCAGGTGAAAAATTAAGTATTCATCCTTTAATAGACCGATTAGCTGTAATTTAATGCGACTTTTTAGACTGGGTAGCTCAATGGTCATATCTGTGCCTATTTCAGCACTTAAACGAATGTCCTTAGACATTTATTATTCCTCATCATGGCAAATACTAATAAGTAACTTTATTTCTACTAATATAGGACATAAACCGTAATTGGACTAGTTATTTAAATGAATGCTTGTTAATAAACTTACTTAATAATGCTGTTGATTTTAATTGGTAGTAGGCACTAGAACCTTTAGCAGAATTTGTGACTGAGGAGTGACCATCATATAACCAAATTTGTGTTTTATTATTAATGACTAGTTCTAATTGATAGGGTAGATCGGGTATTTTTATAAAGTTGACCTCAGTTTTGTATCTCCAATTGACATAAAACTCATCAAGAATACTTGTATCTGAGATATTCATTAGTGTTTTGTCTGATAAATCCTTTAGGGTTAGTTTGCTTAGTGGTGATGTTGCTTCTGAGTTCAAATTACCGTTAGTACGGGTTTGTTGTTGATTATTACAGGCCATTAACATAAAACTGGCTGTAAGCAATAACAACAATTTTTGAATAGTATTAAATTTCATACTTCACACTCACTAATTATTATAGAAAAAGTTAAATGGCTGTCAGATGACAGCCATTTTGTTGTTGTCGACTAGTTACTTAATCTTCTGTAATCGTCTTTGTCTAACCAAGAGAATGGATAATAAACCTAGAATCCAAGCACCATTACTACCACCACCACCGCCAGACTGAGGTGGTGGCTGTGTTGGAGGAGGTGCAGGAGTGGGATTTACCACGACACTTGTCTCGGCCGCAGTGCTGTCAACAGTGCCATCGTTAACGACTACCTGAAAGACGTAGGAGCTAGTTACTGAAACTGTTGGAGCGGTGAAAGACAAGGTTGTTGAGGTATTTGAACCCGAAATGTCAATGGCGCTTCCAGGGCCACTTACCTGAGACCAAAGATAAGTAAGGGTATCATTATCATCATCGTCTCCTGTGGCTGTAATGTTTACTTGGTTCCCTGAAGTAACGGTGGTTAAATCTGTAACCGTTACCGTTGGAGCAATATTAGAAGGAGTGAAACCATCTGCTACAAAACCACTGAAGGCATTTCCTACTATGTTAGTAAAGCTAATATCGTCTATTAGCCAACCAAAACCACCAACAGATTGATCCGTTCCTATGAGGAATCTAAATTGCGCAACACTTCCATTTAATGTGCCATCAGCAAAGGTTATGGTGATAGTTTCATCACCACCTAGGCCACCAAACCCCTGTCTACCACCCACTTGGACAGCACCAGCAGATAATGTCTGACTATAAGGTGATGACATGATACCACCTAAAGCTGTAACATCTTGATAGGCACCACCGTCGATACTGACCTCAATAACACCACCATCCCAAAATACATCTTCTTCTTCGACTTCGCTCACTTCAAAACTGTAAAAGTGATAAAAACTAAGCACAAAATCACCACTAGCAGCCACTTCTACTTCAGGTAATTCAAGCGCAGTTGTTCCTTCGCTAGTATTATCTACCCCCCACCAAACTTGTGTTGTATTGCTTAAGTCCAGTGATAAATCTGAAACCGAGGCTATGGTAAAAGGTACAAAGGTACTGTTTGACGAAGTGCGAACAAAATCGCTATTTGATAATTCTGATATTTCAACATCATCATCGGTACGTGTTTTTGTTAAATCGAAATTAGCTTTGAAGGATTCTTGAAAATCCACTGGTAGTTCTAGACCAGTGGGGGCATTCATTGGAACTGGGAAAGACACTATGAGTGTTATATCTTCAGCAGTTCCTGCACTATTAAGCGTAATATCCACTGAGGCAGTCGCCGTATCACCAAAAGAAGCAAGATCAGAGAAGCTTAAAACGCCATTATTACTAAAGCTAATATCAGCGACTGAAGTGATTTGGGCTGTCACACCATTTAAAGCATTTGAGCCTTTATTTTCAATGGTAATGCTGTAGCTGCCAGTGTCACCAACATCAAGTGCATTATCTCCATCACTATCAGTAACGCCAGTGTTTAGTAATTTTGTAACAACGATAAATGAATTTTGAGCTGAGTTAAAATCTTCTACAACACCTGCATTCCCTGCGTACCATCGATCGGGTGCCACGGCATTTATTCCCATTCCTCTTTTTGCAAAGGCTGCAAAAATAAGCCCGAAATCTGTTGCATCATTCGCTGCAGCAGCAGCTAAAATACCATCACGAGCCTCTATAAAAGTAGGAGAAACTGGCGTCATTTTCATTCCAGCAACAAGATAATTTTTCATTCTATCTTCAGCCTCGGTAAATGTTAAACCAGGGCGATTGAGTAGACTAACATACACTTCCCACAGTGCATTGGCCCAAATTTCTCCGGTGTTATGTACCTGTGAGTTATTGGCACCTGAGGCATCACCTCGAACAGTATGTGTCGTTGGTAGAGCAACGCCATCTTCGATATGTCTAAAGGTTAAGGCATTTTTATTCATATCAGTGCTGTAGGGCGCACGACGGAAACCATAATAATAACTGGCACCTACGTAGTAGCCAGCTGGAGCATAAGCTCCTTCAAAATTTTCATTACCTACAATGCTTCTATCACTCTCGCGTAATATCATCATCTGGGCAATAAAATCACTCCAACCTTCACCCATACCCCTGCCTTGGGCATTGTTAAGCCCATTAGAATTACCGACTAGACGATTTGATAGGTAATGTCCCCACTCATGGGCTATGATGCCATTATCAAGAGTGCCATCGCGAAATGATTGAGAATTTTGAAGTGTTGCCGACAAGAGGCCACCACCTGATTCCATAGCCGTGATAATGCTTGTGCCATCATCATTACCAACCATTAGACTTGCAATGGTAATACTTGCGTCTTCACCACCCATTACAATGGTATCATTTCCAAGTACATTGTTGATCATTAGAACACCAACGGAACCAGCATCTTGGGCTAACTTTACTTTTGCAACAAAGGTACATTCACCACGATTAATCACCGCAATATTTCCATTCAGCTCAGTGGTATTGGTTATTGCTTCACAAGCATCATTAGGATCTGAAGATAAAGGATCATCGATAAGTTGTACCAAATCAGCAGTAGTATTAAAATTAACTGGACCAAAATTGGCGTTAGTGGTTGTAAAAGTGCCAAGGCCAGTTACTGACAAACTACTACTAGCGTCTCCTTGCCTGAACAAAAACATTTGCATAACAGGTGAGCCGCCATCTGAGGGGGTTCGCATATTAGCATTATCAAAGCCATCAAAATCTTGCCCTTCAGCCAATAAGGGGTCACCTGCTATTCCCCCTCGACTGTAGTTATCTACTTGGGCATTTCCAGCTGCTTCATCAAAACCATTATCATAAAACCAATCGTGCAAAAAATTATTCACATAAAATAGATTCACCACAGCAGCGTTTCGAGCTTCGGTGGTAATAGAATTAAGATCATAATCATGGGTATAGTCAAAAGTATCAGTACTCGTGGTAGTTGCTCTTGCATCACCTGCACCACCAAATCCGTCAGGTGCAGAAATATCAACATAAGCATCAACATTGTTACCATTGGTTTCATCTGTGCCAACTAGCCAAGGGTCATTGGTACTAATGGGGCCGTTATCAAGGGTAATTAAACTAGGGGTTTGAAAAATTTCAGTTACTGCTCCAGCTGCACCGGTTGGATTGGGTGTTAGGTCATTACCTGTTGGACCATCCATTGGTTTATTGACACCACTAGGGTCAGCAAAAACACGATAGGTTTTGGTATCATTGCTTATAAGATTATTGCGGAATAATATTTTTCCATCAATTGCTGATATGACATAACTAAAAGCCAAAGCAGATGTTGAATTGGGGTCTGAAGCAATTATTTCTGTATAAAAAGCAGGTTCTAATTTATCAGTGAGTGGAAAATAAACTTGTTTGATACGGGTATTATCTTCTAGTGCTAATGTAGAACCAGACTTAATCTGTACTGAGCTAAATGTATTGAACACACCAGCCTTGTCGCCAGCTCTGAGCTCATTTAGATTGACACTTCCACCCACATCTTGAAAAGCTATCTGAATAGCTTCAGCAGAATTCAAAACAAAATTGGAGGTAAGGGGATCGATTTTAGCATCAGAAAAATATCCAGAAGTGGCAATATGCTCTAGTTGTTGGTTCATCATCAGGTTAATTTCCCGGTTGAACACATCGATACCAGAAACTTGCTGATGATACCTTGTAATTATTGCACCCTTACCTTGATTGCTCACGGATTTTAATAACGCCTGTTTTATGGATGACTTGTTTAAACCATGTTGAAAAGCACTTTGTTCTAGATAAAAATCACTGGCCTGTGATATTTGATTATTTTTCCCATTTCCTGAGCCTGTAGCAAAATAGGTGTTTTGAACTTTAAAGGCAGGACTCAGTGGATTTTTCCAACTGAAAGTTGTCACACCAAGAGCCTTACTTAGATTATTTTTAATATTTTGTGAGACAGGCTTAACTTGAGATAACAACTGTTCTTGAGCTATTTGTTTCGAATATCGGTTAGATACAGGTTGATTCTGAGAAAGATCAATATTTTCAACCTCACTAGAAGCCATTATCACAGATGCTGTAAGGGCAACGGTGATTGATAGGGCTAGCTTATTGATTTTATTCCTTAAAAACATATAAAACCTCTTATGGTTGGTAAATAGTTTATTAACTAAGTATGTAAGTTGTAGAGCTATAGTATCAAATGATGCTTTGTTCTTAGTATAGCAATTTTTGTGAGTCCTAGTTTAGCTCGATCATGGTGATTAATAAAGTTAACCCTTAGACAAAGAACAATTTCTATGGAAAACAATTCATTACTCGATTTTTTTATGTAAAGCCATTATTATCAGACTTTCTTTGTGAAACTTGGAGTTTGGCTGTGCAGAATAAAAAAATGCTTAGTTTATCTATTGTCTTAAGCTTAGGGCTACTGGCCTCTTGTAATCAACAGGGCCCGGATCACCTACAACAGGAGAAGACTGAAGCTGCGCTTCAGTACAAGGCTGAGATAGTTCGGACCAGTTATGGCATTCCACATATAACAGCGGATGATTTTGGCAGCTTGGGTTTTGGAGAAGGTTTTGCCGCAGCCGAGGATCATGTCTGTAATATTGCCCACTCCATTGTAGTAGCACGAGGTGAACGAACTAAATATCATGGAGAGGGTGACGATAAAAAACATTTATTAAGTGACATTGTTATTCGTGCCTTGGATATTCCTAATCGGGCCGAAACAGAACTTAAGGCTCAATCTGAAGAAAATCAGCAATGGATTAAGGGATATACAGCGGGTTATAACAAGTACATCAGAGATACCGGGCGGGACAACATCACATCTTGGTGTAAGGGAGCAGCTTGGGTAAAAGAAATAACGGCCGCCGAAGTATTTTCTCGCTTTCAAGTTGTGGCCCAATCTGCACCACGTATGACTGGCATGATTGTAAGCGCAAAACCTCCAAAAATTAATCAACTTGAAGTTGCAGCACTTACTACTCTACAAGAAGGTACCCAGCAAAAAAGTACTCTACAAGAAAGTATTAATCAACAGACCTTAGAAGACGAAATTGATACGTTAAACTCAAAATATTTAGGATCAAATGGCTGGGCTTTTGGTAAAGATAGAACCGAAAATGGCCGCGGATTATTACTCGGCAATCCACATTACCCTTGGACAGGTACTAACCGATTTTGGGAAAAGCATCTTACTATTCCAGGTAAACTTGATATCTACGGTGCCCATTTAATTGGTACCCCGGGTGTTGCCATTGGCTTTAATGAAAATGTTGGTTGGACCCTTACGGTTTCCAAAAGTAAACGAGTGGTTTTTTATACGCTTAAACTAGTACCTGGAGATCCAACTAGCTATTATTATGATGATAAGCCAAGAAAAATGCGCGCAAAAAAAGTCATGGTACCTTTAAAAGATGGTACCTCACAGGTGCATACTGTTTGGTTTAGTCACTATGGGCCTCTGGTAAACTTACCTGGAGCTAAATGGTCAGATAACTTAGCACTAACTATGCGCGATGCTAACTTCCAGAATCAAAATTCATTGTCCCAGTTCAAGGCTATGAACTTGGCATCTGATATGGATGCTCTTAAAGAAGCTCATAATAAATGGAACGCCATGCCTTGGGCTAATACCATGGCGACAAGTAAAGATGGTCGAGCTGTCTACATGGATGGCTCAACCGTGGGACGCCTCAGTGAGCAGGCAATTGAACTTTGGCGCGAGCGCACGGAAAGCGACCCATTAACCAAGGCATTTTATAATAAAAGTGGACTTATTCTACTCGATGGAAGTGATAGTCGATTTGAATGGCAATCCCACAAGGATTCAAGATTAACCGGGGTAGTACCCTTTAGTGAAAAACCACAACTTGAACGGTCTGACTATATTTTCAATGCCAATGATAGTTACTGGCTAACAAATGTAGAACAACCCTTAACGGGCTTTAGTCCACTTTATGGACGCGTTAATTCTGCTCGGACTTTACGAACCCGTATAAACGCAATGCTCGTCTCTGATCTCAGTGAAAATGGGCCTTCAGGAGAGGATGGAAAGTTTTCTTTGAAGGAAATTCAACAGGCACTATTTTCAAATCGTAGTTTGAGTGCAGAATTGCTGGTAGATGAGCTGGTACTTGCCTGTACGAGTGAGCAAGCTGTTATGCTTGACATGCTAAAGGTTGACTTAACTCAAGCCTGTAAGGTGCTAAAAGAATATGATAAACGATTAAACCTAGAGAGTAAGGGAGCCGTTTTATTTCGTGAGTGGATTACTCTTTATGAGTTCTCAGAAACCCTCAAAAAAGGTAAGCTATTCGAGGTAGCTTTTGATGCTAATGATCCCGTTAACACTCCCAGTGGTTTAGCCGATAAAAATACTGCACTTTTACATTTGGCTCAAGCTGTTTCGAATCTTGACAAGGCTGAGCTAAAACTTGACGCCAGTCTTGCCGATGCCCAGTTTGCTTACCGTGGTAATAAGAAGATTGCTCTTCATGGTGGCGGAGAAGCAGAGGGGATTGCAAATATTGTTAGTCAGCGTATCTATGAAGCTCAAGCAGAGCAAGTCAGAGGTGAAAAAATTGAGGGCAGTAATAATCTAACGGATAAAGGCTACGTGATTACCTATGGAGCAAGTTTCCTACTAAGCTTAAGTTACACCGATGATGGGCCTGTTGCTGAAGCATTTTTAACTTATGGTGAATCTGGTGACCCATCATCAGAATATTATAATGATCAAACAAGCTTGTTTGCCAAAAAACAATGGCGACCGATTCTTTTTAAGCGTGAGGATATTCTGAAAGATGCTAAGTCAAGGGTGGTTTTGACAGGTAATATTGAATAATAGGAATACTGTGATCTAGGCATCATTTTGTTAGTATAAGGTAGGCTATGCTATTGCTCTTCAACCATCTATTATTAAAACTGACGATTTATACAGGGAGTAATTTGTGAAACATTTAATTTTGAGCCTAGTATTAGTTATATTTACTTTAAATCCTATGCTCGCCGCAGATCCCAGCCCTGCTAAAGGTGAAGATGGGGGGTTAGCGCAACGCTCAAATGACATTAAAGCCCAAGTGATAGAACTCAATCGTGATTTATTTCTACTTGAAGAAGATCTCCTACATCCCGCCTCAACACGTTTAGCCCTGTATGTCTCTCTCGATTTAGGCCGCTTTTTTAAATTAGAGAGTGTAAAACTAAAACTCGATGGTAAACCAATTAGCTCATTCCTCTATACGGTAAAGGATATTGAAGCGTTAAAAAGGGGGGCTATTCATCCTATTTATCAGGGCAATATTGCTTCAGGTGAGCACGAGTTAGTAGCCTTTTTTACTGGTATTGGTACAAAAGGGCGTCCCTATAAAAGAGCAGTTAGTTTAAAGTTTGATAAAAAAGATGTAGAGAAATCCTTTGAAATCCAAATAGTCGATGATGCTGCAACTCAACAACCTAAATTCAAAATTAAAGCCTGGAATTAAGAATAGGTATTGGTGTTGTCTTTTATGTTGAATAAAAAGCTGATTAAAGTTCAAGTTTTATTGTTTACTCTAATGGTGGGCTCTTCCTCGACCTTTTTGTCTCAACAAGATATAGAAAATAAGTCAGATCAACTCAAAGTAAAATCAATTCAATTGGACATTGTCTCCAGTCTCGCCTGGGGTGAGGTTCTTTTTTATTATTTCAGTGGCGACAAAATGGAGGCCCTGATCCGCTTGTACGCCAGAGAGAGCAGAAATAAACTTCGGCCCCATCAGCCACAGGCAGATCTTCTCGCTGCTGGTTTATTATTAGATTTTGGATTAGCTGCAGAGGCACAAAATCGGCTGGAACAAATTGGACATCAAAATCTTAATCAGAAATTAAATTCAAGACTGGCGCTTATAATGGCAAGAGTTTATTTTCAATCTCAAGATTTAAGCTCTTCTAGATTTTGGTTAGAAAAGGTTGATGAGCAGCACTTAACGGGCAATGAATTAGTACGAAAGAAAATGATGAATGCCCAACTTTTATTTATTGAAGGACGATTTATAGAAGCGGCAAGACAGTTAGAAAATATTGATAATAAGAGCAATCTACAACTCTATGCTAATTATAATCAGGGCTTATCATTACTCAAATTAGCCGATCAAGCTGCCCAGAACAATGGCCGATTATTATTAACTAAAATAAGCAATATTGAACCTGTTGATCAAGAGCAATATGCTTTAGTCGATCAGGCTAAGTTAGCTTTGGGGCTTGATGCGATTAATTTAAACCTCTCACTTAAGGCTAGGGAATTTTTCATTAATATTCGTTTAGATGGACTAGTATCTAATGACGCCTTATTGCTTTTAGGATGGACCTATGGCCAAACTGACGAATTTGATAAGGCCTTAACCTATTGGAATCGATTAGCAAACAAAGCTGCATTATTTGATCCCACCGTTCAAGAAGCCTGGCTTGCTGTTCCCTATGCCCATCAAAAATTAGGTGATTTATCCTTAGCAGTAAAGGGCTACGAAAAAGCGGTGATATCTCAGGCAACAGCACTTAAGCAATTAGACACTATGTTGCAAGAACACAGTTGGAGAGTATTGTTAAGTTTATCTGAAAATTTCTCAAGTGAAAGCCAAGCTTTTCCAGAGGACTTTAAACGTATGCTTATTGCTAATCCACGCTTTTATACTTTCTTACAAGAGTGGCGTGAACTTTCATTATTTGAAGAAAAATTAAAAAAGAGTTTGTCTATCTTACCCACCATATCATTAGTATTAAAAGAGAATGATCAGAGGTATGTGCAGAAATCAACCTTGGTCAATCAAAAACTACAAGACAATCCAAGTCAAAAACTTTACCAAACCCATGACAAGCTTAAGATAGAATTTGAGCAGCAAAAAATCAAACCAATTGCTGAGAAATTCCTCTCACAGGAAAATTTTGTTCACTGGTTAAAATTACAAAATCTAAGGACTATTTCAAAAAATATTCCTGATGAAGTCAGTGATGAAAAAATCGAAAAAATCCGACGACTTCAAGGTGTTGCCCAGTGGAACTTTCATCGTGAAAGAGATGAAAATACTTCCGCTGCAAAAGCCGGACTCGGAAAATTAAAGCAAACATTAATTGAGTTATCAGAACGATTAAAAACCTTAAAAGTACTCGCCAATAAACCTCGAAAATCATCAACATCAGACTTGTTAAGAATTGATGAATTACTGAAAAGGGGTGATGATTTAGTGGCACAGGTGGTTATACTTCAACAAGAACTTGAAGTGGCCATGTCTGATGAGTTTTTAAAGTTTGTAGGTCAACGCCAGATAGCTTTAAATAGTCTTGCAGAACAGGCTAATTTAGCCCTAGCTAGACTAAGATTTAAAGCCATTCAGGAGTCATTAAACGATGACTAAATTGGCATCCTATACACTTATCCAGCAAAGCATTACAATCTTGTCTTGTAAGATAAGGTTGTTGTTCATATCTTTCATGCTAATAATGCTCAGTGGTTGCAGTTTTTCTTTATCCATACCTTTTTTAACATCAGAGCCAGAAGGCCCACCAGTAATTAATGAGCCCAGCCTAGAGTCATTGGTTATTGAGCCGGTTCATTTGCCTTCAACGAAGATTCCCACTGCATCTCTTGAGCAGGCAAAAGAGAGTTATTTGATCCTGCTGGATACAACTGAGTCTTCTTTGTTAAAAGCTGAATCATTGCAACGCTTGGCTGAAATAGAATCCATGATCGCTGAAAATTTAATGGTTGAAAATGACCCCACTCTAATGAAGGAGCACTTGAAACTTGCTGCCCAATATTATCAATCATTACTCGATAATTATGGGGATAATATTGAGTCATCAAAAATACAATATCAGCTGGCAAGAATATTAGAGTTAGATGGTGAACCATCATCCGCTCAACATATTTTGGCTGAACTGGCCCAGTTAAAAGGTGATGATTTTGAGGTTATCGAAGCAAGATTTCGTATGGCTGAAAATGCCTATAGTGCGAAGAATTACACAACTGCGCTAGAACTGTATTCTCAAGTATTAACTCATAAAAATGATCCGGCCAAGGGTCAGCTTAATAGCTTCTACAATACCTCTCTTTTTAAGCGTGGCTGGACTCAATTTAAAAAACAAAACTATGATCTTGCAGTAGAGGACTTTGGTGCATTATTAAATATAATTTATGTTTCCCCTGAAAAAGTAACCAGTGCTAATAAAAATTTAATCAATGAGACTTACCGAGTAACAGCCTTAAGCTTATCTTACTTGGAGGGAGCAGAAAGTTTAGCAGAGTATTTTTCAGTACACGGACATAAACCCTTCGAGGCAGAACTCTATTTATCCTTAGCAAGCCTTTATATGCAACAGCAGCGATTTCAAGATACTGCAAATACATACTTTGCTTTTGTTAAATCGAACCCAGAGCATCCTGATGCTCCAAAGTTTGATCACAAGGGTATTGATGTACTTTCCATGTCGGGTTTTGTAGATTTAGTTTTACAGGCAAAGGAAACCTTTGTTGAAAAATATCAAACAGCTGCTGATTATTGGACAAAGACAGGATACCAACGCTCTACTGAAGTTTCTAAATGGCTCTATAAAAATCTCGATGATGTGATTAACTTTCACCATGCCCAAGCCCAGGAAAGCAAAAAAGTAGCGGACTATTTAGCTGCAGCTAAGTGGTATAGAGTATTCTTAAAGAGCTTTAGTGAACATCCTAACGTTACGGATAAGCGCTGGCTATTAGCTGAAACCCTCTATGATGCTGGAGACAACCTTGGCTCAATTTCTCAATATACTATCTTGGCCTATGAACAAAATAATTTATCTAATGATCGAAAAGAAGAAGCGGCCTTTAGAATTATCTTAGGGCGACAAAAGCTTTATGCTGAACTTGAAACGGCTTCTAAAGACACCCCAAGTGAACAGTCCAAGACGGTTATGTTTGCGGCAAGGCATCAGCTCATTGAAGCGGGCCTAATCTATACCAGTGTATTTAAAAATGCCAAGAGGGTACCAGAAGTATTAGCTCTGACCATCGAACTGCAATTAGCTGCTGGATTGACTATTGAAGCCGTTGCCCAAGCTCAGATCATGAAGTCAACTCAATGGGCCACAGCTGCAAATCTAAAGCGTGCTCGGGAAGTGATCGCCAATGGTGAATTTGATTTACAACATTACAAAAAAGCTGAACAGGCCTTTACCTTGATCTTCAAACTTGATCAATATCCAAAAGCTAAAATGCAGATTTTCCATGAACGACGTGCCCAATCAATATACAAACAAGCAGAAATGTTTAAAGAACAGCAGAAATTTCAACAGGCTATCGATCAATACTTGAGACTTGCAGTGGTGGAGCCGAATTCAAAAATTAGATTAAATGCTGAATTTGATGCGGCAAGTTTATTGTTAGAGATTAAATCCTATGGGAAAGCCATCAGGGTATTAGAGCAATTTGCTAAGCGTTATCCGACAAATAATTTGACAAAAAGTATACCTGCTAAGCTTATTGTTGCCTTTGAGGCCTTAGGCGATTGGCGGGGAGCTGCCAAGCAATATGAACAGGTTGCCCGGTCTAGTGATGATCTAGAGCTTTCTCGAACAGCCACTTGGCAAGCCGGGGTAAGTTGGATGAAATTGTCCGATAAAAATGCTCAAGATACAGCGGTTGCACTATGGAAGAGATATATAAAAGCCTACCCTAAGCCTTTTGATTTATCACTTGAGGCTAGAAATAATCTGATTACTATTTATGGTGAACAAAAAATCAAATGGAAACAGGATTTTTGGCGACGAAAAATTATTGCTACCGTTGATAGCAATAAACTATCAGATATCAGAGCAAGAACCTTGGCAGGCCAAGCTCAAGTTAGCCTATCGAATGATATTTTTGATGCTTATAAGGTGATTAAACTCACCCAACCTCTAAGGCGTTCTCTGACTAACAAAAGGGCTAAACTTAAGGCTACTCTCAAAGGATTTTCTAAAGTACTCGACTATCGTCTTCAGCCACTGTCCACCCAAGCTGGACATAAGATGGGAGAATCTTATGCCCTATTAGCCAAGGCAATTTTTAACTCAGAGCGACCTAAGGGCATGAGTGATATAGAACTTGAGGAGTACGATACATTACTAGAAGAAAGAGTTTTCCCCATTGAGGATCAAGCTATAGAAGCTTTTGAAGCTAATGTCAGTTTAACGACTCAAGGGGTGTGGGATAAGTGGATACGAGAGAGCTTTGCCCAATTGGAAATATTAATGCCAGCAAGATATATAAAACCGGAGGTTATGGATGATTATGCAACTACTCCGTAAGTTTTTAATTCTGATGCTAGTTGTGACACTCACAGCCTGTTCAAGTTTTCTAGATCAGCAAGATACACCGCCCAGCTCAGAACAACTACCCTTAGAAGCTGTACAAACACCTTCTAAGGAAGTGGTAAACTGGTCGAGTAAGGCGATTGATTTGTTTAATCAAGCCAATAAATATCTACAAAATGACAGTGAGAAGGCTGCAAACTTATTAAATCAAGCTATTATTATAGAACCAAAGATGGAAGCTGCTTATTTTAATTTGATGAGGCTGTATCTTGATAATTCCAAGTCTGAAGAAATGCAGCTGGTGTATATAGCTGCAGATAAGGAACAAGTGCTATCGGCAAGAATGCTTAATTTAATGGCCACGGAAAAAAGAACCAAAGGGCTTTTTAGGGAAGCGGAGACACTTTATCTTTCTGCGCTTAGTAAAAATTCTACACAGCTTTCCGTTCTAGCAAATATGGCTATACTACAAGATCTCTATTTACACAATTTACCCGAGGCTCAAAAGTATTATCTGCAATACCAGAAACAATTAACTGCTGAAGAGAAGCAGGATAAAAGACTTGCTAATTGGTTAGCTGACATAAAACGCAGAATTGCAAAGTTGAATAAGGAGTCGAACTAATGAACTGGACTAGATTAAAGATTACGCTTATCCTAGGTACCATGCTCTTTACCTTAAGCAGTTTTGCACAGCAGCAAGCAATTGCAAAAAAATCAGCTAAAGAAGTGGAAAAAACCACTTCAAGTTCCACAAGACTGTTAGGTATGAGTGTTACCGGAAATAAAGAGTCTCCCCGCTCACTAACCATTGTTCCCTGGCGAGACCCGCTTATGGAAGGTAAATCGCCTGAAATTATTCCAGTTTGGCAACCTAACTTAAGCTTGTTAGATCCAGACGCTTATAGACGAGATGTTAAGCTATTCTTAAAAACTCGCAATCAGCGACAGACTCTGCAGAATGCGAACTAGTAATCAGAAAGGATGTTTATCAATCCCTATAATTTGGTTGATAAATACTTGATATAACAAATAAGTTACATAATTAAGCTAGAGGTCAAACTATGATGTACCAAACTCTTCAGGCAGCCGCAAACGAGGTCGCCGATATAACCGCAACAGCCATCATTGAAGAAAGCTCATGGGAAGTGATTGTGCGTTTTATGCAAGAAGGGGGAACCTTTATGTATATCATCTTGATGGTTTTCATATTTGGGTTAGCCATAACCATCGAAAGAATGATATTTCTAACCAGTGTAAAGCACAAAAACAAACGTGTCTGGAACGAGATATTACCTTTCTTAACATCAGGTGACTTTGCTCGAGCTCAACAAGTTACTCAAGAATCAAATGCTGAGATTGGTCGCATACTTGCTTATGGAATTGATCAAAGTAGTCATGGCAAACGTCACGATGACGTCGAACTAGCCATGGAAGAAGGCTTGATGGAAGTTATGCCTAAACTTGAAAAACGTACTCCTTACTTAGCGACTTTTGCGAACATAGCAACACTTCTCGGATTACTTGGAACTATTATGGGGCTTATCAGTGCCTTTACTGCCGTTGCAAATGTGGATCCTTCTGAAAAAGCTAATCTACTTTCAGCCAGTATTTCAGTTGCAATGAACACTACAGCCTTTGGTCTGATGGCTGCTATACCACTGCTATTATCGTTTAGTTATTTGCAAACAAAAACAACTGAGATTGTCGATAGTTTGGAAATGGTCTCTGTAAAATTTATTAACCTATTACGTAAGCATCAAATAAAAGTGGCAAAAAGGCAGGCCAAGCAGACCAAGCCTTCAATACCTAGAACCCCACAAAGCTCCTAGACTTTTAACATGTTTAATAAAAGCAAACGAAACCGGAAGAAAAAACAAGTTCATGCTGATCTGGATGTGACAGCCTTCATGAATTTGATGGTGGTATTGATCCCTTTTTTATTGATTACTGCAGTATTTTCACAGGTAACGGTTCTTAACCTGAATTTGCCCGGTGCAGCATCAAACGAGCAACTTAAGGACGAAAAGCCACCCATGCAACTGGAGGTGATACTGCGCAAGACAAAATTAGTCTTGGCAGAGAGAAATAGTGGCGTGATATCTGAATTCCCCCTTCTTAGCAAAGAGCTAAGCCAAGAGCAAACCGAAGTCTCAACTACCAGTGAGCAAACCGCTTATTCTCCCTTTGTCGAGTTGAATAAAAAACTTCAAATCATTAAAGCCTCTGCTGCAGATGCTACAACTATTACCATCTTAGCTGAACCTGATACTAGCTATGACTTTATTATTCAGGCTATGGATGCTGTCAGATTAGTACTACCAGACCCTGGAAGTGATGACTTACCTAGTGAGCTATTTCCTGATGTTTCTATTGGTTCAGCACCAGCTGATCCCGATACCCCAAGCTCTGGAGGGAAATAATGAAAAGATCCCTTAAAGCAGCAAGAATGGAGCGACGCCATAAAAAAACGAGCTCTGCGACTATAAGCCTAGTTTCACTGATGGATATTTTTACCATTTTGGTGTTTTTCTTACTGTTTAATTCTTCAGGTGACCATCAACTACCCAACTCAAAATCGATAAAATTACCTGAATCCATAGCAGAAGAAGTGCCTAAAGACAGCTTGATTATCATGGTAAGTGCGACTGATATTATTGTTCAAGGTAAAAAAGTTGCAGATGTAGAGACTGTGCTTAGTACCGATCTTAGAGTGATAGATAGTCTAAAGGCGAGTCTGTTACAACATGCTTCTCAAGTGTGGGATCAAGAGAAGGTAACGAGTGATGAGGGAACGGAGATAACCATTCTTGCCGATAAAGAAGTTCCTTATCGCCTGTTGAAACGTATTATGCAAACCCTAGCAGAAACTCCCTTTAAAAAGATTTCTTTGGCTGTGAGCAAAAAAACGGTGGAGAATGCCAAATGAGTGTGATGATGGATAATCAACTTCCTTGGGATGACGATCAAACTAACGAAAGAAATTATCGATTTATTCTTACTGTTTTAATTTTGCTTACCATTATATTTTCTTGGCTAGTTACTTCTGCCATCTTGAAAGAAAAATCTCCTCACACTCGAGCTGAAATACCAGAACGTTTTGTTAAACTAGTTCTTGAGCAAAAACGTAAAATAGTTACTCCACCTCCTCCAGAAATTGTTGAGGTAGAAAAGAAAGAAGAACCCGTTAAAAAAGAGCCTGAGATTAAAGAAAAAGTAAAAGAAAAGCCGAAAGAGAAAGAAATTGTTAAAGTTAAGCCTAAGGGTAATCGAGAAGACGCGATAGAAAAAGCCAAACAAAATTTAGCAGTGTTTGATGTTTTTGCTGATCTTAGAGATGCTGATACTAGCAAGAAAATTGCCAATTCAAGTAACAGTTCAGCTGATGTAGGCAAGGCTAAAACAGTTACCCGTGACATGATTGTTAATACGGCTGTAAAAAGCAGTGGCGGGGTAACTCTTGCTAAAGCTAGTACTAACATGGGCGGTGCGGGGCTTGAAGGAGGAGGTAGTCGTCAAGTATCAAGTAATCTCTCAGCGGCAAAAATAAAGCAGTCTCGCTCAGGTGATGGTGGCGGCTTAGCGGAAAGGTCTGCAGAAAATATTGAAAAGTTCATGGATCAAAATAAAAACTCCTTCTTTAGTTTGTATAATCGTGCACTAAGAAAAACGCCGAGTATGCAAGGAGAAGTCATTTTTAAGATTGTAATTCTTGCCGATGGTAGTGTTTCTGAAGTATCCATAGTATCTTCTGAATTAAATAATCCAACACTTGAGAGGAAACTGCTAGCCAAAATCCGATCAATTCGTTTCACAGCCATGGATGTAGCGAGTTGGAAAGATAATTATCGAATCAGTTTTATTCCTTCTTAAGTTTATTGTCATTCAAAGATTTCTACTATGAAAAAATGCTTCATCATTTGCATTCTGCTTCAAGCCACAACACTTAGTGCAGACTGGATAGACCATCGATTTCCAGTTATGGGAACAGAGATCACCTTAAGATTTTTTCTCGCAGATCCCCATAAGGCTGAGTTAGCAAAACAAGCTGTAGTCAATGAAATGCATCGCATTGATGGGACTATGAGTCCCTTTAAAAAAACATCCTTGTTAACAAAAATTAATGATAATGCGGCTACTCACCCGGTAGTAATATCAAAGGAATTGTTTGGCTTAATTAAACATTCACTTTTCATTTCAAAAATGACAAAAGGCTCCTTTGATATAACTTTTTCAAGTGTTGGTTATTTATATGACTATCGACTTAAGAAAAAACCTTCTGCCAAACAATTAGCTGAAAAGTTAGCCTTGATCAACTATCAGTCAATTATTTTAGATGAACAAAACCTCTCGATTTTTTATAAAAAAGTTGGAGTGAAAATTGACTTAGGGGGCATTGCTAAAGGCTTAGCCGTTGATAACAGCATAGCAATCTTAAAATCATTTGGTGTAACCGAAGCATCTGTGACAGCAGGTGGTGATACCTATGTGTTAGGCAATAACGGTGGAAAGATGTGGCGAATAGGCATTGAACATCCTAGGGCTAAGTCGAAACTCCTTTCAATTCTCCCCCTAGCTGATACAGCAGTTTCAACCTCGGGAGATTATCAACGATTTTTTATCGAAGATGGTAAGCGATATCATCATATTATTAACCCCACAACGGGTCAGTCTGTCACTAGCATTCAAAGTGTGACTATTCTCGCTGATAACAGCACTTTTGCCGATGCACTTTCAACCAGTGTTTTTGTTCTTGGCGTTCAAAAAGGCCTCGAACTAGTTGAATCCTTACCGAATATTTCCGCAATTATTGTTGATGGAAACGGTAAAATGTTTTATTCGTCAGATTTAGTACAACCTTAATAACTTCCTATTAAATATTAAGAGTAGCTGATATACATTCATGTTAATATTCTAAGATAAAATCTTGTAAAACATCTGAGGAATTCTTTAGCTATGAGTTATGTCAAAAATCTTAGATGTACGGCCTGTGCAACTGAATATCCTGCGGATCAACTAATTAATTTATGTCCTTTGGACTCTAGACCTTTAGAATTGATTATTGATATTGAACGTATCAAAGCTGAAAAGCCCAATTTTTCTTGGTATCGCCCTGAGATAAAATCACTCTGGCGATTTGGATCCCTGCTTGGTCTTGATATAAACGATCAGCAGGATAAAACAAATATCGTTTCCCTCGGCGAAGGCCATACTCCAGAGATTCATTTACAGTCTCACTCCCTAGCTAAAAAACATAATTTTTCTTTGTTTTTAAAAGATGAAGGTCAACCCCATGCTGGTTGGGGGGCGAATCCCACTGGCAGTTTTAAAGATCGTGGCATGACCATGGCAATATCCATGGCTAAACACTTTGCAGTCACTAGAGTTGTTGTTCCAACTCAAGGTAACGCAGGGGATTCCTTGGCTGAGTATGCCATGAAAGCGGGCATGGAAGCGGTGGTGATCATGCCAGATGATACCCCTATGCCTATCTTAGGTAGAGTCTCGGCACTCGCGAAAATGCGTGATGATGTCACCATTGAATTAGTTCAAGGAACCATTAGAGAAGCGGCTGCTTTAATGAAGGAAAAGTACCTGCCTCAGGGCTATTTTAATATGGCGACTTTCCAAGAGCCAGGTTGGCGGATTGATGGCAAGAAGACCTTAGGTTTCGAGTTGGCTGAACCTAGTGATGGAATAACAGATGCTTGGGTTTTACCCGATGTAATCCTTTATCCCACAGGTGGAGGAACAGGAATTTTAGGCATGTGGAAGGCATTTGATGAGATGCAAGCTTTGGGGTTAATTGATTCTAGGCGACCAAAAGTGATTTCAGTTCAAGCTGAAAATACCGCCCCTGTTGTAACGGCTTATGATAAAGGTGAAGCGGATTCGACAGTTGTTGAGGCAGGAGAGACTCTTGCAGTCGGGTTAAACGTACCAGGAGGGGTTGGTCACTTTAAAGTGCTTGATATCATCAGGCAAAGTGGTGGTATGGCAATAGCCGTAGATGAGCAGTCAATCGGCCAAAATTTAACAGAAATATATAATGACTATGGTATTTGGATTTGCCCAGAAGGAGCTGCAACTATAGCTGCTCTCACACCTGCCATTGAACGAGGGCTTATAAAATCGGGTGATAAAGTGGTTGCATTTAATACCGGTTCATTTGAAAAATATTTGCCTATTGTCAGACATTTAATTTTTTAAGCCTTATTTTATGACCACTATTTTACCACCATAACATCCGCTGAAATCTCATGTAAAACATTTTCTGCTGTGGTACCCATTAATCTACCTCGCACACTACGACTAGATTTATTTCCAAGAACAACCACATCAGCTTCTATCTCTTTACTAATTCGACAAATCTCTGAAGCAGGGTTACCAGCTACTAGGTGTAAACGGCTTCTATCAAGACCTGCATCATCAATAATTTTTCGGATAATGGGATCAATCTTCTCCA
Organism: Gammaproteobacteria bacterium; assembly: GCA_002746155.1. Classification (GTDB taxonomy): domain Bacteria; phylum Pseudomonadota; class Gammaproteobacteria; order Enterobacterales. The sequence goes on along the minus strand of NVWF01000018.1, from coordinate 47,121 downwards.
TCATTTCTGCCTCATAAGCCTGAGGATCAATATCATCTAGATGGGCAAGCGCTTTTGAAATAGATAGGGAATAACAGGCATGAACCGTGGAGTTGGTGGCTTCAGAAAATTTTAATGTATTGCGAATGATATTTTCGTTTAGTGTAAGGTTTTTTTCACTATTGGAACCCAAGTCTAACGCTGCTAGAACAATACCTCCATCCTTCCAATTATTATTTCCCACTATCATTATGGGTTCTGGACAGCTGCGCATCAGCTGCCAATCAGAGGGGGTATAGAGAAAAGATTCTGACCGATTGCCTGATTTAAACACCAGATCAAAGGATTTCTGCTGACATCGAGCAACAACCCACTGTTCAAATGACTTTTCCCAAACCACATCAACCTTAACATTGATTCCATTGAGGTCGATGGAGGCTAAATAATCATCCATCTCACATTGCTTCTCCTCGGTATAGCTATTGCGGATTTTTCGCTTTTCTTCATCGGTCAGCAATTCAGAGCTATCAACACCTGCTGCATGGACAAAGCCTACAAATTCAATCACAGCCGCAGTGTTTTCTGCAATTTCAAGTCCATGTTGAAAAGCGAGTTGTTGGCCATTATCCTTGTCCGCAATGACTAGTATCTTCTTCATTTCTTTCTCCGTAGGCAAAAACTTAAAATAATTAAAGCTAGGTATCTTTTCATAACAATAGCATTACTGTAGGATTCACGACCTAGTAAAGCATCATATCTGATAATTGATTAATCATTATTTGATTGAGATCAATAAAACTAACTAAGCAACAATAGAATATCGGTTTATACAGGTTTAGAAAATAAATTATGAGTCGTAAATTGAATACTGAAAAGGTCATCGATATCATTCATTGGAATGATACTCTGTTCTCCTTTAAAACTACCCGAAGTCAAAGTCTGCGTTTTAGAAATGGTGAATTTATCATGATAGGTCTAGAGCAGGAGACAGGTAAACCCTTGATGCGAGCTTACAGCATTGCTAGTGCTAATCATGAAGAGCATTTAGAGTTCTTTAGCATTAAAGTTCAAAAGGGTCCCTTGACCTCTAAGCTTCAACACTTAAAAAAAGGTGATGATGTGTTAATTGGTTCTAAGCCAACGGGAACGTTGGTTATAGATGATTTAAGAGGAGGTCGTAACTTATTCTTAATCGGAACAGGAACTGGCCTTGCGCCTTTCTTGAGTATTATTAAGGATCCTGAAACCTATGAGCGCTTTGAAAAGGTAGTTTTATTTCATGGTGTAAGGTTCGTCAATGAAGTGGCTTATCATAAGATGTTGACTGAAGATTTGGCGAATCATGAGTATCTTGGGGACATAATATCAGAACAATTGATTTATTATCCCTGTGTCACACGGGAGCGCTACCAGAATCAAGGTCGCATAACAGATTTACTTAAGACGGGTAAATTATGTATTGATCTAGATTTACCTAAACTTGATCCTAAACTTGATCGAGTTATGATGTGTGGTAGCCCATCGATGCTCAAGGAAACCGGTAAAATACTTGATATGCTCGGTTTTGAAGAAAGCCGTAAAAAGGGTGTTCAGGGTGATTATGTGGTTGAACGAGCTTTTGTGGAACACTAGTCTGATTTTTCATTTTGTTTCGCTTTTCTATCAAATTCATTACTCGCATAGCAAACTTGCTTAGAGCTTTTTTTCGAGTGTATTAAGGTTAGAATATAATTAATATCACAATCTCAGAAGAATTATCTATATCACTTTTGGGTACTATGGCCGTATTCTGTGCAGTTATCCTTCAACTGTGTATAATTGAGTTGATGATAATTAAGCTTGTAACATTTTTATAGGACTGTATTTTGGCTAATAAATTTAGTAATGATTTACCCAGCATGGCCCCTGACCGAGATCAGGTGGAAGCGTTTAAAAGTACTCGAACTTCATCTCCTCCTACATCGGGTAAAGTACCTACTAGTGAGAGAAGTTATCAGACCACTGAACAACCTAAGGGGTCAAATGGTAATGTTTTTGTAACGTTAGTTGTGCTTCTTCTCACAGCGGTAGTCGGTGTTGGTAGCTGGTGGCTTTATCAAAACAATCAAAAAACCCAAGCTGTAATAAAAGTCTCAGAACTGAGAATTTTGGAGTTGGAAAAGCAGTTATCGGTTACAGGTGAAGAAATGGGCGAGTCTGCCGGCGCCATGAAGGTTAGGTTAGAAAAACTAACCCAGAGAACCGAGGATCTTTGGGTTCAAATGGACAAGTTATGGGCATCAGCTTGGCGAAGAAATCAAGCTGATATAGCTACTTTGAACACTAAGATAAAAACACAAACTGCTAAACTAGCTAATCAAACGAAAAAAGCCAGTGCAAATTCAAGCCTGTTAAAGTCAGTGAATCAACAGCAAACTGAAACAGAATTTAGCCTCGGTGTGTTAACTGAACAAATGCAAGCTTCCCAAAATATTAAGACTCAACTGACAAAAATTCAAAGCTCTTTATCATCCTTACAGTCAAAGTCCTTAGCGGATGACAAACAACAAATTGTTATGGCAAGTAACTTTACCGAATTAAATGCCACTGTTAGAAAGTTGCTTAAACGAATTGAAAGTCTTGAGGTTCAGTTAAATGATTCACCTGTGACAAATTAGTTTTAAGAGTAGGGTGCTTTCCTGTCTTGTAGTGGATATTTATTTAAGAATTTCTTGCACAGTTTTTTTAAACTTTCCATGACAGGACCCACAGCCATCAATAAGCACATGAAATTGAGTGATGATCACATCCATGTCCTTTAATTGAGCAGCTTTACCTATCTCAACAGCTGCTTGATGTACTTTCATATCATTGGCTTTAAATTCTTGCATTTTTGGGCCAAATGCCTTTATCAATTTTAATTTTGCAACCGGGGGTATTTCAGGATGCATGGCTATGTTATTGGCAGCTTTTTCAATCATTTCAAAATTATCAATGAAAATACCCTCGGTAATATCTTTAGTGTCACTCAACATTCCCTGCATGATTGATTTTAAATCTGTCGGAGAAGGCGTTTCTTTTTCAGACGATAAAGTTGCTGAAGTGAAAAATATTCCAGTAAGAAAAATTAATCCGATTTTTATTAGGTGTTTCATAGTTCGTCCTATTTTTAGTTTGATGTTTCATTGATAAGTTGATCGTCTGAATGCTGTGCTGTTAGAACTTTAGCCTTGGCCAGACCAAAGTCCTCAAGTATACAATATAGGCAGGGTACCACAAATAGCACTAGTAGGGTTGAGGTTGCTATGCCAAATACAATGCTTGTGGCTAAGGGTATCAAAATTTGAGCTTGCAAGCTTGATTCAAACAATAAGGGTGTCATGCCTGCAATAGTGGTCACTGAAGTTAGTAAAACAGCGCGGAAGCGATCAAAGCTTGCCTTGGCAGCAGCATCGTGAACGGATAACCCTTCGGCTACGCGCTTTTTTACAAACTCCACTAATAAGATAGAGTCATTGACTACAATACCTGCTAGGGAAACAAACCCCATCATGGAGGGCATGGTAAATTGCAAACCCATTAATAAGTGGCCCCATATGACTCCCATGAGAGCCATGGGTATAGCGATGAGAACAACAATGGGCTCAACGTAACTTTCAAATTGGAAAGACAGCAGGATAAAAACGCCAAACAAGCCAACAATAAAGGCTTTCATCATGGATTGTTGGGTGGTACCAGCATTTTTAATTTCACCTTCAAAGCTATAATCAAGCTCAGGATATTTAGCATGAAATAGTGGAATCCAGTTTTTTTCAAGATCAGCCAATAATTGTTTAGTATTATTCTTATCCACATCAATGTCTCCATAAATGGTAACAGTACGTTTGTTATTGACTCGACTGATGCGTGAGAAACCGCGAGTAGGTTCAATAGTCGCAACACTTGAAAGTGGTATTACAGCTTTAGTTTGTGGATGAATAATCGGAAAGGTATCGAAATCGCTAAAACTATTTCTTGATTCTTCATCTAGCTTTACCGTTACCTCAAAGGTTTCAAGATTCACATTGGTTTCATGTATTTTGATGCCCTGAAAAGCTGCTCTCATTTGCCCTGCTATAGCTTGAGCATCGAGACCTAAACTAAGTGCTCCATCCTTTAAGCGGATTGAAAATTCTAATTTTCCCGGTCTGAGATCATCATATACATTCTCCACACCTTGATAGCCCGCTAACCAATTTTGTAAATCGTAAGAAGCTTCAGAAAGTTGCTCTAAATTTTTACCAAGTAATCGAATCTCGATGGCTTGCCCACTGGGGCCGACCTTAGGTTCTTTAAAGGATATTGCTTGGGCTTGGGGTAGAGTTCCTACGTTATTGCGCCATAGGTCAACAAAGCGTTGTAGCTTGGTATTTCGTCTCTGTGCAGTCAAGAGATCAATAGTTATGGTAGCCAAATGTGGACCAAATTCATGGGCGTCCAAATTCTCATTAAAGCTTACCGTAATTGCTTTGACCAGTTTTTTATCTTCATCCTGTTGTAATTCTTGCTCAGTTTTATCAAGAGCAGCAAGTAGTTCTTGCACCACAATTTCTGTTTGTACAAGCGGGGTTCCTGATGGCATTAGAATTCTTGCCTGGATCATATCGCCTTCGATATTCGGAAAAGCGGAAAACTTCAGAATACCTGAGCCAAACATACTTAAGGTAAAGAAAAACAAAGCGATGACTCCTCCGATAAAGGCATAACGAATGCTAATAAGTGTTTCCACTAGTTCCAAGACTTTTACTCTGAAGAGTTCAAATTTAAATTCAAAATTAATTCTAAATTGTGAGGGCTTTTGTTTCCCCGCATGAATTAATGAATGATTTAAGTGGTGAGGTAAAATAAGAAAGGCTTCAACTAAAGATACGGTGATTACGGTTAATAAAACGATGGGAATAACCTTGAGAACCTGACCCAAACTTCCTTCTATAAATATCAAACCCACAAAGATACAGAGTGTTGTTAAAAAGGAAGACAAAACACCGCGGGCAACAATTTTTGTACCGACAATAGAAGCCTTAAGGGGGGATAAGCCTTTCTTGATTTGACTACCAATGGATTCAGCAATCACTATGGCATCGTCCATTAATATTCCGAGGGATAAAAGCAGCGCCACCATAGAAAACATATTGATAGAAATACCCATTTTCCCCAGAAAGAATAAACTAGCTAGAAAAGAAACTGGCAATCCCATTACCACCCAAAAGGCAAAACGAAAAGTGAAGAACAGCCACATGACAGCAAACACTAGAATTAATCCCTGCCAAGCATTGGTTAGCAACATACTAATGCGATCCTTAACAATACTAGTGGCATCTTGGGTTAGAACTAGATCGATACCCTGAGGATATTTTGCCTGTTCTATTGCAACTTTTTTTTCCACTGCCTCAAGTACTCTTAAGCTATCATCCGTGGAGTTTTTATTAATTTGCAGTAGAGCAGCTGGTTTACCGTTGAAGATTATCTTGTCCTCGGCAAATTCAAAGGTATCTTTAATTTGTGCTATGTCGCCTAGACGTACTTCGTTGCCGTTTTGCCCCGTCAAAATAACAATTTGTGCTAGCTCAGCAGCACTACGACGTTCATCGGTAAAACGCAGTTGAGTTTCTCGAAAATTGGTTTCTATGGAACCCACAGGTAAATCAATGTCCTGTTTGCCAACAAGGGTTGCAAGCTCTTGTAAACTTAATCCATAGCGACGAAGATTATGATTGGGAACTTCAATGAGTAATTGACGTTCTGAGAAGCCTTTGATTTCAACCAGAGGAATATTGGGATCTTGTAGTAGAACTTGCTTGAGCTCTAGGGCCAAATCTTTTAGTTCGGATCTTGGGATATCGGCAGTTAGAGCAATTGAGATTACATTTTGAGTGCGTCCAATTTCTGAAACTATAGCGAGCTCAGCTTCCCTTGGAAAATCGTTAATTCCGTCAACAGCGCTGTTAACATCATCCATAAACTTACTGAAATCACCCTGTTCATACATCTTGATCGTCATAAGTCCGAGGTTTTGTCGAGCCTGACATATTTTTTCTTCCACAAAACTAATGCCGTCAAGCGCATCTTCTAGTACTAGGCAAATACCCTGCTCAACATCCGCAGGAGATGCTCCCGGATAAGGTACTCGTATTTCAGCTGAGTAGGCCTTTACTTCGGGAAAGGTTTCTCGTCTAATTTGGGGTAGGGTAATCATTCCAATGACCATCAGTAGCAACATCAATAGATTACCGGCAGTTGGATGGGCTGCAAAGAAACGGATCATTGTTGAGCCCCCAACCATTCATTCATCTGATTAGTTGTAATCTCATCAAGCAGTGGAGTTACATCCATGCCATTAACAGCAGGGAAAACATCTGAGGTGATGATCCTGTCACCGGTTTTAAGTAGATTATCGATTAAAACTAAACTGCCTTGATATTGAATATTATTGAGAGTAAGACGTTTTAGTTTATTGTCATTTGTGATCAGATAAACTTGATTTTGATGGAGGGAATATCTCGGTAGCGCAACGGTCCTAATCGCAGCTCCCTTTAAATAAACCTTCATGTACATGCCTTCAAGAAGTGGTGGACTACTACCGGGGTTAATGTGTTTATAACTGTCCTCAACGCTGACAATTACTCCAACGGTGCGGCTAAGTGGATCAAGGCTATCGCTAAAGCGTTCAACCTTGGCAGTCCAATTGTTAAAACCACTTCCAGCTACTTCAACCACAGCAGTTAGACCAAAGGATTGTAGTAGGTCGGTCATATTCAGTACAGAATCGGCCTTGGTAGTCTGGAGAGATTTATCATTAAAACTTTTAGCAAACAGCCTAAATTGATCAACGGGAAACTGGGCGTTAATAATAATTTTTTCAAGACCAAAGGCGTTAAACAAGGGAGTTCCCGTAGCCACAAATTGATCTAACTCTGTAAATACATCATTAATTCGACCGTTAAACTTTAGGTAAATGGAGGTTCTTTCTAAATCACGAAGGCTCTTTTGTAATTTGGCTTTGGATATTTCAAGTTGTGCCTTTACCACCTCAAGTTGTGAAGGTAGAGTTGTTTGCTTGTTCTTAAGTTGTTGCATTTCCTGCTTTTGTTGCAATAAATTTTGTTTTTCCTTTTCAAGTGTTGATTGGGAAACAGAACCGTTTTTTCTAAGTTTAACAAGGCGTGCATACTCTTTTTCTCGAACGTTCAATTTTTCACCAGCGATCGAAAGATCTAATTTATTGTTCTCAATATTGATTTCCATTTCTTTTAATTTAGCTTCGGTAGCAATTAAGTCGGCTTCAGCTTGCTTGAGTTGTAACTTATAATCCTTATCGTCTATTTGTAATAGCAGTGTGTCTTTAGGAAAAATTTCACCCTTTTTTAAATCAGGATTGATATAGGTGATTCTACCGGTTACTTCTGCTTTAGCTTGCAGTCCTAGGTCAGGCTTTACTGTGCCATAGCCAATAATTTCAGGTTTAAGTTGCTGTTCTTTAAGCTCAATATAGTTCACAGCGATGCTAGGACGCTCAGTGATATTATGGTCCAGCGAAGGTTGTAGTTTTATGATCAACATCATTAGGATGAAACCACTTGCAGCCAAAATAGGTAGTGCCTTTTTGGTTTTTAAAAATTGTTTAAACTCTAGCATTAGCTTGTCTCACTAGGTAGGGGGTTTGCATTATTTATAGAATCATTGCATCCGTTTATAAATAAGCCATAAAGATGGTTAATCCATAAGGGACTTTTTATTTCTTGGTCACTAATTCCCCAAGCATCCTGACGAACAGCCTCATGGGTAAAAGGAGTAATGATCATCATCATTAACGAAAAAGCAGCATACTGTGCTTTCTTAGTCTCGGTTATATTCGTATTGTTGATGATAAGTTGGGGTAGTAATTTTGCCATTTTTTTTGGAAATCGTTCAATAAAAATAGTTTTGAAATCACTCTCATTACTCAGTACTTCATCTTGGATAAGACGAGCAAAACTTTTGTTGGAGCTCAGCATCTTAATCATCATTGTGATAAAAGAGTGAATAGGATTTTCTGCTCGAGAGACGAGCTGAAGATTATCAAATAACTTGTTCGACATTTCGTCGATTAAAGCAATAAACAAACCTTCCTTGTTGTTGAAATAGTAACTGATCATGGCTGAATTAACCTTTGCAGTGTCAGCAAGTTCTCTGATAGTTAGACTACCAAAGGATTTTTTCGCCAATAATATTTGAGCCGCGTCTAATAACTTCTGTTTCTGTTGAGATTGTTTATGCTCATCGATAGGACGCCCTCGTTGCACATATTTAACCATCTGCTTTACCTTCCATAGTTGGTGGTGATTTAACACGTCATCATTATTTATCTAATCGAATGATTAATTAAATAGCAAAACACACTAAAAATCAACTGTTTTCAGTATAAACAGTTGCTTTCTAATGTTATCCTGACACTAGCTACTAAAATATTTAAAGGAAGAAATGAATGAAAAAGCAAATTGTTACAATGATATCTATGACAAAAATATTACTTAGTTTGATATTGATAACCTCAACAGCCCTCTACGCCTCTGGTGATAAGACGGTTAATCTTAAGGATCTATCAATGAAAAATGCTGCACAGCCCTATGAAAAGATTATCACAGGCGGGCAACCCTCCTTAGAAGATTTAAAAGCACTTAAGGCTCAAGGTGTAACTAATATTATTAACTTGAGAGGGCTAGGTGAGTCGAATAATTATAACGAATCTGAAGAAGCCAAGAAAATGGGCTTTAATTATGTTTCTTTAGAAATCTCAGACGCTTCAAGTGTGTCTATTGAAAATGCAAAGAAGCTTGATGAGATATTAAAGACAATGCAAGGTACAACGCTAGTCCACTGTGGAAGCAGTAATCGAGTTGGAGCTTTGTTTGCAATAAAAGCTGCTGCGGTTGATGGCAAAACCCATGAGCAAGCTATTGTTGAAGGGCTTAATGCTGGCATGAAAAGTTTACGCAAGAAGACAGAAGCGGTACTAGCAACCATTAAATAAACTGCTTTTGATGCGAGGGTGATTTATCTCTGATCAACAACTTGTTGCAGTGCCTTTTGACGCAATGCTTCGGTTTCAAGTTGATTGATCAGGGCGATATAGCGTGGGTCCTTATGCAATGCTGTAAAGACAGGATTATAGGCAATTAAAACCCGCCAATTAAGTAAAAAACCCTTGTCGATGGCTGATTGTAAATAATTCATTGCTTGATCATAATGCTGTTGTGCTGCCTTAACTTCTGCAAGTACCAAGTCATTTTGAACTTCAAAGTTAAATGCGTTTTCTACTAGATCTTCTTGGTCAATCAGCTTTAGTCTGCTAGCCAGTTGATCCGCTAGTTGGTTTTTACCTTGAGCACGATAAACTGTGACTAACTGGCTAATCACACCAGAATTGCCTAGTGCTTTAAAAGTTACGGGCTCCGGAGCCTTGATTAGTTTGTCGGTTCCAGGGGCTAATTCTAATAGCAATGCTTCTGCTTCATCATAGACTTTTTGCTGAAATAATAAATACACACCAAGCCGAGCTAGATTTGATTTAGTTTGGCGTCTTAGGCGATGTAATAGATTGGGGATATAATCAACGCCTGATTGGCATAGTTTAAAGCCTGTTCACCCGTTTGAGTTCTTTGAACAGTGTATCAACCAATGAGGCATCCCTTATATTATTTATTTTTTATCCTTTAGCACTAATGTTATAAGGAGTATTTATCAATACTTAGGCTTGATCAGCTGGAGGAAAATCTAAGCCTCGATCAATCATCACTAATTCATAATCTACTCACGATATCATGTATTTTTGTCTTGTGAAGATGCAGTGACAGGCACGGTATTGTACGTTATAATGTACAATTGTTATTTTGGAGTGAATAAAATGCRAAGGTTAAAAATAGATCAAGATATTCGCCCTCTCTCTGAGTTTAGAGCGGGAGTTGCGACCTTTTTCAAACAAGTGCAAGAAACAAAAAGGCCCTTAGTAATTACGCAGCATGGTAAAGGTGTTGGTGTATTACTGGGTGTTGAAGTGTTTGAAGAAATGCAAGAAACTATCGAGCTTCTTCAAGACGTCCAAAAGTCAGTAACTCAAATAAATGAAGGTAAAGGAGTAGAACACAATAAAGCAAAAAAACTTGTTCTAAGTAGACTAGGAARTTGATGGATATTGAGTGGTCACCATTAGCGATAGATAGGGTTTTAGAATTAGCAGAGTACATTGCTCTTGATAAACCTGATGTAGCTATGCAGTGGGCAAGTGATATATTTGATTCAACGGAAAAACTGAGTGAACATCCAAGGTTAGGTAGAATCGTTCCAGAAATACAAGAAGTCGAATACAGTGAGTTAATTGAAGGTAACCATAGAATTATCTATTTTATAGGTGTTTCTAAAATATCAGTTTTGACAGTGCGACATGGTAAACAATTGTTATTTGTTGAAAATTTAAAATGAGTGTGCCAAGCAAAGCTAAGGCAATCCAGCTGGACCTCCCTTGCCACACTTTTACACCAAGTTTAGATAACTGGCTTTTGGCTTCGTGCATATTTACTTGCATCTATCAACTCCTAACTTAGCTAAGCTTAGGTTAACTTATAATCAAAAGATTTGCCGCATCTAATCTGCATGAAGCATTAGAGGTTTTTAGGGTAGTCGGAGTCGGCGTAGTCGGAACTTGAATTCGCACTTGAAGACCCCAATGGTTTCGTTAGCAGCCTTAGCATGCCAGCTAAATAGTACCATTTACAATAGGTTCAAAAGCAGTAATCTGATCAAGYAGTGCTGCATTACCTAAGCCATGGTTGGGAAACAGGCTTGAAAATTGTCCCTGTTCACCATGTAACGCCATGTAATTTAAGATCACAGTTTCAACCAGCAAGTTGACGTTATTTGCAGCAGGAGAAGAAGCTGTTTCAACAGAAGCATCTGAACGCATATAACCAATTTGTTGACTTATAGCTTGCTGCTCTGGAGTGCCACCAATTAATTGAGCTTTACCGTTTGGATTAAACACTAGGAAGAATGATGCGGCTGTGGATGAATTATCACCAGTCCATTCACCCTTGCCTCTGCCATTAGGACTATTATCAACTTGACCATTACTGGCAACCGATCCATCACTAAAGACATACATCATCAAAGGCACACCAACACGGGCAGCATATTCTAAACAAGCTCCCATACAACGACCTGCCCGTAAATCTCTTAGCTCACCGCTTGCCCTGTCACCAACGTGATAATCAAAACCACCCATGGTGATAGTTCCAGCACCAGCAAAACCATTGATCACAAGTTTCATAACGGCGGCGGTTTTTCTAAATTCACTTTCACTATCAAATTCTGCCTGACTAAAGATCCCCGATGCACCAACGATATCCGGATCAATTGCAGGGTTTAATGTTTCAGGATTACCAAATCGATCCGCCAGATCGGCACTCTTCACATATCCGCAATTTACAAAATCTTTAATGGCTGCGTCATTAGCAATCTTGGTGTCAATTTTACTGAGCTTATTGGCACTTATTCTTTGCATTGACTCCATCACAGCCACGGCATCTGGTTTGGACAGCAGATTGATTAAATCTCCCACATCAACTAGACCAGTAACGTCACTGGGGCGATCTATTTTAATAGGTCGCACAGCAGGATCGATCATGGAAGCAGGAGACAAGGAGTTTCCTCCTGAATCGGTAGATCTTGAACCAATTAGTGTCAATAAAGAGCCATCAGATCCAACCTTATTAATACCGTACATGGGATTATGGGGATTATTCCCGGTATCGTTATCAGAGCGGGCAGGTATGACTGCACCGTCTATATTGGCTGCAGTACCAGGACTTAGCTTTTCTGTGATACCTCTTAAAAATGCACTGTCAGAATGGAAGGCTAGTCCTAAATCGGTATTGATAAAATCGTTTGTTCCAGCTTCAACATTGACAATTGATGGGATCATATCACCAGGCAAACCTAGTTTGCTATAGCCTGCGGTGGAAAGGAAATCCATTTGACCACCTTGCTGACCCACCAAAACATTAGAGCCTGAGATATTAGCGCCACCTGCTAAATCAAAACAAATAAAGGGTATCTTGCCAGCGCCTTGAGTCGCCAATCCACAACTGGCTTTTAGGAGTTCAAGATCAGCTGATAAGGCTGCATTTACAGGCGTTGTAAAAAGACCACTGAGCAAAGAACCACTCATGATGGTTGCTGTGCCAGTGGCAAAACCTTGGGAGATAAAATCTCGACGTGTTACAGGTCGAGCATGATCCGCGTGTTTAAGTGGTTCGTTTATTCCTAAGGGCTTTTTCTTGCTTGAAGATAAATTTCTCTTATTCATAATATTAGCCTAATTTAGTCAAGGTTATTGGAGCAGCATTCCTGCATTACCAATGGCGGCAGCACAAACGGCCTTCACCACAATTTCAGTTCTGTCATTAGAGCAACTACTGGTTGCATCACAAGTGATAAGCCTATCCATCAAATTACTGAGCTCGGTTTCAACTTCAGCTGAAGTAGCTTGGCTTAATAAGTTGCTATTCATGGTTTTGTTATATAAAGGTGAAGTGACCAAGCTTCTATCACCTAGAACAAAGGCATCATTAACCGAGCTTGTGAAATCAAAACCTGGGAAAAAGCTTTGTCTCAAAGTTACATCGTTTACCAGAGCATTACAATATTCAATTGCGAGCTGGGTCACAGCCATTTGCTGAGCCGATACAAAGGTATTGATGTCAGTCAAAGCAGGCAAGGCTTGCTTTACATTCTGATAGGTATTGGCAACATCCACTTGGTCCATCGCTACTCCTGTAATAGTGGAAAGAGATGCATGAATCTTTTCGAAGGTTTTTAAACCCAAGTCTGATTTAGCTGGTTTATCAACGGGAGGAGCTGGAGGCGGCGGCGGTGGCTCAATGACCACATTCGTATTGTTGCCAATTCTTTCAAAGGTGAGGAAAAACTCATCAGTAGCTGATCCTTTCTCTAAGTTTATGATGGTACCTAAGGTTGAAATTGATTGACCAGTAGTGGTGTCATAGAGGGAGTCTGTTATGGTTTGGTTTAGATTTTTATAGGCTTGACCAACGATAACTTCACGGCCATTTAGCCCTAAACGAATGCCTTCGATATCAATACCATCCACAGCACTGGTCTCGTCGAGACTAATGAAAAATGGTTGGTTAAATAAATAACTAAAGTTATCAAACTGACTCGCTTCAAAACCCACGTAAGCATCATTGAGACCTAGAAGGTCCGATACGCTAAACAGTAAAATAAATTTCTCACCTACCGAGGCTCTGAAATTATCCTCAATTTGATCATCTGCCAATACACGGTTATGGATGGCAACCATGCGAATGGTGCCCTGCCATAAGCGATCGCTAGAAACTTCATTACCAAGCACAAAGGCAAAGCTATCATCCCAATCACTCAAGGTGCCAGGTTCCAAGGCGTCAACATCACCGGTAAATTGACCATTGATGTAGAGCCTACGACCTGAAGTCGGACTAAAGGTCATAACCACATGTTGCAAGGCTGCTTGAAGTCTTTCCGCTGCATCATCCGTTGATAAGGCAGGTTCACCATTTTCATTAGTAGAACTACTTCGATTGAGAAAGTCGTAGTTATACAGTGTCTGACCTAGGGTGAAATTTCGAGACGTGGTGCCACCTGAGTAACTTAATATCCTAGCGGGGCCTTCTTGTGTGACATTAGCGGGAACCACCCAAGCTTCAATAGTGTACTCACCACTACCTGCCATTAAATTAAATAATTTTCTACTGGTTGTGGTACTTGCTTGAGCTTTACCATCTACAATTTGAATACCCCATCCGCCGACCCAGTTTACTTGGCCACTTAGGGTAAGGTCCATGGCGGGATTAACACCCGACGTATCAAAAGCAGTAATACCTGTACCAGCCTTGAAATCCCATTTGGCAATAACATTGGTTTCATGACGTCCACCACTGTTTGCTAAAATACCGTCAAGTAAGGTTAGTGCCTTACTTGGAACTAATTGCGGATCAAGTTGAGTTAGAGGGATATTATTGGATAAATCAATAATCGCATTTTCTAATTCCGTTGCATTGCTTGAACAATCATCCCAGCAATTATGAAACTCATTTCTAAGTCGTAGTACTAGCCGTGAATTTTCTGGAGTTCCTAAATCGATCTTAGATTGAACAGCCAAGTAGGCCGCATTCACGTCATCACTAGCAAAGTGGGGAGACTGGGGAGTAGCAGCTGTTTCCTTGTGACAAGCCGAGCAATAGGTTGTTAGCAATGGATAAACCGTTGTTTCAAAATCAGCAGAAGAGGCTGGGAAATTTTTACTGGCACCTGGATCAATAATTGGTGGTGGAAATAGTGCTACCACACCCGGTGCTCCACCTAAGGCGCCACCTGCCCAGTCGGTAATGTAGCCTTGAATAATATCTGCACAGGCTTGATCACTAGTAAGCCAACAATTGTGGCCCCCTAATACTTTTTGCACCATTCTGGAATCAACAGGGTTGGATAAGTTGACAATAGTATTTGCCGCACTATAGGCGAGGTTAATATCGTCGGCTCTTACAAATTCTGGGGATTGAACATTTTCAATATGGCAACTACCACATCGATTGTCCGCTGCTAAATTATCCCAAACATTGAGCTTAAATTGCTGAACATCATCACTTGAAGGTGCAGGACCTGCGTAGGAAGGTGTTCCACCTCCGCCTCCAACTGGGTTATTGATATCTGGATTTTCAACTGTCTCTCCTCCACCTCCACTACAGGCAGTAAGTAGGACAGCTAATGCTAAAGGTGATATTAAAGATAATAGGTTTGTTTGTTTCATCATGATATTGCTCCCCTTAATCGCCCATACAATAGGCTGCAGATTCTGCGAACACCTGTTTTAAATTGTATGAGTTAGATTTGAATGAAGTGACCATTGAATCAAGTTGATTTCGGTCAGTGGCGTCGACTGCGGAGCGTAGACAAACTTGTTTAAAGACTTTTTCAACTTGGCAACTTGCAAAGGCATCTGAATTCGCCAGTTCCTCTCCCATGGATTTAGCACCCTGGCCTGAGCCTGATAAAGAACTACTCCAGCCAAGATTTGCGTTTTGACCGGCTCGCCAATAATTATCCCAATTATCATTTTCATAGATAAAGCCAAATTTGAAATTATTGGCATTAATTTGATGCTTCCTTGTAACACGACTGCCTGTGTCAGGATCAATAACGCCAACTGTATTATAGGTTAAGGAGCCATTATCACCATTGGGATCATTAGCCGTATTGTAGTCAAACTCATAATAGGCATAGGCTTGGGACAGAGGGTCCATGCCTGTGTGGCATCCTACGCAATTGTTCATATAAATTCTGCTATCTCCGCCAGGACTACGAGAAACATCCTGTCTGATGCGATCCGGTGAGCGAGTAATATCTGAAAGCGGTTCTAGATCAGTACAAAGTTGATTAATAAGGGTAAACCTAAACATGGCACGATTGGTACCATCGATGAAAAAGGATTTGGCTGCAGCTCTTGAGGTGGTGACACCAGCTGTAGCTTCAGCGGGCAAACCTGTTACAGCAGACTGAGTGGTTTGAACTAGGTTAGCTTGAAGATCAATACTTTGATCTTCTAAAGCCTGATACATATTATTGTTACTATTTGAGTAACTGGGTAGTCCGAGGGCAGAGTCAGCCACATAAAGGATATCACCTGAGAGGATTTCTCGAAAATCCATATCATCTCTGATCATGCCTATAACTGTAGCGGAATAATCATTGAGTGGTTCGTATGGTGATGCTTCTTCATTAGTCCAAGGCGTAATGAAGTTTTTCAGACTTATGCTATAAAAGTGGCTGTTTTCCATGGCCATCATAGCTGCATCAATACTATTACCAGCTACAATTTGAGCTTGCATTTCATTTAATACTGTTTCAGAGGGAGCAACACCAGCAAGTCTTTCATGGATTCGCTTTGCCTGTTCCCTTGGCCCTGCTTGAACGGAGGATTGCCCTATGAGGAAAACCATTGCTACTGCCATTAATCCGAAAGCTAATGGTGGAGTAAGAACATTTTTCCTAAAAAAGGTTGATTCTGATAATTTATTAAGACTCATAATTTGTATCCTAAAATTATTGCTATACACTTTGTCTATTACTTCTAGTAAATACATCTAGTAAGTACATCTAGTAAGTACATCTAGTAAATTGTAGCTTAAAATAGTTACAATAAACTACTAATAGGATAGTTATACTACAGACTTAAGATTTCAATTTCGTGATACTCTTCACAGTATAAACAATAATAATAAGCAGATAATAGTCAACGTTAAGAAAATAGAAAAATTGATGGATGGTATTATTTAATGAAATTACGACTAAAACTACCAAAAGTGATGGACATTAGGCTTACAGGTTTACTAATAAGTTCTTTATTAGTGAGTGCCTGTGGTGGTGGCGGTGGAGAAGGTGTAGGTGGCGGCACACAACAACCTGACTCAGTGGTACAGGATTTACCTATTATCTATGTTAAGCGCACTATACCTGTAGATGATTTAGGTGCTATTCAACCTCAAGATTTACGTAACCCAATAATGTTTAATCCGGGAGCTGAACTCTTATTAAGGGCTTTAGCTTCACCTACTGCCGCTGAAACTAGCTTAACCACTGGGCTTTTTGCCGAGGGCGAGCTCATTGATATAAAGGATTTAGCCGTTTCAAGTGATGGCACTAGGCTTATCTTTGCACTCAGAGCACCAGAATTAGAAGGTGTTGATGATGATGAACAACCCACTTGGAATATTTGGCAGTACCAATTAGAATCCCAACAGCTTAGTCGTATTATTAGCTCTGACTTAAATGCAGAGCAGGGTCAAGACATGGCACCTGCCTTTTTACCTGATGGGCGCATTGTATTTTCATCCACTCGACAGCGTTCTAACAAGTCGACTTTACTTGATGAAGGTAAACCACAGTTTTCTGGCTTAGAAGAAGATCGCCAAGTTGAAGCCCTAGTACTGCATGTGATGGATGAGGATGGTGGCAATATTCAGCAGATTACCTTTAATCAAAGCCATGACTTGGATCCCACAGTGATGTTAGACGGCAAGATCGTTTTTACACGCTGGGACAATATGGCTAATCGAAATGGTTTTAATTTATATCGTGTTGATCCTGATGGACGCAATATGGAGTTTCTATACGGGAATCATTCCCATCAGACAGGAACTAATAACAATACTATTCAATTTACCCAGCCGATGGAAATGCCTTCGGGTCAGTTACTCACCATGACTCGGGCTACACAATCGAGCAAATTATCAGCTGATCTTACTCAGATCGATGTTGTAAATTTTACTGAAAATGACCAAGCAAGCTTTAGTGGTTCTGGGTCAAGTGCGCTAGCTCAGACTTCCATGACACCCGATAATGTGAGTAATGATGATTCTGAGATATCAGTCGGAGGCTATTATGCTTCCGCCTTTCCGCTATGGGATGGCAGTAATCGTATATTAATCAGTTGGAGTGCTTGCCGTTTAAGTGAAGTGGATGCAAATAATGTGGAAAACATTGTCGCCTGTACTGAAGACAGGTTAGTTGCACCTGATGTGGTTGAGGCCATGCCTTTGTTTGGTGTTTGGATGATGAGTGTCGATGAAGGCACAATTCTACCCATCGTAACTGGCGAAGAGGGCTTTATGTATACCGACTTGGTGGCACTACAACCAAGAGCTACACCTACCTTTATTGCCGATGGAATGCCCGGAGTGGATTTAGAGCAATCCCTTGTAGATGAGAGGGTTGGGGTTATTCATATCCGCAGTGTTTATGATTTTGACGGCATCGATATTACCGCAGATGGTATAGTGGTAATGGCTGATCCCCTACAAACCACCGCTACACAAAGAACAGCAAGATTTCTTAGGATCGTCAAGGCCGTGTCAATGCCAGATGATGACTTGGTTGATCTCGATGGTAGCGCCTTTGGTCGTAGTAACGCTCAACTAATGCGAGAAATTTTGGGTTATGTTCCAGTTGAACCGGATGGTTCGGTTAAATTCAAGGTGCCAGCAAACGTATCAATAGCCATAAGTGTGCTTGATGAGCAGGGTAGACGTCTCACCCCTAGACATCAAAACTGGTTGCAGGTCAAACCAGGTGAGCAGCTTGATTGTTCTGGCTGCCATACTGGCGATAGTAGTCTTCCCCATGGTCGTATAGATGCCCAGGCTCCCTCGATAAATCTTGGAGCAGCTATTACCGGTTTACCTTTTCCGAATACTGAGCCAGGCTTATTCGCCGACGAAGGTGAAACCATGGCTGAAACCTATTCTCGAATAAATGGTGTTCGTACGCCGAGTGTTGATATCCAGTTTGATGATGATTGGACGGATGAAACACTCAGGCCAAAGGACCTAAGCTTCTCTTACAATTACAGTGATTTAACAACCCAAGCTCCTACTAGCTTTGGCTGCATGGCAAATTGGGTAGCTGATTGTCGTATTACCATTAACTATGTCGATGTTATCCAACCTATTTGGGAACTTTCACGGGAAGTTTTTGATGTGGATGGTATTACAGTGATTCAGGATAATACCTGCATAGCATGCCATGGTCTGTCGGATAATTTAGGGCAGGCTCAAGTCCCCTTTGCTCAGCTTGACTTGAGTTCTACAGCCTCTACGGATGATCCTGATTTATTAACCTCCTATCGTGAATTATTTTTTAATGATAATGCGCAGGAAATAATGAATGACGCTATACTAGATCAATTAATCCCTCTTCTTGATGCCAATGGTGATCCTGTATTTGAGGTAGATGCCAATGGCGATTTAATCTTAGATGCTAATGGTGACCCCATACCAGTGTTGGTTACAGTGGGAATATCTCCTGCCCTTAGGGTGGCAGGTGCTCTGGCAAGTTCAAGATTATTTGACTTGTTTGCACCTAGTGGTACACACTTTGGTAGGCTTAGTGATGCTGAATTAAAATTAATTGCGGAATGGTTGGATATTGGTGGGCAAAATTATAACAACCCCTTTGATGTTCCCCCTAATTAATTGCTAACAATAATCGATTAAAAGTAAGGACGTTTTTTGAAGATTGTTCGACTCTATATTAGCTTTTTGATGGTGACGATATTTTGCGCTCTACCAGAAACTTCCGCTGATGAAGTAGCTTCTGACGAATTTGCTCAGCTTGAAGTGATCGATGCTTATATTGAATTACGTACTGGTCCTGGCCGCGGATTTCCCGTTTATTATGTTGCAGAACAGGGCGAGTGGGTTGAGATTCTTAAAAGTAAGACTCGCTGGTATAAAGTTAGATTAACCAATCAAAAAATGGGTTGGGTGATAAAAAACCAGCTGAAGAAAACTCTGACGGTCGATGGCGAAGAAGTTCTGCTAGATGATCCAGATTATCAAGAATATTTAGAGCGCCTTGGGGAAGTAGGTGTTCTAACGGGAGATTTTGAAGGTGCTTCACTCATTTCAATTTATGGGGGTTATCACTTTACTAAAAATCTTTCTACGGAACTATCACTGTCCCAAGCATTAGGAAATTTTTCAGAAATTCGTATGGCAACAATCAATGTGATTAACGAGCCTTTTCCTGAATTACAGCCCTTAAGTTGGTTGTCAGATGTTGTGCCTTATGTTGATGAAGTTCGAATGTCGCCTTATTTTGGAATAGGTGTTGGGGTGATGGAAACATTACCAAGAGCGACTCTGGTGCAAACCATTGATCGTACGGATAACCTGACCTTTGTTACATCAGGTTTAAAGTTTTATTTAACCCGCCGGTTTTTATTACGTTTAGAATATCGTAAGTTTGTCGTATTAACAGACCGCAATGAAAATGAAGATGTTGAAGAATGGAAACTCGGATTCAGTATATTTTTTTAGGGCTTAGAAATGCTGCGCTTGTAGCACTGCTAGCATTGACTCAAACTAACCTCATGGCAGCTGAGCAGGAAACTGTAGAGTGGGATGAGGCTGCAGAGTTAGTTGAGCCAGAGATAAAGCGCACTAAAGTTGATATAGCCAATATTGATGCACTTGATGTGGAAATGGGCGCATTTTTTGGCATGATGAATGTGGTCGATTTTGGTACGAATCCCGTTTCAGGTATATCCCTGGCTTACCATGTAACAGAGGATATTTTTGTTACTGCCACTGTGGGCCAGTCAACGACTGATCAAACAAGTTTTGAAGTTATAACCGGAGCTCGACTTTTAACCGACAGTGAGAGAGATCTGCTCTATTACGACTTGAGTGTAGGTCTTAACCTCTTACCGGGTGAAGGTTTTATTGGTAAGAGTTATGCTTTTAATAGTTCATTTTATGGCATAGCAGGCATTGGCAGTACTAAATTTGCTGGTGATCAGCGTTTCACCATTACTGCAGGGGCAGGCTATCGAATTATAATGATGGACTGGTTAGCGCTACATATTGAAGTAAAAAATCACATTTTTGATATTGACATTTTAGGTACTGATAAGACCACCCATAACATTAGTTACAAGGTTGGATTTACGGTATTTTTCTAGTAGTGTTATGTATCTTATAGCACTGACTTAATTGAATCTTACATGGTGAAAATTGGTGAACAAATGCAAATTAAAACCCTAAGAAAAAATGCTCTGATTGTTTTAGGATTAATGTTAACTGTTATTGCTCAATCAGCTGCTCAAACTTCTACTCAAGCTGCATCTGTAGCAGCTCCAGCAAAAGATTTCACCTTAAAAAGTCGTGAGGGGCCTAATATTCGTTTGAAGGAATTATCAGGAGATGTGATCCTGATTAATTTTTGGGCATCCTGGTGTGGTCCTTGTCGTAAGGAGCTGCCTAAGCTTGAAGACTTGCATCAAAAATATAAAGATTTAGGTGTGACGATTATAGGCATTAACGTTGATGTTGATCCTGAACTTTCAAAAATACTATTAAAAGATCATCCAGTGACCTTCATGGTTTTGTATGATCCTGAAAATAACGTTAGTGCTGACTATGACATCCAAGCGATGCCTAGTACGTTTTTGGTGGATAAAAATGGCCTGTTGCGTTTTAGACATAATGGTTATTTAGCCGGTTATGAACATAAGTATGATGCACAAATTAAACAATTATTACGTGAGTAGTTGCCCATGAAAATTAAAATAACCTTAATCACCCTATGTTTACTGGTTTTACCAGGCTGTGTATCCATAAAGCCTTGGGTAAAAGTCTATGAACGACAAGATCTAGCTGATCCGATCATGGCGTCAAACCGCGATCCTGTATCAAGTGCTTTTCTGAACCATGTTTTAGATGCTCGAGAGGGAGCAAGAGGGGCGGCGGGCAGTGGTGGCGGAGGTTGCGGTTGCAACTAATGTTCATGAGTATTCAAATTAAAGGGCAAATTAAAGGGCAAATTAAAGAGCAAATTAAAAGGCAATTTAAAAAGTCAGTATTTCTTTGCATTGTCTTATCAAGCCAAACCATGGTTGCTGCTGTTTTACCTGAAGATCGTGCCGATGCACTCTATCATTCCTATGAGGGTGGAGGGGTGAAGGTTGATGGTCCTTCTATCTTAATAAGAAAAAGATTCCTCGATGATTTTTCCGTAGCAGTAAATTATTACGTGGATATGGTATCAAGTGCTTCTATTGATGTAGTCACAACGGCAAGCAAATATACAGAGGAGCGAAATCAATATTCAGTTGGTGTTGACTATCTTAATGTTAATACAACACTCTCATTGAATATTTCTAATTCATCTGAGAATGATTATGAATCTGATACCGTCAGCTTTGCCATTAGTCAGGACTTCTTTTCAAATTTAACTACCCTTGCCATTGGTTATAGTACTAGTTCAGATACGGTGATGAAAAATGGCCAAGAAGACTTTAAAGAAGAAGTTGATAGACAAAACTATCGTCTTGATTTAACCCAAATTATCAGCAAAAATTTTCTAATGACTTTAGCCGTGGAAGGCATAACCGATGAAGGTTTTTTAAATAATCCCTACCGTTCAGTGAGGTTTGTAGATTCAACTGTCGCGCTGGGTTATAGCTATCAACTAGAGGTTTATCCCAATACAAAAACTAGTACAGCAGTCGCTTTATCCGGTAAGTACTTCTTACCTTATCGAGCGGCCTTGAGTGCCGAATATCGCAATTATAGTGATACTTGGGGAGTAGCCGGTCAAAGCTTTGAACTAGGTTATATTCATCCCTTTGGTGAGCACTTTATTTTTGAGGTAACCTTAAGAAGTTACCAGCAGAATGAAGCTGATTTTTATGCAGATTTGTTCCCCTTCCAAAATGCTCAAAATTTTCTAGCACGTGATAAAGAGCTCAGTTCTTTTACATCCAATTCTGTTGGACTTGGTGTGAGTTATGAATTTAAAATGGCTATGGCTGGCTTTGAGAAGGGAAGTGTAAATCTTTACTATAATTTTATGCAATTTAAATACGATAATTTTAGAGATGTAAGAGTTGCTCTTACCCCAGGAACCGAACCTTTATATGAGCTTGATGCAGGTGTGATCCGCGCCTTTGTTTCTTTTTGGTTTTAATGACATGCCGATTAACCTTGTCTGGATACGTGCCATGGGCGTAGCCTCCAGCCTAGCCCTATGAAATATAAAGTTGGAGAATAATTCATGAAAATAATGTTGGTACAAGACGAACAGTCAGGTGCTTTTCCTATTGCGTCTATCTCGGAAGATGAAAATCAGGCAACTTGGTATAAAGTAAGTGATTTACTTCCCAACCAGCAGCTAAACACTAGTGTGGAAGTTTTGGCTTATTACAAGGCTAATCGCGAACTATTCATCGAAGCATTTGATGCAGAACTAACAACTGTTGATGTCTCAAATCTCAACATTGAAATGCCGTTTCAACCTCTATCGTACCGCGACTTCATGTTATTTGAAGAGCATTATATTGCTGCAAAGAAAGGCTTTGTTAAGAAATATTTTCCAGCCTTATTGCCTGTCATTAATATTTATGAAAGGGTGGCTAATAAAACCTTTCCTGCATTAAAACCTGCAAAACGTTGGTATCAATATCCTATTTATTATTTAGGAAATCACCTTACCTTCGTCAAGGCTGGCAGTGAGATATCCATCCCAGCTTATACTAAAGAATTAGATTATGAACTAGAGATTGGGGTGGTACTTTGTCGTGCAATAAAAAATGCTTCCTCACAAGAAGCCGAGGATGCCATTGGTGGCTTTGTGATCTTTAATGATTTTTCTGCCCGAGATGTTCAGGCCGATGAAATGAAATGTGGCTTTGGTCCCATGAAGTCCAAAAATTTCGGTAATTCAATATCCAATATTGTTGTGACAGCCGATGAAATCCTACCAAAATTAAAAAAATTACCTGTGCATGTTTATATCAATGATGAGTTGGTCATTCACTCAGATACTCGAGATATGTATTATACAATTGCTGAAGCTATTGCTTATGCATCTTGGGAGGAGCAGCTTTATCCCGGTGAATTTTTCGGCACGGGTACAATTCCGGGTTGCACAGGCATTGAAAATGAGCAGATGTTGGTGAGCGGAGATACTATCAGGCTTGAAGTTGATGGTATGGGAAGCTTGGAGAATAGTGTTAAATAAAAAAATGAAGCATCAATACAAGGTGATCATAATTGGCAGTGGTTTTGGCGGCCAATTAGCAGCTATCAATCTAGTTAAAGAGGGTATCTCTGATTTTTTTATTCTTGAACGTCGTGATTATATGGGAGGTACCTGGTGTCAGAATGTTTACCCTGGTGCTGCTGTTGATGTACCTTCCCCCTTATACGCTCTATCATATGAGCCGTTTGATTGGACTCAAATGTATGCAGAGCAGGATGAATTAAGTCGCTATACTAATTTTATAATCGAAAAGTATAAACTTCGAGAAAAAACGGCAACCTCTCAGGTAGTAACAAAAATTCACTGGTCTGAGCTTGATCAAGTCTGGACTATCGAGGTAGCAGGTAAAGCAGCCTTTAGAGCTCAGTTTGTAATAAACGCGACTGGTCCATTAAGCACTCCAGTGATACCTAGTTTTAAAGGCAGAGATAGTTTCAAAGGCAAATCATTTCACAGTAATAATTGGGATACTTCCTATGATTATAAAAACAAAAGGGTGGCAGTTATAGGCAGTGGTGCTAGTGCTGCTCAAATCATTCCGGCCATTGCTTCACAGGTAGCTCATTTATCAGTGTTTCAGCGAGCAGCCCATTGGGTAATGCCAAGAAATGATTATGTTTTTAAAGCTTGGCAAAGAGCCATCTTGAGAAATAAGTGGGGCTATAAAATCCTCAGAGTTTTGATTTATTGCTCATTAGAATATCGATTGATCGGTTTTAAGTACTCTCAAAAATTACTGAATATTATCGGACGAGGTGACGCCCAGAGGTTGATTAGAAAACATATTAAAGACCCTGAATTGCAAAAAAAAGTAACACCGGATTTTGCCTTCGGTTGCAAAAGAGTAATTTTATCCGATACACTTTTTAAAGCCTATTGTCGTGATAATGTTAGTTTGTATGATAAAACAAATGCAATTAAAAAAATGACTGAAAAAGGCATAGTCACCGCCGATGACGTTGAACATGAGCTAGATCTAATTGTCTACTCTACAGGTTATGACGCAACAGATGGTATTATTTCTTATCCAGTTGTAGGTAGAGGGGAAGCAACTTTGGCTAAGGTATGGGAAGACTATCCAAGGGGATATTTGGGAACCATGGTACCGAGTTTTCCTAACCTATTTATTGTCACGGGACCAAACACTGGAGTTGGTCATACCTCTGCTTTAGTTTTAATTGAATCTCAAATGATTTATATTATGAAATGCTTTAGAAACTTAACCCAGTTTAATAAAAAAGTAATCGAAGTTAAAGCATCTGCCGAAGAGAAGTATACCAATCATATCCATGAAGAAATGAAAAGAACGGTTTGGCATACCGGTGGTTGTAATAGCTGGTATAAAAGTAAGAGCGGTAAAATTATCGCTATGTTCCCTGGTTTTAGTTTTACATTTAGGCGTTGGGCAAAGAATTTTAAAGCCAAGAATCATAACTTTTTTTGAATGAATAAAACATTGTAAATGAAGGTTTTTAATGAAAAATTTTAATAATAAAGTCGTCGTTATTACAGGTGCTGCCTCTGGGATGGGGCGAGCTTATGCCTTAGCCTTTGCAAAGCATGGTTGTAGATTAGGCTTGTGTGATCTCGATAAAGAAGGCTTGATTGAAACAATAGACTTAGTGGCCAATTTCAGCGATAAAAAAGTATTTTATGATGTTTTTGATATTTCAGATGAAACTAAAACCTTTGAATTTGCCAAGAAGATAAAAGATGAATTTGGCAATACCGATATTATGATCAATAACGCAGGTATTGAAGGTGGTAAAAAGCCTGTCTGGACAACGCCAACCGAAACCTTTAAAAAAGTAATGGCTGTAAACTACTTTGGTGTGGTTAATGGTACTCGCGCATTTCTTCCACAACTAATGGATGCAWAACAGGGGGTGCTTGTCAATGTTTCAAGCATCTTTGGTTTAGTTGGTACACCCAATCATGCTGATTATTGTGCGAGTAAGTTTGCAGTTCGCGGTTTCACGGAAGCCTTAATGGTTGAATTGTCAGAAAGCAATATTCAGGTACACCTGTTACATCCCGGTGGTATCAATACCAATATCGCTAGAGATGACCACAATAAGGACTTTGCCGAACACTTTTTAATAACACCGCCTGCCGAAATTGCTGAATATCTCATTAAAAGTATAAAGGATAATAAGATCCGTATTGTTTATGGTAATAAATCATTTAAAACTTGGCTTGGGGTGTTATTACTGCCGTTGAAAATTCTCAATAAGGTTATTTGGTCAGAAATGAAGTCGGTTATTGATCGGCAGGATTATCATTTTAAAAATAAAAATACTTAAAGGTTAATTGCTTAGTCTTATGATGAAAAAAATACTATTTAGTTTGTCCTCTTTATTGATAGTTTATGTTGCTATAATTTTTATTGCTCCCGTTCAATTGGGACGATTTACCTATAATTCAGCAGTTACAATTGAATCAAGTCTTTATGGTTTAGATGAACAGTTTATTGATATTGGCGAAATGAAGATGAGCTATTATCAAAATGACTTATCCCATGAATCATTACAGGACAGGCCAACGATATTAATGCTCCACGGCTTTAGTTCTGACAAGGTTGTCTGGTTACGTTTCGCACGACATTTTACTGATAAATATAATGTGATTATTCCCGACATGGCAGGCCACGGTAAAACGGGATTCAAAAAAAATTGGGATTATAAGGCTGAGGCTCAAGTTAACCGACTGGTTGAGCTACTTGACAAATTAAACATTAAAAAAGTTCATGTCATAGGTAATTCCATGGGTGGTTTTTTCAGTGCCCATTTTGCCATGTCCTATCCAACAAAAATTCTCAGCGCTACTCTGGTTGATCCCGCAGGAGTAGTTGCTCCAGAACTGAGTGACATGGATAAGATGCTAGTTGAGGGTAAAAATCCTTTTGCCATCAATAACCGAGAAGAGTTTGATGCCTTTTATGCCATGACCATGAATTCTCCTCCTTGGTTACCTGATTATGTATTTGACTTTGTCAGTGATAAGTATCAGAAGCAGCAATCAGATCTTATGCAAATATTTACTGACTTTCATGACCAAGATATGTTGGATTCTTCCCTAGATAAAATCAAAGCCCCGGTGCTCTTGATGTGGGGCGATAAAGATCGATTACTCGATGTTAGCAGCGTTGCTGTTTGGCAAGCTGGCGTGGGTGATTTAAAAGTAAAAATATGGCAAGGAATAGGTCATATGCCAATGTTTGAAATTCCTACCGAGAGTGCAGAGTATTATCAACAATTTCTTAATCAACTTAACTAAATAAACTTCTTTTTCTTTTGATGACGAATTCTTTTTAGTGGAGTAGTAGCACCAGCAATAGAGATAGATTTCTCAATTGATTTTTTAAGTCCATCCAGTTTACTAATGTCCTCTGAAGTTCTAATAAAATCTACTGTAGTGTCGGATATGAATTCAATAATTTTATCTGCACCATCAACACCTGCATCTGTACCAAGCCTAATGAGTTCAGATTTATTTGGAAACTGTTTACTTTTCTTGATCTTCAGAGCCATGTCATTATCAATAGTTTCATAAATAATTGTGTGGGTTATATCAAAGGGAGGAGCAAGAGTTATGTCTTTTTGTCCTAAAGTGTATTGGACTGCAAAATTCTTTAGATGAGCATCACCGTTACCGATAATGCAGTTAAATACGATGATTTTATATGCCTTGATTACCTCGTTCATTGAACCAGTATAAAATCTCACAGCTTTTAGCAGAGCTTCGTATGAAGAGTTATATTTTTCATCACCTGGTTTTTTCATTAAGGTAGAGAAATCCTCAAAGGCAAGTCTTTTACCTTGGACTTTATCAAATCGTTCAATGATAAAGTGTTCAAGATTGTCGGATATATATGTTTTGGGAGGGTTAAGCAAACAAGCTCTAGCAGCTTCCATGCATACATACTCATTGACTGTTAAGAGAGGATATTCTTCATCAAATGTTTTAAGTATTAAATCTTTTTGTTGGATAGTTGTTTTTTCAACGTTGCTGGCTTTTATCATTACTTTGGGTTGAACGCCTGATAAAATACCTCTTAAGTAATATTTTTTCAGTAATTGTGGAAAAAGTTGTTCTTTTGATTTCCAGGATATTATTTCTTCTAGTGATATTTGCTCTACTTCTGGAAAATTTATTCCAGCATCAAAACCCAGTGCTCCAATACCATCAGATCCCTGTAAAGCTAAAAAATACATATCGTCGATTTTTCCAAAACGAGATAATTTATCTGAGATGTATCTTCTTGTGAATCCCTCGGGAAGATTTTGACTAAATATTGGATGTACAATTCCTTGATTATAAGCATCTTCGGTCACTTTCATTGACAAAGAGACAGGGATATTTTGTTGTGTATACTGAAAGGAGTAATGAGAACCATGTGTAAGCACTCCTAACAATGAATTGTCAGAAGTATCCGCTCTTTGAACTGATATTTGTTTAACTGATGAAGGAAGATGAGGGGTATCATTCATCATTAAACATCTCATGAATCGAGTCATAATCAGGCATTTGTGGCCCTTCTCGATTAATCGCTAAATGAAATCCCAAAGCGGTAATGTATTTCTCATATGTTTTGAGGGAACCTGTAAAATGACCGGATTCGATTTTAGAAATTTTTGCATGATCAACACCAATAAGCTTACCAGCCTCAGTCTGAGAGAGCTTTTTTTCTTTACGTGCTGCTTTTAGTTGTATGCCAATTTTTTCACGAAAAATCATTAGAGACTCCATATTGTGTCTATATAAACACAATATAAAAATATAATCAAATAGTTGTCTATATAGACACATTTATAATGACTTGTTGGCTAACTGCCATCAACACTAACTTTTCATCTTACTAATGAACTAGTTGTAAGATTAATAGCTTAGTCTTATGATGAAATAAGCAGCATTTTTGTTATTTTTGACTAAAGTAAAGGTATGATAGGTCGATAGCAATCTTAACCTACCTCTTTTCTCAGGAGCGGTATTATGATTACAGCACTTAATTCTCTTAACTCTCTACTTGAATCTGGCAAGTTATTAAAAGCTGGTTCGACAACTACCAATTTATCGTCTTTCGATGTTGGCATACGTAAGAGTGGCCAGATCAATGCCCAGCTTCGTTCTACAGACAACTTTGAAGTTTTTAATGCGGTATTACAAAAAGCTTACAAGCAATTGGCCTTTAATCCTGATAAATCAGCAACCTTCAGCGAAACTTCTTCCCCAGTTACTAAGTCTGAGGTAGCTGGATACAAGTCGGTTGATAAAATATCCTCAGAACAAGCCTCGAGCACAATTCTTAACTTTATCAATGGAAGGCTAAAATTAGACGAAATCCAAGGTGCCGATACTAACGCACTACTAGAAAGGTTGGAGCAGGGGTTGGATGGCTTTATCCGAGGCTTTAGTGAAGCAAAGCAAATAATTGAAGACTTGGGTCTACTCACCCCGACATTGTTAAATGAAATCAATGATACTTATACCCGAGTGACAGAGGGTATTGAGCAACTCAGGGACGGTATTCTAGGCGACGGCTCTGATTCAATTGCCTAGCGGAGGTGGAACTCTAACCCAACCTTCCATTAACACTCTAGCACTTCGACTCATGATTGCCTTGGTAACTACCCAATTCCCATCACTATTATTTGCTTCGGCTCCCACTCTTAAAGTGCCTGAAGGATGACCAAATCGCACAGCATCAAGCTTACCACCACCTGCGGCAAGATTAACCAGAGTACCCGGCACAGCAGCGGCTGCTGCTATGGCAACGGCTGCTGTTCCCATCATGGCGTGGTGTAACATACCCATGGAGAGGGCTCTTACCTGCAAATCAATGTCAGAGGCTATTATGGATCTGCCACTGGAGGATACATAGTCAGAAGGCTTGGCAATAAAGGCAACCTTGGGAGTATGTTGACGAGTCTTTGCTTCATCAAGATGGCTAATTAATCCCATTTTTAAGGCGCCATGACTTCGAATTGTTTCAAACATCGCTAGTGCTGTACTATCATTATTGATGTCGTCTTGTAGCTCTGTTCCCTTATATCCAACATCCTCTGCCTGAATAAATATGGTGGGTATACCGGCATTAATTAAAGTTGCTCTTAGTGTTCCAACCCCGGGTACTTCTAGGTCATCCACAAGATTACCGGTAGGAAACATCGCACCACCTGCACCGGGATTAATAAATTCAATTGATACCTCAGCCGCGGGAAAAGTAACGCCATCAAGTTCGAAATCACCAGTTTCTTGTACTTCGCCATTGGTCATGGGAACTTGAGCGATGATGGTTTTTTTAATGTTGGCTTGCCAGATTCTGATCGTTGCCATGCCGTTTTCAGGAAGTCGAGCTTTATCAACAAGTCTACTACTAATGGCAAAAGATCCAACCGCTGCTGATAGATTGCCACAGTTGCCACTCCAATCAACAAAGGCCTTGTCAATGGCTACTTGGCCAAAAAGGTAATCCACATCGTGATCAACTTGGCTACTTTTTGACAGGATAACTGTTTTGCTTGTGCTTGAAGTTGCACCACCCATCCCGTCTGTTTGTTTAGAGTAGGGATCAGGACTACCGATGATTCTTAATAAAAGAGCGTCCCGATATGGACCTGGTACTTGAGCTTCAGTGGGTAGATCATTGAGACTAAAAAACACACCTTTACTGGTGCCACCGCGCATATAGGTAGCAGGGATCTTTAATTGGGGTAGATGAACCATTAATATACTTCCTAAAAATTAATTCACATTGCTTTCAAGAAAATCTTCTGCAAAGCGTTGTAGCACTCCACCAGCTTCGTAGATAGACACTTCTTCCGCTGTATCGAGTCGACAAGTCATGGGGACATTAACTTGTTCGCCATTGGTTTTATTGATGATCAGAGTCATGGATGCGCCAGGCGATACCTCTCCACTAACATCAAAGGTCTCAGTACCATCTATATTATAAGTATGACGGCTTTCACCAGCTTTAAACTCAAGGGGAAGCACACCCATACCGACTAAATTAGTACGATGAATACGTTCAAAACCCTCAGCAGCTATTACTTCCACTCCTGCTAGACGTACACCCTTAGCGGCCCAATCACGTGAAGAGCCTTGGCCATAGTCAGCACCAGCGATGATGATTAAGGGTTGCTCACGCAGCATATAAGTCTCAATAGCTTCCCACATACGACTCACTTCGCCTTCAGGTTCGATGCGAGTTAATGAGCCTTGCTTAATGTTGCCATCTGCATCTTTAACCATTTCATTTAACAGTTTAGGGTTGGCGAAGGTAGCCCTTTGAGCGGTGAGATGATCGCCTCGGTGGGTGGCATAGGAATTAAAGTCTTCTTCAGGTAGGCCCATTTTATCAAGGTAGGCACCAGCAGCACTATCTAATTGAATCGCATTGGAAGGAGACAGGTGATCCGTTGTGATGTTATCACCAAGAATCGCAAGAGGGCGCATACCTTTCATGGTGCGCTCACCGGCAAGTGCGCCCTCCCAATAAGGAGGTCGTCGAATATAAGTGCTTTGAGCTCGCCAAGCATACAAGGGATCATTATCTTCACCATAATCAACGGTTAAATCGAACATGGGATTATAAACAGCGCGGTATTGTTCAGGTTTTACGCTTGTTGCAATCACAGCATCTATCTCTTCATCACTCGGCCAAATATCCTTAAGGGTAATGGGATTTCCATCAGCATCAGAACCTAAGTTATCCCTTTCAATATCAAATCGAATTGTCCCAGCTATGGCGTAGGCAACAACCAGAGGAGGTGACGCTAGAAAGGCTTGCTCTGCATGGGGATGGATACGTCCATCGAAGTTACGGTTACCTGATAAGACTGCGGTGGTGTAGAGTTCGCGATCAAGTATTTCTTGCTTGATAGTTGGATCAAGGGCACCACTCATGCCGTTACATGAAGTACAAGCGAAGCCGACAATACCAAATCCTAATTGCTCAAGCTCTGCTAGTAAATTTGCTTCCTGAAGATAAAGTTGCACGGTTTTTGAACCCGGTGCCAGGGAGGTTTTAACCCAAGGTTTACGTTTTAATCCAAGCTTATTAGCATTGCGGGCTATGAGGCCTGCTGCAATCATATTTCGTGGATTACTGGTATTGGTGCAACTGGTAATGGCTGCAATAATCACCGCGCCATCGGGCATTTTATTGGGTTCATTTTCAACAACACCACTGATCCCTCTTAGGGATAGCTCAGAGGTGGGCACTCGCTTATGGGGGTTTGAAGGACCAGCAATATTACGCACCACGGTGGATAAATCAAAATGAAGTAAGCGAGGGTATTCAGCAGTCTTTAAACTATCTGCCCAAAGCCCAGTTTCTTTTGCATAGCTTTCGACTAGTTTAACCTGTTGATCTTCTCGTCCTGTTAGTTTTAGATAATCAATGGTTTTTTGATCAATATAAAACATCGCTGCTGTGGCACCAAATTCAGGAGTCATATTGGCGATAGTTGCGCGATCACCTAAGTTTAGTTCTTGAGTACCTTCGCCGAAAAATTCGAGATAGCAGGACACGACTTTCGCTTCACGAAGGAATTCTGTTAAGGCCAAAACGATGTCGGTGGCGGTGATCCCTGCTTGACGTTTACCGGTAATTTCAACACCAATAATATCAGGTAGGCGCATGTATGAAGCGCGACCAAGCATGACGCTTTCAGCCTCTAGGCCACCCACACCAAGAGCGAGAACACCTAGGGCATCAACCATGGGTGTGTGGCTATCTGTTCCCACTAGCGTGTCAGGGAAAGCGACACCGTTACGTGATTGAATAACAGGAGACATACGTTCAAGGTTAATTTGATGGAGAATGCCATTTCCTGATGGAATAACATCGATATTTTTAAACGCTGTTTTAGTCCAGTTGATGAAGTGAAAACGATCTTCATTGCGACGATCTTCAATGGCGCGGTTTTTTTCGAAAGCGTCCTTCTCAAAACCTGCATGTTCAACAGCAAGAGAATGATCAATAACTAATTGGGTTGGTACAACAGGGTTTACCTGAGATGGATCGCCGCCTTTCTCACTAATTGCATCCCTTAGACCCGCCAAGTCAACTAGAGCGGTTTGTCCCAAGATATCATGGCAAACTACTCGAGCCGGATACCAGGGAAAATCTAAGTCTTGTCTTGCTTCGATAATTTGCTTGAGTGAAGCAGTGAGCGTTTCAGGTTCACAACGCCGCACTAGATTCTCTGCGAAGATCCGAGAAGTATAGGGAAGTTTGTCATAGGCATCGGCCTTGATGGCGTTAATCGCTGACCGAGTATCGAAGTAATCTAAATTTGTGCCAGTGAGAGGTTTACGATATTGATGATTCATGAAAAAGCCTAGAATAAAATAGATAGCTAATTATAGATCGGATCATCAAGGCTCGCAATACAGGGGTGAGAGTCGGAGTCGATCCGACACTAGGTATTATCCGACACCGATCCTAGGTATTCTATATATTCCGACGCCTTCATTTCATGATAAGTCACCTTGTCATAGGCGATTTTAACCGGTTTCGGATCAACAACTTCAATTGCAATGTTTCTACCACTGGCTATCTCTAGAGCCATCTGAGTAATATTGACACTGAAGGAGGTACCAATAAATATTATTTTATCGGCATTCAGCATTCGTTGTTGTGCTTCAGAGATACGGTAAAGTTCGGTATAAAATTCATCAAACAGCAATACAAAGGGTTTATAGGATTGATCGATTATAGGTTCCGAGCCTTTCTCAATGTTAAATATCTCAAGTAAAGATGTACTGAGATTATTTTCATCCACCTTATCCCAAGGAGTAGTGAAGGTCTTAACATCGTCACCTTGATGATGAAATAACGTCATCTGATCAAGCCTGCCATGTATGGCAATATAATCCTTGTTGCCTGCCTTACCATCGAGACCATCAATATTCTGGGTGATAAGGTTTTTATCCGCTAGCCAGTAATGAACATCATTAGGGCCATGGTCTCGATAGGCTGCAAATCGTTTATAATACCACTGAAGAAACTGCTCTGGATCGGTTTGATACATCTGACGGGTGGCCATCTCTTGAGGCGTATAGTTAACACTGCCTATGGTCCAATAACCATCTTCGCCACGAAATGTCGGGATACCACTTTCAACGCTTACACCCGCGCCAGTGATATATAAGATGTTTTGTTCAAAAGAGCTCATAATAGATCCTATTCAAGAAGTAATATATTAACCCGTAACACTGCTTGAATATATAAATACAATTAACTAAAATCTACCCATCTTAACAAAAAATAAAGAGTAGCAATAAATGTCAAAAATCTATCCAGTTAATCGCGACTTTGAAGCCAAAGCTTTTATCAATGAGAGCAAGTATTTTGAAATGTATCAAGACTCTATTGATAACAATGAAGCTTTTTGGGCTGAACATGGAAAGAGAATAGATTGGATTAAACCCTACACCCAAGTCAAAGATGTTTCCTATCACAAGCATGACTTGCATATTAAGTGGTACTCAGATGGCACCTTGAATGTCTGTGCAAACTGTGTTGATCGCCATCTTCAAGACAAGGCTGATCAGACTGCAATTATTTGGGAAGGAGACAATCCAGAAATTTCCAAGCACATTAGTTACCGTGAACTGCATCAGCAGGTGAGTCGATTCGGCAACGTCTTGAAAAAGCTTGGTGTGGTAAAAGGCGACAGAGTGACGCTTTACATGCCAATGATCCTGGAAGCCGCCTATGCCATGCTAGCCTGTGCGAGAATTGGCGCTGTTCATTCCGTTGTCTTCGGAGGATTTAGTGCTGACGCCCTAGCAGGTCGTATCATTGATTGTAAAAGTAAGTTGGTGATAACCGCTGATTTTAGTAACCGTGGTGGTAAACAGATAGCTTTAAAGAAAAATGTTGATGACGCCTCGAAAAAAGCCGGTGTGTCAGACTACTTAGAATCGGTACTGGTAATCCAAAATTCTGAACAGGCTGTAGAGTGGAATAATAAGCTTGATCACTGGTATCACGATTTAATAGACCAGGTTTCAGATGATTGCCCAGTAGAAGAAATGAACGCTGAAGACCCTTTATTCATTCTATACACCTCAGGTTCAACGGGTACACCAAAGGGTGTTTTACATACCTGTGGAGGCTATATTGTCTATGCTTCCATGACCCATCAATATGTGTTTGATTATCATCCCGGTGATATTTATTGGTGTACCGCTGATGTKGGMTGGGTKACYGGMCATWSCTATRTCRYYTATGGMCCMCTYGCMMWWGGKGCCACCACCTTAATGTTTGAAGGCGTCCCGAATTATCCAGAATGGAATCGATTCTGGCAGATTTGCGATAAACATCAAGTGAATACCTGCTACACAGCACCAACGGCTATTCGTTCACTCATGCGAGAGGGTGATGATTTAGTTAAGGCTACTTCTAGAAAATCTCTT
Source organism: Gammaproteobacteria bacterium (assembly GCA_002746155.1). Classification (GTDB taxonomy): domain Bacteria; phylum Pseudomonadota; class Gammaproteobacteria; order Enterobacterales. The sequence continues at coordinate 12,066 of NVWF01000018.1, read as the reverse complement.
ACGTTACTTGGCAGTGTCGGTGAGCCCATTAATCCTGAAGCTTGGGAATGGTACTATCAGGTTGTGGGTGAACAGCGTTGCCCCATAGTTGATACCTGGTGGCAAACAGAAACAGGTGGCATCTTAATTTCCCCGCTTCCCGGAGCAACGCCCTTAAAGCCAGGTTCAGCCTCTAGACCATTCTTTGGCATTCAACCCGCTCTGGTGGATGGAGAGGGTAATGAACTAGAAGGTGCCGTTGATGGTAATTTGGTCATCAAAGACAGTTGGCCCGGTCAGATGCGTTCGGTTTATGGCGATCATCAGCGCTTTGTTGAAACCTACTTTAGTACCTTTGAAGGACGGTATTTCACGGGTGATGGTGCAAGGCGTGATGAAGATGGTTACTACTGGATCACCGGTCGCGTTGATGATGTATTAAGTATCTCTGGCCACCGTATGGGAACTGCTGAAGTTGAAAGTGCATTTGTAGCACATCAGGACGTAGCTGAAGCTGCCATCGTTGGTTATCCCCATGATATTAAAGGTCAGGGAATTTATGCCTACGTAACATTAAATTCAGGCGTTGTGGGCAACGAAGCACTGGAAAAAGAATTAGTCCAGTGGATCAGAAAAGAAATTGGCCCAATCGCTTCACCTGATTTTATTCAATTTGCACCTGGTCTGCCCAAGACTCGCTCAGGTAAGATCATGCGTCGAATTTTGCGTAAAATTGCCGAGGATGATTTTAGTAACCTAGGTGATATTTCAACCTTGGCGGAACCTGCAGTTGTTGATGATTTAATTAATAATCGAAAGAATCTTAGAGATTGATGGAGAGATACATGAGAAAAGGTAAATACAAGATAACAAGTATTTTGGGCTCAATCTTGACTCTACTGCTACTGATGAGTGGGTGTAACAATCAACAGGAAAAATCCGAGGAAAGTCCTCTTAGACCTGTAAGAACGCTCACTGTCTCTTCGCCGGATCTTAACCGAACACATGAATTCACTGCTGTGGTAGATGCGTCACGAAAAGCTGATTTATCCTTTAAGGTATCGGGAGAACTCATCGAATTTAATGTCAATCAGGGAGAAGATGTCACAGCAGGACAAATTATTGCCACACTAGATAAACGTGATATCAAAATCCAACTCAATGAGGCCCAATCATCTTATGATAAGGCAAACAGTGATTATCAAAGAGCTAAAAACTTACTGAGTTCTAATAGCATTTCTCAAGCGGATTTTGATCAAGTTCTCTCTGCTTATAATTCCTTAAAAGCTAAACTAGAGACCGCAAATAATAATCTAAAATATACTGATCTTAAAGCTTCGTTTGATGGTGTTATTGCAAAAAAATATACTGAAAACTTCCAAGAGATTATTGCGAAATCACCCATCGTAGCCCTCCATGATCTCAACCGAATTAACCTTAAGATTGATGTCCCTGAAAGTATTATTATCAGGGTTCAACGCAACGATGTACCAACCAATATAGTGGCAAGGTTTGATGGCATCCCTGGGGTTGAATTTCCGCTTGTTTTTAAAGAAGTATCAACACAAGCCGATGACGTGACTAAAACTTATCAAGTCACCCTAACAATGGTTAATCCTGAAGACCATACAATTCTTCCTGGTATGACGGCAAGAGTGATAGCCAGTAATCTACTCGCATCCAGTTCACCTGAAAACTACTTTTACTTACCCGTCAAAACAATATTAAAGGACAGCCAAGGTAACTTTGTTTTTGTTGTTGTAGCACAAGGTGCAGGCGTAGGAGTAATCTCTCGAAGACCTGTAACCATGGGTGAAATTACACAACTTGGTATAGAAATATTTTCTGGCATTAAACCGGGTGATCAAGTCTTAACTGCCGGAATGAGCAAAGTTACTGATGGCATGAAAGTTAAATTTTAAGGCGCTAAAGAGAAAAATATGAATATTACTCGACTAGCAATAACCCATAATCGCACCTCTTTTATGCTGCTGATGGTGATCTTACTGTTTGGTGTGATGGCATACAACTCAATGCCAAAAGATTATGACCCAGGATTTGTTATACGAGAAGCTCAAGTGATAACCTATTTTCCAGGAGCTAGTCCTGATCGTGTTGAACAATTGATAACCGATCGATTAGAAAAAGAAATTCAGGAGATGCCAGAACTCGATTTTGTATCAAGTGAATCAAGAACAGGTGTATCGATTATTACCGCCCATATAAAAGATCGTTATAAAGTCATGCGGCCAATTTGGGACAATCTTCGGCGTAAGGTTGATGCGGTAAAAGATGACTTACCCAGTGAAGCTGAAGAGCCTATTGTCAACGATGAATATGGTGATGTATTTGGCATTGTCATAGGACTTACTGGTGAAGGCTACTCTTACAAAGAAATAAAAGATGTGGCTGATCAGGCTAAAGATGAACTACTGCGTCTATCTGAAGCGGCAAAGGTTGATATTTTTGGAACCCAAGATGAGCGCGTTTTTATCGAATATGATAATGCACGACTCTCAGAACTAGGGCTATCGCCTTCACAGTTAAGAGATGAATTATCAAGCCGTAATATTGTTATACCCGGTGGAAGCATTAATATTGAAAATGAAAAAATTGCTTTAGAGCCAACGGGTAATTTTGAGTCAGTTAATGAAATCCGTAAAACCATTATCCAGATCCCCGGAAGTGATCAGGTACTACATCTAAGTGATATCGCAGATGTTTATAGGGGTTATGTTGATCCTGCTGAAAATAGAGTTAGTTTAACTGGTGAGAAAGGCTTAACCATAGCAATATCTATGCGTGAAGGTGGAAATAATATCATCCTTGGTCAACAGGTAACCGACACCCTCAGCCGATTAACCTTGGAATATCCAATTGGTGTAGATTTTTCATTGGTTTCCTTTCTGCCTAAAGAGGTTGAAAAGAAAGTTAATGCTTTTGTTAGTAATCTTGGTCAGGCCATAATAGCCGTTACCATTGTAATGCTAGTCAGTTTAGGCTTTCGCACAGGTTTTATTGTCGCAACACTGATTCCTGCGAGCATGATTTTCGGCGTGTTAGTCATGTCATTTTTTAATATTGGCCTAGATCAAATATCTTTAGCTGCTCTAATTATATCGCTGGGTATGCTAGTTGATAATGGCATCGTCATGTCTGAAAATATTATGGTGGAGATGGCATCTGGTAAGAAACCAATCGATGCAGCAGTAGATTCTGCAAATGAGCTCAGGGTACCTCTACTGATCTCATCTTTAACAACTGCGGCTGCCTTTTTACCCATCTTTTTAGCCGAATCGGAAACAGGTGAATACACAGCTTCATTATTTAAAGTGGTGACTATAACGTTAATGTGTTCTTGGATTTTATCCATGACTATTATACCAATGTTTTGTGTTTATTTTATGAAAGCAAAACAACAAAAACAGAATTTTGATACAGCCTTTTTTAATCGTTACCGAAAAACATTGTCCAGTCTATTAAAATTTCGATGGACAACTATTTTATCGACAATTTTGATTTTTGTAATAGCTATTATGGGACTGAAATATGTTCCTAAAGTGTTTTTTCCTCCATCAGATCGAGACTACTTTAAACTTGAATTGGAACTACCTGTAGGTACTAGAATTGAAACTACTGAGCTGATGACAAAAAAAGTAGAGGCTTACTTAAAGAAAGAATTATTAGTAACAACAGAGCGTAGTATAGGGGTGACTAGTTGGGTAACCTATGTAGGTTCAGGTGGACCTCGATTTTTGTTGACCCATAATCCTAAAGCAACCAGTTCTAACTATGCACTGATGGTGATCAATGTAAGTTCCTATAAAAATATTGATCAGATAATGGCCAAAATCGAAGGCTATACTTTTAATAACTTCCCTGACTTGTTAGTTAAGGCTCGAAAAATTGAAAATGGCGCTCCCATAGCAAACCCAGTGGAAGTTAGGCTGAGTGGTAAAGACGCCGACGAACTATTTATTATTATTGATCAAATTAAGCAAAGAATGGCTGAAATTAATGGTTTGAAATCAATCAGCGATAATTGGGGTTTACCGATTAAAAAATTGCGAGTGAAAATTAATCAAACTAGGGCGAAACGTGCTGGCGTTTCATCCAAAGACATTGCCATATCATTACAAACAGGTCTAACTGGTCTGGAGCTCACCCAATACAGAGAAGGTGATGATGTAATTCCCATCTTGATGCGTTCAAGTGTGGCTGATAGGCAAGATATTAGTAAGCTTGATGCCTTGGCTGTGTATTCACAATCAACGGGTGGATCTGTACCACTTAAGCAGGTCGCAGATGTTGAGGTGGTGTGGGAATCGGCGACAATATTACGTCGTGATCGTCTTAAAACCGTTACCATCGGCGCTCAAATTGATCTATCAATAACAGCAGATGAAGCATTTGAAGAACTAAGACCTTGGCTTGATGAACAGCAGTCTGATTGGCCTTTTGGCTATATGTATGAATTTGGCGGTGAAGCAGAATCATCAGGAAAAGCCAATAAATCCATCGCCGATAAACTACCCATCGCATTTTTTATTATTTTGTTATTATTGGTCGTACAGTTTAATTCAATTCGAAAGTCTTTCATTATCTTGAGTACAATTCCCCTTGGTATGATAGGTGTGGTAGCGGGTTTACTTGTGGGACAATCCTTTTTTGGATTTATGACTCTACTTGGTATTATTTCCCTAGCAGGCATTGTTATCAATAATGCAATTGTTTTGCTTGAGCGTATTAAACTAGAGTTGGAAAACACTGCCATACCAGCAAGCCAAGCCATTATAGTAGCTTGTCAGAAACGATTGAGACCTATTGTATTAACCACTGCCACCACGATTTCTGGATTGTTACCTTTATATCTTGGTGGCGGCGAGATGTGGGAACCCATGGCACTGTCAATTATGGGAGGGTTATTATTTTCAACCCTCTTGACCCTTGGTGTGGTACCTGTTCTCTATGCATTGCTATTTGGTATAAAAAATACAGAACCAAGAGTTTAAGTTTAATTTTTCAAGAGGAGTGCCTTATTCAAATGGATAATTTATATTTATTATGTTAATTAATACTCGTGTTGAAAATCTGCCTCAGTTCCAAACGGTGACCTATAGAAAATTGCATAGGAATGCAGTCCGACTAGATGCAGTAATTTGGTTGATCATAGTCAGTGTTGCGATAACGGCTCTTACCATTGTTTATTATTTTACTGATCTGATAGCGTCAGAAAATGCTGTTTTTGTGATCATAACATTAACGGCCCTAATGCTTATTTTATTTAGTATGTCGCTCTACAGTTATAAGTTTAAAGGCTATGCACTCAGAGAATTCGATATCATCTATAAAAGTGGTATTTTCTGGCAGAAAAAAATCATCTTGCCTTTTAATAGAATACAACATTTGGAAAGCACTCGAGGGCCCTTAGAAAGAAAATTCGGCTTAGCTACATTATGTCTATTTTCAGCTGGAGGGCTTACCGCCGATCTAACAATTTTTGGATTGGAAGAGAAACATTGCAATGAAATTCGTCAACTGTTGTTAGATAAAATACAAAAAGAACAGGATTATAACAATGACTGAGCAATGGCAGAAAGTTTCTCCCCTTGCAATCATCTACTTTCTAATTTCATCCCTAGTTAAATTTGTAAAAGATATCGCGCTCAATATGATGCCTTTAATGGTGGTTTTACTGGTATCTGTTGAAGAAAAATTATTCTGGTTGAGTGTATCTGGGGTAGTTATCAGTAGCCTACTCATTGTGGGATCAATCCTGTTTTATTTTTCGTACCGATACAAAGTTATTGATAACCAAGTCATTGTGCATAAGGGCGTCATCAACAAAGAAGATATAAGTTTGAAATTTGAACGTATCCAGAATGTCAATATTTCTACGCCCTGGTACTTTAAACCCTTTAATCTTGTTAACTGCATATTAGATTCTGCTGGCTCTAGTGGCAAGGAGATCAACATCCCTGGCATTGATATAGATTATGCAGAGAAGCTGAGTTTAAAGGTCCATCAATATAATCAACAAGGTGACTTCACGGCAACTGAAGAGCAGCAGGCCGATAAGGATTCGAATAAAATTGAACCAACACTTAGAATTAGTCCAAAGGAAATCGTTAAATACAGTTTGACCAATGGTGTCATTATCTTTATTGCAATGGCAATGTACCCTTTTGTAGAAAAAATACTTTCAAAACTTGATCTGAATGTAAAAGACTATATAGAACAGCTTGTTGCTTACCTACCTATACCTAAGTTTGCTGCCATAGCATTGGTATTTCTTTCTCTGCTAATCTTTAGTTTGACACTCCTCATGAGTCTTTCAATTATCTTCTATTTAGTAAAGTTTTATCGATATGAATTTTACCATGAAGATAATCGACTCAGGAGAGTGACGGGTCTATTAGAGCGTCAGCAAACATCCATAAGAAAGCAGAAGATTCAGGGAATTACTGTAAAACAAAATTTCATTGCCAGATTATTTAATCGGGTTACGATACAGGTTCACCAAACTCAGAATAATCAGTTCAATCTTGCTGCCGGTGGTAAGCAAAACTTTCTAATTCCTATGGTTAAACCTGAGCAATGGCAAGACTTTGTTCGGATGTCATTTACCGACTTTGTACCCGAGGATTTGAAATTCAAAGGCATAGAAAAGAGTTACCTTTATCGGAATTTTTTATTCTTTGTTTTGATTCCTATAGTGGCTCTCAGTCTGAAATTAGTGCTAACATTTTCTTTCTATCACCTTGGTTGGCTTTTACTTTTGCCACTTGGGTACCTTATTTGTTGGCAGAAGCACCGCCGCTATGGTGTCTGGAGCAATGATGATTTTATCATAATCCGTAATGGTTTTATCGGTACTAATTATTGTATTTTTCCTTACTATAAGCTTCAACAGGTTAGCTTGGTGCAGACACCTATTCAAAAAAAGAAACGGCTGATGAAAATTAGTTTTCAGTTGGCTTTTATGAAAATTTCCATCCCCTACTTAGCTCAAAATGTCGCTGAGGATTTGGCCAATATGGTACTTTACAAAACTGAATCAACCATTAAGAAGTGGTTGTAACTGTTCTGCAGGAGCCTATGGCGCTGTCAATTATGAGCGGGTAATTATTTTCAACCCTCTTGATCCTTGGTGTGGTACCTGTCCTCTATGCATTGCTCTTTGGTATAAAAAACACAGAGCCAAGAGTTTAAGTTTAATTTTTCAAGAGGGTGGCACTGCTTACTGGATCATCAATACTTATGATATCTTTGGACGAATTGAGGCTGTGCAACATCCTGACAATTCAACCTCTGGAATTAATTATGATGGACTCATCACAACAACAACCAACGGTTTAGGACAGCAACATACTGAAGAAAAAAACGCCTTAGGTGAGCTAGTTTCGGTCACTGATAATTTAAGTAATACAACAACTTATACGTACAACACTACGGGCAAACTATCCTCATTAACCGATAGCCTAGACAACACCATCTCAACCATTAGTTACGATAGCCTGGGTCGTAAAATCAGTATGGATGATGCCGATAAAGGTGCTTGGTCATACAGTTATAATGCGGCTGGAGCCTTAGTCTCTCAAACAGATGCAAAAGCACAGGTAACGGATAATTATTATGACAAGATGGGTCGTCTTGTTAATCGTGAAGAATACAATGCCTCTTCAGTCCTTACAGCCAATGCTGTCTGGGATTATTCATCGACAACAGGGCTAATGACGCAAGAAGAAGATACCCTTTCCGGATTTAAGATTGTTTATGGCTATGACAATTCGGGCCGACTTGATTTAAAGACAACCACCATTGATGGAACCGTTTACACCGAAGATAAGACCTATGATGAATATGGTCGAACATTCCAAGAATTTGATGTCAGTGGTAAAGGTGTTCAGTATGAATATACAACTAACGGCTATCTCAAGAAAATCATGGATGTTAATAACATCACAAGGGTGTACAAAGAAATCACATCCATGGGGCCTTATGGTAATGTCACCGGTGAAATCTTAGAGAACGGTGCTGATACAACCCGTGTTTACAATGCACAGACAGGTCGTCTAGAGTCAATTGCAACCTCAAGCAATAATATACTCATACAAAACCTTGAGTATGACTGGGACGTTGCAGGCAATCTAATTGAACGCCGTGACACAGGATGGATGTCTCAAACCTCATGGAAAGACCTCACGGAGCTGTTTTATTACGATGGATTAAATCGACTCACCAGTAATACCATCAATGGCGTCACTGAAATGTCGTTAAGCTATAATGCTATCGGCAATATCACCAGTAAGACAGGTATTGATAGCACGAAAAACTTCGGCACTTATACCTATGGTGCAACCTGTGGAGGCGTACAAGCAGGGCCCCATGCAGTCACCAGTGCGGGGAGCCGAAGCTATTGCTATGACCTAAACGGTAATATGCTCAGTGGCGATGGCCGAACATTAGCCTATACAACCTTTGATAAACCCTCAGCCATTACCAAAAGCGGTCACACAACAAGCTTTGCCTACGGTACGAACCATAATCGTTATAAGCGTGTCGACACCGAAGGCTCACTAGTCATTACCAAGCACTATGTCGGTAATGTTGAAATCATTACAAATTCAGGTACGGGTAAGACATCTTATAAACGCTATATCGGCGGCTCAACCATTAAAACGCAAGTGGTTAACGGTGGTACGACCACGGAGTATGTGCACCAAGACCACCTAGGCTCATTGGATGCAATTACCCGAGCAGATGGCACGTTAAAAGCGGATGTGAGCTTTGATGCATTTGGTGTTAGACGTAACGCAGTTGCCTGGCCTGCATTAGGGCTAGTCCCTAGCGCTGATTTGGAGCTAATTACTGATACAACCGACCGAGGTTTCACCAATCATGAGATGCTGGATGATGTTGGTGTTATCCATATGAATGGTAGGATTTATGATGGAAGGCTTGGTAGGTTCATGCAGGCTGACTCTCAAATTCAAGAGCCTAACAACTCACAAAGCCTGAATCGCTATAGCTATGTGATTAATAATCCACTGAGTTATACCGATCCCACTGGGTATAATTTTCTGAAGAAATATTGGCGAGCAATTGTAGCTATTGTTGCTACCTATATTACAGCAGGATATGCATCAGGATGGGCTATTAGTTGGGGGATGGGAACTGCTGCTACAGCTACGACCGCAGCTACATTAACAACCGCCGGAGCTATCACTGCGGGTGCGATTGCTGGTGCTGTAGGTGGATTTGTTGCAGGGGCACTGCAATCAGGTTCATTGAATGGGGCATTAAAAGGAGCATTTAGTGGAGCTATTGCTGGTGCAGCAGGCGGTTATGCTAACTTTGGTAGTGTAGGTGGCTGGGATGATGCTGCGGCAAGGGTTGGCGTTGCAGCATTAGGCGGCTGTGGTGCAGGTAAAGCATCTGGTGGTTCTTGTAGTAAAGGCGCAAGATTAGCTGGAATGATGCAATCGTTATCTGTTGGAATGGAAATGTACTCTAAATATAAACCTACATGGGCAAGACCAACTGAAGGTGCAAAGGTTAAACTTGAAGGAACTGGAGTTTATAATTCTAATTCTACAAATGTGGGCGTATCAATAGAAGTACCTAAAATTAGACCTGAAGGGATGTCAAATGCACAGTATACAAAGTTAAGAAATCTAGTTGGCACCAATTTGGATGAGTTGAGCATGTTGCAAAGGTCTAACTTGTCAGGACTTGCAATAAATAGTGGTAAATTTACCGATACTCTTCAATTCGGAATGACTACAGAAGCTAAATTAGGCGGATTTGGGACAATACCTGGTTTTAATTCTATGGCTGTTTTCCATGATGTTTGGATGGCCAAAGGGAACGTTCAAAGCGCATTCATGCTAGGTGTAACAGTAGTGCCAGCTATGTATATAAACTATCAAGCTTTAGGGGTTGGATATTACGGGAATTTATATGACAATTTATCGAATTAGGTTTTTTTCTATTAGTCTGTTGATCTTAGTTTCCTCAGCTTGTAGTTCAAATATATTTAAAACAAGCTTTGCAAATTTAGATAGTTACAAACAAATACCTGAAATTGAGTGGGAGAAAAGAGTTCAGTACTTAACTTTAATCGACGGTGTAATTTTATTGCCTTCAGTTCCTGTAGCTAAATCAAATGAAAGTTGTCGAAATGGTTATATTAAGGAACTTTCAATTTTTAATGATAAAGAAATTGAAATTGATTCGTCCTCGATTGTGGCAATTACAGATAATAATCAGATAATTAAATTAAGTTCATTGACTTCATATATTGGAACTTGGRAATATGGAATGAAGAAACAAATTATTGTTAGTTCTAAAAATGAAAATATAATAAATGTTCCCGTCAGTTTGACGAAAATAGATATGAAAAATTTTGTAAATAATACCACGAATTTAGATTTATCTAAACTAGACGCCAATAGAAATGAATTGCAATTAGTATTCGAAGATGCTTTTAGTTGTCCTGAAAATTATTACTCAATCTCATTCAACTATAGATTATCAAATATTGATGACTTTACAAAAGTTATCATATATTTTAGCCCTACAGTTTACAGGTATATTTCTAAATAGTTGTAGCCGTCCTAACTGCCGGCAGGCAATCTAATTGAACGTCGTGACACGGGATGGATGTCTCAAACCTCATGGAAAAATCTCACGGAGCTGTTTTACTACGATGGGTATTCGCACCAAGTTACTTTAAAGACTTTTTACCTCTCGACAAACTTACAACTAAAGTTGGATGTACAATGTCTATTGATAAAAAATGTATCAAAGGTGGAGAAGATATTGCATTCCCGTATGAAGAATTTAATGAAATAATAAAAGTACTACTGTTGGAGATTCAAAAACAATAAGAACAAAATACAACTAGGGCAATCATTTCTTACTCTAAGAACCCAGCCACACCAGCTGTGTAGCCGTCCGAATTGCCGTCGTAATATTTCCCAAATTAAATGTCATAGTGCGCCACGAGGCGCTTATTAACCAGCAGCTGAAAGTGCTACCTAAGAAATGGATGTAGCTGTAGTCGTCCGAAATACTATCATAACTTTTGCTAAATTATTCATCATACGATTTAACAATATAATGACCATTTTGCCAACATTAAGCTGCAACATGCAAGGGGTGTAAACCAGCACGGGCAGCCATTGCAACTAAAGCATCATCCTTGCTTGCGAACTCTTTTTGTGTCTCTGAGAGTAGTGTAGCTATCTCTTTTTCATACTGATTGAGTTTTGACTCATATGCTTGTAACTCCGCATCACTGTTAGCTAGTTTATCAATCGAATTCATTGCTGTAGTATTTAATGTCTTTACATCATCGGCAAGTATGCTTAATCCTTCTGAGTAGTCTACATCTTCTGCACAAAGTAGTGTTGCTAATAGTGCCAAGCTTATCATTGTCTTTTTCATTTATTTTAATCCTTTTTATTTATTATGTGGAAGTATACATTAGATGTATTAGCGAAGTGTTAGTTTTGATAAGTCTAGATAAAAAATTGTTCCAGCTCCAACTTTACTTGTCAACGATATATCTATATTCATCTCATCACAAAGTTTTTTTACTATGTGCAGACCTATTCCTATACCTCTGTCTTGTTCTTTATAAAAACGTTCGAAGACTTTTTTAGGATTTTTTATTCCCTTACCTGTATCACTGATGATAAGTCTATTATCTTCAAATGAAATTTTCACTTCACCATCTTTTTTATTGTATTTTGCTGCATTTGATAAGATATTGTCCACTATTCGAGCAAATGAGTCTTTATTTAAATGTAAAGTTTTTTCTTGAACATCTACTATAAATTTAACTTCTTTGTAGTTTTTTTCTAAGAGTGCTACTCTCTCTTCTAAAAATACTTTGAGATTAAATTCATCTTTTTGTAAGTCATGATTTGAGAGATACGAACGCAGATTTGATTGGAGGTTTAAGATATTTTGTACTGTATTTTCCATACGCATGATTTTACTGTTTTCGCCTATTTCACTTTTTAGCATTGAGAGATTTAAACGCAGGGTAGAGAGAGGTGTATTAAAGTCATGCAAGAT
>NVWF01000049.1 GCA_002746155.1 Gammaproteobacteria bacterium | reverse complement strand
AACCACCTGATCCCATCTCGAACTCAGAAGTGAAAATGTTCAGCGCCGATGATAGTTTGGGGTTTCCCCATGCGAAAGTAGGTCATTGCCAGGCTCTTATTATGAAGAATGCTCAGTCTTAGGACTGGGCATTTTTTTTGGATTGAGAAAAAGAACAGATTGAAAATAGGTTGTATCACTATTCAGGCATATAACCATTGTTATAAAAGATGTCATGCAAAACACCATTCTTATTTAACTTTATCAAGGCTTTTCTAAAGGGTTCAATGAGGTGAGTATTTTTTGAAGCTTTAGAAAAATAAAGATCACCAGAGGTGGTACTGATTGTCATAATAGATGCTATTTTATTTTTTGAGATTTTTAATTTTCTTAAAGCATAATAAAATGTTTGTTCTGTCGCTGCGACGGCGTATAGACGATTTTGTAAAAGCATTTTTATTCCCTGATTAACCGATTCTAATGGGACTCTTGATATTTCGGTATTATGGTCAAAAACTTCTCCGTATTTTGACCCCCTCAAATAACCTATATACCGGCCACTTAATTCATTTAAATTGGATACTTTCTCAGTTCCTTTAAAAGCTATCAGTACAATTTTTGGTTTGACAACACTACCGATTGAAATACCTAGTTCGTTAGCTTGTGGACTATTAAACATAATAGCGAAATCAGAGGTTCCTGTTTTAATATCGTTAATTACTCGGGGGTAAGGTAATACCGCATTTTTGATAGGAATTTTTGTTTCTGACTGAAGAGATTGTGCTACTTTAATGAGCAGTCCATCGTATTGGTCTTGTGCATTTTTATATCCCCAAGGCGCTATATTACTTGTTGAAAATTTGGCAAGGGGAGTCTTAACTGATGCAAGGTTGATATCAGATGATATTGTAAATAGGCTTGTACTAAAAACTAATAAACAAGTTGTTATCGATCGATATTTGAACATTTATATGAGCCATATATTCTATATATTCAGATATCATACACCATAACATTCAAATTTACGTTAGAGCTTTAGTGATCAAATGGCACTCTTACAATCAATTAGACTTTCCTAACAATCTCAAAAGCATAATTTAGTTATGGTTTTTATTGTTTAAAGCATTACATAATAATTACTATGTGATTAATTATGTATCATGTTATATTGTCGATTGCCTAGTTAAATAATAATTATGGTTTTAGGAAAGTTGAATGAAAATACAAAGTTATGTCAAAGGTCAGTGGTGCAGTGGTAACGGCCGTGTGGATACCCTGCTCAATTCAGTAGATGATCAAGTTATTGGTGAAGTCCACTCGCTAGATTCAGGTTTTGACCAGATCCTTGAGTATGGTAGAAGCGTTGCAGGCCATGAATTACGCAAATTAACCATTCACCAACGAGCAGAACTCATTAAACTACTTGCCAAATATTTGCTCGATCGAAAAGAAGATTTCTATCGAATTTCCTATATGACCGGCGCAACTAAAGCTGATTCATGGGTGGATATCGAAGGCGGAATTGGCACCATGTTTAGTTATACCGGTATCGCTCGCCGTGAATTAAACAACGATACCTTTATAGTGGAAGGCCCCGTTGAACCTCTTTCAGCCAATGGCACCTTCGTTGGTCAGCACATATTAACCTCTAAAGAAGGTGTATCACTGCACATTAATGCGTTTAATTTCCCTGTGTGGGGCATGTTAGAGAAAATCACTCCAAGCATTATTGCCGGTGTTCCGGTTATTGTTAAACCGGGAACTGTTAGTTGCTATTTGACCGAAGCGGTGGTGAAAGCAATCGTAGCATCAGAAATCCTGCCAAAAGGCACGGTACAATTAATCAGTGGTAGCGTCGGTGATATTCTGGCACATATGAATGAGCAGGATATTGTGACCTTCACCGGCTCCGCAACCACCGGACAAAAATTGAAAAGCCACCCTAATATTATCGCAAAAAGCGTTCCCTTCACCATGGAAGCAGATTCGTTAAATTGCTGTATTTTGGCTCCCGATATAAAGGTGGAAGACGCAGAATTTGATCTTTACATCAAAGAAGTCGCCAGAGAAATGACGAGTAAAGCGGGACAAAAATGTACTGCAATAAGACGCGCTATTGTGTCATCTAATTTGATAGAAGCGGTGAGCGAAGCGCTTGTTAAACGATTACAGCGTACTGTGATTGGCGATCCTACTCATAAAGAAACAAGAATGGGTGCACTGGTTGGAAGAACACAAAGAGACGATGTATTAGCCGCAGTTGAAGAATTAATGACGGGTAATGAAACACTGTTAAGTGGCATTGATGATTACCAGTTAATTGGCGCTAACAAAGATAAAGGAGCCTTTATGGCACCGACGCTTTTACGTTGTAGCGACCCGTTTAATAACACTATCGCACATGAAGTAGAAGCTTTTGGACCCGTGAGTACTCTGATGGCTTATGATGGTATTGAACAAGCCATTCAATTAGCTAAAATGGGTAAAGGAAGCCTAGTAGGTTCTGTGATCACAAAAAGCCCTGATTATGCTAGAGATATTATTCTCTCCAGTGCATCGCATCACGGCCGAATGTTAGTTCTTGATGCTGAATGTGCCAGAGAATCAACCGGTCACGGTTCACCACTGGCTAGTCTAGTTCATGGTGGCCCTGGGCGCGCCGGTGGTGGAGAAGAATTAGGTGGCTCCCGAGCAATCAAACATTATATGCAAAGAACGGCTATTCAAGGCTCGCCCAGTTCAATTATGGCGATCACCAATCAATATACCAAAGGCGCTAAGATCACCACAGATAGAGTCCATCCTTTTAGAAAGTATTTTGATGAATTAGAAATTGGCGAGTCATTAACGACTCATCGAAGAACCGTTACTGAAGCTGATATTGTAAACTTTGGTTGTTTGTCAGGCGATCACTTTTATGCTCATTTTGATGAAATTGCCGCTAAAGATTCCTTCTTTGAAAAGCGAGTGGCCCATGGATATTTCGTCATTTCAGCCGCTGCAGGTATGTTTGTTGATCCGGGGCAAGGTCCAGTGATCGCAAACTACGGAATCGATAATTTACGATTTGTTGAACCGGTAGGAATTGGCGACACCATTCAAGTGCAATTAACTGCAAAACGAAAAATAAAAAAAACTAAAAAGCCAGATGATAAATATGATACAGGTATTGTAGTTTGGGCTGTTGAAGTGACAAACCAACATCAAGAACCTGTGGCTATCTATGACATTTTAACATTAGTAGAGCGGATAAAAAAATAATATGTATCAAACAATTAAACTAGAAAAAAAAAGTGGGGTTGCTAATTTAACCCTTAATCGTCCGGATCGTTTGAATAGTTTTAATGTGCAAATGCACGAAGAACTACGCACAGTGTTAGATGAGTTAGCTACCGATGGCGAAACACGGTGTTTGATGATTACTGGAGCAGGCCGTGGATTTTGTGCGGGACAGGATCTAAACGACAGGTCGGTGACTAGTGACGAACAAGCACCGGATTTAGGATTGTCGGTTGAGAAGTTTTATAATCCACTTATTCGTCGAATCACTGGTCTGAAGATGCCGGTGGTTTGCGCATTAAACGGTGTGGCTGCAGGTGCAGGTGCAAGTTTAGTCATGGCATGTGATATCGTAATCGCGGCTCGTTCGGCATCCTTTATTCTTTCTTTTGCTAAGGTGGGACTGGTGCCAGATTCTGGTAGCTCTTGGCATTTTGCCCGGGCGCTCGGTTTGCCACGGGCTAAAGCGCTAGCCATGTTAGGTACTAAACTCAAAGCGCAACAAGCAGAACAATGGGGGCTCATTTATCAGGTAGTTGATGATGAAGAGTTAATTGAAGAAGCGAATAAACTTACCGGTTATTTGGCGACACAACCGACAGAAGCTTTAGCAAACATAAAAGAATTAATCCAAACATCCTTCGATTATAGCCTCAACGAACAATTGGAAAGAGAGAGAAGGGCCATGCAGCACTTAGGTCGAAGCCATGATTATAAAGAGGGTGTTGCGGCATTTATAGAAAAGCGTGAGCCTTCTTTCACTGGAAAATAGTTTGAGTTACAGACACAAAAGGTTTTAAAACATGAAAAAAGTTTATATTTGCGACGCCATTAGAACACCCATCGGACGTTACGGTGGGTCATTATCTGGGGTTCGTGCAGATGATTTAGGGGCGATACCCATCAAGGCTCTGATGGAACGCAATCCTCAAGTGAACTGGCAAGATATTGATGATCTTTATTACGGCTGTGCTAATCAAGCAGGTGAAGATAATCGTAACGTGGCTCGAATGAGCGGCCTACTTGCCGGTTTACCTACTTCCGTGCCAGGCGTGACCATTAATCGTTTGTGTGGTTCTGGTATGGACGCAATTGGTATTGCGGCTCGTGCCATTGCCTGTGGTGAACAATCCATGGCAATTGCCGGTGGAGTTGAACAGATGTCACGAGCACCCCTGGTGATGCCTAAAGCTGAAAGTGCTTTTTCTAGAAAAGCAGAAGTTTTTGATACTACCATGGGATGGCGTTTTATCAATAAAAAAATGGCTGAACAATATGCTGTAGATAGCATGCCAGAGACGGCTGAAAATGTAGCGCAACAATTTAACATCAGTCGTGAAGATCAAGATAAATTCGCTTGCTTGACTCAAGAAAAAACTCAAAGAGCTCAACAAGCAGGTATCTTCGAAAAAGAAATTATTGCTGTGAGGGTTAAGGTCAATCGAAAAGAAACTAAAGAGTTTTCGGTAGATGAACATCCTCGGCCTAGTAGCTTAGAAGGACTAGCGAAACTAGGCACTCCATTCAAACAAAATGGCACAGTTACCGCAGGAAATGCATCGGGGATCAACGATGGGGCTTGCGCGTTATTAATCGTTGCGGAGGATCAACTAGAAAAACAAAAACTTACACCCTTAGCCAGAGTAGTTGGCATGGCCACATCAGGATTAGAACCACGGATTATGGGTTACGGCCCAGTTGAAGCCAGTCGCAAAGTGCTAAAGAATGCTGGACTCAGTTTAGATCAAATGGATGTGATTGAATTGAATGAAGCCTTTGCGGCTCAGGGCTTAGCCGTGATGCGTGCACTGGGCTTGGCGGATGATGAACCGCGGGTAAATCCCAATGGTGGAGCCATAGCACTAGGACATCCACTTGGCATGAGTGGCGCTCGACTAGTGACTACCGCGGCATATGAATTACAAAGAAATGGCGGCCAGTATGCACTTTGCACCATGTGTATCGGTGTAGGGCAGGGTATCGCAATGATCATTGAAAAGGTTTAAAGCAGGAGATTAACTAACATGCAAAAAGTAGACGATGCACAAGCACAAATTGAGTTCGATCGCCGCATTGCTGATGAACAAAAAATCGAACCAAGCGATTGGATGCCTGATGATTATCGAAAAAATTTAATTCGACAAATGTCTCAACACGCCCATTCAGAAGTGATCGGAATGCAGCCTGAAGGAAACTGGATTACCCGTGCACCGACCTTACGCCGTAAGGCTGTTCTTTTATCGAAGGTACAGGACGAAGGTGGTCATGGTTTATATCTTTATAGTGCCACTGAGTCTTTAGGTATCACTCGCAGTGATTTGATTCAAGCGCTACAAACTGGAATGGCAAAATATGCGTCTATTTTTAATTATCCTACCCTAACCTGGGCTGATATCGGGGCAATTGGTTGGTTAGTTGATGGTGCTGCAATTGTTAATCAAATTTCATTGCAACGGACTTCCTATGGGCCGTATGCAAGAGCAATGGTGCGGATCTGTAAAGAAGAAAGTTTTCACCAGAGACAGGGCTATGAAATTATGTATCAATTGGCGCACGGCTCAGTAGAACAAAAAGCCATGGCGCAAGATGCGATGAATAGAAATTGGTGGCCGTCACTCATGATGTTTGGTCCACATGATAGCGATTCAGCCCATTCTGGACGTTCAATGCAGTGGAAGATAAAACGTCAATCTAACGATTATCTCAGACAAAAATTTATCGACCAAACGGTACCTCAAATTGAAGTGTTGGGGCTGGATATGCCTGATCCCGAACTTAAGTGGAACGAAGAAAAAGGCCATTATGATTCTGGTGAGATTAACTGGGAAGAATTTTATCAAGTGATCAATGGCAGTGGGCCCTGTAATTACCAGCGTTTAAAGCATCATAAAAAAGCCCATAAAGAAGGTGAATGGGTGCGTGAAGCGGTGAGAGCTTATCAGGAAAAACAGCAAGCAAAACAAGATAAAACAGCCGCCTAAAAAATTCAAGTAAACCCTCTCTCAAAATGAGTGAAGACTAAGATAAAGAGAAAAATTATGAAACAAGAAAAAAATATTAATCAAGAACACTTGTCAGTTTACGAAGTTTTCATTCGTTCAAACCGTGGTCTAGATCATAAACATGTTGGCAGTCTGCATGCGGAAAGCCCGGAGCATGCGTTGATGTATGCCAGAGATTGTTATCTTCGCCGCTCCGAAGGGGTAAGTGTGTGGGTGGTTAAGTCCACTGATATAACAGTTTCACAGCAAGAGGATATTGCTAACTTTGTTGATCCGATGGATGACAAACCTTATCGTCATGCGACGCATTATGTGTTGCCAGATAATGTTTCCAATATGTAGCCAATTTTAGAGAGACTTTAATAATGAATCACCAACAACAAAATCTTATTCGATTTTTAATCGCTCTTGCGGATGACTCTGTGGTGTTGAGTCACCGGCTATCAGAATGGTGCAGCAATGGCCCTTATCTGGAAGAAGACATAGCCTTGTCTAATATTGCTTTAGATTATATAGGCAGAGCCAGAATGTTTTATCAATATGCCGTTGAAGTGGAAGGAGAAGGGCGAACGGAAGATGACATCGCCTATTTGAGAAACGAACGTGAATATACCAATTTATTGATCCATGAACTGCCGATCAACGACTTTGCATTTACACTAGTACGCCAGTATTTTTTAGACGTTTACTACTGTCAATATTTACAGCTTCTGTGTGATTCAAGTGACCAACAAATTGCTGCAATCGCTGCAAAAGCAATCAAAGAAAGTCGTTATCATCTAAAAAGAAGCGAACCTTGGATAAAACAACTTTCTGAAGGTACAGATGAGAGTAAACAACGTATTCAATTGGCATTGGATGAACTGGAAAATTTTGTCGGTGAATTATTTTTAATGGAAGATTGGGAAGTTGCCCTAGTTGAATCCGGTGTTGCGGTTGATCGTAGTAAATTACAGAAAGGTTGGGATCAGCAAGTTCAATCGTTTTTGGCCGAATCTGAAATGACTTTTCCTGAAAGTGCGTTGCAAATTCGCGGAGGAAGAAATGGAATACATACGGAGCATTTAGGCCATATGTTAAGCGAAATGCAATATATCCAGAGAAGTATGCCTGGTTTGGAATGGTAAAAAGTGGCAGAAGTAATTCCTACAATATCACCAGAATTTGCTCAACGTCGAGCCTTTAGACAGAATTCGACCCATCAAGATATCTGGAATGTTTTGGACAAGGTATTCGACCCTGAATTGCCCGGTTTAACCATTTGGGATTTAGGCATACTGCAAGATGTTCAATTAGTTGATGATGTTTATAACATTGTTGTAACGCCAACTTATAGCGGTTGTCCTGCAATAGATACCATAAAAGCTGATATCAAAACAGCGTTAGCCAAAATAGGGTTTGATGAGACGACGGTCCAAGTGACCTTGGCACCTGCCTGGTCGACTGAGATGATGTCACCGGCAGGTAAAGCGCATTTAAAAAGTATTAACATCGCCCCCCCAGATCAAATGGATAGAGTTAACTGCCCAATCTGTGATAGCGAAAATACAAGGCTGATTAGCCAGTTCGGATCTACTGCTTGTAAATCGCTTCATCAGTGCGGTGACTGTTCAGAAGTATTCGACTATTTTAAACACTTTTAGATGACAAGAAAATCCAAAAATTATACAAAAAGGTAAGCCTAATGAGTACTGAGTTTTATCCACTTACAATTAGCAAAGTTGAACGATTAACCAAAGATTCGGTTTCAATTAATTTTTCTATACCTGCTGAATTGAAAGAGATATTTAATTACAAACAAGGACAACATCTCACCTTTAGAGCGGATATTCAAGGCCAAGATATTCGACGATCTTATTCACTCTGCTGCGGAGTAAACAGCCAGACTTTTCAAGTTGCTGTTAAAACCATCGAGCAGGGGATATTTTCTGACTTTGCCAATACTCAACTGAAAAAAGGTATGACGCTAGAAGTTTTGCCGCCAGAAGGCCATTTCTATACCGAATTATCAAGGGACTCTAAAAAGAATTATTTAT
Source organism: Gammaproteobacteria bacterium (assembly GCA_002746155.1). Classification (GTDB taxonomy): domain Bacteria; phylum Pseudomonadota; class Gammaproteobacteria; order Enterobacterales. The sequence goes on along the minus strand of NVWF01000049.1, from coordinate 3,898 downwards.
TGATTGCAGTTGGTAGTGGTATTACTCCGATATTGTCACATATCGAATCGATATTTGAAATTGAACCTGACTCGCAAATAACACTGCTATATGGTAATCAAAGAACGCCATCCATGATGTTTCGTGAAAGACTGTGCTTCCTAAAAAATAAATATATTGAACGATTTAAATGGATTAACTTCTTTACAAAAGAAGAGAATGAAGCAGCCATTTTAAATGGCCGGATTTCTGCTCAAAAAATCATAGATTTAGATGCTACAAAAATGATTAATATTCAATCGCTTAGTGATGTATTTGTTTGTGGACCAGAAAAAATGACACTTGATATTGCCAAAACCTTTGAATTTTGGGGTTTTGATAAATCGCAAATTCACTATGAGTTATTTTTTTCCGGCTTGGCTGCAAAAGAAGCAGAAAAAAGCCAAGCGAAGCGAGTGCAAAAATATGGTAAGAAAATTGCTAAGGTGGCTGTGAAGGTCTCTGGTAGAAAAACCCTAATTGAATTAGAAATGGGCGGTGAGAATATACTCGATGCAGCCATCGAAAACGGTGCTGATCTTCCCTTTTCTTGTAAAGCGGGGGTTTGTGCAACTTGTAAGGCGAAAGTCATTAGAGGCAAAGTAGAAATGGATCAAAATCATTCCTTAACAGAACAAGAAGTGGCTGAGGGTATGATACTTACCTGTCAAGCACATCCAGTGTCAGATGATGTGGAAATTGACTTTGATTTTTCTTGAGTCCCTTCTCCCATTAGGAGAAATGGATCTTTCATGGCAACTACTTTTGGTAGGGTAAGAGTGACATTATTAATCTTCAAGACTTTATAAGCAACCGAGCAGAAAAGGCTAATATTAGTTGTAAAACTCACCTTGTCACGGTTTTTGGCGACGTTGTTTCTCAGCATGGTAATCAAATCTGGTTGGGTAGTTTAATCGAGTGTTTATCCCTGTTAGGATATTCTGAACGACTAGTAAGAACATCTGCTTTTCGGCTAGTCAAAGATGATTGGTTGCAGGTGAGAAAAGTAGGTCGTAAAAGCTATTATGCTTTCACTGAGTCGGCTAATAATCACTATACTAAAGCTGCTCGTCGTATTTATGCCAAGTCGATGCAACACAGTGATGAACACTGGTTAATCGTTATTCCCAGTTTTGTTACAGAAGACAAACTAATACGTTTTAAGAGACAATTAACATGGCTTGGTTTTAGTACATTGTCCTCGGGGGTCTATGCACACCCTTCCATGGAGAGGAGCTCACTAGAGGACACGGTTAAAGAATTGAAGATAACGGATTCGGTGGTTATTTTTTCTAGCCAAACCATTGATAGTAATTCCACAGAGGTATTAAAAAAACTAGTTTTCAAAAAATGGAATATAAAAAAACTCCAACAACAGTATGAATCTTTTATTGCAACCTACCGTCCGATATTGGCATTAATAAAGTCCGGACTAGGCCTTAGTAGTCAGCAAAGTTTTCTATTGAGGACATTACTAATACATGAATATCGACGTATACTTTTAAAGGATCATGAATTATCCATGAACATGCTTCCCGGTGACTGGAATGGTTCTATTGCAAATCAGTTGGTAAAAGATTTGTACGCCAAATTAGGCAAAAAATCATGTAATTATATCGAAAGTTCTTTACTATCAATAGATGGCTACTTGCCCAAAGCATCCATTGAATTTGAACGCCGTTTTACTTAAGCACATTGAATCGGTTTTTTACTTTATAGCTTCTTATAGACGCCAATAATTTAGCTTACTCCTTACTTTAAAATTTCGTAGTAGATTTAGAGGTTTTTTCTTTTCAAATAATACTGGACTTGCAATCAGTTCATCAACGGCATCCAAAATTCTTTGTGATGAAAGTCCATCTTTATAGGGATGTGTTTTACTATTTTCTAATTTTATTTGTTTTATTAATTCCTCAGACCCTTTTAAAGCTAGTTCGATAGAGCGCTGCAACAGGGCCGGTTGAGTTATATTAATCAGGTATTCACCTGGATCTGCATTTTTATAGGTTACTGCAGGTTTATCAAGCAATAAAAACTCACTGATAATAGAAGAGGTGTCTGACACTAAAACATCAGCTCGTTGTAACAAGGGCAGGCAAGAATCTGCTTTTATTATTTGATAATTGTCCCTGACAATTTGTTGATAAAGAGCTATCCACTGTTTTTTCATCTTTGGATGAAACTTTACAATCCAGTAATGGCGATCAGTATTCACAAGACGTTTTATTTCATCAAAACATTCTACTGCACAACTAAGGTTTGGTGAAAATGTCGGAGCGAACAATACAACAGGCAAGGTTGTGTTCAGTTCTAAGGGAGTAGTTTGAAATAAGGGATCAAGTTTCGGCCATCCTGTTTCTTTTACATGAAAGTTACCATGTTGTTTTGCAAGTTGATTGAATCTTGATGTGGTTATCTCTCCATGAGTACAGTACAAATCAAACAAGCCTCTGATCGTAAAGTGGCCTTTTTTCTTCCATTCCAGACCATGAAAAACCTGAACCTTTAAGCCTGATATAAAATTTGGAACAGCATTTCCAGGAATAAAAACCGCGCAGGGTTGATATCTTTTAACATCATCTATATTTTTCAGTTGCAACTCACCGTTTAGAAAATTCGATAAATTGACATCGATTCCCTCTACAAACCAGGCACAGTTATCCCCTCTGTCACGAATCAGTTTCTGTAAGGGCCGTAATATCTCAAAGGAATAATTTTGAGATATGTAAAATAGGTATTTTTTACTCATGGCATTGCTTCAATGATTGTTAATTAATGAGATAGTAAACTGGATATTGAAAGAACAAAAGAATTTTTATAAATCCTTTAGTTAAATGCATAAGTTAAATGCATAAGTTAAATGCTGATAATGTTACTTCAGGTCTTGTAGAGATTTTGCCTAATTGAATGATACAATCTCCTCCTAACATTCTAACAGCCTTAAAGTATTGGAAATTAAATGAAAAAAATTATTACCTTTGGAACTTTCGATGTATTTCATGTTGGCCACATTCGTTTATTGCAAAGGGCAGCTGCTTTGGGTAATCATCTTATTGTTGGAGTTTCTTCTGATGCACTTAATAAGTCAAAAAAGGGACGGTTTCCCATTTATTCAGAAAGAGATCGTTTAGAGATCATTGCTGGCTTAGCCTGTGTTGATAAAGTGTTTGTTGAACATTCACTTGAAGAAAAAGCTGAATACATCAAAAAATATAAAGCTGACATACTCGTTATGGGCGATGATTGGAAAGGTCGGTTCGATGAGTTTAATAGCTACTGTGAAGTCATTTATATGACAAGAACGCCATCAATTTCAACGACTGAAATCATTGAAGTAGTTAAGTCCGTACCGAATCATTGAAACTGGAGCAAACCGGGAGGTTGTAAAACCAACGGATTAACTTCACGAAAGGAATTCCTTCAACTTATCAGCAAAGATGACGAAGCGTTCTTTTAATGTTTTTTTAATCTTAATGTCAATGCCACTGAATAAAGCTAAACCTTCGATAATTACAGTAGGGGCACTTGGATCAGCTGAAGAGTTAACACTATTATCGATACCAGCAAAAATACAGAAAACATTGGTTTTAACATTGATGTTTTCAGGTACAAATATATCGTCGCCTGAGAAAATACTAAATATTTTAATGCGTACCACAGAGTTTGTGAAAATAGCTTCACTTAAATCTAGATTACTACCACTAAAAAGACTAAAAACACGGATTTCTTTGGGCAGCTTCTAGGGCAAGATCATTTAGATTGAACTAATTTACAGATTGAGGATCAGGAAACAATAACTCAAAGGTTTCCTAACATGGACAATAATTTCATCACTCACTTTTCAAAAATAGAAGATCCTAGAGAATCAAATAAACGCCAC
>NVWF01000017.1 GCA_002746155.1 Gammaproteobacteria bacterium | reverse complement strand
ATTAACTTGCTGTTCATTTGATAGGGTGATTTTCTGCATGTATTAATCATGATCTTCTTAAACCTAAAAATCAAGTATCTTCATTGATCACGGGTATATGCCTGTTAGTTGACTAGCTTTAATCCACTGGATTTTTATTCACCAGACTAATTATAGCCTTATACATTGCTTCATTAGAGGCGGAATGTACAACCACCACCTGTTTAAATCCTTTAGTTGTTGCTAGTTCAGCAATTCTCTGACTAGCTACAACTAAAGTAAGCGACTGCTTTAACTTAGACCCATGGAGCTTTCTATTTAATGCTGTTAAGGCGTCTCCACTGGCAAGGGTTACAATGCTTAACGGTTTAGTCTTTAAAAAGTCCTGCCATAGGCTTTCATCAATTTCATTTTCAACTCGAGAATAGGCTTCTAAAGGATGGCAAATAGCGCCTCGTTCCGAGAGCTTTTCCTCGAGCAATTCTCTTCCACCCACCCCTTTAACAATCAGTATATGTTGACCTTTTACATTGTGCAGTTGAGATAAAGCCAATAACCCTTCACTATTAGAGATTGTTGGAACTAGCACCTCTTTATAACCATTTTCTTCAAGTCTAGCAGCTGTACCACTTCCTACGGCTATTAATTGCGAAGGTAAGAAATCTTTTAATAACTGCTCTGTCTCAAGACTATATTTCACAGCATTACGGCTAACAAAGATCGCTTGTTGAAAATCTTCCGCAGAGATGATTAGGGCTTCTTTCTGTATTTTTAAGGTGGGAATAAAATAACTTGTTACACCAGCAACCTTCAACAACTCTACAAGTTGCTGTCCGGATTTTCCGGAGCGTGTCACCATCACAGAAACAGCCATTATTGCAAACCTCTCTTATACCCTGTCAAAAATTACAGTCAAAAACCTTAAGCATTAGCCTCATAGACCTGTTTTAAAATTTTATCAGCCCCTTGGGCTAGTAATTTTTTCGCAAGCTCTATACCAATTGCTTCGGCATCCTTTATAGAGCCTGTTACCTCATCTTCTAACAATACACTGCCATCTAGGGCTCCCACTAGACCTCTTAAAATGATGTGGTTACCACTTATCTCAGCAAAGGCTCCAATGGGTACTTGGCATCCTCCCTGTAAATGGCTATTCATAGCCCGTTCTGCTGCAACTCTAATCTGGGTTTCCCTATCATTTAACACAGCAATAATGTTTTGAGTAATCGTATCATTATTGCGACATTCAATACCCACAGCACCTTGACCGGCCGCTGGAAGCATAACTTCAGGTTGAATATAAGAGGCTATGCGATCGGCTAACTCAAGACGAATTAATCCTGCTGAGGCGAGAATAATTGCATCATAATCACCATTATCGAGTTTGGCTAAACGGGAGCCCACATTGCCTCGGAGATCTTTAATCACCAGATCACTACGCCTAGCCTTAAGCTGGCACTGGCGTCTTAAACTAGAGGTACCAACTGTGGCTCCTTCCGGTAGTTTTTCAATGCTTGTATAATGATTGCTAACAAAAGCATCCCGAGGATCCTCTCTTTGGGCAATCACCTTAAGTTCTAGACCCTCTGGCAATTCCATAGGTACATCCTTCATGGAATGAACAGCTATATCAGCCCTGCCTTCAAGTATCGCCACCTCAAGCTCTTTTACAAACAAGCCTTTGCCACCAACCTTAGCTAAGGGGGTGTCTAAAATTCTGTCACCTTTGGTTGAAAGAGGTAATAATTCAACTTTTAATTCTTGCTCTGTCCCCCGAAAGATCTCTTCAAGTGCTTGTTTAACAAAGTTGGCTTGCCATAGAGCTAAGGGGCTTTTGCGCGTGGCTATTATAAGGTTTTGAGACATGGGACGATTTTTTCCTGATGAGTAAACTAATTATAAATTCTTAATGATCTTTCTGACGTGAGTGGTATGTCTTCGACTCACCTCTAATGATACATCGATATCTCTAAAGGTCACATGCCAATGTCCAAGTTTATTTTTAGCAAGTCCTGAAATGAATTTTTTTGCCACCAGAGCATTTCGATGGATCCTGAGAAAAGTGTCAGGAAACTCCTCTTCTAAGTTTTTTAGTGGTTCCTCAATAAGTAATTCACCCCCTTTATGACGCACATCAACGTATTTATGCTCTGCATGAAAATAATAAATGTCGCCTATGGCCACTAATACGATGTTGCCTCTCACGCGAGCACTAATATAATTGCGCCGTGCTGTGGAAGTAACTTGATTATCTTCAGCCTGAGCTTGCCGAGATAAAACCGGTCGGTTTATTGATGCTATGGCTTTTTCTAGCTTTTCAGCCCGCACTGGTTTAACCAAATAACCAATGGCATGTACGTCAAAGGCCTCAAGGGCATGCTCATTGTAAGCGGTTGTAAAAATAATCCGCGGAGGTTCATCTAATATGTCTAAATGTCGAGCTGCTTCAAGACCATCCATACCAGGCATTCTAATATCCATTAGGATCAGATCTGGTGATAATTGTTGCGTTTTTTCAAGGGCATCAAAGCCATTTACCGCCTCGCCAATAACTTCACAACCAGGTTGTTCTCTTAAAAGGTGGATAAGCCTTTGTCGAGCAAGGGGTTCGTCATCAACGATTAGGATTTTCATGGTCAACCTCATTACAGGGTAGGGTGAGAATTACCGTACATTTATATTGATCTAATTGCATATCAAGGCTGGCTTTTTCTTGATATAACATTTCAAGACGCTCCCTAACATTGTTCAAAGCAATGTTATTACCATCCCTTGACTTGTCTGCTGAAGGAATTACCTCATTTTTGTTAGCAATTGGATTCTCAATTCTTATATAGCAAGACTGCCCATCCACCTTGATATCAATCGTGACAGTCCCACCCTCTATAAGCGGTTGAATTCCATGGTAAATGGCATTTTCTATAAGCGGTTGTAAGGTTAAGGGTGGAATTTTCACTGAATCAAGATTATCTGGCAACTGCCATTTTGATTGTAACCTCTCACCCAATCTTAATTGCTCAATACCGAGATAGCGTTTACAAAGATCAATCTCAGACTGCAAACTCACTTGGCTACGGTGCTCTGCAAGACTTGCCCGGAATAAGTCAGAGAGATCCTCGATGACTCTTTCAGCTAAAACAGGATTTATGGGAATAAGACCTGCAATAATATTCATACTGTTAAACAGAAAATGTGGCTGTATCCTCGCTTGCAGTGCTTGCAACTTTGCATCGGCCGCTATAATAATGCGTCTTCGGTACTGAGCCTGTAAATAAAAAAAGCGCAGCATAACACCGCTCAATATAGCTGCCACTAATAGGTTACTTAGTAATCCAGGTTGCTCAAGTAGATTAATACTTAAACCGGACTGCATCCAGTTTTCAAGAAATAGTGCACCTATGGTGACCACAAAAGTTACCATCAGTACCATGACATAGCTGATTAACCCTGACTGAAGATCTGTTAAGCGTCGTAGAAAAGGCCTCGATAAACAAAGTAAAGCTGTACTAAGCAACGCTATCCATAGAATTGCTAAGGAGTAGCGACCAARCTCTAACCAAAATATATCACTTTGAAAACGCACAAGAGCCAAAATTAGTGCTAATAATTCTGAGACCAAAATAACCATAAAAACAGAGCGCGCCTGACAGAAATCTGGCAGAAAAAATCCCATCTCATCCTTATCGCTTTGCCGAATATTTGTATAATTTGTATTCATAGGACTAGTGTTAACGGATTCCAGTGAAGTTGCAAGTTGTGTAAGCTATTTTAGGCTGTTATGTACTCTATACCAAAAGCCAATTTCGGTATATGCTAGAAGGGATGTTTACAAATGGGCTCTAAAATATGGATCTTGAAAAGCGTTTGACCTTTGACGATGATATGGATGGCGGTCTCGATCGAAAGCAAATGGCAGATATCAAAAAGCGCTTTGTTCGCCTGAACAAACAACGCCTAATGCGTATGCGCAAAAGTATGCCAGAACATCAGCGTAATTTTTCCGACATCATTACTTTAGCCATTCATGAAAATCACCCCATTATGCCGGGCTACGTCAACAAGGAGGTCCCATCCGGGATATCCGACTATACGCCAGGCAAGATAGCCATCAAGGCGGTTAAGAAAATCGCCAAGAGCTTTGCCCTTAAAAAGCGCGCCCAAATGCGTAGAGAAATTCTCTCAATTTTTATCATGGGTTCAACTGGAACCATTGGCCACTCAGGAGAGAGTGACTTGGATATATGGGTTTGCCATCGAAAAGGTCTTGATGGCGAACAATTAGAGTTATTACAAAAAAAACTAAGCTTAATCTCTCAGTGGGCAAAGTCCATCGGTTTAGAAGCTCATTTTTTTCTCATGAATGAGGATTACTTCAGGCAACAACAATCCTCTCCAATGAACAGGGAGGCATCTGGCAGCAGTCAGCATTACCTATTGCTGGATGAGTTTTACCGAACAGCAATTCTCTTGGCAGGTCGATATCCTCTCTGGTGGATGGTACCCGTTGAGGAAAATAAAAACTACCGGGAATATTCCGAACAACTACTCAAGAAGCGCTATCTGCGTGCAAGCGATTGGATAGATTTTGGACATATCCCAGAAATCCCTGCAAATGAATTTTTTGGCGCAGCACTTTGGCAAGTTTATAAAGGCATAGACTCACCCTACAAGTCTGTATTAAAAATTGCCCTAATGGAAGTTTATGCAAGCATGCACCCTGAGGTATCTCCTCTTTGTGAGGATTTCAAAAAGTTAGTTTATCAAGAGAGCCCCGATGCCAACCAGATTGACCCCTATTTAATGGTTTATCGAAAAGTTGAAAGCTATCTCCAGCAGCAAAAAGAGTTTGATCGACTAGAGCTTATTCGAAGATGTTTTTACATCAAAGTCAGCATTAAAGTTAGTACCCCTCCCCTTAAGGCTGCAATTGGTTGGCGAAGAGAATTAATGACTGAGCTGGTTCGTCAATGGGGATGGGAGCAGGATAAGTTGCTTCAACTAGACTCGAGGAAAACGTGGAAAATCATACGGGTTATTTCAGAGCGCCGAAAGCTAGTCCAAGAGTTAACGAATTGTTATAAATTTTTATCCAACTTTGCCCGCACTCAAAGTACTTTGAGTAGAATAAGCCAGAAAGATATTAACCTACTTGGAAGAAAGCTTTATGCAGCCTTTGAACGACGCTCTGGTAAAGTTGAGTTTGTAAATCCAGGAATAGCACCTAACCTGCACGAGGAGTTTTTAACCTTTCAGCATCAGTCATCCAGTTCGAATATAAGCAGTTGGTTACTCTATAAGGAGAAGGTTGAAGCTCGTGATTCAAATTATCACAGCTCAATTAAACGCAGTGAAAATTTGCTCGAACTGATCAGTTGGGCATACCTTAATGGATTGCTCAACAGAACAACAAAACTGCATTTGAACAAGGGTGATAGTGATGTTGAAACTAAAGAATTAAAGCAACTATGCAATGGCATAATCCAAAAGTTTCCCCGTGACGTTAGAATTCCCAATGATCAAGCTTTTAAAAATTCAGCTCGCACACTCTTCAGTTTATTGATTATCAATTTAGGCAGAGATCCCATGGCAGATCTCACCCGTCGCGGATTACAATTAATCAGTAATAAAATAGATGCTCTAGATTTTGGTAATAAGCACTTAAATCTTGCGCAAAGCTTTGAAATGCTAAATCTTAATAGTTGGGGTGAGGTTTTACATGTTAGTTATGAAAGTAATCAATCTCTTATACTTTCACTATCAAACTGGTTACAACAACTGCCTAAAAACAAGAAAGACAAACCCGTTCTTGTTGTACAAAGTTATTGCAAAACACGTTCTGAGTCTATAGTTAGAAGAGTCACAGAGCTTTGGAATGACATAACTGAATCCTGGTACAAAAATCAAATACATTCATCTTCTCGGTATCTATTTACCTTGGCCGATCAATTTGTTTTATTTGAAATGTCTGAGCAGGAAATATCTTGGCAGCAACTAAAGGGAACAAATCAACTTTATCAGCAATTGAGTGGCACCTTTCATGATTTTTCACCTTTAGCTATTGATAGAAACTGCCTTTTGGAAAGTCCTTTACCTAAGATATTCAATCTAAATAATACCAATGAAATTCAATTGTTCTACTCCGTTAAAGGTGATATTACCGAGGTCTGGGTATTAGATGAGGTAGGGACTCTTTTTTATCAGACACAAGCCTTCCAAGGCCATCTAACCTTGTTAAATCCTTACCTGCGATTTTTACAGGCGGTAATTTATCGACAGGGAACCATGGCTGGGCTTGCTGTCACCAAAACCCCTCGTATTTATCATATAACACCTGGTCGAGGTTCAAAGGTTAAGTGGACAATCACTGAACAAAACATCCAAGATGACACCTCCTTGGTGCGTTATTACAATATTCAAGTAATTGCCTCCCAAACACAGCAAGGAAAACCACTATTCACCTACTACTGCGACGATATCGAATTCTCACCTTTTGAATATGGCGATCAATTACTCTCTGCCGTGGCTCAACAGATCCTCCGTCATCGACATAAGAAAAAGAGATACCCTGCTTATATCACCGATTTGGATATATCAGCCTTCGATGTTAAACAAAGACAATCAATCTGCCAGTATCTTGAAATAAAAAAGACACTAGAAGAAGCGCTTTTCGATGAATTAAATCAATCTAGTTTTAGATGAACATTGCTTTTCGTCTGATCTGAACAAACCCTGTCGAGCAGAGTTTGAAGGCTACAATCTTGATTTTTACAAAACCATCCATCATCTAGATAGTCAAGATGAAATCCACCGGAACGAGCAGCAATCCATAGCTGGTTCAGGGCAGCTTGTCGATTTATAATAATTTTACTTTGATCAGAAAATTCCAGGGTGAGTATGCCTGCAATGGTATCGTAATCAATATCCTCACCTGACTCATCAATAGCATCTTCAATGGTGATCAATAACTCATCAATAAGTTGATTAAATTTACTTTCTTGCATTTTCAGCTTCTACCGCTTTTTTTGATTAGGTAAGCTATTTTGCCACAATTTATATCATTTGGCACAAAGCTATCCTAGGTTATGGCATTTATCCTGTTATACTTCACCCTAATAAAAATCACTCGAACACTTAAATTTAGTATGGTTAGAATTAAACGGCTCATTTTATTCTTTTTTTTAAGCACTGGTTTTTTAATGCTCACCGGTTGCGGGCAAAAAGGCGCCCTAGTAAAAACTCCAAAAGAAAATCTTCTCATCGATAGATCTTACAATCAAAAAACAACAAAACACCCAAAAGCCATGAATATAGTGAATGAGTGGAGCCAATGAAACTCGCTTTTACCAAAATGCATGGTTTGGGTAATGATTTTATGATGGTTGATCTGATCATCCAAAGTTTTAACTTCAACCCAGAGCAGATAAAACGCCTTGCAGATAGAAATAAAGGGGTAGGATTTGATCAATTATTAACAGTTGAGCCTCCTCTTGATCCTGAGTCAGACTTTCATTTTAGAATTTATAATGCAGATGGTTCTGAAGTTGGTCAGTGTGGTAATGGAATGCGCTGCCTTGCTCGTTTTATTCGTGATCAACAGTTGTCTTGGAAGCATAAAATAATGGGTACCACCATCACTGGAAAAGTCAGGCTGGAATTTGAAAGCAGTGGTCTGGTGACGGTTCAAATGGGGGCACCTATTTTTGAACCAGAAAAAATTCCTCTAAACCGCCCAGAAAAAGAAGACTTATATTGTTTTGCAACAGAGTTAGGTGATTTTCAACTTTCTAGTCTGTCCATGGGAAATCCACATGCATTAATATTTGTTGATGATGTTGATCAGGCTCCCGTGGAAAAGCTGGGACCAATGATAGGTCAACATGACGATTTTCCTGAACAAACCAATGTTGGTTTTATTCAAGTTATCGATAGAAAGCATATCAAAATTCGTGTATTTGAAAGAGGAAGTGGTGAAACACTTGCCTGTGGCAGTGGAGCCTGTGCCGCCATGGTAGCTACTCGTCAAGCAGATTTATGTGAAGATAATATTCGCGTCGACCTACCCGGTGGACATTTATTTATTCGCTGGGGCGGAAAAACTAAATCCGTTTCAATGACCGGACCTTCAACCATTGTATATCGAGGACAATTAAGCCTATGACATCGTCTCAAACTGCATCTAATAACAATAATGAAATAACAGCTACTGCAGTTGCTGACTACCTGAAGCAACATAGCGACTTTTTTCAACAACATTCAGATTTAATGCTGATGATGGATTTAACTGACCATTCCGACGGTTCTATTTCCCTTGTGGAACGCCAAATGAAAGGTCTCCGTCAGCGCAATAAAGAAACGGATCTTGAATTACAACAAGTGATCCGTAATGCTCAAGATAATCAAAATCTATTGCAACAAACCATCTCCCTAACCCTGCAATTGATCCCTGCTGAAAATGTTGAACAATTATCAGAATTAATTGTTCAACAACTATCAACATTATTTGATATTCAGTATTCTAATTTGCTGCTAAACTCCGATCACTTTAGTGAATCATCGGCAGATTTAGAAAGCATCAGAAAAACCCTTGGAGATAACTTTCCAAAACAACAACCAGTAAGTGGTCGACTTAAAAGTGCTGAAAAAAAATGTCTGTTTACCGATCATGAAAGGGTTAATTCTGCTGCGATCTTACCCCTGGGAGAAAAGGGTGAATTAGGTTTGCTGGTTATGGGAAGTGAAGATCAAACCCATTTTGACCCTGCCATGGGCGATCTGTTTTTATTGTTGATCTCTGATACCCTCAGTAAATTACTTTATCGTTTTACTCAATAGGCAATAACCGTTGAGTGTTCCGCTTAATCAAATCAACAATTACTTGGATCATCTAGAGAGTGAAAAAAACTACTCACCCCTAACAATTAAAAGTTATCAAAGGCAGCTAAAGACCGCTTTAGAGGATTGCAAGGACGATGCAAAAAAAGGTTGGCAAGCACTAGATATTCATCATTTTAGAGGTTTATTAGCAAGGTGGCATCAAGCTGGCCTGACACCTAGGAGCATACATCAACGACTCTCAGCCTTAAGGGGCCTGTATAATCACTTAATGCGTGAAAAACAAGCCGAAGCAAACCCCCTTGCTATTCTCAAGGCACCAAAAATGGCCAGAAAATTACCTCGAGATATTGAAATTGATGAAATTTTTCATCTACTTGATAATATGCCTAAAGGATCAGCCATTGAAATACGGGATCACGCCATGCTGGAGCTGTTTTATTCAAGTGGTTTACGGCTTGCGGAGCTAGCAGCTCTTGATCTGTTTAATATCGATTTTAGTGACCAGAGTGTACAGGTGGTAGGAAAAGGCAATAAAACTAGACGCTCACCCGTTGGCGATAAAGCCCTTACTGCTTTAAAAAACTGGTTACAAGTAAGGGAGGCTACTGCTGACCTAGAAGAATCGGCCATTTTTGTAAGCCAAAGGGGTAGCAGACTGAGTCATCGCTCGATTCAGGCACGATTAAAATACTGGGGAAAACGTTTAGGATTATCTACTCCAATTCATCCACATAAAATTCGCCATTCCTTTGCAACCCATATGCTTGAGTCATCAGGTGATTTGCGAGCAGTTCAAGAATTACTTGGTCATGCTAATTTATCCACCACCCAAATTTACACCCATTTAGATTTTCAGCATCTTGCAAAAATTTATGACAAGGCTCATCCCCGTGCTCATAAAAAGAAATCCTGAATATGACAACTAAAGACAAGTTAACGGGAGTATTAAGTTTCAAAAGTATCAAGGCAATAAGTTTTGATCTTGATGATACCCTCTATGATAATAAACCCGTTATCGAACAGGCTTACCTAGAACTTTATCAGTTTTTAATTCAACATTTCCCAGCTATTTCTAAACTCTTTTCCTTTAACGAGTTTAAAGTGTCTGCCCTTGTAGTTAAAAAAAATAATCCTAAGGTTGTTGATTTAAATGTGATGCGTCGTTTACATATTCAACATGTTTTAACATCATCAAACTGTAACTATAGTGATAGCTTCATCGATACTTCCTTTAATACTTTTTGGCAAGCTAGGCAAAAAGTCGTTTTTTTTCCAGAAGCTAAAAACGTTCTTGCAAGCCTAGAAAAACAGTTTCCACTCGTTGCTCTAAGTAATGGTAACGCCTGTATAAAAAGCATGGGCATTGGGCAGTATTTCCAATTCTCCGTAAGCCCTCAAGACACAGGCAAAGCGAAGCCTGATCCTAGTATGTATCTTTTTGCCTGTGACAAGCTTGATATTCTACCGGAACAGTTACTGCATATAGGAGACAAGCTAGATAGTGATATTGAAGGCGCTAACAATGCTGGTTGTCGTAGTATTTGGTTTAATCTTGATAAAAACAATACCGAGAATTCGGCTGATGCGGTTATCGTTAATTTGCAGGAGTTGTTGGCTATTAATTTTTTATAAAACTCTTTTTAAAGTCAGTGTGCATCGTTTTTCTTAAATAAAATTCCTCGCTTTTTAACAACTGATCAATTGATTAGAAGATTGTCGAGCCAACCAAATCTATCCTATTTATATTTTTTCTGAATAGAAAAGAACAACACTCAAATTACCTTCTTCAGTTCCATGCCGAAAAAAGATACTTATTCAGTATTCGTCCCTTATCATCAACCTCATAAACAACTTGAATATCATGAACATACATAATATCGAAAATTAAAACCCTGCGTTTTCTCGACCTATCAAGGTACACCGAAAATAACTTTAATTCATCATAAGATAAGGTGTTGGGATTGTTTTTATAATCTTCTTGTATGTCAGCGATTAAGCCATCATCCACTTCATTCAGCGTAGTTTTTGTTAGATTATATTTATCAATTTTTTTTGTATTCCAAGGCTCTGTTAATGTAGATTTTGCCGTTTGACAGCTGAATAATAGAAGACTGCTTAACAATATGGTAGTACTAACAATTCGAGTGACAATCACGCCTAACCTCCTTTACGGAATCTTTATATTCATTTTCTGCTTTCATGGCACTTTCGTCTCTCCGGTTGATTTGTTGATTGAAAAATCCACTTGACCTTTGTCTATATCAGTACCATGACCTAACAATTCATGCGTCAATATTGTCAGCCCACTGTTAGTAACTTTTGTTCCATCTTTGTTTGTAGTAATTACTGATTTTGTAGGATCGACCACGGTTAAACTACCAGTACCAATACCGTTACTTTGATTTTCTCGAATCCCAGTCGCTTTAGCGTTTGGAGTTTCTCCCGATTCAGAAAACCTTACAACGTGGACATTCTTTGAATTTCTTAATGCTGATAATCTTGCTGCAGATTCTGTATTAGAATTAGCTATTGTTGTTAATGATTTATTAATTGTTTTAATTTCCTCAGAAGTCCCAATTGGATAAACTTCCCGCCCATCAGGGTCTGTGTATTTATGCGGATTATTATTCGCATAAGCATATCTGTTAAAGTTATGCACATTGCTGAATCCAACAGGATCATTCCCATAAAACCGCCCAATCACTGGGTCATAATATCGCGCCTGCATATAGGTCAAACCCGTTACATCATCCTTTTGATGCCCGGTGAAACCTATATCGTTAGCATTTTGTGAAGGCTTTATTCTGCCTTCACCATAGGGGTTATAACTCTCCCGCCATATCAAATTACCATTTGAATCCATGGCAGCTATGGGAGAGCCCGTGATGTCGTTAATATAATAAGTAACGGTTTCTGCCTGTAGGCTTAATCCAAAAATAGTGATTAAGACAATTGACAGTGTTTGTAGTGTTTTTTTCATTATTCTATTTCTCATTATTCTTTTTTTCATTATTCTTGTATCCCTTTGTCTTAAAACACAAATCCGCCGCCAGCTCCAGCGACATTCACTTGGGTCATCACTTGTGAGCTGTAGCTGCTACAACCTGCGCTATTACAACCTCTCACTCGGACATAATATGTTCCATTCGTTGGGCGATTTTTACTCCACTGGGTCGCACTGCTATTTTGTTTGGTCACCCAACTGCCACTGTTTTGTTTTTCCTGCAATTCGTAAGGTGTCGCACCACTCACGCCATTCCAGCTTACAGTATAGGCTCCATCGGTATCGCTGCTCGGCGCAGTTAAACCACTTGGCGTCAAAGGCAGTGAAACAGTCGGTAGCGTCACCTCAACAAGGGTGGACTCTCGATACTGGCTACAACCGGCACTGGCGCAACTTCTCACCCGGTATTGGTATTGGCCATTGCTGAGCACCGAGCGGTTTTTGCTGGTATTACTGCTACTATGCACCGTTGCCCAGCTGCCACCAATTTGCTTCTCCTGCAGCGTATAATAGCTGGCGCCAGTCACCGACGGCCAACTAACAGTATACACGCCGTCACTACTGGTTTCAGGTATTGTCAGATAGGAAGGCGCGACGGGGGATGCCACGCCTGGGTTACCTTCAATTTTGGCGACTTGCTGGCTGCCTAAATAGACGTAGTCGCTTTTTAGACTATTCGAGACTTTAAACTTGTGCAGAAACTGCCCTGCTTTGTTGTAAACTTGATAGGTAACTTGTCCAGCTTCCGTGACTTTAACGCGACGTTTATGGGGATCGTAGTCATAACTGGCTACACTGCCACCATTAACGTTTAACATTAAATTAGCCTTATCAAAGGTGAGGCTGTGATGGCCGTTATTTTTAATGTTGCCCTGAATATCATACTCAAACTGATACGACTTACTGCCTGTAACTCCGCTCAGTCGATTTTTATTTCGGTCATAAGCCAGTGTATAACTTTGACTACCAAGGTTTTTATAGGTGATATTACCCAAACTATCGTAATTAAAATAACCACTCCCCCAGGGACCACTGGCTGTTTTTAAACGATCGAGTTCATCGTAAGTGAGGCTACGATTTTCACCGCCAAAGACCAAGTCGGTGATTGATTTAACATTAGCGTTAGCGTCATAGGAGTATGTTAACTGGGCGCGACTAGTAACACCGATAGTAGCGGGCAGCAATTACCGAACGTCATATTGCAGTGATCAGTGTGCATCATTTTGCTTAAATAATTGACCTTAAATAAAATTCCTCGCTTTTTTTAATAGCTGATCAAAAACTCGATAGGATATGGCTTCAATAATAGCTTCTKSTKTMWYNNTGSATKRMYKCYCTWRNATCTGCAATGGTTCTAGCCACCCGAAGTACTTTTTGTTGAGATCTTAAGGAAAGTTGGTGGTATTTGACCGCTTGGTTAAAGACTTGATGGCTTTTTTTATCTAAATTGCTTATTTTAAGTAGATCATCTGCCTGCAAATCTGTATTTAATACCCTTTGGCGATTAAGTTGCAAAGCTCGGCACTGAGTAACCCTTTCTTTAAAACTCTTACTGTTTTCCTGTTCATGCTTATTGGCATCAAGTAAGGATATTCTCGGACTATTCACCGTGACTTGTATATCGATTCTATCAAGCAAGGGACCCGAAATTCGGCCTAAATATTGAAGTATCTTTGAACTACTACAGTGACACTCTCTTATTTCACTAGCAAAATATCCACAGGGACAAGGGTTCATTGCTGCAACAAACTGAAAAGCTGCAGGAAAATTTACTTTCCACTGGGCTCTTGAGATTGTTAATTGACCATCTTCAAGTGGTTGCCTTAAGCTTTCTAACACAGCTCTTGGAAACTCTGGCAGTTCATCAAAAAATAAAATGCCCTTGTGGGCCAAGGATATTTCACCAGGAACAGGGATTTTTCCTCCCCCGGTAATAGCGACAACAGAACAGTTATGGTGGGGCGATCTGAAGCGTCGTCGTCGCCAATTTTTAGACGAAAACTCAACCTTTGCTACCGACTCAATTGCCACAACCTCCAAAGCCTCATCAATAGACATGGGATCGAGGATAGATGGAAGCGTTCTCGCCAGCATGGTTTTTCCTGAGCCAGGTGAGCCAGAAAAAAGGATATTGTGTCCTGCAGAAGCCGCGACTAATAGTGCTCTTTTTGCGTGGTGATTGCCTTTAATATCGGCGATATCATTGTTGTTTTGCTGATCATCTAGACCGTAGTAGGGATTAAATTTATAAAAGAGTGACTGTTTATCTAGTAGTCCTTGATGTACTTCTTTTAGTGTTTGGGCACAATACACACTAGAAGCTCCACTTATTGAAGCTTCCTTGGCATTAACCCTAGGCATGAGAATATCTCGATTTGCTGCAACTGCAGCTATGGTTGCATTTAAAATGCCACTCACGGAGCGAAGTTCTCCATTTAAAGCCAGTTCTCCAACTACTTCAAAGTTTTTTAGATATTTTTCTTCCAATTGCTCAGAAGCAACCAGTATCCCGAGGGCTATAGGTAAATCAAACCGCCCACCTGATTTTGGTAAATCCGCAGGACCTAGGTTTATCATATTGTGGTATATTTAACGCAATAGGAGCATAAGTTATGAAAAAAAAANCAAATGGCCATCTCTTACAATAGATTTTCGTCAAAGCAACAAACCAATAATTTTTCAATATCACGTCAAATAGAATTAGCTGAAGATTATATCGTTAAGTTTAATGCTGAAAATAAAGATATAGAGCTACAGTTAGAGGAAAAGTTTGTGTTTAGTGATCCTGCTATGTCAGGTTTTTATGGAGAAAATGCTAAACATGGAGCCCTAGGGAAATTACTAGATATTATTAAATATGGGCAAATACCTAAAGGTACTATCTTAATTGTGGAATCTATAGATCGTATATCACGACAAAAACCTGATATAGGTCGTAGAYTAATAGGAGAAATACTCGACGCAGATATCAAAATAGTTACTTTATTCGATAACATGGTATATACGTCTGAAATAATAGAAGATGAAACTTATAGTAGACTTTATTCTTTACTTAAAAGTGCTTACCATGAGAGTGAGCAAAAAAGCATAAGAATTAGTAGTAGTTGGAAGATGAAGAGAGAAATATTTGCCGGTGAAAGAAAACCTCTACATAATAAGCGTAAAACTTTAACCGCACAAATTCCAGCATGGATTAGATATATACCTATAAACGAAGATCCCGAGGCAGACGATAAGGGAGATCGGTTTGAAGAAATTACTGACAAGGCCAATACAATTAGAAATATTTTTGAAATGGCCTTTGATGGAAAAGGAAGTACTCTAATTGCAAAGTATTTAAATGAAAACAAAACCCCCAAACTTACAACAAGAAAGAGAAGGAAGCCTAAGAATAAAGAAACACCAAATGTAAGTACTCCAGATTGGCACATTTCATATATTCAAAAAATCCTAACAAATAAATCCACATACGGGTATTTCCAACCTCAGACATACGATACAGAAAAGAAGAAAAAAGTGTCTTATGGAGAAGGTCGAAATGATTACTTTCCATCAACTATTGATATAAAACTTTTTAATGATGTTCAAGAGATAAGAAAAGCTCGTTGGAGTATAGATGAGCATGGAAAAAAACATACTGGAGCAGGTAGACACGGCATCAATTATCCAAATATATTTAGGCACTTAGTAATTTGTGGTTACTGTAATGGATCTATGCATTATGTTGATAAAAAGAGTAGAGGGGGCTCCTACTTGCACTGTCATAACAGTACCTTGGGGTTATGTAAAAGTAATTTTTTTTGGGGCTATGATAACTTTGAAATAAGTTTTCTTACATTTCTTATAGGGTTTGATATAAATGCTGAGTTCAATGATGCAACCGAAAGTAAGGAGAGCCTAAAATTACAAATAAAAATGAACGAGGAATATGAAGAAAGAAATAAATACAAAGAGCAATCGGATGCTTTGCGCAATTTATATTTAGAAAATCCAGATTCTAGAAAAGACTTCTTAAAAGAACACGATGAAATAAAAGGAAAAATTTATAAACACGAAAGCAAAATTAATGATCTTAATGAAAAAATAAATAAAATTAAAATTATTAAACAAGAGTATCATAAAGATCGGGCAAATCTTATCAAGATGCTCACTGTAGACGAATTTAGTAATAAAAGTCTTAAAGACAGGCGTATTTATTGTAATACAGTTTTACATAAATACATCTATTCAATTGAGCTTTTTCCTGTTGGAAACGTTGAAGAAGGTCATATTTCAAATAAAGGTCAAACACCTTTAAACAAACTAAGATCATTGCTTAAACTATCTCATCAATTAAAATCTATGCTTTTAATTAAAACTGAAGAGTCGGAAGAAACAGCTAAATTAACAGCAGAAATTCAAGACATTGATCAAATTACATTTCGTAAATTAAAACTAATTTTAAAATCTATTCAAAATGAAGATAAAAGTGAACGTATGCGTGCTGTTTATAAACTAACGCAGCTAGCAAAGATAATACCGTCAGAACTCGTTGATAATAAACATATATCAACTTGTTTAACGAAACTCTTACAATTGCTGTTAATTGATGCATATGAAAAGCTAAAAATACAATTGCAATTGATGACTGCAAATAAAAAACAAGAAACTAAACAAAATAAAATTAGAAAAAAAAGACAAATAATTAAACTAACAGCRCTTAGAAATGAGATAAGATCAGTACTAATTCCTGATGAAACGAGAAAGCTGAATAATCCTGTTGCATATAATAACCTAGTACAACATTTAGAACTGATTCAGAATAACCCTATTGTAAAGAATAACCTAATACAATATTTGCAACTGATACAGAAAACAAACACAACTGATAGAACTGAAATTATTAATAATATACTACAAATTTTTAATTTAATCTTAACTGAAACTAATATAACAATTAATAATTATCGAAATATCGACAATAGAWGAGAGAATCAATATTTTATTATTAACTTTATTAATGGGATGAGGCTAATGTTTAAACCTTATCTAAAGCAACCAAATAGATTTCACTTTTTCGGTACAGTCAAAGCAACTAAAACAATTAAAAAATATCTAACAAAATATCTAACAAATGGTTCTATTATAGAACCAGATCTTGGTGCTGAATCAGACGATTTAGAGAGTAAGCACAGAGCTAGGCACTAACGATTACACTCAGAGGATTATGATTAATCCTTAATGATTATCTCATACTGTTTAATCGTTTGATTAAAAAACGAACAACTACTGATAGATATTTCTAGCAAGATGATAGTATCTGATTCATAGTTGCTCTTGAGTCTCCAGCTCTGTTCTCATAATTGCAAACTCACTCATTGCATCAATATTAATCTTGGTTTTGTTGTGGGTTGTAGTACCAACCGTTATTAGAATATGGCCATCTTCACCAAATAACTCACCAATAGTAGTAGATGGACTAACCTTTGAATAATCAGGGTAAATGTAGATGCTCTCTCCAGAGCGACGTGTCAATGTAAGCATGGGACTATCTCCTTGTCCTTATGTGGATGATTAATATAATGGCTTTGGCTGTATAGGGCAAGAGAGATGGTATGAGTGGGATGTGAGAGATTGGCTAGCCTCTCCAACCCTCCTTCGGAACAGCTTTTACTGCATACTAAAAAGCCTAAGCAGGTTGGTGCTGAGATAATAAATTATTTAGCACAAGTAGAAGGATTATTTTGACAATTTTTTAATCTCTTTTGCTGATAAAGCAGATCAGATTCACTCTTAATTTTGTCAGCTCTGTCTTTGTTGCTATCGCTTTCTAGCTCACTTTGCAATGCACTTACAGATTTTCCAAAGGCTTCAACTCCCGAAGTATGATTATATGATACAGCTTTCAATGAACCATCCGAGTTGAATTCGAAATTTGCATCCGCACCACCAAATAAAARGCCTTTTGGTATTGGTAGTGTATAAACTGAACCAGATTGAGGCACATTAATAGAATTAATAATGACATCTTTCATCAGGTCATTTTTATCTTTAAGTTGTACAGTAATCATATATTTTTGTGGGGCTGAAACAGCAATTTCTCCTACATCACTTAAACAATTAGCATAAGTAGTTTGTGCAGGACCACTGTCATCTGTAGGCTGGGTACATGCAGACGTGTATTGATGGAGTGAGTCAGGAAGTCCGTCTTTATTTATTTTAATTATAGGTACGTCAACAATAGCGCTTATTTGTTCAAAAGTTATCAGGTCAGATTTAACTTCTTTTGAAGTCAGTTGGATTGGATTAAGATCAAAATTAGAAACATACCACTGAAATTCTACTTGAACATGCTTTAAGGGGCCATCAATAGTATTTTTTAAAACTTTGC
Organism: Gammaproteobacteria bacterium; assembly: GCA_002746155.1. GTDB lineage: Bacteria > Pseudomonadota > Gammaproteobacteria > Enterobacterales. Next base: position 63,196 of record NVWF01000017.1, on the reverse strand, counting down.
AAGCACTAACAATTTCTTTGTGTTTTGCAGTGGCGTTATTATCAACAATTACATTGAATTTCAGGCTAGTACTTTTACTAAAAATACCTTCTATCAAATCAATAGCCTGATTACCTTTTCCTGTAACACTAGGGGTGAACTTAGAAAGTCTCCCTCCTTGGTAAGTTAATGAAAATTTAGAGTCTGTAAAAACACCTCCAAGCTCTTTAGGGTTTAAATAGTATTTCTGTGCTTTATTATCTGAATATTTAACAACTTGCGAAAAAGTAGTCTCTAGGATAGGTGAATAATTTACACCTACAACTTTGCATTTTATAGTCTGAATTGCCTTTACTGTCATTGATGCCTGAGGTAAATAATATCCTAACTTAACATCTGGAGCAGTAGCGCAGCCTGATATGATAGGTATTAGTAAAGTTATGAGATAAATATTTTTATTGTTCATTTTGTCTTCCTTGAATAAACACTAACGAATTTTATACATCTATGATGCGTATAATTCAACCCAAATAGGACGATGATCAGATAAGTAGTGTCTGAGGTATCTATTAAATGCCCTCACTGTCTTACTATGAGTCGTTAGAGACGATAATACAGACCATTTGCCAGCAAAAACGACTGAGTCAAAATCAAATACACCGTGTGTTATGATTTTCTCTTTCAATGTTGTTGGCGCAAAAGCAATTTGGTCATAATTTTTATCGTTGCCTAAATTAGAGCCACCTATTCGTGTTAATTTATCATTTTTTGCAAGTTTACTGTCTTGGTAAAGATCAACTGCTTTCCATGAAAATTGGCGTAAAGCTTTTATGGTTGCTTCATTGTTTTTCATATTTGGAACGTTCATATCTCCCAACAGCACAATATGTTCATTCCAAGCATTGCCACTTTTAACTCTATCCTTAGTCCATTTCGCAAGTGCATATATTTCCAGTACGCGACGTGTCAGTGTAAGCATGGGACTATCTCCTTGTCCTTGTGTGGAATACCAGAATAAACTATTATCCGATTAGTTTGCTTTATGTTGATTTTTCAACGGATTTTAATGCTAGTTTATTCCATTCATTTGTTGTCTTAGCTGTGAAATTAGTTGAAACCATTCTTCTTTCGATTTGAGGATAACAAACTAAGGTAAGATTTTTGTCTGGTGTCATATTTTGTTCCCCAACAAGGATGACGGCAGCTTTATTCCAAGCGCTATTTTGTTCTGATACATTGAGATAGATTGTATCAGCCACTATATCTTCAACGTTTTCAGTTATCTTGTTACTTGATAGTAATTTTTTATAATTTAACTTACTCATTTTTTTCTCCGACAAATATTCTATATTTACCGCGCATTAGTGACATGAAGTTATACATTTGATTGGAAAGTGAAGATAGCATATATAAATGAAATTTATTATTAAGCCTATTAATTGACATGGTATCTACACAAAGAAACCCAATATTATCAAATTCCTTAATTGTGCCTTCTTTACCAAGATTTACACCTCTTATAGGCACAATCAATACGCTCTTATAATAATTAATATAGTTAATTCTTTGATTAGTGTAGTGGTTTTCTTTATTAAGATCCGCAGAATAAAAATGAGCATCTGCATGACCGTTCTCTTTTCGGCTAGCTATATCAAAAGCTAAATTCTCTCCAGTCCCAACCTCATATAAAACTCTATGCCCTTTATCCCTACTAGACTTTGCCTCACTTCTGGTTAAAGTTTTTGCATAATATATATTATTTTCTTCGAAAAGTAGTTTTATTGTTATAGCACAGCTTCGATTTGTTAACCTTGAAAAAATATCACCTATTCTTTGGCAAATGGCTTGTAAAACTGCTTCTTCTTCACGAACAAGGCAATAAGGATCCGTCTCAGGTTCATTATCTGAAAATAGTCTTTTCAGTGTATCTCTATATATTTCATTGATTTCTCCAAATGTTTTAGCTATTCCTTTAAGAGCTATATTTTCAGCTCTCACTTTTATGGAATAAGTGTAGCCAAGTAACATAATTAACAAACACAAACCAAAGATTACAGTTGATAATATGCCAGTATTCTCATTCCACTTATCATATAAAAACCACAAAAAGCCGGCAACACTGGAGACCGTCCCACTTACCACAAACCAAGGATTTGAAGCAACAATATCTATTTTTTTATATGCCTTATTCACTAAAAGATCCCTCTCATTATATCCTTATGAAAAACATAAACTCATCAATAGTATGTACTATTAAATGAGTGACAAATATGTTGAGGTTTAAATATCCTATTAATAACATTGATTGTCAATAATTAGAGGTTCTTTTCAACTTATTAGTTAATACGCTCCTCTATAAAGCTAGCCACTGTTGGGGCGGATACATCAAATATCTTGGCAATTGAAGCTTTGCTTACTCCTTTTTCAACTAACTCTGAGATTCTATCCATGTGAGCATCGAGCTTTCTTACTCCTTTACTTCCCTTAGGCCTACCTTGTGGCTTACCCTCAGCTTTTCTTCTCTCCAGTGATTCTTTAATTCTTGCAGATAACAAACTTCTTGATATTTCAGCAGCTATGCCAAAGGCCATGGCATATATTTTTGAATTGATTGAATCATCGAGTGTAATATTTTCTTTCACCAAATAAACACTGACGCCTTTTTCTCTGAGTAGAGATATACAACTAAATATATCGTAAAGGTCACGGCCTATTCTAGATAGTTCAGCAACGATTAAACTATCCCCTTCATTAAAGGATTCGATCATCTTCCCTAACTTTCGATCTTTAAAATTAGTTTTTCCTGAAACTACATCCCTTACATAAGTTACATTCACTATTTCATTGTCACGAATATACTTGTTAATACCATGCTCTTGATTTTCAACCTCTTGCTCGTTAGTTGATACTCTCAGATAGACATATACTTTATTATTTCCGCTCATGTTTCTAGTCCTTCAAAACAATATGTTATAGCGAAAATGTCTACACCTAAAGGCTAAACCTATAATGAAGTTTATTTTTTATGTTTTTCTATTAAATTAATAAAGGTTTATGGCTTTGAATAGCTAAGGATAAAACTATAGTTTATTTTTTAGACACCTTATCCATATTTTAAGTCATCGATTGATAATACATGAGTTGATAGTGCTAGTTGTAGAAATTCATTCTGATTAGACATATCTAATTTATTTATTATATTAGCTCTATGTGTATGTACAGTCTTAGGCTGAATATTAAGTTGTGATGCAACAGATTTCACACCTACCCCTTTTGCAAGTAATTTAAATATTTCTAATTCACGCTCGGTCAAGTCGTTAATCTTGGCCTTTTCTTTACATAATAAAGTCGCATTTATATTTTCTTTAACATCACGACTATAATATATTTCTTCATTTAACACATGTTCAATGGCTGCCTTTAACTCTACTGAGACAAACTGTTTTGATAGAAAGGCTAACGCTCCATTTGCAATAGCTTCTGATACATATGGATCATTGTCATACATGCTTACAGCAATCATCTTTATATTCGGATAAGTTGTTTTCACCTCTTTTATTAAATCTAAACCACTTAATCCCTGCAGTAAAATATCAACAATGAGCATATCAATATGTTGTTGTTTTAAGCCTAGGAGCGCATCTTCATAGCATGTATATTCACCAACAACAATAATATGCTCATTAAGTTGTATCAGTTGTTTAAGGCCATCTATGACAACCCTGTGATCATCAACAATTCCAATCTTTATCATACGTTTCCCTATGCTAATAATTATTTAAGATATTAAACACGCAAAAGAGTCTTTGTCTCTAGGTATTATTCCTATATTCTTAATTGTCCTAATAGCTATTATAATAAGTATTAGACAGAATCAGAGATAAGGTTAAATCTATTATATGGCAAAGTGGACTTTAAATTATTGGTTTATAGCAACAAGCCTCTTTCTTATTTATGGTCTATTATGGCCTTTAGGTTGGACAATATCTGCTTATTTTGAAACCTTAACTGGTATTGCATCTTGGTTTTTGCCTGCTGGCATACGTGTTACGTTCTTATTATTTTGTGATAAAAAATATTTATGGGTAATCATATTAGCTGAGATATGTGGCGCTCACCTTGTTACCATTGACAATATTCCATTTGCATCATTTATAAGTCGAGCAGTTGGCACGGCAGCAGCTATCTCAGTTCAAGCCTTCTGCATTCACCTTTATTTAAAGTCATCAAGTCGTGTTAGATTTGATTCAGTTCATCACGTAATAAAACTRYYKCWMKKRASYRKYTYTGCTKSWTWRMTWMSCGCTGTTTTTTTAGTTACCAACATGCTGTTCCTAGGACATATCGAAGAATCAGACTTGTTGACGTCTATTGCGCTATTTATGTTAGGTGATTATATTGGTATATTATTTTTAGTGCCTATCGTATTTGCGCTTAAATCAATTTATTCAAATAAAAATACCATCGACATTAGACAAATTCCCTCAACATTTAATATATCTTTAATGGTGCTAACTGTTATCACGTCAATTTTTCTAATTAAGCACGATATGCTCTATTTCTTAAAAGTATTTGCTTTTGTACCAATTGTCTTATCGGCATATAAAAATGGGTGGCTTGGAGCAACATTAACCCTTTTTATAGTTTACATTATAATTTTCTCTGCGAGTCTATATTCATCAGACACTACAAGCATGTTAGAAAGCCAGCTTTATCTGATAWMAATWWMYATWRYASKMTKKYTKCKYRRRRSRGCKASMARWSMMYWWAAMYSYWWSWKKTWTTTWTTRWCMWWTWWRWAMWWYKWSTWRCAWTWAACRMRTARWWAATTNSWWAWCACTNCWYRMSWWWAWYSAMWTRWTRYYYMAAAAAGTCGTCAATATCCAAGAGGATGAACGAAAAACCATATCGAGGCAATTACACGATGAGTTAGGACAGAACATAACTGCTTTAAAACTAAAGGTACAGGTCATTAAAGAAATTACTGTGAAATCAAAAATCACACCTATCTTAGAATCAATAGACAATATTGCTAATGTTATGTACCAATCTACTTCTAATTTAATGCATTGGCTTAGACCACGTGTGCTTGATGATCTTGGACTGCAAAAAGCTCTGACAGGGCCTACGTTTGAACAGTTTTTAAATAATGCAAATATAATGTATATACCTAAAATAGAAGGTGATCTGTCTTTTCTCAATGGTGATATAACAATAGCTGTTTATCGTATTGCACAAGAAAGTATTAATAATACAGTTAAGCATTCTCGGGCTGAACATTGCTGGCTATCTTTGAAAGTTGATGATTCGCACACTACTCTAACGATAAAAGATGACGGAATAGGTTTCGACGTCCAAATAATCAATGAAATAAAAAACAATTTTGGACTGCAGGGTATTGAAGATAGAGTCATCGCATTAGGTGGTAACAATCGTTTAACCACAGACTCAAATGGAACATGTCATATTATTACTTTTAAAAACTAATGGATACAACTTGAAGTTTCATTAATTTGTTTTGTTTAACAATTCTAGGAAATATACGTATAGACAAGACATGCCCACGACTTCTACTATATTTACTTTAAAGTTTCAGGAGCAATTATAGTCTACTAGATTTACTCAGTTCCACATTAATATATTGGGATAGGTCAAACTAAGAAGGGCTGTTTTCTAATTTCGACATACTAACTAAAACGTACTCTCTTATTAACATGTGTCCACACAAATTTAATCCGTTTTTAATATTAAAATATCATTAGTGCATCACAAAGGAATTAATTCACTATGTCAAAATTAAAAAGTTGTAAGTCTTGCGATAAAGAGATCGCTAAATCAGCAAAAAGCTGTCCTAACTGCGGTGCCAGTCAAAAGGGCAGTCTTATAATCAAGCTCGGCAAAGGGTTGTTTGTACTTGTTGTAGCCGGATCACTGTTCAATGTTGTTGTGGAGGTAGGGGATGGTAAAAAGGGCTTCCCAGGTTGTAATGACTCTAGGGTAACCAGTGAACTGGAGACGCTTTTAGAACAAAACAAAACGATGAAAGGGTTACTAGCACTAATGGAATTAACCATGCCTCACGAGGTTACTCAAGTAGAATACATAATCATCGGAGCTAAAAACATTTCTACAAACAAAGAGACTGGTACTCACCAGTGTAAGGCAAGAGTTCAACTCTTTAGATATGAAAATGAATCTATGCCTTTTAAATATACCATAGAGAAAACTGACGATAAAAAACAATATCAAATAAAAGTCTTCGATTTGACTTTGATATAAAAATAAATTTAGGGTGATATTTTTTAAAATTGGGGGGCGACTAAACTCTCCCAAAGCTTCATTCATACAACAATCAAGTCTAACATCTGAATAACGCTTGTACTTCATGAACTTTCACGAGAGGCATTATTATGACAATTGAAACAAAAATATGGTCAGGCTCACCATCTCAAGTGGTTAATATAATTCCTTTTATATTATCGGTACTTTTTATCTGGCTAATTTTTCCTCTGTTCATTATTTTATGGAAGTGGCTGGTTACTAAAACCACTACATATGAACTGACGAATCAACGGTTGACAACAAGATCAGGTGTATTTAATAAGACTGTTGATGAATTAGAATTATATCGCATTAAAGATCATCGTTTAGATCAGCCTTTCTTTTTGAGGATCTTTTCATTAGGTAATATTATTTTAGATACTTCAGATAAAACTCATCCTACGGTAGTTATCAGTGCTATTTCGAATGTTGATAAAATAAGAGGGGATATACGTACTTTTGTTGAAGAGCGTAGAGATAATAAGCGTGTCCGTGAGGTTGATTTTGAGTAGTGTACAAYCTATTGATATCTATTGATTCAGTTATGAAGCTCACCATTAAGTAGCAATTATTTAATAATAAGTCTGAATGCATCAATTAGTTCAAAAATATAAAGTCATCTTACGGCCAAAAACGGACATTAAAAAAGAGCCTCGCAATGAGCCTTAATTAGAACTGGTGAATTATTCATTCACAAACATTCCCATCACCATCACTGTCATTCATGTGCTCATACGCTGGATGCTCGGAAGAAACTGGTGCAATTCCGTGCGCTCTTGCTTCGGAGCAGGTAATTCGCCCATTCTTATTCGTATCATACAGTGTAAGCGCATCAAAATTTCCTGATATATCTGTATCACTAGTACCGTTTACAGGGTAAAAGATCATCTTAAAGCTATCACATGCAGACATTACGGCATCTAGGGCATTGGCTTCTGCTTGGTCGACACTTAGGCCATATTTCTTCTTGATTTCAACGAACCTGTTGGCAAACCAGCACCTATTTCTTTCAGGCATCCATTCGGCTGGATCTAATCCGCATTTACCTCCCTCGCCACATCGATTGACCTCCGGTGCCGCCAGAGTAAGGTTCAATTGATCAGTTGCAAACTGTAGTCGACTGCTTGCAGACGCTTCACACAATCCGCTGTCATGACCCTCTGATGCTGCGACAATGTGCTCGATATCTGTTTCTCTATCATTATCAAAGTATCGTCCAGTATAAGGCCCGTATACTACTCCACCCATATTCTCTACAATCTCATCTTCTACGCTCTGAGGGTAAGGGTACTGCTCGCTTTTATCATAAGACGAGCATCGGTTTTCAGGTTCGACTATAAGGCCATTCCACATATGCTGATCTGCATATGAATAAATGGAAAACATAGCTACAAAGACGAATGTTACTAGGTACCGCATAATTATCTCCGTATTATTTAAGGTAAAGTAAATATTAAGCGACCTACTGCATACTGCTGGTCAACTCGTACACTATCCCAATTCAATCAATCACCATACAAACTCAATCGAGATTATTATTCCGAGTGGCRTCAGGATTAGATACTGGCGTTTTGATACCATTAACTTCTCTCACATGGTAATTTAAATAATCACCTTTTTCGATTTTGTTTACGAATTGTGTACGAGTCATATCGCTGCCCGTATGGTTATCATGAAATTTTTGATTCCGCCCTGTTCCACTTTCTTTGGTAACAGTTATTCTTTTTCTACCCATATTCTATCTCCTAAATAGTGGTTCAATGTTATTAAGCAATTCATTTTTTGGAATTGACATGCCTGTTATAATCGACAGCATACCTGATGTAATATTTAGATTTTCTGCGATCTTATGAAATGAAATCCCAAGTTCACCCCCTAAGATTTCAATAGAGCTTTTCAGCAACTCAGGAGTTTCTTTTTCAATCCTTTCATCATATCTTTCAACCTTTGACTGACCTGATTTGTTTAAGCGAATATTGGCTGCACGATATTGTTGTGAAGATATAATCTTAAGAAAATGTGCTCGATATATTAAAGCTCTTAAACTCATCCCCCATCGCATTTTTAAATCATATAAAGGTTTCCACGAAATTTCTCGATTGGCAATAAAGTGCCGCGGAAACTCCCGGACAAATGAAGTACGAGGAAATATAAAGGCGCTTGCAAATCTGTCCGCCTCTGATTCTCWCACTGAGTCACCAGTTTCAACCCCGTTATGTAAGACAAAATGCCCGCATTCATGCGCCAAATCAAATCTAAGCCTGCAAGGACTTTCTTTTGCACTATTTCGAATAATTATTGGATGTCTGCGATTGATAGAAAGCGCATCTACTTTTTCGGAAACGCCTGAAAATGTAGTAATTACAATGCCCGAACCTTCTAGCACATTTGTTATATTCTGGATTGGGGTATCCAGACCTAATCCCCAGTGTTCGCGACAAGCTTCAGCTGCTTCTTCAATTTCAAGGTTAGAATATGAATCTGTCGCATTAGAATACTCAGGGATATTAGACTCGGGGAAATCCAAGTATTGTGAAAGGAATTTAACTAACTCTTCAAATATTGTGCTGTAGGAGCAAACTCGATTCACCAGAGATACAGGGGTCGTCTTTCTTTTTCGAAAATGGCAGTGCTCAAACTTTACATCATTAACCAATTCGGTAAAAAAGAAATCTCTACGTACAGACAAAACTTCACATAGCGCATAAAGCATGTCTTCTGGTGGTTGCCTAATATCTCCTTCTAGTTGATGGATAAACTGTCGTGATGCGGTTACAGCTTCGCCTAGTTCCTTCAATGTTATTCCATTGAGCAACCTGGCTAATCTTAATTTTTCACCTAGAAACTTATTTGTCATTCTTACGACTGTCTACATCTATAATTTTTACGAGTTTTAGTTTTGCTTTAGCAGGTGGAACATTAACTGCTTGAGGTTTATTATCATGAACTGCCCCGACAACAGGTACAGTATCAACCAAAGGTATTTCCCATTTGCATATAATTTCATTATGCTCGCTATAGCCAATAAAAAATGCATGCTCAACCGGTAAATCATATGGCGTATCTATAACGAGAAACCATCGAAGAGCCGAATATTCATTATGACCTTCAAACATACTCATTTGAATACTGCCTTCTTGAGAAGGTATAAGTTTTCGATCTGGTAAATGTTTAGGGTCATTTCTAGAAAATCGTACAGGCACGCCATCAATTGCAAAGGTGAAACGCCCCTGAAAAGTGAGTATTGATAACCAAGGCCATTCACCCTCATTATATTTGTAGATAATGCGAGAACGACAACATTCATAAGCTCTCATGCCTAAAGACAAACGCGTATCACCAATCTCAGGCTCGTGCCTATCAATCACTTCTCCTCGTACTTGAATTAGAAGACTGGCAATCTTTTGTAATCTTTCTTTTTCTAACTGAGGCGCTAGAGACCATGGTTCTTCAAGCATATTTATTAATACCTAGTGCATTCTTGATACAACGTATAATCACGCAAATACAGACGTTTGTCAAGCATTAATAATAAATTAAAGCATGTTTTTACTGTGTTATCCATTGACTAGAAAAATAGTATCGTTAATTGCAGAACTCAAAGATTATGAAAGACTGATAATCATAGCAATGAACGACTGTTATATGTTTGTTCTTCACAGCCTAATTGCTGTTGTTGTTTTTTCCTGATTTGATGAACAGGCATAAATGTCCTATTTAGCCAAATTGAGCCAACCATAGAAAGCTGTCAAACATCAACTTTAAGATAATTTTACTATCTGTTATACAGCTTGTTGCATCTCTTTCTTTGTTTCACTTTACACAGTGTATTAGACAATTACAAAACCTAGCCATTCCGACTCTTTGACTGTTCAGAAATGATGTGAATTTTATAAGCTAAAGGCTTCTTGTTGCTGATATACAATTATCAGAAAAGCACAAATACCATATGGAACTATAGTATCGAGACTCATCTTTAAAGAATTTAAAGTCGCGAATTACCATACTTATGGCTATATTATTTGGAGCTCTATTAAAAGCTAGCAACATTAATCACAAAGTTCATATCATGTTGACCATCATTTAATAGAACGCCATTAACCACCTAGGGTATTTGCATAACAAACTTTTCATAAGATAAGTTGTTTAAAACAAAATCAATGGCCTCTTCATGACCCTCCCATTCCATTTGATTTTCATTTTCATCCCAAACTTTCATCATTCGCCCCCCCTTGAAATGACAAGCTAGCTTCAATGGAGACTCTCCCCATTCACTGTCACCTTCTCGATAAAGTGAGACAAGCTTTAATGGTCTTGAGTTAAGCAACTTTAAAGTATCCCATCCAATATAAGTGCCCAGATGATAAAAATATATTTCTTTATCAATATATGGATGTTCTTTTTTGGCTTCGATTATCTGTCTCGCTAATAATACGGATGTCGGGACGTAACCTGTCCCGTAAACGTAATCGGATTTATCGATATACTCTTTTTCCCCTGAGTCCTCATGCAATGGTTCATGCCCCTCTATTCGATTTATTGAATTTCCACACAGAGATACGTGGCCAATCTTCATCTTCGCACAAACAAAATGACACGCGTCTATCAAGGTGTCAAAACTGCTTTGCTCTCCTTTAATATAAACATCACTTTCCGCACCGTTATAAAATTTGACCCTAATAAGCCATTTCTCCTCATTAGACCCAACCTGCTTAAACTTACAGACATAAACGTCTCTGATAAGCTTGGTTAACGATCTATCCATTATCAGATACTCGACGTGAAATTCTAGATATAGATTATATACAACTTTCATTTTCTAACTCCTCAATAAAAACCACTAAAGAACATTCTTCAATTGGTGAATAGATATACTGAGAAATTTCAAAGTTTTTGAAAAAAGTGTGTTTTATTTGAAATGAAAAGTAATTATTTCATATTCAATTCACTCTGAAGCACTTGTTTAGGTAAATAAGTTTAGTAATAACAGGTAGTTATCTTAGTAATGCTGTAATAATTAAATTGTTAATAATTAGACATTTATTTTGATTTATTTTTTGCTCGGCAACGACTTTGTCAGATTTAAGGATAAAAACACAATATCSACTAATTATTGAGTTCAGACTTCAGGGACTAGCCATTACTGATTCAACTGAATCTACTATTATAATTTCTTATATCTTCAGTCGGCAAAACAATTGTTATCCGTATTTATGATCAAAATATCTTACTGAAGCTAATTTTTATACCTTGTCATTTATCCTCATACACCTATTTTTTACTTTCACTTAACACCGTGTATTCAATAACAATAAATCCTAACCAATTACGTTCGTTGGCAGTTCAAATAGGATGTAATGATGATAAATCCAGTTCATGCTTATTCCGTTCCTTAACAAATCTATTAATATCATACAGAGCGTACGACTAGCACCTTAAAATATGCATCACAGCCCTTAATATTCTAGGGTCTAAAGCCGAGGCCCTGAAAAAAGATATTCAAATTTCTAGTGACCCACAATGACAGACCCACCACTAATTCAGATTTAATCGTATAGACCCACATAATTAGAGACTCCAGAGTCCAGACCCTTGAGTAAATCTAGTATCCAGACCCTGAACCAAGACCCTAGAACAAGATCAGCAAATCCTCACTAATAAATGACTCAGTAGTAACAACAGGTTCTGCAACTCCGGTATCAATATCCTAGTATCCAAATTCATAATTACAGGCCAACCTATTAAAGACTCTTGGGTCTTAACTATTTCTCATTTCGAGAGTCTTAACTGTAGACCCTAGAGTCTAGATGATTGAACCAATAAAAAGACCCAAGTGTAGAGACCCACTAGATCGACTAATCAAGGTCTAAAAGATAAGATGAACAAGAGCCAGTTATCCATATGAAAATAGTTTCAAGGATATATCAGTATCTAAATTCAATTAAGCATCTTTATCGGTAATCAGTAGGTTTTAAATTACCGACTATAAATCCTGCTACAACGATTTAAATATTATAGCTAACAAAGTGTATTAACTTCTTCTAAATCCTAGCCATGCCTGTTCGTTGATAGTTCAAAACTAATCTTCTATGTAAAGTTTGAGGTGTTCTTGTTACAGGTAGGTGTAAATCTAATAATTTCTTATAAATTTGATTTTGATTATTGATAAGTAATAATTGATAGTGATTCTATTATCAGGAGGTTCTACCATTACTAAAGTAGTAAAAATAAATCTGATACCAGTAATTAATATCTATTCAATTTATTGATACTTGATACAAATTAAAGCTATCTTAGGTTTATAGATTCATCATCACTTTCTAAAAAATAAGAGTAGATCGTTACCTGACTCAGTTACTTGGTAGAGTGTCCAGCCACCTTTACTATTTTTTTCGGCTGTGTCATCTAAATTTAATTTACTAATTTTACCAGTAGTTAGGTTCTTGTAACTGGCTCCTTTCAGTGATACTACTTTATGTTTCATTTTCATAATCCTTACCCTGTTCTAGTTTTAATAAATTAATTGTTTTTACTGWTATAAGGTTATTTTAAAGTATTCTTGATAATTGGTTTATTGAGATAAGGATTATTGATGATTAGAGATTTATAAATTTAATGACTTTAACTGTACATAACATTAGCACTGTCTTCAAAGTAGTCAGATAGCTTGGTTCTTTTGAGTGCACGCCTCACCTCTGGATGATTGAGATAAATTTTCCTAAGGTTAACAAATGGTATATATTCATTGAATTTGTCAGGCTCAGCCTCAGAATTAGCTCTCAAAAATATACTAGCCCTTCTTCGATAAGCATAAGAAAGCGACTTAGTAGCCCTGTAATAATATGAGTCTTCCACAGGTTTTAAGTCGCTCTTAAATAGATATTTACCTAATTTTTCTAGTGATTCAACTTCGAGAAAACAGAGAACCTTATCTAAGGATTTGAAGATATCTTCTCCTTCGATGTAATAGATTCCGTCCTTAAATTTGTTTTTAATTGTTTGTGAACCTGAAAGCCTGAGCTCAATATGTAGGCAAGGCTTTCCATTTACCTTGCATGGCCTATCAGCATAAGCAACAATATTTGAAGGACTCCAAAGAGCACGATGATAAAATCCGTTGCCTATTAATCTCCCCAGTGACTTTTTCCTGTTGTATGTTTGATTAGAACAATAGAAAAATTGTTGAAAAGCTTCGTTGGCTTCCTTTTTAGTCTTAAAAATAATATCAACTGCAAATTCTATGTATGAAACTGTAAATCTATAACAAGAAGCTAAATATGGTATATCTTCAAGTAACTCAAAAGAAGGTTGCCTTAGATCCCAAACGGTATTGTAATAGTCATAAAGACTCCACTTCCCTTTAGATGAATATCTGGCTATTCCCTTTGTGAGATATTTAATTTCATTCCAATGTTTTGGTCTTCCATTATTTGATGTGAGTATTCGAGCCCTATCTAAGTAGGTGGTTCTTTCTTGTGTTTTACTGAATGATTGTTCATTTGTCATGGTCTTGCTCCTGCTGTTTATAAATGAGCCACAAGAGTCAGACTGAACACTTTTTCTGTCAACTATAAATATTTAATTTTTTTCATTTTTGTTTTTTTGTTTCCTAAGGCATTGATTTTATTGGGCATATAAAGTTTAATAATATGCGCTATATATACCATAATATGATAATGATCCTACTGGCGGGAAATTCAAAATCTGAATTTAATAAGGCGCTGCGCACCCTTTCTTTGCTTTCCTTTACTTCAGCAGAAGCTAGTCCAACTATCGACATGGATGGCAGACCATTGGACAAGTGCACCTCAACGGTAACTAAAGGTGCTTGTATTCCAAAACATGCTCGACTTTTTATGACTGAAAGTGACATAGCTAATACTATTTTTAATGATAAAATCAGCTATTTAGTATGGGTGTTTAGCTAAACAAAAACTGTAGGTGCTTTGTCATTTGTTTTGTAAGAGACGAGTGTTAGATCGAGTAGTAAATTACTCCGCCTTTTCCATTTCCGTTTTATCCATCTGGGCGAGTCGCTTTTCAAGCTGATCAATTTTCTCACGGGTTTTTGCCAAGACCTTAACTTGAATATCAAATTCTTCACGTGTTACTAGATCCGTTTTAGATAAACCGACTTCTAAAACCACCTTAAATTGTTTTCTAGCTTCTGCTTCAAATTCTTTTAAACCTGGAGGTATGGCAGCCGTCAGCTTACTTACTAAATCATCTATTTTTGTTGCATCAATCATTGTTCATTCCCTACCTTCAATAGCCACATTAAATACTTATGTACATTCCAGTCTAGTATGCCAGACTAGTTGTGATCAATATAATCAAATCATAGTGATTAGATAGTTATTAAATAGCTAGCTCGTGGAAGCTAGTCAACATTATCAATCAAAATTTTAAGTTTCCATTAGCTAATAATTAGTTAACTGCTGATTTAATATCCTTAAATCCTCGCCATAGGCTCTAGCTAAACCGCCCGTTCCTAACTTTCTCCCTCCATAATACCGAGTAGCAACAGCGACTTTTTATTAACATCAATTTCAACATAAATACAGACTGTAGGTATTTGGTACCTTTCACCCATAACTAAAACTCACTTCAAACAAAGGTTGAAGGCATCCCGGGTTAAATTCTCCACCCCATCCTGTTTAATGATCAGATCATCTTCAATTCGAATGCCACCAAATTTTTTGAAGTTTTCAACCTTCGTCCAATTGATAAACTCGGCATTTTTTGTGCGCTTTAGTTTGTTTAATAGTAAGTCAATAAAATACAATCCGGGCTCCAGCGTGATACAAAAACCAACCTCCAGTTGTTTGGTCAATCTTAAAAAAGGATGGGCTGTTGGGGGAGGATTAATTTCGCCTTGTGGCGTTATAACTTGTCCGCCTATATCATGAACTTGTAAACCTAAAAGATGACCTAAACCATGGGGATAAAATGTACTGGTTATTCCCGTCTCTAGAGCAGTATCTGCATCACAATAAATAAATTCTGATTCTTTTAATAACTCTGCAATTTTTAAATGGGTATTGATATGCATATCCACATAGGACTTATTCGCTACTAAGCTTTTAATGAGATCTTGCTGTAAACTATCAAACGCTTTTATTAAGTCGGCAAACTCAGCCTCTTTATAAGACCAGGTTCTTGTAATATCAGAACAATAACCGAGATAACTCGCTCCGGCATCAATTAAAAAGGAATGGATGTTCTGCTCAGCATACCGCTGCCTTGTTAAATCCGTGTAGTGTAATACGGCCCCATGTTCATTTAAGGCGATAATGTTGCTATAGGGTAGCTCTTCTTCTTTTTGATTAGAGGCTTGAAGGTAAGCACCGTGTATTTCTAGCTCCGAACAACCATCATAAAAAGCTTCTTTTGCTGCCAAATGGCCCTTTGCCGCTATTAGGTTTGCCTGTCTAAGACAGGCTACTTCATAGTCACTTTTGTAAGCCCGCTGATAATGAATTGGGTTGATTAAATTTTCTGGGTTTATGCTAGTAATATTAAGGCTGCCTAATTCCTCTTGCGGTTCACCAATCCATACTAAGCCCTTTCGATTTTTCGGAAGAAACTGCTGCCAATCATTTCGACCACGGAATGTTTTGATATCAAAACATTCCACCCAAACACCCTTGGGGTCAGCCGGTACAACATGCCAATAATCTTCAGGTTGATAAAAAGCTAGAGTCGGTTTATTGCCAGGTTTAAAAATAATGTAACTGTTTGCCACATCACTAACCGGGACAAGAGCCTTAAAATGAATGTTCACTTTAAAGGGGTAGGGATTATCATCCCAAAAAATTTGTTTTGGAAGTCCAGAGGATATTATTAGCGATGTATAGCCAAACTCCTCCATAAGCTGTCCATAAAATGACAATTTTGATGTCAAATGCTCACTATAATTCGTGGTTGTTACTGTCATTGTTTATCTCAGCAGTATTTAATTTCAAATTTTAAGATAACAGGCTTTATAATGCCTTGCCAGCCTTGATTTCACTGGTTATTATTAAGCTCATTTAATACCATTAGGGTTTCGTACCTGGTTTACTGAAGTAACGTTCATTAACAGGGTTTTTAACCATCATAAATCTCGGAGAAAACAATGCTCTTTGAAGGACAGTCCATAAGCTTAACAATGCTTGATAATGGAATTGCAGAATTTTGCTTTAATTCCCAAACCGAATCGATCAACAAATTTGATCAATCCACCTTTTGGGAGTTTCGAGAAGTTGTCAAAATTCTACAAACTACCCAGGACCTAAAGGCCGTACTAGTAACAAGTGGTAAGGGCGTGTTTATTGTTGGTGCTGATATCACTGAATTTCTCACCATGTTTGAAAATACTGAAGAACAGTTAAAAGTCTGGCTAAAAGACGCCAACAGTATTTTTAATGGCTTTGAAGATCTTAATGTGCCCACTGCTGTTGCAATTAACGGTATCGCCCTCGGCGGTGGATTAGAAATGTGTCTTTGTTGTGATTTTAGGATCGCCTCAGATGCTGCTCTGGTTGGTGTACCTGAGACTCAGTTAGGATTAATTCCTGGTTTTGGTGGTACTACAAGACTGCCGAGATTAATCGGATCGGATAACGCCGTTGAGTGGATCAGTACAGGAAAACACTATAAAGCCGCTGCCGCCATGAAATTTGGCGTTATTGATGCTGTTGTTTCTGATGATTTACTACGAGATGCGGCAATAGATACTTTAAATCAAGCAATCCACGGCGATTTAGATTGGCAAGCCCGAAGACAACAAAGAACCTCAGCGCTTAAACTTAGCACCAATGAAGCCTTGATGAGTTTCTCAACCTGCAAAGCCATGGTGTTTGCAAAAGCTGGCAGAAATTACCCTGCGCCAATGGCAGCCATTGATGTTATTGAAAAATCAGCTGCTTTAAATCGCGATCAGGCCTTGTTAATAGAACATGCTGCTTTTGCCAAATTAGCAAAAACTTCAGCTGCCACTTCATTAGTTGGACTATTCCTCAATGATCAATACCTAAAGAAATCCGCAAAAACAGCCTCTAAAACTGCTGATAAGGTTATAAGCAAAGCTGCTGTGTTGGGTGCAGGAATTATGGGTGGAGGTATAGCCTATCAATCAGCCGTTAAAGGCATTCCGATTGTCATGAAAGATATTCGCGAAGATGCTTTGGATTTGGGTATGGCAACGGCTAGCAAAATACTCAACAAGGGCGTATCTCTTGGAAAAGTTAGTGTGCCTAAAATGATTGAAACTCTCTCTCGCATTAAACCAACCCTTAATTATGAAGATATAAAGGGTGCTGACATTATCATTGAGGCGGTGATTGAAAACCCTGCTATTAAAGATTCCGTACTACAGGAAACAGAAGCTTTGATTGATGAGAATACTATTTTAACCAGTAACACCTCTACCATTTCCATTGACTTGTTAGCGACTAACCTTAAGCGTCCTGAAAAATTCTGTGGCATGCACTTCTTTAACCCTGTTCATAAAATGAAATTGGTTGAAGTTATTCGAGGCAGTAAAACAAGCGAACAAACCATTGCTTCAACTGTTGCCTATGCAAGCGCCTTAGGAAAATCACCCATTGTAGTCAATGATTGCCCTGGGTTTTTAGTCAACCGTATATTATTCCCTTACTTCAAGGGTTTTAGCATGTTGATTAGAGATGGTGCTGACTTTCAAAAAGTCGATAAAATCATGGAGCAGTTTGGTTGGCCCATGGGTCCTGCTTATTTACTCGACGTGGTTGGTATCGATACAGGTCATCACTCCGAAGCTGTTTTAGCCGCTGGCTATCCTGATCGAATGGGCAAAATTGATAAAGACATCGTGAGTGTTTTATTTGAAGCTGGCCGTTACGGTCAAAAAACCGGTGATGGCTTTTATAGCTACTCTAAGGATAAAAAAGGTCGTCCGGTTAAAAAGCTCGACGCTCAAATTGAAGCCTTGGTTAGTACAGTAGCTGCTCATCCAAAAGAATTTTCAAGAGAAGAGATTATCAACCGAATGATGATTCCTATGTTGATTGAATCGATTCGTTGTTATGAAGAAAAAATCGTCGCCTCCGTTGCAGAACTTGATATGGGATTGATTTATGGTATTGGCTTTCCTCCCTTTAGAGGCGGCGCCCTACGTTATGCAGACAGCATTGGCTTAAAAGAATTATGTGAGTTGGCTAATCAATATAGCGACTTAGGTAAGGCTTATGAACCTACAGAAAAAATGCGCGCCATGGCAGACAGCGGCGAAACTTTTTATTAAAGAATTGACCTTAGTCTAATACACTAAGGCAATCAGGAGATTAGAAAAATGAATGAAGTTGTAATCGTAGATGCCGTGCGCTCTCCCATGGGAAGATGCCGTGGTGGTATGTTTCGAAACACTCGAGCTGAAACACTTTCAGCGAGATTAATGACCGCCTTACTTGATCGCAATCCAAAGGTTGACGCCGAACAAATCGAAGATGTTATTTGGGGTTGTGTTCAACAAACCTTAGAACAGGGATTTAATATTGCACGTAATGCAGCGCTAATGACCCGACTACCTAAAACCGTAGCGGCACAAACCATCAATCGTCTTTGTGGTTCATCCATGCAAGCCATTCACACGGCTGCTACGTCTATTATGACGGGTAATGGCGATATATTTATCGTCGGTGGGGTTGAACATATGGGCCATGTTCCCATGAATCACGGCATTGATTTTAGTCCCGAGATAAATATCACCACTGCCAAAGCTTCTGGCATGATGGGCTTAACCGCAGAGCTTTTATCAAGACAACATGGTGTTAATCGAGAAGATCAAGATCGTTTTGCTGTTCGCTCTCACCAATTAGCACACCTTGCGACAGTAGAGGGGCGATTTAAAAACCAAATTATCGCCATGGAAGGTCATGACAGTGATGGTCGATTAAAAGTATTTGATTATGACGAGGTTATTCGCCCAGATTGTAACTATGAAGATCTATCAAAATTAAGACCTGTATTTGATCCGGTCAACGGCACCGTTACCGCTGCCACCTCATCGGCTTTATCAGATGGGGCTTCGGCCATGTTAATGATGTCTGCAGATAAGGCAAAAGAGTTGGGCCTTAATGTCATGGCAAAAGTGAGATCCATGGGTGTAGCTGGTTGTGATCCAGCTATCATGGGATTTGGTCCTGTACCCGCGGTGAACAAAGCCTTAAAAAGAGCGGGTTTAGCTATTAATGATATAGATTTGTTTGAACTAAATGAGGCTTTCGCAGCCCAGGCCCTACCTGTTGCTAAAGCCTTAGGTATACTCGATAAAATGGATGATAGTATAAACCTTAATGGTGGAGCTATAGCACTTGGTCACCCTCTTGGCTGTTCTGGTACTAGAATTAGTGGCAGCCTACTACATTTAATGCAAGAAAAAGACTTAAATCTTGGTGTTGCAACTATGTGCATTGGTTTCGGTCAAGGCATTGCTACAGTCTTTGAAAGAGCTTAAGCAAGGGTTAAAAAACAACCATAAATGAAAGTTTCTTTTGATAATTACACCAAGCTTCTAGATGCTAGAGGCTTGCGTTGCCCTGAGCCAGTAATGATGCTTAGACTAAATATGAGAAATCTTGAAGAAGGTGATGTGTTATTAATGCTTACAGATGATCCATCTACCACTCGCGACATTCCAAAGTTTTGTGTGTTTATGGATCAACAGCTTCTGTTAATCCAAACCAAGGAACCTCCTTATCGTTATTTAATCAAAAAACTATCTTAGGAGGTTTTAATACTCAACACTTTAAGGTTGTCTTCCGCCTTTATCAGCCCTTCATTTAATGCAATTAAATTACTGCCAAACATAATTTTCTGCTCTATTTTTCTATAAGTGATCAGGGTGGATAATGGCTCTTGATCTTGTGAACGTTCTGCTGTTTTTGGATCAACTGTTGTTAAAATACAACGACTACAAAGTTTCACATTTCTAAATCTAACTTCACCTATTTGTATCTCTTGCCACGAGTCTTCCTCATGTGCTTTAGTTGTTTCTATCACTATATTGGGTCTAAAGTTTTCCATTGTAACATTCTTAACTAGTTTATTATTTAAGGTTGCTAATGATTCCGTTCCAATAAGTAAAAAAGGAAAGGCATCCGCAAATGAAACAATGCCTTTTGCAGCAGAGTCGGTTATTGTTCTTGGTTGACGAGCCGACATTACTACCAATTGACAAGGTTTATTTAAAAACTCACTAATAAGCTGATCAATTTTTGGATTAACAGCCAGAGCTTTTATTTCATCCTGCCAAATTACATAATCAGACAATTTACTATTTTCACTAATCTCAATTGCTGATTTTATTATTTCTTGGTTAGGTATTTTTATCAAAAGAAACTCACCCTGAAGGCGCGCTTCTATTAAGGCCATTCTTGAGTTTCTTCTTTGGCTCATAAATACACCTTTATCATCCACTAACATCCAATGGCGGTCAAACTCAAAACCTGTGAACTTAACCCTTAAACTTTTTAAAGATTCTCCTCTAAAAGATTTAATTGGATATCGATGCAGTGATTTAATTATTTTACTCATGGTGATCCCTTCCAAATCAAGTTAATTTATGTTTCTATTATATTATTATAATTCTTGAATTATATTACAATCCTAAAGCGACTATGAATACAAAAATTAATCCAAATGGCTTATTTCACAACCTAAGTAATAAAAGTCTCCCACCAGTTGAAAGTTGGAACCCTCCTTTTTGTGGTGACATTGATATTTGCATTCATCGAGACGGTCAATGGAGTTACAATAATTCTATTTTTACAAGGCTCTCACTTGTTAAGCTTTTTGCAAGGGTTTTAAAAAGGGAAAATAATCGATACTTTCTAGTAACACCTATTGAGAAGGTTCGAATTAAAGTCGAGGCTGAGCCTTTTATTACTAAAAACATTGAACGCAAATACTCCTCACCACAACAACTCGCTTTTATAACCACCCTAGATGATATCGTTATTGCCGATAAGGAACACCCTATTCAGGTCATTGAAAAAAATGGTTTTCCTTACCCAACTATTCACCTTCGAAATAATTTACATGCTTTGATTTGTCGTTCAGATTTTTACCGTCTTGTTGAACTAGCTGATACTGAGAATAATCCAGACATCAAGTCTCAAGACTCCTCTATTTGTAGTATTATGAGTAACGGCTGTAAATTTATTTTAGGAAAATACTAAAAGGAAACAATGCCAATGAAAATAACCTTTAYTCCAATAACCAAAGTAAGCTTGTTTTTATATATCATCGGTTCTCTATTATTAGCTTTTTCCTGGTTTGATCAGTGGCAACAACTGCTTTTGGTTTCTGATACAACAAGAGCTCAACTCTTTATCCTGTCAATTATCATTATTGCCATAGCCGCCATCATTAATTTATCAACCTTCATTTTTTCTACTTTTCTGAGATCTAACAAGGTATAATTTCTGGCTTTCTGACAAGTTCATAGGAAACCTCCATGTCAATGGACAATAGTAAGCCCCAAACATTTCAAGAGCTAATATTTTGCTTACAGCAATATTGGGCTAAACAGGGTTGTATTATTATCCAACCATTGGACATAGAGGTTGGTGCAGGCACTTTTCATCCTACTACTTTCTTGCGTTCAATTGGACCAGAGCCTTGGAGTGCTGCCTATGTCCAGCCCTGTCGACGACCAACTGACGGCCGCTACGGTGAAAACCCTAATCGTCTTCAACATTATTACCAGTATCAGGTTATTTTAAAACCTTCACCGGATAATATTCAGGAGCTTTATCTAGAATCCTTAAGATCTCTTGGTCTTGATCTCACCATGCACGACATTCGTTTCGTGGAGGACAACTGGGAGTCTCCAACTCTTGGCGCCTGGGGACTGGGATGGGAAGTTTGGTTAAATGGCATGGAAGTAACTCAATTCACTTATTTTCAACAAGTGGGAGGGCTTGAGTGTAAGCCTGTAACAGGTGAAATCACCTATGGTCTTGAAAGAATTGCTATGTACTTACAAGGTGTGGACAGCATCTATGATCTGATTTGGGCCAATACACCTGCCGGTCCCGTTACTTATGGTGACGTTTTCCATCAAAATGAAGTTGAAATGTCTACTTATAATTTTGAACATGCTAATGTTGACTACTTATTCAAGCACTTTGATTATTGCGAAAGCGAAAGCCAAACTCTTATTAAAAATAACTTGCCGCTACCTGCCTATGAAATGGTATTGAAGGCTTCACATGCCTTTAATCTGCTTGACTCAAGACACGCCATCTCTGTTACTGAAAGACAACGTTATATTTTGAGAGTTCGTAGTTTATCCCGTGCAATTGCTCTATCTTATTATGAAGCCCGTGAAAAACTTGGCTTTCCTCTTTGTGTTTCAAAAAATAGCAGAGGATATCGGTAATGTCTTTAGCAAACGATTTCATCCTAGAGCTTGGAACAGAAGAGTTGCCACCTCTTTCCCTTAGAAAACTAGCCACTGCCTTCCATGATAATTTACTTTCTTTAATTGATGAGAGTGGTCTTAAGTATCAAGCCAGCCGATTTTATGCAACCCCCAGACGGTTAACCATTGTTGTTGATCAACTTGATATGGCTCAAGCGGACAAAACCGTTAATCGCCAAGGGCCTGCTGTTGATTCTGCCTTCGACTCAGATGGAAATGCTACACCTGCCGCAATGGGTTTTGCCCGATCCTGTGGAGTAGAGGTAAATCAACTAGATCAAGTTGACACCAATAAAGGCCGGCGCTTAGCCTATACAAGTAATGAACAAGGCCAAACAGCCGAGTTTTTATTACCTGACTTGGTTGAAATGGCTCTTTCCAAATTACCCATCCCAAAAACAATGCGGTGGGGTGATTATAACCACAGTTTTATCCGTCCTGTTAAATGGCTACTTATGTTACAAGGTAGTCAAGTTATACCTTGTACGATTTTTAACTGTGAGGCATCCAATATAACAAGAGGTCACCGCTTTATGTCACAGGGTGAAATTGTTATCGACTCTGCTGCTAGTTATCTTGAATTACTTGAGTCACATTTTGTCATAGCTGATTTGGATAAGCGAAAATCAATAATAGAACAACAGGTGCTTAATATTGCCGAAAGTCTAAATGCAACAGCTGTAATTAATCCTGATTTGTTAGATGAGGTCACTGCACTAGTTGAATGGCCCGTTGCTTTAGCAGGTGACTTTGATGAAGATTTTTTGGATGTGCCTCAAGAAGCTTTAATATTAACCATGGCTACTAATCAAAAGTATTTTCATTTGATTGATGATAAACAACAACTATTACCTAAATTTATTACCATAGCCAATGTAGCCAGCAGCGACCCTAATGTTATTGTAAAAGGTAACGAGAGAGTCATAAGACCAAGACTTGCTGATGCCAAGTTCTTTTTCGAACGCGATTGTAAGCACTCACTATCTTCAATAGTCCACAAGTTAAACAATGTTGTTTTTCAAAAAAACTTGGGCTCGGTATTTGATAAAACATTGAGAATTCAAAGTTTAGCCGAATCCATTGCCTCTCTTCAGGGTGTTGATAGTAAAAATATCGCAACAGCAGCCCTAATATGTAAAAGCGATCTAGTCACTGATATGGTGGGAGAGTTCCCCTCACTACAGGGCATTATGGGGAGTTACTACGCCAAAAATGACGGTGAAAATGAGCAGGTAACAAAGGCTATGAATGAGATTTATATGCCTCGTTTTGCCGGCGACGAACTACCCTCAACTGAAACAGGTCTTTATCTTGCATTGGCAGATAGGTTAGATACTCTTATCGGCATCTTTGCCGTAGGACTAGTGCCAACGGGAAATAAAGACCCTTTTGCTCTTCGCCGTGCAACCCTCGGTATTTTGCGACTAATTATCGAAAACAATCTCACTTTAGATATCAAGCAGTTGATTAACCTTACCGCTGAAGGTTTCACTAGTATTGAGATTAAGGATGATTGCAAAAATCAACTTGTTGCTTTTTTTAATGGCAGACTTAAGGCAATGTATCTAGAGAAAGGCTTTAGTAATAAAATTATTCAGGCAGTTCAAGTCCTACAACTCTCAAACCCCCTTGATATAGACTCTCGCCTTCAGGCGGTTAAACTCTTTAACGAAATGGCCGAGGCCGAATCCTTATCTGAAGCTAACAAACGTGTTTCAAATATCCTAATAAAAAATGCCGGTGATTATAATATCGACACTGTTAATGACTCTCTGTTTAGAAACGAAGCTGAAAAAGAATTGTCCGACGCTATGAAATCCCTAGAAGTTGAGTTTAATGGCTTGATGAGTTCCAATAACTATTCTACTGCCTTAGCATTACTTGCTGGATTAAAGCCCTTTATCGACAATTTTTTTGATACTGTTATGGTAATGGATGATGATTTATCTCTGAGACAAAACCGCTTGGCCTTATTGAATACACTGAGAAATCTCTTTGTTGCCATTGCCGATATATCCTACCTACAAAAATAATGAATAAACCGCTCATAATCCTTGATAGAGACGGTGTTATCAATTTTGATTCTGACGACTATATAAAGTCAGTTGATGAATGGAGACCCATTAATTCAAGTTTAACAGCTATAGCCAATTTAACTCGAGCGGGTTATCTAGTGGCTGTGGCAACCAATCAATCTGGCTTATCGAGAGGTTTTTTTACCCCTGAAGTACTGGCTGATATCCATGACAAAATGACAAGGTTAATACAAGACCGTGGGGGTAACCTAGATGCTATTGAGTTTTGCCCAGATCATCCCGATCAAGCAGGGCCTGATCGAAAACCTGCACCGGGAATGTTGTTGCGTTTGATAAAACAATTTGATGCAAATGCCTCTAACACCTGGTTTGTGGGAGATACCCTTTCAGATATTAACTGTGCAAAAAACGCGGGCTGTAAACCCGCTTTAGTGTTGACCGGAAAGGGTAAAAGTACCCTAGAAAATCCTGCTCTCGATACAGATGTACCTGTATTTAATAATTTGCTGAGCTTTACTGAAAAAACACTTTCTTAAAATAAAAGCCTATTATAATGAGGGTTTTTATATAAGTAAGCACTTACTTACTAAACATCAAGGTTTGCAACAGCCATGGCGTTAGTCTCAATAAACTCTCTTCTAGGTTCAACTTCGTCACCCATTAGGGTTGTGAATAATTGATCGGCTGCCACTGCATCTTCGATTGTAACCTGAAGCATCCGACGATTTTCAGGATCCATAGTAGTATCCCATAACTGTTCAGGGTTCATTTCACCGAGACCCTTATAGCGTGAAATAGCCTGGCCCTTTTTCGCTTGGGTAACCAGCCATTCATAGGCTTGCTTAAAACTAGAAACAGCTTGTGTTTTTTCACCCCTTTGAATATAAGCATTCTCCTCGAGGAGATCGTTCACCTTGTCACCAAAATCGACAAATGTTCTATATTCTCCAGACTTGAAAAAGTCTCGACTGATATGATAAGGCGTATCAATGCCGTGGTGTTTTAGAATAACCGTGGGTAAATAGATATGTCTTTCAGTATCTTCTTTAACAACTATTTCATAAGAGCTGCCATCACCTTCAACAAAACGATTGGTTATCTGCTCTAGGTCGCTAGACCATTTCTCCATTTGAGCTTTATCTTTAAGTGTCTCCAGATCTATCCTTGGCATGGCAATAATATTCTCAAGGATTGCTACAGGATAAAGCCTAGATAATCTGCTTATCATGGCAAAAACTTGGCGATATGAGTTAGACAACTCCTCCAGAGCTACACCTGAAATACCTGGCGCATTATCACCAATAAACAAAGAGGCCTTATCTAAAGCCATATTTGATATATAGTCTTCAAGAGCGAGATCGTCTTTTAAATATTGTTCTTGCTTGCCCTTCTTAATCTTATAAAGAGGTGGTTGGGCAATATAAATATAACCTAGTTCTATCAGCTCTCGCATTTGACGAAAAAAGAAGGTTAATAGCAGTGTACGAATGTGAGCTCCATCCACATCCGCATCTGTCATGATGATGATGGAATGATATCTGACTTTTTCAGGATTAAATTCTTCCCGACCAATGCCACAACCAAGGGCCGTGATCAAAGTTCCAACCTCTTGAGAAGCAAGCATCTTATCAAATCTTGCTTTCTCTACATTGAGGATTTTACCCTTAAGGGGGAGAATTGCTTGGTTTTTACGGTTACGACCTTGTTTGGCTGAGCCCCCCGCAGAATCACCCTCCACTATATAGAGTTCAGAAAGAGCAGGATCTTTTTCTTGGCAATCTGCCAGTTTACCCGGTAAGCCGGCAATATCTAGAACGCCCTTTCTACGAGTCATTTCCCTCGCTTTTCGTGCAGCTAAGCGAGCACGTGCAGCATCAACCATTTTAGTAACAACTAACTTGGCTGATTGAGGGTTTTCTAATAAGAAGTCATTCAGTCTTTCACCAACCGATTGCTCAACCGCTGTTTTAACTTCTGAAGAAACAAGTTTATCCTTGGTTTGGGATGAAAACTTGGGATCGGGTACTTTCACTGAAATTACCGCCGTTAGGCCCTCTCTAGCATCGTCTCCGGTGGTGGATGTTTGGCCTTTTTTATTCATTCCTTGGCTGTCGATATAAGTATTTAAGGTTCGCGTTAGGGCGCCTCTAAAGCCCGCTAAGTGAGTGCCACCATCACGCTGGGGAATGTTGTTGGTATAACAAAAAATATTCTCTTGATAGGAGTCGTTCCACTGCATAGCAACTTCAACAACAATTCCATCGAACTTCTCTACCGTAAAATGTATTATGTCGTTATGAATTGGTGTTTTATTTTTATTAAGGTAGTTTACGAATGCTTCTATGCCACCTTCATATTTAAACTGGTCCTGCTTACCTGAGCGTTCGTCGCTAAGTATTATATTTACGCCCGAATTCAAAAAAGATAATTCACGGAGACGTTTCGCTAAAATATCATAGTGATACTCTAGGTTTGTAAAAGTGTCTCCACTGGGAATAAAATGAACTTCTGTTCCGGTGTTATTGGTCTCGCCAATGGCTGCTATTGGACTTTGTGGAACACCGTGGATGTAGGTCTGCTCCCAGACTTTACCTTCTCGGCGAATTGTTAGGGTCAACTCCCTCGACAGGGCATTTACAACAGAAATACCAACACCATGCAAACCACCTGAAACCTTATAAGCATTAGAATCAAACTTACCACCTGCGTGGAGAACTGTCATAATGACTTCTGCTGCTGATATTCCCTCTTCAGGGTGTATTGCTACGGGGACTCCCCTGCCATTATCAATAACAGTAATAGAGCCGTCTTGATGGATAACCACTTTAATTTCAGAACAATAACCAGCTAGTGCTTCATCTATTGAGTTGTCAACAACCTCAAATACCAAATGATGTAGTCCTGTGCCATCATCAGTATCTCCTATATACATGCCTGGACGCTTTCTAACTGCATCCAAACCTTTTAAAACTTTAATATCACTGGAACCATATTCTTCTGACATAACTACCCTTTTATTTCATTATTTGTTTTTATAGTTGAGAAACACTGCCTTGTTCCACGTGGAACATAGATGTGACTACTTCTTTCTTGTCTAATTCATGCAGACTTGTGTCGATTGTCGATATTGCTGTTATAAATAATTGAACCTTGGAAAAACTAAAAAGCTCATTGAGTAATATTCTTTGTTTGTTTATATCTAACTCAGACGGTAGATCGTCAACTAACAACAAGCAAAACTTTCTCATATCCTCCGAGAGTCTTTTTGCCTGAGCTAGGTGCATAGCGTTCACCAGCATTTTTTGTTCGCCCCTTGATAAAACATCCTGTACAGGGAGAGAATCTATGGTGAGTTTAATATCAGCCTTATGAGCACCGAGGGTCGAATAACCATACCTTTTATCCATTTCAAAACTTAGTTTTAATTGCTCAGAAAAGGCCTTGTTGGACGTTAAGTCCCATCCTGAGTAATATCTATATTGTACCCTGTATTGAGGCAGAAATATCCCCTGAATGTCCTCTAAGTGGCTTTTTAAGTGAAAAAACTCCCTGTTTCTTTGTGTATTAAGTGTTTCAGCTAACAGAGCAAAATCTTTATCCCAAATGGCAATGTCTTTGTAACTACTAGCGCGCTTTAGTTGAGCATTACGTTGTTTTAAAACTTTATTATAACGTTGCCAGACTGAAGAAAAACCATGTTCCACGTGAAACACTGACAAATCTAGAAACTGTCTTCTGTATTGTGGACCGGAGGTTAATAACTTATAAGAATCTGGGGTAATAACTAAAACAGGAAGATAATGGGCTAAGGAAGAGAGTTTGTTTTGATCTTGATTGTTAATTCGTACTTTGAATTTACCCTGCCTATCACGAGAGATCCCTAAGGAATCTGAAGCAGGCTCGGATAGTTTACCAAAAACAGATAAGTCTTTAACTTGATCGTTGATCACTGATTTAATTTGATTACTACGAAAAGATCGCCCAACACCAAGAAGGTAAATAGCTTCTAACAAACTAGTTTTACCTGAACCGTTTATCCCTGTAAAAACATTAACTCGGGAAGACAGTCGCAAATCAGCTTGTTTTATCGCCCTAACATTTCTGACTTGCAGTTTCTCAAGATACATTTATGGAAAATAGGGTAGTTTATAAACGCATTGGCATAACAACATAGACTGAATTTCCATCTTCTGCGTCTTCAATTAAAGCTGAAGAGTTTGAATCGCCTAGAGTCCATTTAACTTTTTCACACTTCATGGTATTTAGAACATCTAATAAATAAGTAACATTAAAACCAATTTCAAGCTCTTCACCCGAAAAGTCTACACCAAGATCGATTTCAGCCTCCTCTTGTTCAGGGTTATTTGCATGAATAGAAAGTAGGTTTTCAGATAGATTCATTTTCACGCCTCTGTATTTTTCATTACATAGAATTGCAGCTCTTGAAAATGAGTCTTTTAAGGCTTCTCTGGAGACTGTTAATATTCTATCTCCATTTTTAGGTAACACACGATCATACTCAGGAAACTTTCCATCAATAAGCTTTGACGTAAAGGTAAAACCTGCTGTTTCTACTCTTAGGTGATTTGTTCCTAAGACTAGCTTCACAATGGTTTCTGAATTGTCGAGCAGACGCATTAATTCTTGTATACCTTTACGAGGTATTATTACTTCTGTTTTTGAASWRKTYTNAAAGYMTSTRWMYMAMTYWYAAAGTGCTAACCTATGACCGTCAGTGGCAACCGCTTTTAGTTTTTTATCGGTAATTTCAAAAAGCATTCCATTGAGATAATATCGAACATCTTGTTGAGCCATGGCAAAGGCAGTTTGGTCCATCATACCTTTTAATAGACTTTGCTGTAGGTTTAACTCATGTGTCCCAATCGTATCTTCAACGGCTGGAAACTCTGATGCAGGTAAGGTTAATAGTGTAAATTTATTAGCACCACACTTAAGGTTAACTCTTTGATTATTAAGTATAAATTCAATATCCTGGGAGGGTAAGCTTTTACAAATATCAAGAAACTTTCTAGCAGGAACGGTAATTTCTCCATCTTCAAGTGCTTCAGAAAGTTCGACCTTAGCAATTAACTCAACCTCTAAATCGGTAGCGGTTAAAGACAGGGTTGTACCCTCAAGAACTAATAGAACATTAGATAGAATGGGTAGTGTTTGTCTTCTTTCAACGGCTCCACAAACAAGTTGCAGTGGCCCTACAATACTATCGCGATTAATAGTAAAACGCATATTATTATTATCTCCAAAAAATTAACTCGTCAGAGTTCTCAAAAGATTCGAATAATCTTCTTTAATTTCTCTATTTTCTTCAATTAACTGCTTAATCTTCCGACAAGCATGCAGCACAGTAGTATGATCTCTTCCCCCAAACAAATCACCTATTTCAGGTAGACTTTTGTTGGTCAACTCTTTCGCCAAAGTCATCGCCATTTGTCTTGGCCTTGCAACTGAACGATTCCGTCTTTTAGAAAGAAGATCCGACACCTTAATTTTATAATACTCTGCGACAGTTTTCTGGATATTTTCAATATTAATTCGTTTATCTTGTGCTGCAATGAGATCTTTTAACGCTTCTCGAACAAAATCGAGGGTTATTTGCCTTCCGGTGAAGTTTGCATTGGCAATTACCCTCTTTAAAGCCCCTTCTAATTCTCTCACATTTGAACGTATTCTTTTTGCGATAAAGAAGGCCACTTCATCGGGAAGTTTGGTTTTTGTTTTCTCTGCCTTGCTCATCAAGATTGCAACGCGCATTTCAAGTTCAGGTGGATCTATTGCCTGGGTCAATCCCCAACCAAAACGAGATTTAAGCCTATCCTCTAGTCCATCAACTTCTTTAGGGTACCTATCACATGTTAATATAATCTGTTGATTTGCTTCAAGTAATGCGTTAAACGTGTGGAAAAACTCTTCTTGAGAAACTGTTTTCTTTGCAAAAAACTGAATATCATCGATTAACAATACATCGAGAGAGCGATAATACTTCTTAAATCTATCAATGGTATTGGTCTGAAGAGCTTTTACCATATCAGCTACAAAGCGCTCTGAATGAAGGTAGACAATGCGTGCCTTGTTCTTTTTTTGTAGAACCGCATTGCCAATGGCATGTATTAAATGAGTCTTACCTAACCCAACCCCTCCATAAATAAATAATGGATTGTAGGCAGTGCCTGGGTTTTCAGCTACTTGTCTCGCCGCTGCTAGTGCTAGTTGATTAGCTTTACCCTCAACAAAGTTATCAAAAACAAAGTCAGGATTAAGATTGCTAGTATGATTAACACTATTAAGTGATGCGGCGGACTTGGCAATAAACACTTCACTTCTTCTGTTTGAAATTTGTGGTGATTGTGTTTTTATAACAGACCTTTCCTCAACGGCACTGGTTCCGACTTTTAAGTCAACACTATAATTAGAGTTTTCACTTAAGTGTTGGGCAAGTTTAATTATTTTAGGTAAGTATTTATCTTGAACCCAATCAAGCACAAACAAGTTAGGTGCAAACAAAGTCAAGCCTACATCGCTTTCATTAGATTGTAGCGGGCGTAGCCAGGTACTAAATTGCTGAACAGGTAACTCTCCCTGTAAAGAGGCTAGACATGATTGCCAGATAGAGGAACTCAACTCAACTCCTTAATTACCAGAAAATAAATATGCTTACAAATATTCAAATAGGCCAACCAACTCTCCACGCTAGCCACAATTTCAACCCTATTTTTATCCACAAAAAATATAATAATAAAGAATAAAGTTGTTTTTTTAAAGATTTGTATTAAACACTAATTTTTAAAAAAGAACAATCACTTTAAGTATTAATTAATAACTAGGTTAATATAACATGTAAAAATATGTGGATTATATCTTAATAACAATTAAACTCGTGTTATGCACACTTTTGTACATTGAATGACCACTAGATATACAAGTCTTTTCAACATACTTATACTTTATATAAAGAGTTGATTTTTAAGAATATAATAGACTTATCAACAGATTTATATACCCCCTATAACAATAACAATAAGTCTTTATATATAATATATATATTAGTTAACTAAACTACTTACAAAACTACTCATTCCAAACATTTAAGTACTTTTTTCATGGATGAAATTAACTTTTGGTGTATTTTACAAAAAATAACATTATCCAACTGGTATTATCATGAAATATACTATAACATCTTACCCACAGTTAACTTCAATAATAAAAAACTTAAAAAACTATGAATTCGACGTTGATCTTATGCTCAGGTACAGGTAAAATCGCGCCTCCCGTGAGGGTCAGCAAAAAAATGGTCATTTAATACCTTTATACTCGAGAGAAATACGATGAAAAGAACATTCCAACCAAGCGTATTGAAGCGCAAACGTACACATGGCTTTAGAAGCCGAATGGCCACCAAGAACGGTCGTGCGGTAATTAACCGTCGACGTGCTAAAGGCCGTAAAAGTCTGTCTGCCTGATATTCGTATCTTGCGCTAAAGCCCTGGATTATTTACAATGACCCCCTTGTCTAGCAATGTTAATTATTTCCCTAGGCACTTTAGGTTGATCACAGCCGGTGATTATCGACAGGTTTTCTCTAAACCAAAACGGGTTTCAACGCCCGACTTGCTTTTTCTATTTACTCGTAATGAGCTGCCAACATCAAGGCTGGGACTTGCTATTGCCAAAAAACAATTACCCTTAGCTGTTGATAGAAATAGAATTAAACGGCTTGTTCGTGAGAGCTTTAGAGTTAAGCGCTTAGAAATTAATTCATTAGATATTGTAGTAATGGCTCGAAAGGGCTTGTTAAAGATGGATAATACCCAGGTTCGACAACAACTTGACAAGTTGTGGTCTCAAACTATTAACAAAGGCAAAAAGCTATGAAGCAAATTATAGTAGGTATAATTCGTTTATATCAAAGAACTATTAGCCCTCTACTGGGACCGAGGTGTTGTTTTTATCCTACTTGCTCCCAATTTGCAGTTGAAGCGATTAATACCCATGGGCCACTAAAGGGCACTTGGCTTGCTATAAAGAGAATATCAAGATGCCACCCACTTGCAGAAACGGGTCATGATCCTGTACCTGACTTTGTTAATAAAAATAAAATATTGGTGAAAGATTAACTTATGGAATCTCAAAGAAACTTTATAATAATAGGTCTAGCAGTTGTTAGTTACTTTTTATTTGTTGCTTGGCATCAAGATTATGGGCCCAAACAAGAAATTACACCTGTCCAAGAAAAAACAACAACTCAAATAGAGATTAATGAAGAATTCCCCTCTGAGGTAAGCACTTACTTACCACCTGAATCAATAACAAAGATTGATGAGTTGCCACAGGAAGTTGGTGTACTTAAAACCACTCAACCATCAATAAATTTAATTCATGTCGAGACAGATGTCTTTAAAGTACATATTGACCCAAGAGGTGGAGACATTGTACTAGGTCAACTAAAAAAACATCTAGAGATTCAGTCTAATCCTGACATACCTTTTACCATATTACGAAATAGTGATGGTCGCACCTATACTGCAATGAGTGGTTTAGTGGGTAATGGTATGCCAGAGTCTGCCAAACCAAGGGCATTATATTCCTCTACTGAGAACTCCTATTCCATGTCTGAAACCGAAGACGCCCTTTCGGTTACTCTTCGCTGGACGAACGATGAAGGGTTGGTGATCAATAAAATATTTTCTTTTAATAGAGATAGTTATGTTATTGGTGTTCGTTACCGTATTCAAAACACCACATCAAAAGAACTCTCGGCAACCTTTTTTGGTCAGCTAAAGCGTGACCAGATGCCAAACGAAGATACCATGGGTGGTTTTGGCATAAGCGCTTATTTAGGTTCGGCCTACTCAACAAAAGAACAACGTTATGAGCGTTATGATTTTGATGATATGAACGATAACAATCTAAAGGTTACCACCAAAGGGGGTTGGATTGCCTACTTACAACATTATTTCATCAGCGCTTGGATCCCCGATCAAGAAAAAATAAATACCATCTCTACCCTAACACCTGGCGGCTTGGGTATTATTCGTGTTATGTCTCCTCGAGCAACAGTTCAACCGGGAGAGATTTTGGAGGTTGGTGGCGACCTTTATCTTGGCCCTAAGATACAAAAAGACTTAGAGCAAATTGCCGATGGTCTTGATTTAACGGTGGATTACGGTTTTCTATGGTGGATAGGTCAACCGCTATTTTGGTTGTTGAATTGGTTTAATAGTATTATTGGTAGCTGGGGTCTTGCAATTATCATGGTTACTATTACCGTAAAGTCGGTTTTTTACCCTCTTTCCAATGCCCAGTATCGCTCCTTTGCGAAAATGAGAACCATTCAACCAAAAGTAACCGCCCTAAAAGAACGTATTGGTGATGATCGCCAGAAAATGTCTCAGGCGATGATGGAGTTATATAAGAAAGAGAAGGTAAACCCTCTAGGTGGTTGTTTGCCTTTACTTGTACAGATGCCGGTATTCATTGCTCTTTACTGGGTTCTGCTTGAGACGGTTGAACTTAGACATGCTGATTTTTATTTTTGGATCCATGACCTGTCAGCTAAAGATCCTTATTTTATCTTGCCGCTTCTCATGGGCGCCAGTATGTTCTTAATGCAAAAGATGCAACCAACAGCTGCCACCATGGATCCCATGCAACAAAAGATCATGCAGTTTTTGCCTGTGATCATGACGGTATTCTTCTTGTTCTTCCCCGCAGGCCTAGTTTTATACTGGCTTGTAAATAACCTCTTGTCCATTGCTCAACAACTGTATGTTACCCGAAAAATAGAAAGAGAGTTTGCGGCAAAACAAGCGGCAAGTAAAAAATAAAGTTATCTGAATGTGAATACCTCAGAAACAATTGTAGCCTTAGCAACCCCCCAAGGACGTGGCGGGGTTGGTATTGTTAGAATATCTGGACCTGATGCTGAACACATTGCTATAGCGATACTTGGTGTTATGCCTGAACATCGAAAAGCCGAATACCTAGCCTTTAAAGATGCAGCAGGCAACGCTATCGATCAAGGTTTGGCTCTATACTTCAAATCCCCTCATTCTTTCACAGGTGAAGATGTTCTCGAATTACAGGCACACGGTGGTCCTGTTGTTCTCGATATGCTGATTAAAAGAGTGCTTGAGATAGCGGGGCGCCTAGCAAACCCTGGTGAATTTTCAGAAAGAGCCTTCATTAATGATAAAATAGATCTTACTCAAGCTGAAGCCATTGCCGATCTAATCGATTCAAGTTCTAAGCAAGCCGCTAGAATGGCGATGGATTCTTTGCAGGGTGTGTTTTCATCTCAAATCACCAATCTAGTTGAAAAGGTTATTGATCTAAGAGTTTTTGTCGAAGCCTCGATTGATTTTCCAGAAGAAGAGATAGATTTCCTCTCTGATGTGAGAATTGAAAAACAACTACTAGAAATTATAACAACACTTGATGATATCTTTATAAAAGCTCAACAAGGCGCTATCTTAAGAGAAGGCATGCAGGTGGTAATAGCGGGTCGCCCAAATGCAGGTAAATCAAGCCTATTAAATGCCCTTGCTGGGAAAGAGTCCGCCATCGTTACCCCTATACCAGGAACCACCAGAGACTTATTGCGAGAGCAAATTTTAATCGAAGGTATCCCAATTCATATAACAGATACTGCGGGTCTTCGGGAAAGTGATGATCTGGTAGAAAAAATTGGTATAGAAAAAGCGCGGCAAGAAATAGCAAAAGCCGATCTTATTCTTTTAGTCTTAGATGGTACCGAGCAAAAAAAAGCGGACTTAAAAGAACTATGGCCTGACTTTATTGATATACCAAAAGTTCCAGTGACTATCATCAGAAATAAAACAGATCTTTCAGGTGAAAAAGTTGGTGAAGAAACTATCTCAGGTCAAAAAGTTATTCACCTAAGTGCGAAAAAAGCAGACGGAATAACCATTCTACAAAACCACCTAAAAAAACTTGTTGGATATGATTCAAACCTTGAGGGGGGATTTATGGCGCGCCGTCGTCATCTCGATGCGTTGAATAGAGTCCAACATCATTTGTCTATTGCAAAGAATCAACTAGAGGTCAAATCTGGTGAGTTATTAGCGGAAGAATTGCGCTTATGCCAACTAAGTCTTAGCGAAATAACCGGCGAATTCACTAATGATGACTTGTTGGGTAAAATATTCTCAAGCTTCTGTATTGGTAAGTAGTAAACATTTAAACCTTAACTAGTTTAAAAAGTCGTTCAATTATTGTGCGATTAGATGTATGATCCTCATCCTTAAATTTTTCGACTTAGATCAGCAAGATATAAAGTAGAAAACCAGATGAACGAAACAAAATCTTATGACGTCATAGTAATAGGTGGTGGTCACGCTGGAACGGAGGCCGCTTTAGCTGCGGCTAGACGTGGCTCAAAAACCTTACTATTGACCCACAACATAGAAACCTTAGGACAAATGTCTTGTAATCCTGCCATAGGCGGCATTGGAAAAGGCCATTTAACCAAAGAAGTGGATGCACTCGGTGGAGCTATGGCAAAGGCTATCGATAAAGCAGGCATTCAATTTCGAGTTCTTAATGCATCTAAAGGCCCAGCGGTAAGAGCAACCAGAGCCCAGGCTGATAGAAATTTATATCGACAAGCAATCCGAGAAATACTAGAGAACCAAGAAAACCTTGATATCTTTCAACAAACGGTTACCGATCTTGGTATAGAAAACTCAAAGGTCACCTGCGTAAAAACAAAAATGGGTTTAACTTTTGAAACCTCAACGGTTGTATTAACGGTAGGCACCTTTCTTGGGGGCATAATACATATTGGAGAAGCAACTGAGCCAGGCGGTAGAGCGGGAGATCCTCCTTCGATAGCACTGGCGAAAACATTAAGGGCACTGCCTTTTAGGGTGGCGCGATTAAAAACCGGCACGCCTCCTCGGTTGGATGTAAGAAGCTTGGATTTTAGTAAAATGCAGGAACAACCGGGTGATGATCCGGTTCCAGCATTTTCCTTTATGACGAGAACACCTGTTCATCCTACTCAAGTTTCTTGTCATATAACTTATACAACACAAGAAACCCATCAAATCATACGAGACTCTCTCCATAGAAGCCCCATCTACTCGGGTCAGGTTGAAGGTGTTGGACCTCGATATTGTCCATCCATTGAAGATAAAATCGTGCGGTTTGCAGACAGGGACTCTCACCAGATCTTTGTTGAACCCGAAGGACTACACGTTAATGAGGTGTATCCTAACGGTATCTCAACGAGTCTTCCCTTCGATGTACAACAACAGTTTGTACGCTCAATAATTGGTTTTGAGAAGGCTCATATTGTTCGACCAGGTTACGCCATTGAATATGACTACTTTGATCCTAGAGATCTATCAAGCTCACTTGAAACACGTTATGTGGAAGGGTTGTTTTTTGCAGGCCAGATAAACGGAACAACAGGTTATGAAGAAGCTGCAGCTCAGGGATTAATTGCCGGATTAAATGCTTCCTTGAAAGTTGCCGGTGATCAGTCTTGGTGTCCACGTCGAGACGAGGCCTATATTGGTGTGTTGATTGACGATTTAATTACCCAAGGAACTAAAGAACCCTACCGAATGTTCACAAGTCGCGCGGAATACCGATTGCTACTGCGCGAAGATAATGCCGATCTTAGATTAACGCCAAAAGCGAAAGAGTTAGGTCTGGTTTGTGAACAAAGATGGAATCGTTTTACTCAGAAAAAAACAGCTATTGAGGAAGAGTTAAATCGAATAGCCAGCCTAGTAATTCATCCCAACACGCCCCAAGCAGCGCAACTTGAAACCAAGTTGGAAAAACCCTTAATACGTGAATATAAGGTAATAGAACTATTGCGCCGGCCAGAACTTACCTATAAAACCCTAACGAGTCTAGAGGGACTAGCTCCCGGTGTTGATGATCGGGAAGTAGCTGATCAGGTGGAAGTACAAATAAAATATTCGGGATATATTTCACGACAACAAGATGAAATAGATAAACACCTACGTTATGAGAATATGCAGCTATCCAAAGACTTAGACTACAGGGTTATAAAAGGCTTATCAGCTGAGGCAATACTAAAACTCAACGATATAAAGCCAGCGAGCCTAGGTCAGGCATCTCGAATATCTGGGGTTACACCGGCGGCTATCTCACTGTTAATCGTTTATATGAAAAAGAAAAGAAAGCTATCTAAGCAAAAGGCAAGCAATGCTAGAAAATCTGCCTAGGCAATGTGAAGTAATTTTGTCAAAAGGTTTAGCGGAATTGAATATATCAATCACTGCTAAACAACAGACATTATTATTAGACTATATCGCCCTATTGGTTAAATGGAATAAAGCTTTTAATCTAACCGCCATAAGAAAACCCGAAGCCATGATCACCAGGCATCTACTAGATAGTCTGGCAGTGGGTGCATATTTACAAGGTGACAATATTATTGATGTGGGCACAGGCGCCGGTATACCGGGAATACCCCTAGCGATCCTCTTTCCAAATCGTCGTTTCACTTTGCTAGATAGCAACGGAAAAAAGGTTCGATTTATGGAGCAGGTTAAGCAAAAGTTAATTCTTGATAATATAACGCTACTACAACATCGCGTTGAATCCTTTCATCATGAAGCAGAATTTGATAGTGTCATCTCCCGAGCTTTTACCTCATTAGATCAAATGGTTGATTTAACTAAACACCTAGTGGGAGAAAAGGGCTTAATGCAAGCCATGAG
The DNA here is from genome assembly GCA_002746155.1 of Gammaproteobacteria bacterium. Lineage (GTDB taxonomy): Bacteria > Pseudomonadota > Gammaproteobacteria > Enterobacterales. The sequence continues at coordinate 24,674 of NVWF01000017.1, read as the reverse complement.
AGGAGCAGCTCCCGAGTCATCATCTCTTACTGATCCTTGGGAAATAGACGAGATCATTAAGCTTCAAGTACCGGGTCTAGACGAACAAAGACATTTAATAAACATAAGAAGCATGATAAGAAAAGAGGTTTAAGTGGCAAGAGTCATTGCAATAGCAAATCAAAAAGGTGGTGTTGGTAAAACAACCACAGCAATTAATATCTGTGCATCTCTCGGTGCCTCGGGACAAAAGGTACTTTTAATTGATATGGATCCCCAGGGCAACGCAACCATGGGAGCCGGTGTTGATAAAAACGATCTAGAAGAGTCTATCTATGAAATATTACTCGATGGAAAATCGATTAGCGAGATGGTCATAAACGCCGAACAGGCAGGATTTTACGTTATCCCTTCGAACGGTGAACTAACCGCAGCAGAAATTCACCTTCTTGAATATGAAGATCGTGAATATCGACTTCAAAAAGCCATTGAAAAAATAAAAAAAGATTATGATTTTATTTTCATCGACTGCCCTCCTTCGTTAAACATGTTGTCTTTAAATAGTTTAACGGCCGCAGATTCTGTGCTTATTCCCATGCAATGTGAATATTATGCACTTGAGGGGTTAACAGCACTTATGGATACCGTTAGCCAAATACAAGATACGGTAAACCCGGAGCTTGAAATTGAAGGACTAGTTAGAACCATGTTTGATGGCAGAAACCGCCTAGCGATTGATGTATCGATGGAGCTAGAACAACACTTTGGTGATCTGGTATTTAAAACACCAATACCAAGAAACGTAAGACTAGCGGAGGCTCCAAGTTATGGTCTGCCGGTTATGTATCACGACATTAATTCAAGTGGTGCCCAAGCTTATTTGGCCCTCGCGGCAGAATTGATTGACCGAGAAGATGTTAGAAAACAACCTCTTCTCGACACACAGGAAGTTTGATTTATGGTTAAGCGTAAAACAGGTTTAAAAAGAGGTCTAGATGCTCTATTAGGCGCTAAGACTCAAGCAAATAAGGCGGCCAAAAAAGCTGTTTCTGATAAATCTTCAAGCAGTGCTGCTTCAACAGTGCCCCAAGATGGCGATCTTAGAAATATCCCCGTTGAATTTTTAAGGCCAGGAAAGTATCAACCACGAAGAGATATAGGTGATGAGGGTATTGAAGAGCTAGCCAAATCGATAAAAGCCCAAGGTGTTATTCAACCGATTGTTATTAGGCCTATTGGTAAGGATAGTTATGAGTTAATCGCAGGTGAGCGTCGCTGGCGAGCAGCTCAAAAAGCCGGGTTAGCTGATATTCCCGCCATCATCAAAGATGTGCCCGATGAAGCTGCTATTGCCATGTCGCTGATTGAAAATATACAGCGTGAAAATCTAAATGCTATCGATGAAGCCTTGGCGTTACAACGATTAATGCAGGAGTTTGAATTAACCCAGCAAGAAGTTGCCGATGCCGTGGGCAAATCTAGAACCACCGTTACCAACCTACTGCGACTACTGGGCTTAAATGAAGACACCAGAACATTGTTAGAGCGGGGCGATATTGAAATGGGCCATGCCCGCGCTTTATTGTCCTTATCTGGTGACCAGCAAACCCAAGCAGGAAGACTGGTAGCAGAAAAATCCTTTAGTGTTAGAGAAACAGAAGCCTTAGTTCGAAAGCTCTTAAATCCAGTCGCAGCAAAAGAGAAGCCAGAAAAAAGTAGAGATGTACAACGCCTAGAAATGAACTTGTCGGATCATCTTGGTTCATCTGTGCAAATCCAATACAACAAAAAAGGCAAAGGAAAGTTAGTGATTGGTTACTCTAGTCTTGATGAGTTGGATGGGATTTTATCAAAAATGGGTACAACCACTGATCAATAGCCTTAAAACTACTATTTTAAAGGCTATTTTGGTTGATCAGAGCGACTTATATCACTATACTTCGCGCGACAAGGAAACCCCGATTGAAAAAGGTCGTTAATAGTGAAGCAAAAGGTCCGCTAAGTGGTTATTAACTTGACCCAGAAGGGCCGCAAAGTTGCTAACAGAATACTTGTGATTCAAGCCTTGATAGCTATTATTAGTGCGCTAGGGTTTTTATTGATTGATTATAAAGCTGCTTATTCAGCCTTTATTGGTGGAATGATTTGCTTGGTGCCAAACCTGGTGTTTGTCATCTATGCCTACCGTTATGGTGGTGCTAGGGCTGCGAAAAAAATTGCCAGCTCGTTTTATAGAGGTGAAGCGCTAAAGATAATGTTAACAGCCCTGTTATTTGCTGTGACCTTTATCACCACACCGATTTCTATAGGACCCCTAATGACGACTTATGTGTTTTGTTTGTTGGTTTTTTGGTTCGCGCCTTTATTTTCTTGATTAGAGGCAAGAGCTTTACAAAAGTATATTAATGATTAGTTTATATAAACTAAGTATTTTCAAAGATAATTCAACAGTAAGGTTTAATTGAAATGAGCGAAACTGGACAAGGTTTAACCAGTGCTGAATACATCAAACACCATCTGCAAAACCTTCAGGTGTGCAGCACTGATGATGGTATTGTTTGGAATCAATGTAAAGGTAATTTTATGGCCTTGAATGTTGATTCACTTGCGGTATCAGTCTTGTTGGGTGGGTTGTTTATTTGGTTATTTCGAAGTGTTGCAAAAAAAGCAACAACGGGAGTACCTGGAAAATTACAATGCTTTGTGGAAATGATCATCGAGTTTGTTGATGAAAACGTAAAAGACACCTTCCACGGTAAAAATAAACTCATTGCTCCCCTGGCCCTAACTATTTTTGTCTGGGTATTTTTAATGAACCTAATGGATCTTATTCCCGTTGATTGGTTGCCTACGTTGGGCGCTCTGGTCGGCATACCTTATTTGAAGGTTGTACCAACCACCGACATGAATATAACTTTTGCCATGGCACTATCCGTTTTTGTGTTGATAATTTACTACAGCATAAAAATTAAAGGGGTTAAGGGCTTTACTAAAGAGCTTACCATGAACCCTTTTAATCACTGGACAATGATACCTTTTAACTTATTGCTTGAAGGTGTCGCCTTAATTGCAAAACCTATTTCTCTATCATTACGATTATTCGGAAACATGTACGCTGGTGAATTACTGTTTATTCTTATCGCCTTGCTAGGTGTTTATCAATTGCCTTTATATCTACCTTGGGCAATCTTCCATATATTAGTAATAACTCTACAAGCGTTTATTTTTATGATGTTGACTATCGTGTACCTTAGTTTGGCACACGAGGATCATTAACGATTGATTAATTATCAATCGTTATAACAAGTTTTAATTTTAACTAACCTCTCTTTAGGAGAATATAATGGAAACAGTAATTGGCTTCACAGCTATCGCAATTGCACTTTTAATTGGCATGGGTGCCATGGGTGTTGCAATCGGTATGGGTATACTTGGTGGCAAGTTTTTAGAAGGTGCTGCACGTCAACCTGAAATGGTTCCAATGCTACAAGTGAAAATGTTCATCGTTGTAGGCTTGCTAGATGCGGTTGCTATGATTGGTGTTGGTATTGCACTTTTCTTCACATTTGCAAACCCCTTCATTACGCAATATGCAGATGCTATGAAGGCAATGTCTGGCAGCTAATGAGACCTCTTGTCACTAACTTAAAGACAACTGGAGGATTTAACAGTGGATCTTAATATGACCATATTAGGCCAGACAATGGCATTTTTTGTATTTGTCTGGTTCTGTATGAAGTATGTATGGCCACCAATTATGGGTGCTATTGAGGAACGACAGGCTAAAATAGCTGAAGGTCTTAAAGCATCAGAACGTGGTGAAAAAGATTTGCACCTAGCTCAAGAAAAGGCCAGTCAATACCTGGTTGAAGCAAAAGCTCAGGCTGCAGAAATAGTCGATCAAGCCAACAGACGTCATGCACAAATTGTTGATAGCGCTAAGGATGATGCTCGCTCGGAAGCTGCGAAAATCAAAACCGGTGCTGATGCCGAAATTGAACAGGAAATCAACCGCGCGAAAGAACAGCTTCGCACACAGGTTGCTGGACTTGCTGTCCAGGGTGCAGAGAAAATTCTTGCACGAGCCATTGATGCAACTGCGCATCAAGATATCCTGGACAACTTGGCTAAAGAAATATAGGGGCCAACGGTTATGTCTGAATTAACCACACTGGCAAGACCTTACGCAAAAGCAGCTTTTGAGTTTGCTCTTGAGCAGGATAACTTATCTAGTTGGACAGAAATGTTAGAATTTTTGTCTTTAGTAGTGGCAGATCCTGCCATGGCCGAATTGCTGGATAGTCCTTCTGTCACTAGAGAAAAATCTGCACAAGCGATGCTTTCAATAGCTGAAGGCAGACTTGATAGTCAAGCATCTAACTTTGTTAGCCTACTGGCTAGCAATGCACGTCTTGAACTTTTACCAGAAATTCTAAGCCTATATGAAAATTACCGGGCTAATCATGAAAAAACGATAGAAGTTGAATTATTAAGTGCAGTGGAATTGACTAAGCAGCAACTTAGCGATTTAAACTCGACTTTGGAAACAAAGCTCGGACGTAAGGTAAACATTAATTGTCAAACTGACCCAACCTTGATGGGCGGCATGATCGTTCGCGCAGGTGATCTAGTAATAGACGCATCGACTCGCGGAAAATTGAACGATTTAGCTGACTCTCTTGGGGTCTAATTGTAATGAATAACTAGGGATACAAGCATGAGCGTGCAACTTAACCCATCTGAAATAAGCGAGCTGATTAAACAGCGGATTGAACAATTCGACGTTGTCACAGAAGCTAAAAACGAAGGAACTATCGTTAGTGTATCTGACGGTATTATCCGAATCCATGGCCTTGCTGATGCAATGCTTGGAGAAATGATTGAATTACCCGGCAACAACTTTGCCATGGCGATGAACCTTGAACGGGACTCCGTTGGAGCGGTGGTTCTTGGCGAGTACGGCGATATTGTTGAAGGTCAAACAGTTAAATGTACAGGTCGAATCTTAGAAGTACCAACAGGTGAGGGCCTTTTAGGTCGAGTTGTTGATTCTTTGGGGAGCCCAATTGACGGCAAGGGCCCTATCGAAAACTCAGGTTTTGAGCCAATCGAAAAAGTTGCACCTGGTGTAATTGCTCGTAAATCCGTTGATCAACCAGTGCAAACGGGTATCAAGTCAATTGACTCCATGATACCTCTTGGACGTGGTCAGCGTGAGTTGATTATTGGTGACAGACAAACGGGTAAGACAGCTATTGCCATTGATGCAATCATCAATCAAAAAGGCACAGGTATTAAATGTGTATATGTAGCGATTGGTCAAAAAATCTCAACAATTTCCGCCATTGTTCGTAAGTTAGAAGAGCACGGCGCTATGGAACATACCATTGTTGTTGCTGCTTCTGCTTCTGAATCTGCTGCACTTCAATTTATCGCGCCTTTCGCTGGTTGTACCATGGGTGAATATTTCCGCGATAAGGGTGAAGATGCTCTAATCGTCTATGATGATTTAACTAAGCAAGCTTGGGCATATCGTCAAATTTCACTATTATTACGACGCCCACCGGGTCGAGAAGCTTATCCAGGTGATGTATTTTATTTGCACTCACGTCTACTTGAGCGTGCTGCACGTATTAATGCTGAATATGTTGAAAAACTGACAGACGGCAAAGTGAAAGGTAAGACGGGCTCACTAACAGCTCTTCCTATCATTGAGACCCAAGCGGGTGATGTATCTGCTTTCGTACCAACCAATGTAATTTCCATTACTGACGGTCAGATCTTCTTAGAATCAGACCTGTTCAATGCAGGTATTCGCCCTGCTGTAAATGCTGGTCTTTCCGTATCACGTGTTGGTGGTGCTGCCCAGACTAAAATCATCAAGAAACTTGGTGGCGGTATTCGTATGGCACTTGCCCAGTATCGTGAATTAGCAGCTTTCGCTCAGTTTGCCTCTGATCTTGATGATGCAACTCGTGCACAACTTGAACATGGTCAGCGTGTTACAGAGTTGATGAAGCAGCTTCAGTATTCACCTCTTTCAGTAGCAGAAATGGCGATTTCATTATTTGCAGCTGAAAAAGGTTTTTTACAAGATGTAGAATTAAACAAGGTAGTTGCTTTTGAAGCAGCCCTACTTGCTTATTCTAATGCAGAGCACAGTGAGTTGATTGCACAAATCAATGAAAAATGTGAGTTGTCGGACGAAGTGTCTAGTCAATTAACCAAATTGGTTGAAGCGTTTAAAGCGACTCAAACTTGGTAATTGGCTTAAACACTCTTAACGAAACACTCTAAAGAAGCACTTTAAAGAAGAAACGTAATTATGTCTAATGCTAAAGAAATACGTACCAAAATAGGTAGTATCAAAAATACGCAGAAGATCACCAGTGCCATGGAAATGGTAGCGGCGAGTAAAATGCGCAAAGCTCAGGATAGGATGTCAGCATCCAAACCCTATGCTAAGCGTATTCGTGGTGTTATACATCATCTTGCCCAAGGTAACTCTGAGTATCGTCATAATTATCTTGAAGATCGTGACGTTAAACGCGTTGGATATATATTTGTATCATCTGACCGTGGCCTGTGTGGTGGCTTGAACTCGAACATGTTCAAAAAAGCCATGGCTTCAATGAAACAATGGAACGAACAAGAGATTGAAATTGATTTAAGCTTGATTGGCTCAAAAGCCATCAGCTTTTTCAAAAATTATGGTGGCAACGTACTTAGTACAGCTAATCAGCTAGGCGACTCACCCTCTGTGAGTGATTTGATTGGTGCTGTAAAAGTCATGTTGGATACCTATGATGAAGGTAAAATTGATCGGTTGTTTTTAGTGCACAATGAATTTGTTAACACCATGACTCAGTCCCCTCAGGTTCTACAGTTATTGCCTGTGGCAACGGAGGATGAAGATGAACAACTATCCCATCACTGGGATTACATTTATGAGCCAGATGCTAAGGAGCTTTTAGATGTGTTATTAGTTCGTTACATCGAATCTCAAGTGTATCAAGGTGTTATAGAAAACTTAGCTTGTGAAATGGGTGCCCGAATGGTTGCGATGAAATCAGCAACTGATAATGCCGGTGATATTATTGACGATCTTGAGCTTATATATAACAAAGCTCGTCAAGCGGCTATTACACAAGAATTATCCGAAATTGTAAGTGGTGCTTCTGCTGTTTAACCAAGTGGTTAATAGCAGGGTAACCTTTAATTAAAGAATTAAATTAACCTGGAGAGACAAGATGAGCACAGGTAACATCGTTGAAATTATTGGAGCTGTAATTGACGTGGAATTTCCACGTAACGCAGTACCTAAGATTTACGACGCTCTAACGGTAACTGATAGTGGTTTAACACTGGAAGTTCAACAGCAACTTGGTGATGGTGTGGTACGTACAATCGCCATGGGATCATCAGAAGGCTTGCGTAGAGGTCTTGATGTTAGTAACACTAATGAACCAATCTTAGTTCCTGTTGGAACTGAAACACTGGGTCGTATCATGGATGTGTTGGGTGACCCCATCGATGAAAAAGGTGCTATTGGCGAGAAAGAGCGTTGGGCTATCCACAGAACAGCACCTACTTATGAAGAGCAGGCTGCAACCGACGAGCTTTTAGAAACCGGAATCAAGGTAATCGATTTGGTTTGCCCCTTTGCTAAAGGTGGTAAGGTTGGATTGTTTGGTGGTGCTGGCGTAGGTAAGACCGTTAACATGATGGAGCTTATTCGTAACATCGCTATCGAGCATAGTGGTTACTCAGTATTTGCTGGTGTTGGAGAACGTACTCGTGAAGGAAATGATTTCTATCACGAAATGACAGACTCAAACGTTATCGATAAAGTATCTCTAGTCTATGGTCAGATGAATGAACCTCCAGGCAACCGTCTACGTGTTGCACTAACCGGTTTGACCATGGCTGAAAAATTCCGTGACGATGGTAACGATGTATTATTGTTTATCGATAATATCTACCGTTATACACTTGCCGGTACGGAAGTATCAGCACTGCTAGGTCGTATGCCTTCAGCGGTTGGATATCAGCCAACCCTTGCTGAGGAAATGGGTAAACTTCAAGAACGCATTACGTCAACCAAGAAGGGTTCCATCACATCAATCCAAGCGGTCTATGTCCCTGCGGATGATTTAACCGATCCGTCACCTGCTACTACCTTCGCTCACTTAGATGCGACGGTTGTACTATCAAGACAAATTGCAGAGCTAGGTATCTACCCTGCCATTGACCCACTTGATTCAACATCACGTCAGCTTGATCCTTTAGTGATTGGTGAAGAGCATTATAATTGTGCTCGTGGCGTTCAGGGTGTACTACAGCGTTATAAAGAATTGAAAGATATTATCGCAATTCTAGGTATGGATGAGCTATCTGAAGAAGACAAGCAAACTGTAACAAGAGCTCGTAAAATTCAGCGATTTTTATCACAGCCTTTCTTCGTTGCAGAAGTATTTACTGGAGCTACAGGCAAGTACGTTTCTCTTAAAGATACCATTACTGGTTTTAACGCTATTCTTGCTGGTGAGTATGATCACCTTCCAGAGCAGGCGTTTTACATGGTTGGTTCTATTGAAGAAGCGGTAGAAAAAGCTAAGAATATGTAAATATCTTTCCTGCATCGGAAAGTTAAGGGAGAAAAGTGATGGTCATGACCACACATCTTGATATTGTAAGTGCTGAAGAGAAAATTTTCTCTGGCATGGCAGAAAGAGTAACCTGTACAGGTAGTTTAGGTGAATTGGGTATAATAGCAGGCCATGCGCCTCTCTTAACTCAGCTTCGCCCTGGTCCTGTGACAGTTGTGCATCAAGGCGGAGAAGAGGAAATTTTCTACGTATCAGGTGGCATGCTAGAAGTTCAGCCTAACACGGTAACTATTTTGGCAGATGCTGCACTGCGTGCTGATGATGTTGATGAGGCGGCTGCCATGAAAGCCCAGAAAGAAGCTGAAGATGCGCTGCAGGACCAAAGTTCAGAAATTAATTATTCCCGTGCAACTGTTGAACTGGCTGAAGCTGTGGCACAATTGAGAACATTACAAGCTATTCGTAAGAAAGCCGGTAAGTAGTTTTTGAATTGAAAACGGATCTAGAGTTTGTAAAAAAGGTAGCCTAAGGCTACCTTTTTTCATTTCTGGTATACTCTAAAAAAGCAAGAGAAAGGAAACTATCATGGAATTATCTGTCGTTATACTTGCAGCGGGTCAAGGTACAAGGATGCGCTCTAGTCTACCAAAAATATTGCATCCAATTGCAGGCAAGCCCTTAGTTCAACATGTAGTCGATACCGCTCGTTCCATTGGTTCTCTGGCAATACATCTTGTTTATGGTCATGGTGGTGATTTGGTGAAGCAAACCATAACCGGTGATGACTTAAACTGGGTGATGCAAGCTGAGCAATTAGGAACCGGTCATGCCGTACAACAGGTAGTACCCGATCTTAATGAAGATACTGTGGTGCTTATTCTCTACGGCGATGTGCCGCTAATCAAACAACAAACCTTAGATGATCTACTGGCAAGTAAGCCAGAAGGTGGCATTGCACTGTTAACGGTTGCACTTAATGATCCCACAGGTTACGGGCGGATAGTAAGAAATTCTGACAATGAAGTTTCTGCAATTGTTGAACACAAAGACGCTGAACCTAAAACCTTATTAATCAATGAAGTGAATACAGGCATCATGGCTGTTGCTGCTAAGGATCTTAAAACTTGGCTAGGTAATCTGAGTAATGAAAATGCTCAAGGTGAATATTACTTAACCGATATCATTGCCATGGCAAGTGATGCAGGTCGTTCAGTTGTCGGGGTGCTAGCTGATGATGAACTAGAGGTTGAGGGAGTGAATAACCGTCAACAACTAGCGCGACTAGAAAGACATTATCAAAAGCTTGCAGCAGAGCAACTCATGTTAGCAGGCGTTACGCTTTATGATCCTTTGAGAATTGATATTAGGGGCAAGCTTAAGGTTGCTCAAGATGTCACGATAGACATCAATTCTATTTTTAAGGGTGATGTCACTATCGACACAGGAAGTTATATTGGTGCTAATTGCATTTTAAAAAACTGTACACTGGGTAAGAATGTACGGATCAAAGCCAATTCAATCATTGAAGATGCGGTTATTGGTGATGAATCAACTATCGGACCTTTTGCACGTATTCGTCCTGGCACCGTTTTAAAAGAAGGTGTGCACATAGGAAACTTTGTTGAGATAAAGAAGTCTGTAATAGGTAGGGGTTCAAAAGCAGGTCACCTTGCTTATTTAGGTGACTGCGAAATTGGCAGCAATGTAAATGTCGGCGCTGGAACCATCAGTTGTAATTATGATGGTGCAAACAAACATAAAACGATTTTAGAAGATGATGTATTTGTGGGTTCTGATACTCAGTTAGTTGCCCCGGTAAGAGTGGGTAAAGGTGTAACCATAGCGGCAGGTACAACAGTAACAGGTGATGTAAGTGCAAACGCCCTGGTTATAAGTCGCACTAAGCAACGAGAGATACCTAACTGGGTAAGACCAACCAAATCAATGATAAAGAAGCCAAAGAAAAACTAACAGGAGCTTGTAAAGCATGTGTGGAATTGTAGGTGCAGTGGCACAAAGAGATGTGGCGCAACTATTAATCGAAGGACTGAAAAGACTAGAGTACCGTGGATATGATTCAGCGGGGATGGTGGTACTTGATAAGTCTGGTGATTTGCAGCGACTAAGACGCTTAGGTAAAGTACAACAACTGAATGCCGCCCAAGCAACCTCCCCTATTGAGGGGACTATTGGCATTGCCCATACCCGTTGGGCCACCCATGGCATACCCAATGAGGAAAATGCCCATCCACATGTATCCAGTGAACAGCTTGCCGTGGTACATAATGGCATCATTGAAAATTATGAGACACTTAGAGAAGAACTGAAAGCTAAGGGCTATACATTTACCTCAGATACCGACACCGAGACGATCGTCCATCTTATTCATGATTGTAAAAAAACTACGGCTAATCTTGTTGAAGCAGTAAAACTTGCAACAGCAAGCTTTGAAGGCGCCTATAGTATTGCTGTGATTGATAGTGATAATCCTGGAATAATTATAGCTGCAAGGCAAGGTTCACCTCTGGTGATTGGCATAGGCATAGGTGAGAACTTTATCGCCTCCGATCAATTGGCCCTACTACCTGTAACCAATCAATTTATCTTTGTTGAAGAGGGTGAGATGGTTGAGGTTAGCCGAAAAAGCGTTCAGCTTTATAGTCCAGAAGGAGAAAAAATCGAAAGAAAAATTCATCAATCAGATATTAAAATAGATGCTGTGGATAAGGGTGAATATCAGCACTTTATGCAGAAGGAAATTCACGAACAACCAGAAGCAATTATCAATACAATGGAAGGACGATTTACCGATCAAAGAGTGATGGATGAAACCTTTGGGCTTGGTGCTGGTGAAATTTTTGATAAGGTAAAAGCGGTGCAGATTGTTGCCTGTGGAACGAGTTATCATGCAGGGCTAGTGGCTAAATATTGGTTTGAGGAAATGGCAAATTTGCCCTGTAGTGTTGAGGTTGCAAGTGAAATACGCTATCGGAAAAATGTTGTTTTAGAAGAGACACTATTTATTACTATCACTCAAAGTGGTGAGACGGCAGATACGCTTGCGGCACTAAGAGAAACGAAAGATAATAATAACTATTTGTCTCGCCTGACCATTTGTAATGTTCCGGGTTCATCCATGGTAAGAGAATCTGATCTGGTTATGATGACCCGTGCTGGCGCTGAAATCGGTGTTGCTTCAACCAAAGCATTTACAACCCAGCTGGTGGCACTGTTGCTGTTGGTAGTTTGTCTTGCTAGGCGTAATGGTTTAACTGAAGAAGATGAGCGCTCGGTAATCGAGGAGCTTAAGCACCTACCAAGACTTGTTGGTAAAGTTTTAAAGCTAGATGAGGATATTAAGAACTTATCAAAAAACTTTGCTGATAAGCACCATACGTTATTTTTAGGTCGTGGTGCCCAATACCCAATTGCCATGGAAGGTGCTTTAAAACTTAAAGAAATATCCTATATCCATGCTGAAGCTTATCCTGCCGGGGAATTAAAACACGGGCCACTAGCTTTAGTTGATTCTGATATGCCGGTGGTAGCTGTTGCTCCTAATAATCAACTGTACGATAAACTGAAATCCAATCTCGAAGAAGTTAGAACAAGGGGTGGTAAGTTATTTGTATTTGCCGACAGTGCTCATCATATTGAGCCAGCGGATGGTGAGGTATTTATGCAGCTTGATGGCGGCGGGCACTGGATTTGTCCAATCGTTTTTACCATACCACTACAGTTACTTTCTTATCATGTAGCGGTAATAAAGGGCACGGATGTGGATCAGCCAAGGAACTTGGCTAAATCTGTTACCGTGGAATAAGTCATCTTATAAGCTAGTTATTTTAACAGTTCATGATCAGCGGGCAGTTGATTACTGATCCAAATAACGAGTTTGTGTTTAAAGTTTAATTCATTTTCCTGTGCTTCAGGTATGGGTTGCACTAGTTTATCTTGAACGAGCAATCGATAAATAGATTCAATTTTTTGTTTGTGTGAATCCGTCGATTTAAAGTGTTTATAACCACGATTTGAAGCATATTTTTCACCAACAACGAGGGCTTTTTTAAGTAGCTGGTTTTGGTTTTTAATTTTTTTCATTGAGACCCTTCCTTATTAACTCGATGCAATAAGTATAAATCAAAAGTTTAAACTTCAGTAGCCTTGTTTTACATTCACTTGGTTCAATAAGGGCTTTGAATTACACATCAACCGATAATTGTTAATAATTTGTGGAGCAACGGCCTGAGTATTTGTGATACTAGAGCTATGGGGTGTCATGTGTATTTTTTTGTTGTTCCAAAAAACATGCTCTAGGGGAAGCGGCTCCTGAATAAACACATCTAAAAACGCACAGGATAATACATTTGTCTCTAGGGCTTCTATCAGATCATCTTCATTAAGGTGAGCACCTCTAGCGACATTAATAAGACAAGCATCTTCGGCTAGGCTTTTAAACAATCTCAGGTTTAATATGCCAGTTAGTTCTTCAGTTAAAGGTAGTAGACACACTAAAATGTTGGTGCCCTTAGCAAACTCTAGCAATTGATCGTTTCCTGCAAAGCTTGTAACGCCATTAATTTTTTTCAAGTTGCGCGACCAGCCCCTGACCTTAAATCCAAGTTGAGAGAGTTGAGTTGCACAATGCTCACCAATTTTTCCGAGACCCATAATTCCGATAGTTGTTTCAGAGAGTGATTTAGTGGGTTGCTCTAACCAAATCTTCTTAGCTTGTTGTTCTTGGTAGAGGGCTGTATTTTGAACATAAAACAAGGCTGATGAGCAAACATATTCAAACATAGCTTGGGCTAAGCCAGGATCAACAAGTCGGACAATCGGTACGCTTTCTGGCAAGTAAGGATCTCTTAATAAATTGTCAACGCCAGCACCCATGGAACATATGCATTTTAAGTTTGGATAGTCATTGAACACACCTTCAGGATGTTGCCAGGTTAATGCAAAGGTTACTTTATCTTTTGATGTGACGTTTGGCCAAATTTGATATTCAATGGATGGATCTACCTTTGTTAAATCATCGAGCCATGGTTTAGATTCTCTATTGGGACAAATAATTAAAATACTCATGTATTGCTAGTCCTTAGTGATAATTTTTTACTGACAATCCCTAGAGTGAATTATTAGTAGTAATATTAAAACTCATCCTGTTGAAGCAGATACAAAAGATCTGGATAGATAAATTGATAATCCAAAATAGATTTAACTTTTTGATTGCTGATGATTTTAAATAAAGCCTTAGAGTCGTCTGCAAAAACAGCAGGCGCAAGTGACAATTGTTTCAAAGCTGCCGAGTAAAAATCTTTTCTAGTTGGATGTAAATCAGCGACACAGTTAAAAATTTCTGACCAACAAGAGTTATGGATTACAAGGTCGATAATATTAATGCAATCGTCACGATGGATCATATTAATCTTTCCTAATGGATTATTAATCATCCTTAGATTTTTTATAAACTTCCCAGGATGACGATCGTAACCTACTAGCCCACCAAAACGAATGATGGTGGTATCAAAATTTATGTTGTTGGTAAAAAGCTCTTCAATGGTTAGCAAGTCACAAGGCAATAAATCAGAGTAACTATCTTCAGTAATAATGCTATTGCTTTCTTTATAAACAGATGTGGAGCTAATAAAAAGGACGTTATTAATGGAAGATATTTCAATTTGATCAATGAGTTTTTTAAAGCCTTCGATATTTTTAGAAGGTATGTTGATGATTAAAACTGAGCAGGAAAGAAAGGATTGAATGGAATGATCAAATAAATGATCAATTGAGTCCAGATCGATATTAAAAGCAGAAAATCCAGCTGAGGATAAACTCGATAGTTTTTTTTCTGAACGTGTCGAAATATTAATAGAAATATGTGACTCTTGGAAATGGTTTGCTAGAGACAACCCTAACCAACCACTCCCAAGAATACTAATATTTGCTAATAGATTATTCAATGTTTTGATCAGACCAAACAGCAAATTCGTTTCCATTGGGATCGCTAAAATGAAAACGCTCACCACCAGGAAAGGAAAAAGTAGGCATGATAATAGATCCACCTGCAGCTTCAATCTTTGATTGAGTAGAGATCAGGCAGTTACTATACAAGACAATAAGAGTTGCACCTTTGTTTTGAGATGAACATAAATCGGATTTGTAAAAACCGCCATCTAAGCCGGCATTTGTAAACGACATATAGTCTGGGCCGTAGTCGATAAACCCCCATCCAAAAACCTTATTATAGAAAGTTTTAGTGGCGTCAAAATCATTAGCTGGAAACTCAACGTAATTAATTTTTTCGTGGTTACTCATTAGTAATTCCTAAGCGTATTCTTACTGGGTAGATTATGACTCTTTGATATTTTTAGACAAGCTTCTAATAAGGCGCTTTTTAGCGCTATAAAGCAAGAGAATAGAATAAAGTTTATGAAACCCTAGCATAGCTTTAAAAACCACACCAAGGTTTGGTTTGTTCACCTTTACACCTTTTGTTCTTTCAACAACAGCTGAGCCAAAATAAAGCCGGGTTATTGAATTATCGATCGATTTAATTTGAAACCATGATCGGGTGCGTTTTTGAAAATCACACATTAATAATTGATTGTGAACTCGTTTTTCCATTGACCAGGCTGCAAATAGGTTACTCTTGCCCTCTAAAAGCTCAGTGATTTGCTGATCAGATGAAGGTTTGTTCACTAGTAACTTTAAGATCAGACGCTCGAGTCTAAAAAGTCTGGTTGTATAAAAAGCTGTGACAAACTGATCAAAAGAAAGGTGGTAATTTACATCTGTGAAATAACAGTCTGTATGGCCCTTCTCTGTATAGAAATCTAATAAAGATTCTTCGGGTAGTTTGCCTTGCTTAACAGATAGCATTAATTAGAGCTCTGCCATAACACTGTGAGTTCGTTTGAAAATGCTTCGGTGTATTCTGACTGTTGCCAATCTTCAGGTAAGTTTGCCCAGTCTCTTACCCAATCAATTAAGTCTACCCAGCAATCTTCTCTTTCTGAAAAGGTGTAAACTTCGTTATCAAAGGTTTCTATTTCTAATCGTAGTTCATCACCAGAAAATAGGTCACTAGAATACGTTGATATTCTTTGGATAATATCAAAGGGAATGAAATACATTTCATTGTTTATGGTTTCGCCTTCAAAACCGTCTTCTGATAGCTGAAATGTCATCTTGGACTATTATCCTCAGATAAGAATTCTTTTGTTTTATTACTAAACACTACCCATATGACTAATAATAGCTCAATAACGGTTCGGATTATATTTGAAGTGATTTTAGAAATAGTCTCCTCAGGTAAGTTTTCAATCTGAAATAAGTAAATGTTTTGGTAAATTAACAGACCGAAATAAGCTATTGAGAGAGAAAGTACATATCTGTGTGAATTTGGCTTTCCCAAGAAAAGCATAACGCTGCAAAAAATTAATGCACAGGGAAGAAGGAACATGATTGATAAATTATAGAGGGTCAACTCAAGCGCTTCAGGCATGTTGCCAGTAATTAATAAATACGAGCTTAATGCTACACTCATCAATGGAACGACAATTAGCATAAGGCATATTGCCCAAATTCTCTTTGGTCTAGTCTTCAATTTAAGTCTCCGATAAATATTACTTTCTTTTGTTAGAAGCAATCTACTTGGCCAATCCATGTTCCACTAGATTTGCAAATAATGAGATACTAAAGCTCTTATAAGGCCTAGTTACCGTGATTAAAGTGGGCGATGTTGATTATTAAGTCCAGGAGTTATATAAAGTAATTGAGTTGTTTTTATAACACTAACTTTATGCCACTCACCTTTTGAAATTATACATGAGTCGCCAGGATAAAGATTTAATGATTCATTTAGATTTGAATCACTTGTCAAACAGAGCTCACCTGATATGACGTATAATATTTCATCTCCATCCAGATGAACCTCACCATTGTGTGGTGGGTTATGTTCTAGTGTTATTATTCCTACATTTAAACCATCAAATTGTTTAGGTGCACCCCTGTGCATGTCGGGTTCTGATTCAGTAATAGTAAAGTCTCTACTTATCTTGAAAGTGCTCTGGGTGACATCGACTGATTTAATGTTTTTCAAACGCCAACCTCCCTTTTTCTATGATTACAGTGAACTTAGAAACAGTCTCGGTGTATTTAGTGGGGTTATCACTAGATTTCAACATTCAAATATTAACGCTCGCTTATAGCAATTTTGAGTGCTAGACCTGTGAATATCGCTCCTGCGATACGATTCATTATTACTTGTGCCCTCTCAGAGTCTTTGAGCCATTCTCCAAGAAAACCAGCTGACCAGGCTATGGCACCAAAAATTATTAGTGTTGCAATAATAAATAGACCGCCAAACATCATCATCTGGATTGTTATTGATCCTAGGGCTGGATCGGTAAACTGCGGGAGAAAAGCCAAGAAAAAGATAGCTACTTTTGGGTTAGTGATATTCATTATCACACCTCGATAGTAAAGTTTTCGTAATTCCAGTTGTTGTTCTGTAGACTCATCAATTTTTCTGGCACCTGTTTTGAATGCCTGCCAAGCGAGATAAAGCAAGTATATCGCGCCGACTGTTTTCAGTATATTAAAAGCTAGTGCGGATGTTTGAAAGATGGCTGCTACACCTAAGGAAACGGCTGCGGTATGTATTAATAATCCACTACACAGACCGATAGTGACGAGTAAGCCCGCTTTTCGTCCGTGTAATGCCGATTGTGTTAAAACAAAAATGTTGTCAGGCCCTGGTACAAGTGCTAGTGCAACAGACGCCGCTAAAAAAATTACTACGGTTTCAATAGGAATCATTCTGTATTTCTCATGTATTGGTTATGTGTACTCAAAACGTCAAGCTGGACATCCAGTCAGAAATAATGATATTGCTCAAACTGACGAAAGTTTTCTAAGTAAAGGGCCAATCTTCAATAAATACTTTCAGTTGTTGTCTTGTTGAATGCCCGTTTAAATATGCCCAGCGTACCCTGATAAATCATTATTTTCATCAGCACCATACGCATCAAGCTCGATGACATTGCGGTCTGGGTCTCGAATAAATATTGCAGACATCCCACCAAAACTAAATGAGCCAGTAATTTCAATGCATTCTTTTTTCATGAACTTCTTGGCATCTACAAGTGAGGCAACGGTTAATGCGACGTGGGTAATACCCGTATATTTTTGAGAGACATCCATTAGTATATTTTCACCTTCGGGCATATTCGAAGGACCAAGTAAGTTTAACACCACACCACTTGGATGTTTCATTACTATGGGATGGCCTTCTTCAAACCCTGTATCAGTTGTGAATTCGAATCCCAGAACTTCATAGAACTTCACAGACCGGCTTTTATCTTTTATCCTAATACCAATATGGTTGACGCTTTTAATATTCAACATGCTTCTTCCTCAGAGTGATATCTACTCATAGTTGTCCAAATTGCTCTGTTGTAAATGGTACCTGTTTATCATAACAAATGTCAGAATCTAACCATCGGCCGCCAACATTACTTCAGTTAGGGTCTCATGATATTTAGTAGAGGGCTCAAGACCAACATGCTTCAATAAACCAGTTAATGCACCCCTCATAAGCTCAACAGACACATCTATATTGTTGATGCCTAAGGCTTTGCTCAGTGGCAATTTGTTATGCAGTTTTTCGGCCAAGAAGGCTATAGACGATTGGCATATCGTGCCCTCTGTGGGTTAAGTAATACCTACCCGGTTCTCGTTCAACCATACCCTCAAAACAATTGTACGGGCTATACGGGTATTCGCTCAGTTTCTCCACCTGTATGCCGACCTCAATTAATGCATTAACGACACTTGATAACGGATGAGCCCAGGTCGCCAGCTTCGCCACTATATCGGTACCATTTTCAGTATAAGTATTTTCTTCATCTACAGTAGGAACGTCCTGTGAGAAATAAGAATAACCTGCAAGAAGATCGTAAACTGGATGGAATTCAACCATGTAAAACGTACCACCCTTCTCGAGGTTTGAAGTAACGATTTCAGCCCATTTTTTGAGATCCGGTAACCAACAAATAGCTCCGTAGGACATAAACACAATTTCAAATGGCTCAACATCATTACGTTCGAACCCGTAAATATCTGAACATATAAATTCGGTATCCAGTTTCGTCGCCGTTGCCAAATCGCGTGCCTTCTGAATTGCCACGGGTGAGATATCGACTCCGGTACAGATGGCACCCTTCCGCGCCCAGGATAAGGTATCTAATCCAAAGTGACACTGAAGGTGTAGCAGCCTTCTTCCGCTGACGTTTAAAAGCTCTGCGAGTTCGATTTCTCTGAGGGAAGTATTACCTGCGAGAAACCCATCAACATCGTAAAACTTTGAGTCAAAGTGAGTATTCACACGACTATCCCATCCTACACGGTTCATTTCAAAATATTTGTCGTTAGACATTGCCACCTCCAAGGCCAGTTGCCGCTTACACGAACAGAGCAAACAATTGCTCTAATTCCAGAAAGTTGATGCAGAAAAACCTAGTAAATTCATATTATTTGCTAGTGTGTGATGACAAAGAAGATTCAAGATCGTAGCCGATAAGTTGACCATCTTTCGTTCACCGCTTCAGTTGTATTAGTGTATTGCCGAGACCAGTCACATACACAGGCCCATTGTCCGCCGAAAGTATTATGCCTGTGACTAGTCCGGGGCCAGGCTCCCACAGGAGGGGTGACAGAAGCTCGAGCCAGGACTTTCCATCCCGGATACGGGATTCGATCTCTAAGATCACTTGCTCACTCTTTCGAGTTGAAATCCGGAATACGGATTGGGCGGTGTCCGTGTTTAGGTCGAGCACAAGGATCTCGTTCCACATGGGATTGGCGATCCAAAGCCTATTGTGCCGATCAAGTTCGAGGTTGTCAGGTCTGACGTCCGTCAGTGCAACTGTTTGGTCTGTAACCTGGCCGGCCTGTACGTCCAAGCGGTATCGCAGCACACGACCTCCCATTGTCTCGGACAGATACAAGAAACCGCCCGTCTCATCCAAGACGACTCCATTGGCAAAACTGAGCCCTCCAACCAGTTGCACCGCAGTGCGCGGTTTCCCACCACTTGGTGGTGGGAGGTAGTAAAGTGCTCCATCAGGGGTGCGAATATCAACGGAACGAAAAAGATCCCTTTCCCCCTGTTCGGGTTTGTTCTGAGTCGATTGTGTAAACCAGATCCCGCCTGAATGATCTCCGCGCGCCATATTGATGCCGAACGGCGGGCTCGATCCCGTCAGCAGAGATAATGCGAAGACCATCGACTTGGTCAGCCACAACGACACGGCCATCCTGCAAAGCCACTCCATCCTCAGGACGTATCAGCGAGTGGTCGGCTGGAAAGAGCATCGCTGTATTGAAAGACCAGCTAGGAAATTCCAAAGACTTGCCTTCGCCTGATGCACAGCCAGCAGCAACTGCAGCCGCACTAAGCAGAATTATCTGTATCAGTTTCTTTATCATGTCTCTCCTCTGAAGCCACATAACGCCCAGTGCTCGGATTTTTCTGTGGTGGAAACCTAACCCAAGTAAGAATAACAAGTAAACCAAAAACCGTATAGACAACAATAAATATCCATTCTGATGCACTGAAGTAAAGAAAACGTTCAAGCCAGTATTGAATAAAACTCCCTTCATATTGCGCTCCCCCGTTATGACTTCGAAGCCAGGCTTCGAGAGTTGTCAGAGGACATACCAAACCAGCCCAAGATTGAATAACAACAAAAACGATTCCTATAAGGTGACAAACCCTAAGCCACCAATTACGTATCCATTTCCATTGACGATAGCCACCAATAACAGTTAATAGTAGTATTGTAATAATAAATACAACAAACAAAGTATGTAGAATTAAAACTATATCAGCTAGGTTTTGATAAAAGGTCACCCTACTTTTATACCATAAGTCGAATGCCAGCATAATTAGTTTTTTGTTCTTTTATTAAACCATTTGGCGATACCTTTAAGCATATTGTCAAAAGCATATAAGCAAACAGAAAGCATAATTAATATTGCCAATGAAAAACTATCGAATGAAAAAACATTTGTTTTTGTTGCATCTACACCAGAAAGCTCTAGCAATACTATTGATAAAATACTTTAAAAAATTCCAATAAATACTTTTAGTTTTCGACTCATCCATAATTAAAACGCCTTATTTGATAAAAAAATAACGCCTGACATCAGCCGTTGAGCTTAATGCTGCGTTTTGGGTTAATACTTGCGCAGAAAACAGCCCGAAAACCCGGCATTAAGCGGAGTCGGATTGCATGGCCTTGTTATGAGAGTTTTCAAGCTCAGGTGGCGTTCTTCCTGAACCTGGGAATTGTTCAAGTCGTTCAACCGAATCAAATACTTTTTGAACTAGTTGTTCGGCAGCTGTAATTTTATCTAACGCTATATAAGAAGCGATGTCTTCAAGATCTGTTAAAGCAGGTTCAGTCCAAGTTACTTGAGCCATTTACTCATTTTCTTACGTGCTTCAGTTTGGGAATAAACACGATTATCCTGAATAGCAGTTTCACCTCGTGCAAGACTTTCAAGTATAACCAAACGATCTTGTATAAAATTGTAGTCATCAACATCTATAAGGTATGCGGAAGGTTTTCCGTGTTCAGTTATGAGAACGGGCTCTTTAGATTCGCGCAGTTCAGCTAAAATTTTAGTTGCCTGACGTTTTAGGGTGGTTACAAGTTCAACTTTCATAAAGTGATACTATTCTATCACTTCGATTAAGGCAAGGTACATTTGAAACCTAACACCCTGCGTAAATGGTGGAATAAATTGGCACTTTTTTTGCCAAGCAAAAATCGTATCGATTTATGGAATCCCTCTTGACGGACTTGTTGGACGAAGCCGCTATCGCGGAGACAAACCACTTCACCATTAAATTAGGTGTAACCTCAATAACCACATGAGGTTACAAACCAATGAAAACATCAAACAACCCACAATTCAACCGATATTATGAACTGCACTGCAAACATCTTAGGCTCAAAGGACTACAACCTAAAACCATTGAGGCCTACAGTCGTGCTATTCGTCGACTAGGCGACTTTTTTAACTTCCATCTTGATGCCTTGGAACAAGAACAATTATTGGACTATTTTCACGCACTTTTAGAACGTTTATCCTGGAGTTCTGTCAAACTCGATCTTTATGGATTGAAGTTTTTCTATGTGCATGTTCTGAATAAACCCTGGACAGAACTAAAACTGATCCAACCACCTAAAACTAAGCGCATTCCAGACATCGTTTCTATAGAAGAGGCCCACAAACTATTCATGTCAACAGACAGAGTCAGTTATCGTGTATTTTTCTTTACGCTCTACAGCATGGGCTTGCGTCTAGGTGAAGGTCTGAGGTTAGAGATCGGGGATATTGATGCCGAGCGTGGACGTGTTCATATCCGTAATGCCAAGGGTAATAAGGTCAGGTTTTTGCTCCTGCAAAACCTGCATATACCACATCCATGTGGAAAATCGCCTTGTGCCACTCCCTGATCTCACCTTGCGAATACTACGTCGCTTCTGGTCTGTGCATCGACATCCCAGGTTTCTTTTTCCCAGCCGAAAACGAGGATTAAAAAAAGCCCATCTGGCGATAATACCCATGGATCGCGGTGGTGTTCAGAGTGCAATGACTTCCGTCGTACTTGGCATGAGTTTAAARAAGAAGATCACCTGCCATAGTCTGCGTCACAGTTATGCCACGCATCTGACCAATAACACTCAGAACAATGCCTGTCAGTTGMTCAATGAYTTGATGAATGGCTTTGATATTCAATGGGGGAATGTCCGATGATCCGTTTATCCTCTGTCATTGAACAATTTGAAAGCGACTTTATGGTTCAGTATGCTGCTCGCCTGCTTCCCTCACAGGCAAAAGCACTGGCAGCTATGAAGACCTGTAGAAATCGCTACAGCCCACTGATGMAGGCTCATTGTGACCCCYGTGACANNGNNCAATATTTTCCACATTCYTGYGGCAACCGACACTGCCCGCATTGCCAGCATCATGAATCTCAACAATGGCTGGAAAACCAGTGTCGAAAACAGGTGCCGGCCAACTATTTCATGATCACCTTCACGGTACCTGCCCAGCTACGACAGTTGTTCTTCCGGCACCAGCGACACGGTTATAGCCTGCTATTTAAATCAGTCTGGGATACATTGCAAAGTTTCAGTCAGAATGACAAAAAACTGAAAGGGACGCCGGGAGTCATTGCGGTATTGCATACCCACTCAAGAGCATTGGACTACCATCCTCATATTCATGCGGTGATCCCTGCGGCTGCCATTAACAAAAAGCACCGCCTATGGCGGGAAAAGCCGGGCGAGTATCTCTTTAACCACAAGGCGCTGGCCAGAGTATTTCGCKCTAAACTGCTTGAGGCGATTGTCGAGGATAAGCTTAAATTGCCTGATAACTGCCCACAACGATGGGTCGTTGATTGTCAACCCGTTGGCTCTGGTCAAAAGGCATTGTGCTATCTGGGACGATACCTGTACCGAGGTGTGATCCAAGAAAAAAATATTCTGTCCTGTGAGAACGGTAACGTGACCTTTCGTTATCTCGACAGCAAGTCCAAACAGTATCAGAGCAAAACTGTTTCAGGCGCTGACTTTCTGTGGTTGGTTCTACAACATGTTCTGCCCAGAGGGTTTCGCCGGGCACGAAATTATGGTTTTTTGCATCCTAACAGTAAAATATTGATCAGGCTGTTGTCGCTGATCTTTCATTTTGACCCAGTACGCTTCCTGAAAAAACAGAAATCACGTTCACAACTGCTCTGCGCTTGTTGTGGTAGGCCGATGCAGATCGTTGCAACACGGATCAACCGAAGCACTCGAGAAACTCTGGTGCCTGTTTGAATGAAAACTGAAGATCTGATCATGTGAGAAGTAGGCAGAAGTTCTGGGTAATACAGGTCAGGGACGCTGGAGGTTTTTGCTCGTCAGGAATACAGGAGAAATGATGATGTTTATCAATAAGAGCAGTACATCAACGGCCATAAACGGGCTACTACAAACCGGAACAGTCAACCGACAGTCCGGTGTTACTCAAGGGATCCTCGTCGACAAAAAGCTGTTTGCATAGCACCTTAGAAATTATCAACATCGGACTTGTCCAACAAACGGTTCAGATTGTGGTTCGCTCTGCTCTCACAATCTAACCTTATTCGTTATATTATTTGTGGTAGTGATACCTACAAGATATTATCGTTAACTGATTGTTATCGATAGCATAAACTAAACGGTTGCTTTCATCTATCCTACGAGACCAAAAGCCAGCTAAGTTTTCTTTTAGTGGCTCAGGCTTACCGATGCCTATATAGGGTGATCTTTGTGTATCAGTTATTAATTTATTTATTCGCTTAATGGTTTTTTTATCTTGGGATTGCCAATAAAGATAATCTGACCAGGATTCTTTGGTCCATGCTAGAATTTCAAGCATCTACTAAACTATGGGTGCTAGTGTTACCTGACCGGTATTGTTTAATTGACTTCTCAAGATGAACTGCATTGGCTGGACTTTTTAGTAAATGCACAGTTTCCATTAGACCATTAAATTGCTCTAAAGACATTACCACAGCATCTTCACTGTCACGGCGTGAAATTATGGTATAGTCTGCATCGTTAACTACTTGATCTAGTACACTTTTCAAATGATTTCTGGCTTCAGAGAAATTTATAACTTTCATTTCATACTTCCTGTCTCTTGTACAATAGTTAGCACAAGTATAACATGTTCAGTATACAGTACAAGTTATGTTGGTAGTATCGCCCCATAAGAGGCTTTTAATTGTTGGTTATAATGTGAAGCGAAGCGGAACCTAACCAACTGTTAAAAGTCCTGCTTGAATGGCTTGTTATATTTACGTTACCACCTTACTGTACGATTCCCTTTCAATTTCAACAACCTCTACAGTTAATGATGCAGCCGCTGATGTTACTTTATTGTCTCAGTTCGCTAGTGAAAACTATGCACTTTCAGTGCAAGGCTTTAGCAAAAGTGGGTTTATGTTATTCTATGCTACATGAAAGATCAAAGAAG
>NVWF01000016.1 GCA_002746155.1 Gammaproteobacteria bacterium | reverse complement strand
TTGATGAAGGCTTAGATTCAGATGTCGCTGCAACTATTGCGAGTGAGGCTTGCATGGCAGCGGCACGACGATAGCTTGGCCCGAAAACAGTGGCAGCGAGTTCGGTGCCGCACTCTAATCTTGCAGGATGTTCAGCAACATTTATGTATATAGCGGCGCCGGCAAATAGTGTGCAAGCCAAGACGGCCGCGATCTCAATAATTATCAAAATTCAACTTATCAAGAATATCGATATGTCTGAATGCTGATTCGACAAGTGCTTCCGGAGTTGGTTCACCATATTTTTCTTGAATGTCCTTTTCAAGTGATCCGGCATTGACTCCAATTCTTATGGGTATGTTCTTATCCTTGGCCATGCTAACCACAGAACGAACTCTGGCTACCGATCCTATATTGCCTGGATTAATACGCAAGCAATCGACGCCTGTCTCCATGACCTTTAATGCTATACGATAATTAAAATGAATATCAGCAATTAGAGGCACTTCAACTCTTGCTCGGATTTTTGCAAAGGCCTCTGCCGCTTCATTAGTCGGCACAGAAACACGAACCATATCAGCTCCAGCACCAACTATCCGTTGAATTTGGTCTATCGTTGCCTCAACGTCACAGGTATCCGTATTCGTCATGCTTTGCACACTAATTGGTGAATCACCGCCCACGGGGACAGATCCAACATATATTTTTTTACTCACTCGTCGAGTTATTGAAGACTGATAATACATGACTTAATCTCGAGAAATTGAATTTAGGGTTGAAGGACTTTCACCCAAAGAGAAACGTGCAGTCTGACCAGCGGGGTAAATGGTTAAATCAACTAATTCATTGTTAAATTGCAAGCTCACTGCCCTTGGTTTACCAAGTACAACACGAATGGGAGGAACACCACTCACTGAGAATCTACGACCCGCTGACTTTAATCCTACCGCTAGCACTTCTTCATCGCTGTCAATTACCTGCACCCAGCAATCTTCTATAAAGCTAAATTCCAAGTCTGCATTTACTGGGCGGCTCTCAGGCTGGGCAAGCTCTTCTGTCACTACCTCTTGTTCCACCAGTTGGCTAGCTGAATCAGAATTATTGTCAGCCTTGTCATTTGACAATTCAGCCCTAGTGACTGGTTTGCTATTAAGATCGATCTCCTTGTCAGTCTTCTGAATAGGACTGGTTAGGATATTACTAGGGCTAGTAGGTTTTTTAGTATTTTCTTTAAATGCCATCCAACCAAGGACTAAGATAGTAATAATCAATGCCAGACTAAGAATTTTAAACCAGAGCATGTGACTGCCAACTTGGCTTTTAACAGGAGCAATATCAGTAGAAGGAACGTAATAATTGCGAACGATTTCAAGACCAATATTCCGAGTATAAATGGCTACTATTTCTTCTTCGTCAATTTCTACAGCTCTTGCATAGGTTCTTAAATAACCACGAATAAAGGCGTCAGGAATTTGATCGGTATATTGATTAGATTCTAGTTGCTCAATGACAGAAGGCGATAAGTTCAATTGCTTCGCAACATCAGGAATTGATAAGTTAAGTTTTTCTCGTGCAGCCGTCAATAAATCCCCAGGTCCAGAATCACTCAACTCGCCACTTGTACCAGAATCAGCATTTTTGGAAGTAGCTTTATTATCTTCTATTTCAGCCATTGGCTTTTAGTATCCAAATAATCTGCTGTTTGTTGTGAGTCAGGATAAAGTTGCTCTAGTTTAATCCCGTAGCTTGCCACTGCGTTCATGTTACCCAGTTTAGATTCCGTACGAATAGACAGCCATAATGAACGAGGTGTATGTTTTGCTATTAACTCATATCGTGAAAGGTATGAGCGGCTTCGATTATAGCGAGTCTTGTCATATTCAATGGACGCCATACCAAGTAAAGAGTCTCTTTGTCTTGGATTATGATTTAATGCTCTTCGATACATTATTTCAGCTTGTTCTGCATCACCAGCCATGAGACTACAAGTAGCAGCATTTTCAAAAGTACCCCCTACATCTTTATTGCTTAATATTTTTGTTGAGGCGTCAAACAACTTAAGACTTTCCTGTAATCGATTATTACGACAAAGGAATACTCCGTATTGATTTAATAAGGCGGGGTTTTTGTTATTAACTTTCAGGGCTCTTTTATAATATTGTTCCGCTAACTCGTTTTCAGATACTTTTTCATAGTACCAAGCAAATCCCCTCAGCACATTTTCGTTTTTTGGTAGGTGGTCAAAGGCCTTATCAAGGTTAAACTTAGCCTTCTCGTAATCGCCCTGAGATAAATATCTCAGGCCTAAACTTAATCTTGTACTGGCGGCTTTTTCCTTATCGAAATCACTCGATATATTGCCTTTATCCGCTGTAGAATAAGGTGTTGTAAAGCTTGAACTTGTCGTTGTGCAACCGCTGATAAAAACCAACAGAATAACTGATAACAAACCACTCATTTTATACATTCGAAATCCCTACTCAATAATCAATTATCAAGAATCAATTATCAAGAATAGTGTTTATTTTGATGCTATTTTTTTCTTTTCTTTCCATGCGCCGAGTACGATCATTTACTCTTCCAGCCAATTGGCCACAGGCAGCATCGATATCTTCACCCCGTGTTTTACGAGTGGTCACTATCATACCACTAGATTGGACTATCTGTTCAAAGGCTTTTATGGCTTTTTGTGAGGAAGTTTTATAAGAACTACCTGGAAAGGGGTTAAAAGGGATCAAATTTATCTTATTAGGTATACCTGAGAGGATTTTTACTAATTCATGGGCATGATCAGTTGTATCATTTACACCATCGATCAAGACATATTCTACCGTAACCTTACGCGCTGCATTGGACCTTTCTAAATAGCGCTTAATGGAGTTTAGTAACATCTTAATCGGGTATTTTTTGTTGATCGGTACTAATTCATTGCGCAACTCATCATTCGGCGCATGTAGAGAGACTGCAAGTGCCACATCTGTGTAGTCTAATAGCTTGTCTAAGGCAGGAAGTATACCCGATGTACTGAGGGTGACGCGGCGTTTTGATAGGCCGTAGGCATTATCATCTAGTAACAAATTCATGGCTGCCACCACCGGCTCAAAGTTAAGCAGGGGTTCGCCCATTCCCATAAACACAACATTAGAAATTGTTCGATTACCCGTCACTTTAGCTGAGCCAAAATATTTCATGGCATGCCAAACTTGACCGATAATTTCTGATAATTGAAGGTTTCTACTGAAGCCTTGTGCTCCTGTGGAGCAAAATGTACAGTCTACAACACAACCAATTTGAGATGAGATACAAAGGGTGCCACGGTTTTTTTCAGGAATGAAAACCGTTTCAATTGCCTGACCACTTTCAAGTTTTAAAGCCCACTTGATGGTTCCATCTTTTGAGATCTGTTGTGATAGAACTTCGGGGCTAGCAATAACAGCAATTTCCTTGAGCTTTTCACGGAGCGATTTTGATACATTGCTCATGTCATCAAAATCCTCAGTACCATACTGATGGATCCATTTAAGTACCTGAATAGCGCGGAATGGCTTTTCACCTAAATCAGCAAAAAAATCTTTCAAACCTGGCAAAGACAAGTTTAAAAGATTGGTTTTTTCACTGTTCGGTGTGGTCGTCATTTTAAAAGACTATTAGCGAGTACGTGGACTAATTTCTTCAGCTGTGAAGAAATAGTTAATTTCACGTTCTGCTGACGTTAATGAATCAGAACCGTGTGTAGCATTTTCGTCCAATGAATCCGCAAAGTCAGAGCGAATTGTGCCGGCTAGAGCTTCAACTGGATTAGTGGCACCTAGAATTTCACGGTGAGCTAGAACTGCATTTTCACCTTCTAGAACCTGAATCATTACAGGACCTGATGTCATGAAGCTGACAAGATCGTTGAAGAAAGGACGTTCGCTATGCTCGGCATAAAAGCCTTCAGCAAGATCCTTAGAAAGGTGCAACATTTTAGCTGCAACAACTCGTAAACCAGCACGTTCAAAGCGTGTATATATCTCACCAATAACGTTTTTAGCAACTGCATCGGGCTTAATAATTGAAAAAGTACGTTCCATAGCCATAATTAAATTTACCTGTTTAAGTTTTAAAAAATATCTGAAAAGTAGTTTAATATCAAAAACATACAGCGTAGCAACTAAGCCAATTTTCAGATAACTCTCTCTATTTACGCGCGCGCATTATACCTGAATTACTGATAATGGGTAGGATCTTCGAGCCCTGCATCTCTAAAGCCTTGCTTTCTTAATCGACAGCTCTCACAAGCTGCACAGGCTTTACCATCACTATCTGCCTGATAACAGGAGACTGTTTGACTGTAATCAACCCCTAATCCAACACCTAGACGTACAATTTCAGCCTTGGTCAAATCAATCAAGGGCGTTTCGATTTTAAGGGAATTTTCTTCAACGCCGACTCGAGTCGCTAGGTTTGCCATCTGTTCAAAGGCTGCGATGTACTCAGGACGACAATCAGGATATCCAGAATAATCAACGGCATTTACACCCACAAAAATATGGTTCGATCCGATTACCTCGGCCCAACCAAGCGCTATCGATAAAAAGATAGTATTACGCGCCGGCACATAAGTAATAGGAATACCTGAAGTTTCATGATCGGGAATTTCTAGACTTGTATCGGTTAAAGCTGAACCACCAATTTGAGATAAATCGAGCTCTATTATCTTATGTTCTTTAACGCCTGATTGTTTCGCGATTAACTTCGCTGCATTTAGCTCAACACTATGACGCTGGGAATAATTAAAACTCATGGCATAACACTCATACCCTGCAGCCTGCACCTGAGCTAAAACGGTCGTTGAATCAAGTCCACCCGAAAACAATACAACCGCCTTTTTAACCTTAGACACCCTGCTTATCTCCCCACAAAATCTTATGCAACTGAACTTGCATGCGCACTTCTAGCCTATCTGCTAAGATCCAAGCCGCCAGCTCTGCACCATCTAACTCTTCATGAGATGGTGAAAATAACACAGTACATCGCCTGTTTAGCTGATGCTCAGCCACTTGCATCTTCGACCGTTGGTAGTCACGCTCATTACAAATAACAAACTTCACCTGATCCTTCTCAGTCAAATGAGCAATATTCTGCATCCTATTTTTAAGCATCTCACCTGAATTTGGTGTCTTTAAATCCATCACGATTACAACGCGAGAATCAATGTCTTCTATGGCAAGTGCACCCGATGTCTCAATAGACACTGAATATCCCATATCACAAAGTCTGTTCATCAAATCAAGGCACTGCTTCTGAGCTAAAGGCTCTCCGCCAGTAACACAAATCTGACGACACTCATAGCTTGCAACTTGAGTACAGATTTCTTCAAGAGTCATGCGTTCACCACCGCTAAAGGCATACTCGGTATCGCAATAATTACAACGAAGGGGACATCCTGTCAGACGAATAAACACAGTGGGCAATCCTGATAACAGGGATTCGCCTTGCAGTGAGTAAAATATTTCTGTGATTCTTAGTGTTTCCAAACTGCTTATTCCCAAACTTTTTAAGTCGATTTAGTGCCTAATTCAGGTGTTCAAACTGCTCAAAAAAAGTACATTTTCTAGAAGGTGGTGGATAGTATCACTTCACTTGATTAATTAACACTGTTTGAGGGCTTTTTCAGGCTGGGATTACTTGTTTGAATCTCTAGGTGGTTGGCCTCTGATTACACTTATTAAATTCCTCAGGACGCCGCAAGTACATCCCTGTAGGCTTCGCTGCTGCGTCCTGCAGCAGAGACCTGATGAATTTAATAAGTGTAACCAGAGACCCTGGACTTTTGAGGTGGAATCTTGATTTGAAAGACTAAAAAAGAGAGATCTCTGGACACCTGCAAAACGTAGGCTTCAATAGCTTGAAATTAGACTGTTCGAAGCCATGGATGGCTGAGCAAGCCTACATGGATGTATTCACGGCGTGTCTGATTTCAAGCTATTGAAGCCTGCGTTGGAACTATCGTCGAAGTATTTAGAGAAAAGAGGTTAAGGACTCTTAAGAGCCTGCAGTCGATCAACTGCCATTTGAGCTGCAGTAGAATCTGCATATTGTGTAATAACTTGATTATAAGCATTAACTGCCTTGTCAGATTGCCCAAGGCCTTCATAAAGCTTGCCAAGTTTTAACCAGGCTTCTACGGCCTTAGTTGAGGTAGTATGTTGCTCGGCGACAATGAGATATTCACGTTCAGCGTCAGTGGTGTTGCCTTGAACCATGTAAATTTGAGCAAGCCAGTAACGTGAATTAGCCACATAGCTACTGTCAGAATAATCAGCAATAAATTGCTTATAGCCTACAATAGCCTCATCGTAATGTTTGTTTTTTACTAGGGGAAAAATACTGTCATAAATTTTACGGATCTGAGCATCATCTAATGTATCAACTACTGTAGAAGCAACTGTTGCGTCCTCAGAGGCTGAATAAGCTTCATTGGTATTAACTACCAGAGCATCAGAGGTTTGAGTTTGGGTCCCACTAGTCGTGGTTTCAGCTTCAGTTAAACGGTTGTCTATATCGCGATAAAGCTCTCTTTGACGAGTAATGATTTGCTGAAGTTGATAACCCTGCTCTTCAACCAGACCAAGCAGATCTCGAATTTCATTTTTAAGACTGGTTACTTCAAACTGAGATTCAGCCCGCATGCGATTTGCAGAACTTAATTGCTGTTCAAGGATACGCACTCTATCTTCAAGAGATAATGAGCGTGATACCTCAGCGGCAGATAAACTTAAGGTGAAGCTTAGAAAGAAGATAAAACTTCCTGCTTTAGTTATTCGAAGAATAGTTGGGCAGAAAGCTTTAATTTGATCGAAAATCATCAATTAATAATTACTTATTGATAGATAATTTCTACGCGACGGTTTTTAGCCCAAGAAGCTTCATCGTGACCAGCGTCAGCAGGACGTTCTTCGCCTAATGTTACAACGTTGATGTTGTCAGAGCTTAAACCAAAGTTCATTAGGTACTGGGCAACAGCATTACCACGGTGCTCACCTAGTGCTAGGTTATAAGTTTGAGTTCCACGCTCATCAGCATGACCTTCAAGCGTTACACTACGGCCACTGGCTACTAAGAATTTAGCGTGCATTTCTAGTACAGCTAAATCAGCTTGAGCAACTGCAGACATATCAAGTTCAAAGTAAACTGTTCGAGTCTGACGCATTTCTTCGCTTTCCATGCGCATTCTTTCTTCCGCTGTAATTACAGGCTCTGTAATTGTTTCAATTTGAGTATCTTCAACAACAGGTGTTGTATCAATAGGCTCTTCAACTATTGGTTTAGTTTCACAAGCAGCCAATCCAACAACACAAACTAATACTAATAAACTTTTTATCATTTTTTCGATCAACATTTCTAGCTCCTTAAGCTTAGATTTATTATTACTTTTACTTTTATTTCCACAATGGTGCATTGTAAGCGTCAAAGCGTCTCTTGAAAAGCCTTATCCCTTGATTTAGCACAGTATTATATCAATTAGGAGCTTTTTTTGTTAACTAGTTCAAATAAGGCGACCAAGCTGGTGCTCTAACACCACCTTTTGAGGATGGTAATCGCGCTTTAAATCGACCATCAATTGAAACAGCCGCTAAAACTTGACGGTCTCGGTAGAGTGTCGAATAAATGATCATACTGCCATTTGGAGCAATTGATGGTGACTCATCTAAACGAGTATCGGTTAAAATATGCATTGTTCTCGTTGCTATTTCCATCCGGGCAATATGATAAACACCCTTACTTCGATGAACTAAGATAATGCTCTTACCATCACTAGTATAACTTGCACCGGCGTTGTAACTTCCCTCCCAAGTAATACGACTTGGTCTGGCACTCGAATTAAGTGTCTTAGTATAGATTTGTGGTCTACCGCCTCTATTTGAAGTAAATATCAATGAACGTCCATCGGGAGACCAGCTTGGTTCTGTATCAATCGCTGAATTATTTGTTATACGTGTAAAGCGATTAGAAGCAACATCTAAGGTGTAAACCTCTGAATTTCCATCTTTGGAAAGTGACAAGGCTAGTGTTCGACCGTCAGGAGACCAGTTTGGTGCCGAGTTAATGCCTTTAAATTTTGAGACACTGCGTCTTTTACCAGTGTAAATATCCTGCACCCAGATTTCAGAATTGCCATTTTCAAAACTCACATAGGCTATTTTTCTAGCGTCGGGAGACCAGTTAGGTGCCATAACAGGATCTGCAGATGCCATGAGTCTCTGAGGTGCATATCCATCAGAGTCAGCAACAAAAAGCTGGTATGGGTTGGCATCTTGCTTATTAACAGAAACATAGGCTATACGCGTAGCAAAGGCACCACGGATGCCCGTCAATTTTTGAAAAATCGCATCGGCTACTTGATGGGAATACATACGCAGAGAAGCATCTGCCACAGTTGCTTGGCGTGACAAGAGTAGCGAAGAGCTACTTTGAATAAGCTCCCCTCCTCTCAGTACCTGTTTGGTTCCTGTTTCACCTTGAAATATATCCACTAATTCATAAGTAACCCGATAATTTCCCGCACCTAGCTCAGTTATTGTTCCAGTAACAACCGCTTCAACACCTCTACTACGCCATTTTTTAAAATCGACATCATTTGATGAGGTTGGAAGTTCAGGCATCTCAGATATTGATAAGGGTCTAAATTGTCCTGAGCGATGTAGATCAGCAGCCACAATACGATCAATCACTTGAGATGGTTGATTGTTGCCTTGAAATTTAAATGGCACAATAGCAATTGGACGAGCGTCATCAATACCCTGAGTAATTTTAATTCTAAGAATATCCTCTGCCGCCCAAAGGCTGGCTGTGGTGCAGACAAGGATTACTAGTACTTGGCTTTTTAGTAATTGGATTAGTCGATTTTTCATTTATTAATTTTCCTGAGGGTCAAATTCTAATTCAAAAATACGCATTTTTTTAAACACTTCCGGGTCACTTGAAACAGGCAGCGGTTCAGCTTTATACACGGCAKCTTTTGCAGCACGGCAAATTTCCTGCAAACCACTGACATCATTGACACTGATTACAATGCCGCCAG
The DNA here is from genome assembly GCA_002746155.1 of Gammaproteobacteria bacterium. GTDB lineage: Bacteria > Pseudomonadota > Gammaproteobacteria > Enterobacterales. The sequence goes on along the minus strand of NVWF01000016.1, from coordinate 72,490 downwards.
GTCCTAATCTGATTTTTAGTAAACAAATTCCAGATTGATTAGGTTTAATCCAATTACGATTAACTTTTTGTTTAACTAAAGCAAGATACTTCTGGGCTTCACTTAATACCTGTCTGCCTCTTGCTGCTGCTTTTTTGGCATTCAGTTGAGCTTGAAGTTCAGCCTTACGTTTTAACTCAGCATCGGCTTTACGTTTTATTTCAGCATCAGCCTTACGCTTCTTTTCAGCGTCGGCCTTGCGCTTTATCTCAGCATCGGTCTTACGCTTTTTTTCAGCATCGGCCTTGCGTTTTTTATCACGGTCTGACTTTTTACGTTTTTTATCCTGAGCCGCTTTTTTCTTTTTCTCGGCTGCCTCGCGAATTCGATTCTTTCGATCGCGCTCAGCTTGGGCAGCTGCATTCTTTTTCTGTTGCTTTTTTTCGACCAATTTTTCAACGGTCTCTGAACTAATTGCTGTAGCCCTGATAATGTGTGCAGGATTTGCCTTCAGCTCAGATTGAATTTGTTTCATGTTTGGATGAAAGCTCACGAAGAGCAGTCCAAACAGTATAATATGGATCAGACCTGCCTTTACAATTGGCAGTAGCAAACCATCAGAGGACTTGCCCATCAATTATCCTCAAGGGGTTCTGTCATCAAGCCAATGGATTGCATACCGGCATTTTCTTGTAATAACACCATGAGTCTAATTACTCGGCCATAGGCCACATCACGATCACCATTGACCACTATCTGAGTATTTGGTTTGAGGGCTTGTTGGGCTTTGATCAGATCAATCAACTCATCCTCGGTCAAGGACTTATCGCGGCTATCTCCAACAGAAAGATAGTAATTTCCACTTTTATCTATACTTGCCACAAGTGGTGGTTCATCATCAGTGGACATAGGTTCAGCATCAGCAGAGGGTAAATCTACTTTTACGCCGGCTGTGACAAGAGGTGCTGTAATCATAAAAATTATCAAAAGCACTAGCATCACATCAATGTAAGGAACTACATTGATTTCAGCCATTGGCTTGCGTTTTTTATGCCGTTTCATTGAGCCATGCCTTGGTTCTTTATTTGTTGAGAGGCTGCCTTAGAACTGTGAGCTTTACGATGGAGAATACCTGTAAACTCTTCCACAAAATTCTCATAAAGATTTTCAATGCGTTCTAAATTATTAGCAAAACGGTTGTAAGCTATTACCGCTGGGATCGCTGCAAATAATCCCATGGCCGTCGCAATAAGTGCTTCTGCGATACCCGGTGCAACCATGGCAAGCGTGGCCTGTTTTACGGAGCCAAGAGATATGAATGAATTCATGATTCCCCAAACGGTGCCAAATAAACCTATGTAGGGCGAGGTGGAACCAACGGTTGCTAAAAAAGATAGGTTGGTTTCAAGATTTTCAATCTCCCGCGATTGGGTCACTCTCATTGAACGTTGAGCTCCATCCATCACAGCTTCAGGTGAGGTGGCGGGTTGCTGTCGTAATCTAGCAAATTCTTTGTAGCCCGCTTGAAATACCTTTTCGATTCCTTCGGCGCCGTTGTGACGCATATTTAACTCTGAAAATAATTTGCTTAGGTCAATGCCAGACCAAAATTTTTCTTCGAAGTGGCTTATATTGATCTTGGCGGCCTTGAGTAATTTGCTACGTTGGAAAATAATCGCCCAGGACATAACCGAAATAACTAATAGTAAAAGCATTACCCCCTGAACAATAAAACTAGCATCAAGAACAAGTCCCCAAATGGACATATCAGCGTTCACAAATAATCTCCTTTAAAAGTTGTTTAGGTAAAGCCTTTGGTTTTAAGGTTTTCATATCAATGCAGGCGGCTTTAACTTCTGCTTTACTATAGATATGATCTTGTCGATTTTTATCACGAATAACCTGCTTAAATATTAAACTTGCTCGCTTGGATGAATCAATTACAGTCACCACTTCCAATAAATCATTAAAGCGTGCTGGCTTGATATAATCAATATTGATCTTGGTCACTGCAAAGGCTAAACCCTGATCGATTAACACAGTTTGATCAACACCAAGTTCTCTTAGCCATTCTGTTCGGCCTCGTTCAAAAAATCGTAAATAATTTGCATGATAAACGATACCTGCAACATCGGTATCTTCGTAATAGACCCTTACAGGAAAGATAAATTCAGTCATTGTTACTATTTATTAGCAAAAAAATGTTTCTAAACATGACTAGAGATTTTCCTTAATCACTAGACCGAAATGTTGATAAGCCTTAGCTGTGGCAATTCGACCCCTTGGTGTCCTCTGGATGTACCCTTGTTGGATGAGAAAAGGCTCTAATACATAGTCAATGGTGTCTCTTTCTTCACCTATAGCTGCGGCTAGATTTTCTAATCCAACTGGACCACCATCAAACTTCTCAATAATGGCAAGCAGTAACTTTCGATCCATTGAGTCGAAACCCTTCTTATCCACTTCAAGCATATCAAGAGCATCATTGGCTACTACCGCAGTTATATTTCCATCAGCTTTCACTTCAGCAAAGTCACGCACACGACGCAGTAATCGATTGGCTATTCGAGGAGTCCCCCTAGCCCTAGTTGCAATCTCTAAAGCGCCTTCTTCCTCAAGTGATAAACCAAGTATTCGGCCAGAGCGAATTACAATGCCAGTGAGATCTTCAACATTATAAAATTCAAGACGTTGAACGATACCAAAGCGGTCGCGAAGTGGAGATGTTAAAAGCCCTGCTCTTGTTGTAGCACCAACGAGAGTAAAGGGTTGTAAATCTAATTTGATTGAGCGAGCTGAAGGCCCTTCACCTATCATAATATCAAGCTGATAGTCTTCTAAGGCAGGATAAAGAATTTCTTCCACAACGGCGCTTAATCTATGTATTTCATCAATAAACAAAACATCATTAGGTTCAAGATTAGTTAATAAAGCCGCCAGGTCACCTGCTTTTTCAAGCACTGGGCCTGAGGTATGACGAATATTAACTTCCATCTCATTGGCTACAATGTTTGCCAAAGTCGTTTTACCGAGGCCTGGAGGTCCAAAAATTAGTACATGATCCAGTGCTTCATGACGCTGTTTTGCAGCTCGGATAAACACATCCATCTGCTCTTGTACTTGGGGCTGCCCCCTGTAGTCTTCGAGTCTAGTTGGTCGAATAGCGCGATCAATGACCTCTTCCTGTCCCTTGTCCTGAGCTGATATTAAACGGTCAGATTCAATCATGGCTTAGCTGTTCCCTAAGTTTTTCTATGAGTACCATCAGACTAGAGAACCTTTTAATGCTAGTCGAATCAATTCTTCACTGGAAGTGACGGTGAAATCATGTTCTTCAGCTAAACGTGAAACCACCTTAGAGGCGTCTTGGGGTTTGTATCCAAGTGAAACTAGTGCCGATTGTACTTCTATCATTACGCCATGAATTGAGATTTTACCGGCAGCATTAGTTGCAGCTTTTCCAGAAGTTGTCATAGTAACATCTGAGCTCCAATCTTTCAGTTTGTCGCGCATTTCAACAACAAGACGTTCAGCAGTTTTCTTACCCACCCCAGGTATCTTAACCAGAAGGGAAACTTCGCTGGCATTGATGCAAGCAACAAATTGTTCCGTATCCATACCCGATAAGATGGCTAAACCAAGTTTAGGTCCAATTCCGCTTATCTTAATTAAATTTTTAAAAAGTCGTCTATCTCTAAGGCTGATAAATCCGTATAACTGATGGGCATTCTCACTAATACTAAGATGGGTATGCAGGATAACCTCTTCACCAAGCATGGTTAAATTGCAGCAGGTTCCTAGGGGCGCTTGAACTTCATAAGCTATACCAGCAGCTTCAATCAATAAAATAGGCGCTTCATTTTCAATTAGAATGCCACGAATTCGTCCAATCATTTATTGTTATCTCAAGTTCTTTTGTTAGTGGTTAGAAGTGTAGCGAATTGCGTCGATGGTTTCAGCTTATATTAGTATTTAAAATCTCTATTGTGTGCCAAATGTCATATCTATTTACATTTGAATTAAATTTATAGGCTAAATTCAAGTAATATAATGGGTTACTATGCAATATAAATATTACATTTGCGATGTCTTTACCAGTCAGCGATTTGGTGGAAGCTGTGTCATGGTTAGTGAAGGAGTTTTTTATTGTGACTAAGGCTACTTTTAATTTATTTAACATGAGATCAAAGTTTTCATTAAAACGTCCACAAAGCGGTCAATTTCTTGTTCGGTATTGAAGTAATGAACAGATGCTCTGACAACTTCTTTTATACCTCTTTTTTCAAAAGAAACTAAGTTTCCTGAACCTGAAGAGATTGACACATTAATTTGATGTGCAGATAAAGCTTGCTTGATTGCTACAGGTTCTAATTGGTCTGAGGTGAAAGTTATGATGCCACACTTTTCAACGCCTTCGTCGGTTAAATGTACTCCATCAACCTGTGATAATTTTAGGCGCAGATTATCAGCTAGCAAATATATTCGTTTTTGTATCTCATCAAGGTTCCAAGACAAAGCATAGTCAATTGCAACGCCTAAGGCATATTTACCAGCACAGTATTGCTCCCAGTTTTCAAAGCGTTTACTGTCTGAGCGGATAATATACTCAGTGGGCGAGATAAGTTCCGCCGCATGTTGATCGAGCATAGGTGGTTGCAATTCATCTAAGAGTGATTTCCTTACGAATAACAGGCCAGTTCCCCTTGGCCCTCTCAGGTATTTTCTACCGGTGATACAAAGTACGTCACAACCTATTTCTTGTACGTCGATGTGTAGATGCCCAACGCTTTGACAGGCATCAAGAATGTAGGGAATACTAGCAGCATTAGCTATTTCCCCTATAGTTTTAGCAGGATTAACCAGGCCGCCACCTGTTGGGATATGCGTTATAGAGATGAGTTTAACCTTATCATCAATCATATTAGATAGGGCACTTACGTCTAGTTGTCCAAACTCATCATTCGGTACAAAGACTACCTCAACACCAAAGCGTTTCGCTTGCTGTAAATAAGCAATCACATTGCTACCATATTCTGCGATGGTGGTTAGAATTTTATCACCGGGATTGAACTTAAAAGAGTAGAAAGCCATATCCCATGCACGGGTTGCATTTTCGACAAATGCAATTTCATCAAGCCGGCAATTTAAGAGTTTTGCAGCAGATGAATAGATATTGTTTAGTGATTCTACATATAAGTCTTGTGTCTCATAACCACCAATTAGTTCTTCTTTATTTAAGTACTCGTGTAGTGCCTTGCTGACAGGAGTTGGCATTAATGAAGAACCAGCATTGTTGAAATGAATGATGTCATTGCAAGCAATCGTTTCTTCTCTTGCACGCTTAATGTCGAAACTTGAATTAAGGAAAGTATTTAACAGCATTGTCTACACATACCCTTTAACTAGTTCTACAAACTTTGAAACATCATTCATATAGTCATCTGGAACATAGCCATTTTCACAATTGGCATGCACATGTCCTCCGTAGTTCATACCTAGATATTCAAAGGTATCTTTAAAGGCATTCAAAAATGATTGGTCGGCTTCATTACTAATTGATGTACAAACAATATAAGCAGTTTTATTCCTCAACCTACGGCCGATGTCTTTATAAGACTCTATGTCTAAGAAGTCAGATGTTCTATCGATAAATATTTTCATTTGAGCGCTAGCAGCGTACCAATAGACAGGCGTTGAAAATATGATTTTCTCATGACTTAACAACTGCATCATTAATGGCATGAAATCATCATTTATATTCTTATGTTCGTAATCATAGGGAGAGATGTTTTTTTCAGAAAGATCAATAATATTSAWASMTRAWWCMSTMGCMWMCSMRYCMMYKMRKKKYMYKRWAWWWYMWYTWCTCCTTGCACTTGCAAAAACTGCAATTGTATCGCTCATCTATGAGTCCTAATTGTTGCATACCCTACAGCCAGGCTGCAATCCCAGCACCCAAAATACCAAGCAATGCCAACAGGCTGATCCCGAAAGATACTGAACGCAGAATTTTCATGTTTGCATAGTAAAAACACATATGCGCTACTCTACCCGCTACGTAGAGCAGCGACAAGCCGTTCACCCAACTTGGTGGTGCTGAGGACAACATCGCAAACGCCATAAGTAAGATGAAACTCGAAACACTTTCGTTTGTATTTGCATGCGCCCTTGCTGCGCGAAACATAAAGTTATCGTGATTTGATGGCACTGGTGTCCCGGGCACGTGCCCAGCCATAATTCCGACCACATCCACAACGAGCAATTGCACGAGTAACAACCCACCAGTAATTCCGACTGCAATTATTGCCGTAGTATATAAAGATAAAATAGTTTCCATAATACCTTGTCTCCCTGTTATGAGCTTTATTCACCAAGCCAATTAAGCTTGGCATCTTGAACGATTTTCTTGAACTCAACTGATCTGTCAACAACACCTAAGAATTCCTCTAAGTGCTAGTTATTTGTTTCGGATTTCGTAGATTTCAATGTCTACCTTCTTTCCATATCGATCAGCTTTTTGCCTTGTCTCCACGTGATGCATATCGACTTTCTGCATTACTTTTCCTGACGGGGAATTCGATGCAAGGTACTCTGCGATTACTTTACTTAACCTCAGATCCTCAAACGAAAATTGCACAAGCTTCTTCGCTGCTTCAGTACAATAATTCCTACCCCAATATGGCTATAGCATACACTAGGCCAGTTTTTGACTCCCATTTTTCCTGATGTGTCCCTATCCATTCTTCTGCCATCGCGAACTCATAAGGGTAAGGTATAGTCAATGTAGTTTTAGATACATTCAAGTTTCCAGCTAATTCTTGAACTTCGCTAGCATCATCAAGGTTGAAGCATCTAAGTAGAAGTCTTTGTGTCATCAATTCAGGCTGACGAATCCCTTTCTCGCCTTGGTTATGTGACGGCTGCATATAGGCTGACCCCACCGATGAACAAAAATACAAAGCCTGCATAATGTTGCCCTTTAGACATAACAATTGTTATAACAGAAGACACTAAAAAAGTAACAGCAATTACCATAGCTAAATTATGATAATTGAAAGATTTCTCAGCTAGCAGAATCAAAATTGCTGCAAACCCCCACCAGGCTATTGTCGTAATGTGCCAAGCAAACCTAAGAGTGAGTTTAGTAAATTCAGTTCCACCAAATAATTTTGGGAGGTTGTCTCTTTTAAACAATCTGATGAGAATATATTTCTCACCCAAGACAGAGTGAGTAATGCCGATAAAAAAAGTCATAAACGCTGCAAGATAAAGTAATGTTTCCATAGTCATTTAACACCTAGCATAAGTGGTAGTTTTGAAGCACAGCTGAAAAGCTATCCGCTGCATGTATTGAATGGATATATTTACGGCTGCTGCCCAATTGTCCAACGCTCTTCAGAAAAGGTAATAGTTTGGCCATTATCGTCTTCATCTTTCCATTTTACGATCGTTCCAACTTCACTGAACTCTGAAGGAATATCTATTTCAAACTGACTGCTTGGTTTCTGATTATCTGATAACAGATTATCTGTGTAATAAAATTTATCATAGTAATTTTTATCGAAAAAAACTGTAACTTCACTAGAAAACATATCTGGCAATACAAGTAATACTGCAACTTTGTAATAGGGTAATTTCTCTTTTAATGGAGATTTAGCTAGATGAGCTGCCGCTATGATGAGACAACTCAGTGCTTTAGACTGAATTTCAAAGTTAGTAGTTGGCTGATTTACTAGTCGATCTAAAACTGGAATCTTGTAATTCCAATACTTTTGGTGTTCATAAATAGGTACAGTCTGTTCAAAGTCTTCGGCCCATTTCTCTAACGCACGAAGACGTCGAGGGATTCCTCTGACCTTCGCATTAACTCTATGTATTGAAATTTGTCTCATAGTTTATTAGTAAATATAATTCCTTACATTATTGATGAGTGGTTCACAAATCTAGTTCACGTTGCATCTTTTTAGTTAAACCTAAAGACACTAAGCGATGCGATTCTGTTAAGTAGTACTTCAGGTTTTCATCTTTATCTTTCGAGCTATCAATTTGTTGTATCCATTTCATACCTCGAGTAGCAAAATATGGAGCTGGCCTGTAGCCCTCACTCTCACTTAAGAACACATAATTCATGTCTGACGTTTTAAATACAAAGGCAGGCTCGTCGCTTGGTCCCCAACCCCCAATAGCAAATACTTTCCCACCCACTTTCCAAACGTCCGAGTTACCCCATTGGGCAACATGAGTGGTCGCGGGTAAAGAGTTACAAAACTGATTGAATTTATCGTAAGTCACTCTATTTCCTTGACACTTAATGTTTTGCTTATTGGCAATTTATTAGTCCCCCTCAAATACAAGTACTTTTTGATTTTTCATTTTCCTTGTTATGCCAAATTCTAAGGATGAAAACTTCATTGTTTTGTAGAAGGTAGCGAACAGTATAAGTGCTTACATATAAATCACGTATTGTCTCAGGATACGGTGCTTTGTTAACCGTTAATCCAATATTTGGAAAAGCAATTAACTTACTAATTCCTTCTCTTAAGTTAATTGAAGCTTTTTTGGCAGCCATTCGATTTTTTATTTCAATGAATTCTCTAAGCCTTTTAAGATCATCTATGGCTTCTGGAGTATAAAATTGCTTCATATGTGAGGAGGAGCTTGTTCGTTTTCCGTCCCCCAACTGTCTAACCAGTTATCAACTGCATCACTATCAACTAATTTTCCGGATTTTACAGAATTTAGTGCCTCGATTGTGTCATTCCAACGCTGGTGTTCCATAGCTTGGCGTTGTATATACTCTTTGAGAGCTTGATTAATAATATAACTTTTTGATCTATCAAGTTTTTGTGAGAGCTGTTTTAATGGGATTTCGACGTCTGGACTTAATCTTACACTAGTAATACTCATTACCTTCACCACATGTAGTCACTTGTAATACATCATGCTACACGGTTATCATATAGTTTAAAAGGCATATAACACACCAAAAAGCGGAAAATAGTTTCCATAATTTGATAAATGTTTGAAAACATATCTCCTCGCATCAGCGGCCTAGTTTTAACTGGTTCCGTTGCAAACGCTTGATATGCGATTTTATGGCTGTAGTAAACAGCTTGACCACTTGCCGTTTTCAATTTGATAAAGCTCTCTATGATGAATACGGTTCTCTTTAAATTGCAAGAATTCAATTGAATTCGGTACGATTTTATAAGCGCCCCAATTAACTGGTTTCGGGATGTGGTTGGTTTTATATTCCGATTCAGTCATTAAAAACTTCTCTTCGAGAAATTCAAAATTATCCAAGATTTGACTTTGATTGAAACTGAGTGTTGCTACCTGTGCTGACCGACTGCGCGCCTCCCAGTATCTGATTGCTTCACCTTCCGATACCTTAACTGCATTACCAACAATTCGGATTTGATAGCCGACATGATCCCACCAGGCGGTGATTCCAACCCTAGGATTGTTTTTGATTTCACCTCCTTTTTTGGAGTCATAACTAGAGCAAAAGATGACTCCTTCTAAGTCTACATCTTTAAGGTCCACGAATCTTGAATTAGGAAACCCCGTTTCATCTATTGTTGATAGGCATACGGCACTTTTTAAATTCAGTGGTGATGCCCCTATTGCAAGCGACCACCATTTTTCAATTTGTATTAACGGGTTCTTCATAACTGAATGATTTTTAATATCTCACAACATTTTAGTTAATCGGTGTAAAAATGTGCAGCATTATTATGTCTGGTTAAGGCATGCAACGTCGAAACGTACTTGAACGATTTGTTGGACGAAGTCGCTATCGCAGAGACAAGCCACAATTCAACAGATATTATGAACTGCACTGCAAACATCTTAGGCTCAAAGGACTACAGCCTAAAACCAAGCGCATTCCAGACATCGTTTCTCTAGAAACAGAAAAATCAGCATTATTAACCTCTTTCCAGATAATCTGCTTTATTTGAGACAGTTTTCCTTGATACTTGTCTTTGCCAAGCTCACCTTCTAAATTGTCATTTGAGATGTCAAAATCTTCTATCTCTTTTTTTAAAGCTTGATTTAAATCCCACATACTTGGCAAACCAAAAGAAACCGTTGCTCGAGAACCCCAAACAACTAATGGCGGACTTTTCAAAAATGTTTGCACAATTTTAAATATATTATCTTTTGTTTTTTGTGACATGTTTATTCAGTCCATGGCTTATTGCACATAACACCCTACATTAACCGGATTCCAGTCGCTCAGCTAACCAGACTTTTATGATGGATTGTCGTGTAACGCCTAGCCTTGTTGCTTCTTTATCGAGAGAATCTATCATCCATGTAGGGAAGTCCACATTAACCCTGCGTTGTTCCTGATTAGGTCTTCGGATCTTAGAAAGATCTAGAGATATCTTTACCATTATCAAAATCTGTATCAATTTGTTTAGCTTTCATATATTTTCACCTCTTCGGAGCGTGACCTGCGTACAGATATAATTCTGACATTCCCGTTACGGTAAGTAATTATAGCAGACCAATGTTTCTCAAATACTTGACCGATTACAATGCATCTTGCCTCATCGCTAGTATTAGCAGGTATTTCAACAAGCAAAGAGTCTAGCCATAGTAATTTGGCATTCTCAAAGTCAACACCATGTTTATCTTTATTGGTGTGATTGCAAGTATTAATAAAGACATGTAACCCCTTGCATAAGTTGTGATTTGAAGCGTAGCGGAAAAACTATCCACTTCATAGTCACTTGTTATGTGTTGTTGCGAAGTACAAAGTTAATCTCAACTGTAGTGATGTGTTCGACCAGAAGTAGCCTCCTAGTACTTTGTAACATGCATTCCATAATCGCCTACTCGTGCTTAGGCGATTGATAAAGTTGCTCCATGTTTTTATTTGTCACCCCTTCAGCAATAAGTCTATTAATGTATTTTCTGAAATCAGGCTTGAAGAGGTCTTTTCTCTGTCCCCAATACTTGTTGAAACCTGGTTGGTCTCTTACACCTAGTATCGCATTCGTAATTGATTCCTGCAGTTCGATGTCAAGAGTTCCTTCTTGAGAGAGATAATAGGCTCCTTGAAATTGAATGAACATCGCATGCATCTGGAAAATGAACTGAAAAAGTTCGTCTTCAGATAAAGTTTCTGGTTGTGCAGTTCCTCTTCTGAAAACCTTGCTTGACTGCAGATCACTTCCTATTTGTAAATACCAAGATGACATTGCTGACGAAGTCTCGTTCGCGGATGCAGAGCGAACAGCACGTGTACTGTCTGCAACTTGAACACCAACATAGATAAGCGAGACAACAATAGCAATCGCGCCGATCACTTCAGAAATGTTCGCCAAGTCTGCAAGATTAAAGTTCATCAAGTATCTCCTTTTGAAATATTACTAGTTAGATTAGAGCTTTTCTTACACAAAATATAGTTCAATTAACAATCTCAAAGGGATTTATAACAAAAGTCCACTTGGGCCGGAATAATACTTTCGTTAAACTCATAACACCTTGCGTAAGGGGTGGAGACAATTGGCGCTTTTTTTGAGGTGTTTATTTCAAAAAACGTGCCGATTTTCGGAATCCTGTTCATGCACTGGTTATAGCGATTACGCATAGTGGGTCCACAAACGAAGGATTTTAATTGCTTTTTCTTCTTCAAGAACTTGATAAACAATACGATGCTGAATGTTTATTCTTCTTGAATATGAGCCAGCTAGGTCTCCCACTAACTTTTCATACGGAGGGGGACTTTGATAAGGGTTCTGCTCTATAATAGAAAGAAGTTTTTGGGCTTTATCTTTTAGATTTGCGGCGGATAATTTTTTAGCATTTTTTTTAGATTGTTTTGTATAATAAAGCGTCCATGTCACCAGTTTAATTCCTTTTCACATTCATTTATATTGGTTTCCATACCGCCAATAATAGATTCTCTCATTCCTGGGATTGAGACTAAGAACAAAGTCTCATTAATAGCATTCCAGTCCTCTTCTGAAAGAAGGACGGCATTGGATCTTTTGCCCGTAATTGTTATTGGTTTGTGTGTGTTAGCAGCTTCGTCAATTAGTGAATATAAATTAGAGCGAGCTTCTGTTGCGTTAAGTGTAGTCATATTTTACCTCGATATTGAAAGCGTACGCCAAAACGTACGAATTGTCAACTCGTTATTCTTTCTCTATAACGCCCTACGTAAGTGGTGAATGGTACTGGTGTGATTTTTTGCTTTGCAAAAAACGCGACAGGTTTATGAATCCACTTCACGTTTATGTTAGGTGCTGTTGTATACACTAGAACGATGAGCAACCTTAATAACATTGATAATTAATACAGCATCTTTAATTTCATATATTATTCTATAGCTTCCCTGTCTAACCCTGTATTTTTCATTTCCGGTAAGCTTGGTGTAACCCTGAGGACGAGGATTTTCAGCCAGTTGTTCAATCTTATTGAGAATGCGACTAACATCTATGTTTGGTATTACACGGAGATCTTTGGTAACAGACTTTTTAAATGTAAGGCTATATTTTGCCATGTTTCTTAAGATCTGCTAAAAGTTCTCCGTAGGTCAACTCTGGCTCGTTTATCCTTTCAGAAAATGCCTGTAAATCTTCATGGTCTTCAAGCATCAATACACGAACAGCCTCGTCAACAATTTCAGAAATGGAATTACGAGAAGATGCTGCGCGGATTTTTAATGCTTGATGAATAGCTGGTTCGAAATAAACAGTTGAACGTTTAGATAAGTTACTCATATATACTGCCTCCAATCACTTGGGTGATCATAGCGTTATAACGTTGTTAAGTCAATGTGCTATGTCTAACCAGCACCTAACGTCCGCTGCAACAATTTGTTAGGCGACTGATCCACCGCCCTCGAACCATTTTGCATGAGCGGACTCACCAACGACACGAAGCCGTTGAAGTAGCACATTTCGATCTTCGTACGTCATTCCCGTGGTGGAAATTGGGACCAGATACCTCATTGTGACTTTGCCCGGTCGAATTTTCCAAGAGCCCGGTGCCATACAATCCCTGCTGCCTGCTATGTATACAGGATGAATTGGCGCTTGAGAGGTTATCGCCATAACTACGGGACCCTTTTTATATGGGCCTAATCGACCATCTTCGCTTCTTCGCCCCTCAGCTGTGAGGCCGACGATAATCCCACCTTGCCTTAACTGCTCTGAACCGCCTTCGAACTCCACCTCGAAGGCTACGCCGAAGATCGACTGAAAGGCTCCATTCCATGCGCGCACCATACCCTTAGCCATGCGAGATGAAAAAGGAGCAACGACCAGGGCGCCTCCTAGAAGCGGGATCATTAGCGCTCAAGCAATGATGTACCGGACGATTTGTGTGGCAATGTCTAACATAGTCGTCTAACGAGGCTGTAGAAAAACCATCTTCAAGACGACTTATTTATCAGCCTAGAATTCATTTTCATTTAAACTAACCTTGCCTGTTTTTATAAATTAATTCAATGATTCATTTAATTACATTTTTGATTCGTTATTTACAACCTATACACTTTACTTTCAGCTGCTGGGTCGACTGTGTCTGTGACAGACTAGCCTTTATGCCGCTAACTCTCCATAGTTCTTGAGCTTTTCTATATTCTGGATAAGACAAAACAGTTTCCATTGTCCATTCACTTTTCTGCTACCTCTAAGACTAAATCGATTGAGTCCTTTGTTGGTTCCGATGTTTCCGAACACGGGTTCCACTACGGACATTCGGTGACTATAGATTAGTTTTCCTTCTTTACTATCAACTCGTCGCTTCATCCAATCGGTATAGTTCGCCTTACAACCTTTCTCTACAATAAACGAGACTTGTCGGCCATGACCTTTCCTTGTATTGGCTGAGTCAGGGTTTCTCATGCATTTTTTATTAAGAGAACATTGTCTGCATTTGCTGAGCCGTCCTTCAAAAAATAGTTTGCTGTTATCCTGAGTATCTTTACCTTCTTTCTTTAACCACATGTTTTCTCCCGCAGGACAGACGCACGTTTTATTAATGGGGTCGAGTTTGAATTCACTGGCGGGAATGATCACTTGAGGTTTCTTGCTTTTTTCGTTTTGATGTCGCTTTCCGTATTTGCTTTTTTGATCTTTAAATTTTGGATCACGACTTCTAAATTGATTGTCCGGTATGTAACCATTGATTTTATTTTCATGCAAGTATTTCATGTTGGCTTCGTTCGCAAAACCAGTATCTGCAGTAATAATGGTGTCGTCTGCGTAGATATTTTCGCTGATGTTCAACCTTTTAAATCGCTCCTGGATGGTTTCTAAAATAGGCTGTAAAGTATGCTGCTCTTGACCCGCGCCAAAGGCTTGAGCATCAACAATGACCTGATGTTTCTTATCAACAGTCGCAACACCGTTGTAACCTTGGATGGTTCCTTTACTGGTTTTCATTTTGGCACTTTCATTATCAGTGATATTACTCTTCACCTCTTTCTTGAGCTTTCCATGTCCCTGCCGCGGTTTTGACTTTTTTAGAAAATCACCAATTTTGTTAGACGCTTTTTCGAGAGTTTCTACGGCTTGTTTATGTCGCTTCATCCGCTCGTCTTCACGATTTTCATTTTTATCAAGCGATTGATGTTCGCTTAAATGATATTTGATCTGCCGTTTTATCTTAGCGTGTTTCTCTTCTAACTCTTTAAACGTCCCTGACCATTCTTTTGAGGCGTTGGAAGATTGCTTACAACCATCAATGGCAAATAACTCATTACCTAATAATCCTTCCTCATGACAGACTAATAGAACTTGCTCAAATAAAGTTTCTATTTCCTTTGAACGACTACTGACGAAATTCGCGATGGTAGTAAAGTGCGGTATGGAATCGCACGATAAGGCTTTGAATATAATATTGGTCTTGCAACACCACTGGATTTCTCGACTTGACGTTATCCCTTTTGAATAAGCAAACAATATTATTTTAAGTAAGATGGCGGGGTCGTAAGCTAATCGACCAGTTGTATGATTTTTAAATTTTGGATGAAAGTGAGAAAGGTCGAGTTTGTTATCAATCAGGTAGTGGATAGCGTATTCAAAAGTTCCTGGTTGAAGTTGTTCTTCGAAATTAATAACGAGCATGGTGTCTTGTTTATAATCGTATTTTTTAAAACGAGCCATTGGTGTTTCCCTCTCATTTAGATGGCTTCATTATACTATTCTTAGAGTTTTTTTGGATCAATAATTTGAGGTTTTTGGACTTTTTCTACAGCTTCAACGTTCGAATTATCCGGCGCCAGCATCGCCTGAAGGCTAACCATCTACTCTATGCCAGCCAATAGCCAAGCCACTCTCAACTTTCATGCCAACACCGACAGCACTGACCTTACCGTTGGTGATCCATGACACTTTGTAGACATCCCCAGTCTTCTCGATAACCATATCATACTCATCTGAAAACTCTCCGCTCTCGTAGAAGTAGCGGACGTGGTACTTGCCGACAAAACCCTCCCTGGGCCCTCCGGTCGCCATCCCGGGGCCGCGGTACTTGTCCCCGTATATCCACCTCGCGTTTAGGGTTCCCGGTGCATGACTTTTCGTGTACAAGACAAAGCCGATGTTTGATGCAGCCGATGCCTGTGAAGCCAAAGCAACTGATGAGCCGTAAGAGACGAACAACAAGCATGTCAATAATGCTGCAATAAAGAATGATCTAATCATAATCTCTCCTTTTTTAGGTGAAGAACACCTTTGGTCTGGCGCCTAAACACCTTAATTTTACCGCACATGCGGTGTAAGTCGTTGAAAATGTTTATTTGGGTAGTTGATGCCATGTAATTTCGTTACCTTGGTTGATGTGGTTCTTATCCTTAGATTAGCACAATCTAACATCCATGAATATCAACAATTCTAGAGGTAATTACTGAGTCTTAGTCTTACTATTTGCGTCTATCTATTGCACCGGCTTTGGCGAGTATTACTAGGCTATTTCTTGAGTTGGCATGGCAAAGGGCAACTGCTAATGCATCAGCAGCGTCTGCTTGAGGTGTTCCTGAAAGTTGTAATATAGATTTTACCATTTGCTGTACTTGGAATTTGTCGGCTCGTCCTGTGCCCACTACTGATTTTTTTATCTCTAAGGCGGAGTATTCAGCCACATCAATGGCGTGAATTGAAGCTGCGACCATTGCCACACCTCTAGCCTGACCAAGCTTTAATGCAGAGTCCGCATTCTTGGCCATGAAAACTCTTTCAATGGCTACTTCATCCGGCTTGAAATCAGAAATGACGTTGGATATGCCGTCGAATATTATCCTTAATCGTTCGGCTAGTGGCATATTTTTATTAGGAGCCACAACTCGTATGCAGCCACTATCGAGATAAACTTGCTTTTGACCTTCGACAAGAATCACTCCGTAACCCGTAGTACGGGAACCTGGATCGATGCCGAGGATAATAGTCAAAGGATAGATTTTACAAGATGCAATTCGTTCATCTGGGCGTCTGAAGCACTTGATGGAGCATCCGTTAGTAAGCAATTTGCATTGGTTGTTTTAGGGAAGGCAATCACATCACGAATTGATTTAGCCCCCGTCATTAACATCACTAACCTATCAACACCAAAAGCTACACCACCATGGGGAGGACAACCATATTTTAGTGCTTCTAACAAGAATCCAAATTTACTCTGTTGCTCTTCTTCGTCAATTCCAAGTAGTTCAAATACCGCCGATTGCATGGCTTGATCATGGATACGTATAGAACCTCCACCAAGCTCTGTGCCGTTAAGCACCATGTCATAAGCTCGTGACAAGGCTTTAGATGGGTTGGCTTTAAGTTCTTCTATCGAATCAACACTTGGCGCAGTAAAGGGGTGATGTAGCGCGTGTAAACCACCTTCGACTTCTTCAAACATTGGGAAATCAATAACCCAAAGTGGACGCCATTCATCTCTGATTAATGAAAACTCTTCACCCATTTTAAGTCGTAGGGCACCAAGTGCATTAGCAACAATTGTTGCCTTATCAGCTGCGAAGAATAAAATATCGCCTGTCTCGGCTCCACAACGCTCTAAAATTCCTTCAGCCGCTTCAGGCGATAAGAACTTGACGATGGGGGACTGCAAACCTTCAACACCAGTATCTCTATCATTAATCTTGATCCAAGCTAAACCTCTTGCACCATAGCGAGCAACAAATGCTGTGTATTCATCAATCTTCTTTCGACTGACATCAGCAGCCTTGCCCTTAAGGCAAAGAACAGCAACACGACCATTTTCATCATTTGCGGGGGCATTAAATACTTTAAAATCAACCTCAGCAACCAAATCATCTACCGTAACCAGTTCCATATCCATTCGTAAATCAGGCTTATCAGAACCAAATCGCTCCATAGCCTCTGAGTACGCCATAGTCGGAAAAGGCGTTGTTAATTCGATATCAAGCACATCATTAAAAACATTGCTTATCATCGTCTCAGTAGTTTTCATGATAAAGTCTTCATCAATAAATGATGCTTCAATATCTAATTGTGTAAATTCTGGTTGTCTATCGGCTCTTAAATCTTCATCTCTAAAACATCTCACTACTTGATAATAGCGATCAAATCCAGACATCATTAATAACTGTTTAAATAACTGTGGTGATTGGGGTAATGCATAAAAGTCACCGGGATGAACTCGACTTGGCACTAAATAATCACGGGCACCTTCTGGAGTGGCCTTAGTGAGAAATGGCGTTTCAATGTCGATGAAACCTTCATTATCTAAGTAATCTCTTACTGCTTTAGTGACTTTAGCGCGTGTTAGCAACTGTTGCTGCATTTCTGGCCGGCGCAAATCTAGGTAACGATATTTAAGTCGCAATTCTTCCGATACATTTTGGTGAGATTCTACCGGTACAACTGGCGGTTCAGATTTATTTAATATTTCAAGAGAAGTGGCAACTATCTCAACTTCGCCTGTTACCATATTAGCATTTACCATATCGCTAGGACGAGCTCTTAGCTTTCCTTCTATCTTAACGACAAATTCATTGCGTAGTACTTCAGCTTGGGAAAATAACACGCCATCATCAGGCTCAAAAACCACTTGAATTACACCGGAGCGATCTCTAATTTGGACAAATGCTAGGCCACCAAGATCACGTCTTCTATGTACCCAACCACAAAGAGTAATTGTTTCATTTGAGAGTGAAGATACAGATTCGGCGTTAAAGCCTCCACAGTAATGACTGCGCATATTTAGCTACCTTTTTCAGAAATGATCAATTTGTTGATGTTGATTTCTTAGTCGTACTTTTACTAGAAGAATCACTACCTGAGGATTCTTTGGGCTTTTTGCCGGAGTTTTTAAAATCTGTTTCATACCAACCAGTGCCTTTCAATCGAAAACCTGCAGCAGACACAAGCTTAACCAACTCAGACTCACCACAATCTGGGCAATCCTTTAACACTGGATCATTGATTTTCTGTAATTTGTCGAATTTATGCTCACAGGCTTTGCACTTGTATTCGTAAATTGGCATTGTTTAATAACTCCGAAAAACTAACCATTTGGCTAAGGCGCGCTATTCTACCTGACTTACTGGATATAAGTCTAGATTTGACACTAGTAATTATCTGCATTTTATTAATATAAAGAACCAAGTTATAGAACGACTGTAATATGTTTTTCAAACTAGTGATTAAAGTTAATCAGAAATAGTGCACTATTACCTGCATCCGAATAAATTCAAGTAGCTTGGTTTTAATGGCACTGGTAGAATATCGGCAATTATCACTAATTAAGAATCTAAATAATGAAAGTCAGTCAATATCTACTCGCCACTCGTAGAGAAACTCCTAATGATGCTGATATCGTAAGCCATCAGCTTATGTTTCGTGCTGGAATGGTACGCAAAGTTGCTTCAGGCTTATACAGCTGGTTACCCACCGGCTTAAGAGTTTTACGCAAGGTTGAAAACATTGTTCGCGAAGAAATGGATCGAGCAGGTGCCATCGAATTGCTTATGCCCAGTGTGCAGCCAGCAGAGCTATGGAAGGAATCCGAACGATGGGATGAGTTTGGTCCTGAGCTTTTACGTTTTCGTGACCGCCATAATAGAGAATTTTGCCTTGGACCCACCCACGAGGAAATCATCACCGATATCATCCGTAATGAGGTTCGTTCCTACAAGCAATTGCCTGCAAATTTTTATCAAGTACAAAATAAATTCAGAGATGAAGTTAGGCCTCGCTTTGGCGTGATGAGATCACGTGAATTTCTTATGAAAGATGCCTATACCTTCCATCTAGATGATGCCTGCTTGAAGTCGACTTATAAGGTTATGTATGAAGCCTACTGTAAAATATTTGATCGCATAGGCCTAAACTATCGAGCAGTCTTGGCAGATAGTGGTGCGATTGGTGGCAGTGGTTCCCATGAGTTTCATGTGCTAGCCGAGTCAGGTGAAGATGCTATTGCCTTTTCTGATACGAGTGATTATGCAGCCAATGTTGAAAAAGCTACTTGTCTAGTTGCTGATGACAGAGTTGATCACAGTTCGGGTGACACTCAGCAGTTGGAAGAAATTCATACGCCAGATGTTAGAACCATGGAACAAATTTGTAAATTCTTAAACATTGATGCCAAGCAAGGGGTTAAAACCCTCATTGTGAAAGGTATCATTGATTCTGATGGCAAACAGCCTCTCGTTGCTCTAGTGCTACGTGGTGATCATCTATTAAATGAGATAAAAGCTGCCGCTCATTCACTTGTGGCAAGCCCACTTGAATTTGCCAAGGATGACGAAATTAATCAGGTAATTGGAGCCTCTCCCGGTTCAATTGGTGTAGTTAAACTTAATGTAACAATGTTAGTTGATAATGATGCTTCAATACTCAGCGATTTTGTTTGTGGAGCCAACAGAAATGACTATCACCTAACGGGTGTAAACTGGGAGCGTGATGCAACCGCAACTGAAATAGTCGATTTGCGAAATGTAGTTGAGGGCGACATTTCTCCCGATGGAAAAGGCAAACTCACTATAAAACGCGGTATTGAAGTAGGTCACATCTTTCAACTAGGCACAAAATACAGTGAAAAGATGAAGGCCACGGTTTTAAATGAAAACGGCAAAGCCATCACTATGACCATGGGTTGCTACGGTATTGGAATCAGTCGAATTGTCGCTGCAGCAATTGAGCAAAATCACGATGATAGGGGAATTATCTGGCCAGACAGTATCGCTCCTTTTCAAATTGCTATTATCCCTATGAATATGCATCGAGCTCATCGTGTAAGAGAGCGTTGTGAAGATATTTATGAGCAGTTAACCGCTGCGGGATATGATGTTTTATTTGATGATCGCAAGGAGAGACCTGGAGTTTTATTCGCAGACTCGGAGTTAATTGGCATCCCACACAGAATCGTTGTCAGTGAGAGAGGTATTGACGCCAATGAAGCCGAGTATAAGCATCGAACTTCAAGAGATGCCGAGCAGGTACCTTTTGAACAGCTTGTTGATTATCTCAAGGGGAAAGTTAATCTCTAACAGAAGGCCAGTTCAGTCAAGGATAAATAGCATCAAGAAAATGTTATTTATCGTTTTTCTTTTTATTCTCGGTTTACCGCTAACTGCCGAACAACAAGAACCTGATGAACAGTTCAAACAGCAACTTCGTGAAGCCATTGCCGATGCTGATCAATTTGTAGATAAATATGCAGCACAAGTTTGGCTAACCGATATGAGTTCCCGACTTTTCGACCGCGCCCCCCATATCCCTGAATCTGAGCGATTAAAACTACTAGCTCTGGTGCATAAGGAAGCCACTCGTCATAAACTTAATCCCCAAATGGTTTTGTCCTTAATTCAAGTAGAAAGTAACTTTGATCGTTACGCCCTATCAAAAGTAGGTGCAAGAGGATTAATGCAAATAATGCCTTTCTGGATAGAAGTCATTGGTAATAAGGATGATAATTTATTCGATCTAGCAACTAATATACGATATGGCTGTGCTATTTTGGCAATTTATATGAAAAGAGAGAAAAAACAAGTCATCCTTGCCCTCGCTCGTTATCATGGAAGTTATCCGAAGGACTATTATTCACAGAGGGTTATTAAAGCTTGGCAAAGTAATTGGCTTTATTTTTAAAAATCTACTAACTCGTTCAATTATCAATTATATCTTTCAAGGCGCCAACTAATTCCGCAACCATAAAGGGTTTAGTGATAACACCCTTAAATCCGTAATCAGAAAACTTAGTCATAATAGGATCAGAAGAGTGACCACTAGAAACAACACATTTAGCTGCAGGATCTATTTTTAGTATTTCAATTAATGCTTCTTTTCCACCCATGCCAGTGGGAATAGTAAGATCCATAATCACTAAATCAAATGGTTGGCCTTCTGCCATTGCCCTTTGATACTTTTCAATGGCAACTTGTCCATCAGTCGCTGTCTCAACTAAAAAATCATGAAGTTCTAAGATCGAAGTGACCAAGGTTAAGATCATTTCATCATCATCCATAACTAATACTTTTTGGTTTCCATCCATACTAACAATCCTAATTACTTATTGTATAAGACAAGGCTAACCCTAAACTATTACTAGAGCTATTGGTAGCCTAATCAGCTTATTTGCGTGATAGTCGTATACTATCTTTATAAAAATTAACTTCCTTGTCACATGCTGTTATGCTTATATCAGCATAACTTAGATTAAAGAATTCCTGATAGTATGCTAATTTTACTAGAGGAGCTGCACTCTACATGTCCTTAATAAAACCTGCAATTGCTTGCTTTTTAAGTCTCACTTTAACGCAATTCACTTTTTCTGCCCGGGATTTACTTGCTGCAGACAAGCCTTCTACTATCGAAGTTATTACTGAATCTGCCTTTACCCTATCCTATATAGATCCCGAAGATAAACAACTTAAAGGTTACGCAGTTGATTTGGTAAAAGCAGTGATGGATAATGCTGGTCTCAAATACGAAATCACTTCCCTACCTTGGATAAGAGCTTATAAAAAAGCTGCCAAAGGCGAAAATATTTTAATATTTCCAATGGGACGAAGTGAAGAAAGAGAAGAAAAATTTAATTGGGTAGGAGAAATAATACCCATGTCTTACAATTTATATAGCATGACCAAAAACCTTCCTGTTACTCCATTAAGTTTTGAACAGCTCAAAAAAGAAACTATTGCAGTGCCAAGACATGATTTAAGAGCCGATTATTTAAAAAATAATAATTTCACTAATCTATTATTAACTTCAAATAATGAACAAACACATAGATTAATTACCCATGGGCGAATTAACTATTTCCTCTCTAGTCCTCTTGGACTTACTGAATTGAGAAAAAAATACAATCTACAACCAGATGACATCACTCGGGTCTTTGAGTTTAAAGAATTACAAACTAGCTTGGCTATAGCCTTCAGTTTGCGTACTAGCGATGAATTGCTGACTAAAGTAAAAGAGAGTTATGCAGCCATTCGTCAGCAGGGTGAATATAAGAAAATTATGATGCCTCTT
Organism: Gammaproteobacteria bacterium; assembly: GCA_002746155.1. Classification (GTDB taxonomy): domain Bacteria; phylum Pseudomonadota; class Gammaproteobacteria; order Enterobacterales. Next base: position 50,048 of record NVWF01000016.1, on the reverse strand, counting down.
TATAAACAATTAGGATATGATCTTCCTGAAGAATAAACTTTACTATCAAAAATACCCATCAAATTCTACAAGTTCTAGACAATATTAATCAGAGCGACTACTCTTACACTTCACCTAGAAAAACGGAATCAAGGATGTCAGAAAAGCAACTACAAACCGGCATCATACTTTCAGGTGGCGGTGCCAGAGCAGCCTATCAAGTAGGTGTTCTAAAAGCCATTTATAAAATAATTCCTAAAGACTCTCCTAATCCATTTCCAATTATTTGTGGCTCTTCTGCTGGTGCAATTAATGCTACTATTCTCGCTTGCTATGCCAATCAGTACCGTATTGGACTACGCCGCTTAGAAACCGTCTGGTCAAACTTTAATGTCAATAAGGTGTTTCGCTCAGATTATAACGGTATGTTTAAACAAACACTTCGTTTTTTTTGGCACTTAGTTAGTGGGCGTAAAGGACCGCGATTTAGCTCCCTTTTAAATAATCAGCCTCTAAGGGAATTACTCCGTGAAGTTGTCCCGTTTAAACGAATACAAGAACTGATCAGTGATGGTAAATTACACGCCTTATGTATAACTTGTTCTGATTACAGTGATGGTGGTAGTTACAGTTTTTATCAGGGGCATCCAGACATAAAAAATTGGCAACGTCATAGGCGACTTGGCGTAAGAGATAATATCCACTTAAGCCATCTAATGGCTTCCTCTGCTATACCCATTCTTTTTCCAGCAGTTGCCATAAATCATCAATTTTTTGGTGACGGTAGCGTTGGTTTCCTGTCGCCAATTAGTCCAGCTTTACACCTTGGTGCAGAAAAGGTATTGGTTATCGGCCTTGAATCTCCAAAGGATGTGTCTGATTATATTTGTTACGATAAGAATCAACATCCTTCCATTTCTGATGTTGCTGGCCATGTTCTTGATAGTGTTTTTATCGATTCCTTAGACTCAGATATTGAGCGACTCGAAAGAATCAACAAAACTCTTGATAATATTCCTAAAGATTTACTCTCTCAGGTCGATTTGGATCTAAAGAAGATTGAGTCTTTGGTTATTTTTCCTTCTAAAGATCTTGGCAGCTTAGCAGAACAACACAGTGGTGAATTACCAGCCGGGGTGTCTTTTTTCTTTAAGAGACTTGGTATAGAAGGCGAAAAAGGCTCTAATATACTAAGTTATTTGCTATTTGAACGAAGTTATTGCAAAAAATTAATTAAGCTAGGTTATGAAGATGCCATGGATAAAAAATCCGAAATTGATCACTTTTTTCGCCATTTAACTTAAATAGCCCGTTATTAATGTGGATTATGCTAACCAAAGAGCATATCTCGTACTATAATCGCTTTGCGAAATGGATATTGCAGATATTTTTTAGTAAATCCAACGCACATTAAATAAGTGGTATTGTTATCAGTAACAAAAAAACCAGCAATCGAAAAACAGGCAAACTGATTCTTGCGAGTAAGGACGGCAAAAAAAGTCTGGCTGCTACTTCTTCAATAGACCAGAATCCCTTAGAAGAAAACAGCCTAAATACAGCCCTCTATCGAATAACTGAACAGGCCCATGAGGCTGAAGATATCACTCAATTTATCAGTGAAATCCATCAGATAATAGGCAGCCTTACCTATGCTGAAAACTTTTATATTGCTTTATACGATAATGATCTCCAGACCATTAGCTTTCCTTATATCGTCGATTTATCAACTGAATATCTTGCGGAGGATCTCGCAGAATTGCCTGTGGAAACAATTAACAAATCCCTAACAGGTTACATGTTAAGGACTGGTAAAATGCTTCATGCTGACGCGTCACTAATGGATCATTTGGAAGAAATAGGTGAAATTAATAATCTCGGTGATGAATCACATGAATGGTTAGGTTTTCCACTAAGAAAAGGTGACAAAATACTCGGTGCACTTGTTGTTCAATCCTATGACTCCAAGGTTGGCTATTGCAAGAAAGATATCGAGTTATTATCCTTTGTATCTCAACATGTCGCCACAGCCCTTTCAATAAAACAGTCTGAAGAAGCGCTACATCAAGCAAAAAATGAACTAGAACTTAGGGTTAAGGCTAGAACTACACAGCTTGCTACCATGAACCTCGAACTTAAAAACGAGGTTAATGAAAGACGACATGCCCAGAGCCTTATGCAGGCATTTTTCAAGATTGCAGAGTTGGCAACAACCAATATTGAACTGACTCAGTTTTTCAAAAAAATTCATCTGATTATCTCTGGACTAATGACGGCAGAAAATTTTTATATTGCCCTTTTAAAAGAAAATGCCGCTGTGTTAACTTTTCCATACTTTGTTGATCTTCATAGTAACTCTGAACCCGATAGACAGCTAAATTCCAAGGATATCCATCAAGGAGTCACTGAGAGAGTTTTAAACTCCGGTGAGGCTCTGTTGATCGATCACAGTTCAAGAGATACTGATGTAGAAAGCTTGGGCATGAAAAGCCTGTCTTGGATTGGGGTCCCTCTGAAAGATGAAAATGAAAAAACAATTGGTGTACTAGCAGTTCAAAGTTATGATAAAAATAATGTTTTTGATGATAGTCACAGAAACCTACTAAGCCATGTGGCTCAACATATATCAGCCTCTTTACAACGACATACCGCTAGCAATGCCATCATCAAAGCCCATAAAGAATTGCAACTTGCCAATGATCAACTAGAACAAAGGGTACGAGAAAGAACACAATTACTGGTTAGTGCTAACAGTGAATTAAAAGACAATATCGCAGAAAGAAAGTTAATTGAAGATAAGTTAGCCCATGACGCTTTTCATGACGCCCTAACCCATTTACCCAACAGGGCACTTTTTCTCGATCGACTTGGTCAGGCAATCGATAAAGTTAAACGAGAATCTACCGCACATTTTGCCGTATTGTTTCTAGATCTCGACCGTTTTAAAATAATTAATGACAGTCTTGGTCACCACATTGGAGATTTATTACTAAAAGAAATTTCAAAGCGGCTACTTGATTGCATTCGCCCCGGTGACACAGTTGCTCGTCTTGGTGGTGATGAATTTGCAATTTTGCTTCAAGACTATACCATTGACAAGGCCGCTGAAACCGTAGCCACCAGAATCACTGAGTATCTACAAGACCCCTATGATCTTGAAGGCAATCAAGTCTTTACATCGGCCAGTATTGGAATTAATCTCAGCCAAGGTAGTTATAAAAGTGCCTATGATATATTAAGAGACGCTGATACCGCCATGTATCACGCTAAATCTCTTGGCAACGCTCAATTCGCAATTTTTGATGACAGCATGTACCAAAAGGCCGTTAAACGCTTGCGCATAGAAAGTGCTTTGAGACGGGCTCTAGAAAAAAATCAAATCAGCGTCTACTATCAACCAATTGTAGACTTAGCAAAGGGCGAGATAATAGCCTTTGAAGCCTTAGCGAGATGGTTGCACCCTGAGATGGGGTGGATAAGTCCCGTAGATTTTATCCCAATCGCAGAGGAAACTGAGTTAATACTTGATATAGGTTTGTTCATCATGGATCAAGCTATTTCCCAAACAAAGAAATGGCAGCAGTTCGATTCACGATTAAAAAACATGATGATCAGTGTTAATTTATCCACCAAACAATTGTCTCAACCAGAGCTGTTTGAAAATACCATGCAAATTCTTCAGTCGGCAAACTACTCAGTAGATTTACTGAGACTTGAAGTGACTGAATCTGTATTGATAGATAATTTTGATTCTGCTCGCTCACTACTTGAACGCTATTCTGAAGCTGGTATTAAAATACTTCTTGATGATTTTGGTACCGGTTATTCATCGTTAAGTTATTTACATCAATTCCCGATCAATGTTTTAAAAGTCGATCGCTCTTTTGTGAGTGAGATGGAGAAAAGAGAAGAAAATATGGCTATCATTAATACCATTAAAATCTTAGCCGTTAGTTTAAATATGGAAGTTGTTGCTGAAGGCATTGAGACCTATGAACAGCTAGAACTACTGAAAAAAATGGGTTTTGAATATGGCCAAGGTTACTTCTTTTCTCGCCCAATGCCTGCAGATGAAGTATTAATTTATTTAAAACAAAATCTTTTAGCCGACAATTGACAGTACAAACTCAACGCCTTTCTCTGTGGATCGAGCTTCGAATCCTTTGCAAATAAATAACCCAGGTACTGCTACTAATTGTTCGCCTAAATAAATTAATGGCCAGCGATCTCTTTGCCAAGGGGGAATTGAATATTCCTGAAATAGTTTTTTTAAACTTCTAGAATGGGAGCGCTCACTCGGATGGCAAGTTTCACCACCTTTTCTTATTTTTACCACTAGGTTTTCTGACGTTAATCTCTTATCCAAGCCTTTACCTATCACTTCACAACTGTTCAGACTTGCCCAACCAGTCGGCAGTTCTAAAGGACTTTTTAAATCCCAACTCATCTGCCAATCAGAGTCAATCTCACAAATTTTTCCCAGTACATATAATCTATTTTGATATCGCCGAAGTGTGACCCCTTGCCAATTTAATTCAGGACTCGCATCTTCACGAGCATTTATAATTTGATCAAACAAGATGCCTAATTTCTCTTGGCCTGGACGCTTAAGTCCTTTTTTATGAAACCAGTGCCGTAGAATATTCTTTTGTCGTACAGCAGAAAACTTATTCAGTGCATGGATATTTAATGACTGTTTATCATGGTAGCAAGCTTGTAAGTCTTCCTCTGCTATCTCAGTCATCATAGTTGAAGCCTCGGCTAACCAATTTGCACTTCGACTTAACATTCTAGCTGTTTCTGACCATTTGACTTTTAAAACAGGAAAAATACTTTTACGTAGGTAATTTCTAGCAATACTTTGATCTAAATTAGTAGGGTCTTCCACCCAAGATAAGTTTTGCTGAGAGGCAAATTTTTCAATTTCAGCTTTTGAAATGTCTAACAAGGGCCTAACATGCTCTCCCTTACCCAACTTTCGTCTAAATGGCATGGCGGCGAGTCCTGCGGCACCACTACCTCTAAGAAGTTGTAGTAACAAAGTTTCAGCCTGATCTTCCTGATGTTGAGCGGTCAATAGCCAATGATTGCTCTGCATTTCTGATTCAAATGCTGCATAACGAGCATCACGGGCTTTTTCTTCTGGACTTTCACCCTTCTCTGGTCTTGCCTGAACATTGATTTGCTTAAATGGGATATCCAATGAGTGACAAACCGTTTCACAGTGTAGGCCCCATTCAGCCGCTAGAGGTTGTAAGTTGTGATTGATGTAGATTGCATCAAGGGCAATGGCATCATTTGATTTATTTAATAAATGAAGTTGGCTGAGTAAGACGTGTGAATCAATTCCACCACTGTAGGCAACGGTTATTCGACAACACCCTGCACTTTTAGCATTGGTTAAAAATGCAATGAGGGTGTCTTTCAAATTATTGATAACTAACTTATTGATAATTACCAAAAGACATCAGGCGTTGATATCTTTTTTCAAGCAACTGATCAGTCGATAGCTCTTGTAATTCTTTAAGTTGTTTGCTCAGCGTAGTGAGTAATGTTTGAGACATTTCACCCGGAGAACGATGAGCTCCTCCCCTAGGTTCTTTAATAATATTGTCAATCAGGCCAAGTTCATTCAGTCTACGTGCAGTAATACCCATAGCCTGTGCAGCTTCTTTTGCATTGGCTGCATCTTTCCAAAGAATAGAAGCACAGCCTTCAGGAGATATAACGGAGTAGGTAGAATATTCGAGCATATTCACCGTATCAGCAACACCAATTGCTAGGGCTCCACCTGAACCACCTTCACCTATGACTGTGGCTATAATTGGCACCTTCAGTTCACACATCACTTTTAGATTGGTTGCGATCGCTTCACTTTGACCACGTTCCTCAGCACCTATACCCGGATAAGCACCCGGCGTGTCGATAAAACTAATAATAGGAAGATTAAATTTTTCTGCCATTCGCATCAATCTTAGTGCTTTTCGATACCCTTCTGGCCTTGGCATACCAAAATTTCTTTTTACCTTCTCTTTGGTATCACGACCCTTGTGATGACCAACAATCATTACCGCTTGACCGTCTAAACGAGCTAAGCCACCAACAAGAGCATAATCATCGGCATAAGCTCTATCACCACTAAGCTCATCAAAATCAGTACAAACTGTTTTGACATAATCGAGGGTATAGGGACGTTGAGGATGTCGAGCTATTTGGGCAATTTGCCATGCGTCGAGCTTAGAAAAAATTTGAGTCGTTCTAGCTTCGCTTTTTTTCTTTAGTCGGTCAATTTCGTCAGTAATATTTATTTCTGAATCGTCGGTAATAAGGCGTAGCTCATCAATCTGGGCTTCAAGCTCAGCAATTGGTCGTTCAAATTCAAGAAAATTCAAATTCATGGTTTATCAGTACTCATTAAAATTTGGCGTATTGTAATGCATCTATTGCAAATATGCAGCTTTCACTGCCCCGATCAGTTATATTTTACCTGAACATTAGTACAGCCTGGAAGATCACCTAGTCGATATAATAGATCATCTGTTGGGGATATTCCCCAATTATCCGAAAGTTTAATACTACCCTTAGCCTTGTCATTACTGTATATCAAGGTTATTGGGCAATCGCCATCACGGTAAGGCTCGAGCGCATTGGCTAGATCGGTCGCAAACTCACCTTCGATTTTACTATGGTCAACTTCCAGTAATATTCCCTTACTAAATCGCTCTCTTGCTCCAGGCATATCCATGACATTTCGAACGTTCATCCTGAGGCTATCATTATAGGTGTCAAAACTGACTTCGCCCTCAACAACCAAGACCTTATCTTTCACTAACAGCTGACTAAATTCATCATAGGCGTCAGTATACAACATGGCTTCGAAACGCCCTGAGCGGTCATCCAGAGTTAAAACTGCCATATGACCACCACTCTTAGTGCGCATTGTTCTAATTCCCACGACAAGGCCAGCTATGGTTATGCTAATCCCTCGACCAGAAGGCTGGATGTGCTTTAGACGATAACTTGTAATTGATTTTAATTCCTGAAGAAAGCGATCGATGGGATGGCCTGTTAGAAACAGTCCAAGGGTTTCCTTCTCACACATTAATGTATGTTCTTCAGTCCAATCTCGTACCTTCACATATTCAATTTTAGTTGAATCATCTCCTCCACTTGTTGGTCCACCAAAGAGGTCTTCCTGTCCAAGGGCTTCATCTCGTGTTCTTTGTTCAGCACATTTGACCGCCTCTTCTAAACTTGCCATCAACACAGATCGTTGCTGCCCAAACCCGTCCATGGCACCAGCTTTAATTAAAGCTTCAAGAACACGACGGTTACTTTTCTTTAGATCGATTCGATTACAAAAGTCATAGAGGTTTTTGTAAGCACCATTTTCACGCTCAGCAACAATACTCTCAATGGCCCCTTCACCAACGCCTTTTATAGCGCCAATACCATAGACGATTTGATTCTCTTCAATAACAGTAAATTTGTAGTGACCTCGGTTTACATCAGGAGGAATAAGCTTAATCTTATTGACATAACAGTCGTCAACAAAGCCAACAATTTTATCAGTATTATCCATATCAGCTGACATGACAGCAGCCATAAAATCGGCTGGGTAATGTGTTTTCAACCAAGCAGTTTGAAATGAAACCATAGCGTAGGCAGCTGAGTGAGATTTGTTAAAACCGTAATCCGCAAATTTTTCCATCAAGTCAAAAATTTGATTAGCCAAATCAATACCCACGCCTCGTTCAACTGCGCCTTCACCAAAGGTTTTTCGCTGCTGTTGCATCACTGAGTGCTTTTTCTTACCCATGGCACGACGTAACATATCGGCGCCACCTAGGGTGTAACCAGCAAGGATCTGGGCAATTTGCATTACCTGCTCCTGATACAAAATCACACCATAGGTAGACTGTAAACATTCTTCTAGATCGGGATGGGGGTAATTTACCTTGGCACGACCATGTTTACGGTTAACAAAATCGTCAACCATACCAGAGCCTAATGGTCCAGGTCGGTAAAGCGCTACCAAGGCGATAATATCTTCAAAACAACTAGGTGCAAGTTGCTTGATTAATTTCTTCATACCGGTGGATTCAAGCTGAAAAATGGCCGTGGTATTGGCTGCTTTTAATAAACGGTAGGTCTGGGCACAATCCAGTGGAATTTGAGTGATATCAACGGGATCATTACCTAACAGTTTTTGCTTTTTATTGATGGTTTTTACGGCCCAATCAATCACCGTTAGCGTTTTAAGTCCTAAAAAGTCAAACTTAACGAGACCGACGGATTCAACATCATCCTTATCAAATTGACAGACTAAATTGTCACCAGACTCATCACAATAAAGAGGAGTAAAGTCGGTAAGTAGCGTTGGCGAAATAACAACACCACCTGCGTGCTTTCCAGCGTGGCGTGTAATACCTTCAAGTTTCAAGGCTAAATCCCAAAGCTCTCTAAACTCTTCCTCAGACTCATAGCGCTGTTGGATCTCTTCTTCCTGATCAAAGGCTTTTTGTAGGGTGATCCCTAAATCAAAGGGAATAAGTTTTGATATTTTATCGACAAATCCATAGGCGTTACCTAATACTCGACCCACATCACGAATAACCGCCTTAGCAGCCATGGTTCCAAAGGTAATGATTTGAGAAACTGATTCACGACCATACTTATTCGCCACATACTCAATAACCCTGTCTCGGCCATCCATGCAAAAATCCACATCAAAGTCAGGCATGGAGATACGCTCAGGATTTAGAAAGCGCTCAAACAATAAACCATATTCTAGAGGTTCTATATCGGTTATTTCTAGGGCATAAGCGATTAAAGACCCAGCTCCAGAACCACGACCTGGACCTACGGGTACGTCATTATTCTTAGCCCACCGTATAAAATCGGCAACGATAAGGAAGTAACCTGGAAAACCCATTTCATTGATTACATCAAGCTCTACCTGCAATCGTTCATCAAAGGGTTTTCGCAGTTCAACAAAATCATCACTTTCATTATCAAATAGCGTTGCTAATCGCTTATTCAGACCATGACGAGATTCTTCGGCAAAAAATTCATCAATCGTCATGCCTTCAGGAAGGGGATAATTGGGTAAGAAATTTTTGCCTAGTTGTATTTCAACCGTACAACGCTTGGCAATTTCAACAGTATTTTCTAAGGCTTCAGGTATATCAGAAAATAACTCAAGCATTTCCTCTTCTGACTTTAAATATTGCTGGTCGGTAAAATCTTTAGGTCTTCGAGGATCATCAAGAACCCGCCCCTGATTAATACAAACCCTCGCTTCGTGGGCGCCGAAGTCATCTGAATGTAAAAAGTGTACATCATTGGTAGCAACAACAGGTGTATTAGACCCCTTAGCCAAACCAACCACAGCATGGAGATAAGTCTCTTCATTCTCACGGCCAGTTCGTTGTAATTCGATATAAAAGGCCTGCGGGAACAAAGCATTCCAACGACCAAGACGCTCTGCGGCAAGTTGAAGATTGCCCGCAAGAACCGCTTTACCAATATCGCCATCACGACCACCTGACAGAACAATCAACCCTTCAGAACATTCAGCAAGCCATTCAAAGTTGATGATGGGAATACCCCGCTGTTGACCTTCGGTATAAGATCGGGATATCAGTCGTGTAATATTTTTATAACCTTTATTATTCTGACAAAGAAATACTATTCGTGATAAATCATTATCCTCTGCATTATTACGAAGCCAGGCATCAACACCAATAATGGGCTTAACACCAGCAGCATTAGCACCACGATAAAACTTTACTAATCCACAGATATTACCCTGATCGGTCATGGCCACAGCAGGTATTTTTTGCTCAATACACTGCTTAAATAAAGTCTTGTGGCGAATAATACCGTCGACCATAGAATATTCGGTATGTAGGCGTAAATGTATGAATTTTGTAGGCATGAATTTAATCAGTTAATAAGCAAAAAAATTTAAAATTCCAGCTAATCAGGTTAGCAGATCAATCTGCTTTTTAATAGGAGCAAAACTACGCCGGTGAATAGCACAAATACCGAGAGTTTTAATCGCCTCTAGGTGCACCTTCGTGCCATAACCCTTATGACGATAAAATTCGTAACCTGGATAAACGTCATCCATGTCACACATTTCCCTATCACGACAAACCTTAGCAATGATTGAAGCCGCACTAATCTCAGCAACTTTACCATCACCCTTGATAATCGCCTCAGCAGGAATGCCAAAATCAGGTGCACGATTACCATCAACCAAAACCAAAGTAGGAGTAATACTTAACCCACTTACTGCTCGCTGCATAGCCAGCAAAGTAGCCTGAAGTATATTAATCTCATCAATCTCCTCAACCTCAGCCCGCCCAATAGACCAAGCAAGCGCCTTAGCCTTAATCTCAACTGCTAACTGCTGCCGAGCCTTCTCAGTCAACTTCTTAGAATCATTAAGCCCAACAATAGGCAAGTCTGGATCAAGAATCACAGCAGCAGTAACCACCGGCCCAGCCAAAGGACCCCGCCCAACTTCATCAACCCCAGCAATAATGTTGTCCATAAGAGTTTTACCAAAAAAGTCTAAATAAACCAGAAATTGTTTTCACAAGATCGAGAACCCTCAGAAAGTCTAGCAGAGTTCAGGTGGTGTTCTGTATTTCAACAGGTCTCTGCAGCAAGGATGCTGCAGCGAAGCCCTACAGGGATGTATTCACGGGCGCCCTGTGGAAATACAGAACACCACCTGAACTCAACCACCATTTAGTGGTAATAACCCACTATTCAAAGATAAATCACCCAGCATTTAAAGAGTAATTAATCTGTAATTGGTCAATACGAAAGAATAAGTTGAAGCTGGCCTATAAGCCGGATTCTGTCGAGGACAATCATTCATCTAGGACTTATGTCACCATAAGCCTCATGCGACCTACCCGGATCCAGCGTGGGCCACGCCTCAGGATCCCTATTTGGTCTTGCTTCAGGTGGGGTTTACCCTGCCACTGATGTTACCACCAGCGCGGTGCGCTCTTACCGCACCATTTCACCCTTACTCAACTACTCAAAGAACAGTCAAGCGGTATATTTTCTGTGGCACTTTCCATAGGTTTTCACCTTCCAGGTGTTACCTGGCACCCTGCCCTTTGAAGTCCGGACTTTCCTCCCTCAAACCTTATCGAAATAAAGCTCAACAGCGATTGTCCAGCCAGCTTCGACGAGAGGGTACTAAATTTTGAGCCCAGAGTAAATTGATTATCTGAAAGTATGTTATTCTTTATTCAAATATGCGTATCACAGCTATTTTAAACCATTGATTTATATCCTATAGTTAGTTAAATCTAGTTTTTAATCATTAGCGATTATGTTTAAAACAAAAGGCTCATGGCATGAAACTAAAAAATCCTATCGCGTTCCTTCAATCTTTAATGCTTACTTTGTTATTCAGCCAGAGCGTAACAATAATATCTGCAGATGATTCTCAATGGCGCTTTACCACACCGGAACAAATCATCAGCGTCGGTGATATCCACGGTGATTTTAACGCATTTGTCTCCATTATGAAAAAAGCTAATTTAATTGACTCAGATAATGATTGGATAGGTGGTAAAAAGCATTTTGTGAACACAGGTGACTTTCTAGATAGAGGGCCAGATTCAAGAAAAGTTATGGATTTATTCATGAAAATCGAACAACAAGCAGCTAAAGTAGGTGGAAAAATCCATGTCTTGTTGGGCAATCATGAAGCCATGGTCCTCACAGGTGACAGACGTTATGTGGCCAAAAAAGAGTACGCTACTTATATCAATGAAGACTTAGTTTCTGACCGTCAGAAAGCTTATAGAAGTTATTTGTCCATTTATGGATTAGACGATAATCAACAATCACAGAATAAATTTAATAGCCTTCATCCTCCTGGCTTCTTTGGCTTGCACGCAGAATTTAAAGACAGTGGTTACTACGGAAAATGGCTAAAAGACAAACCTTTTATGATCATCATCAACCAGAAGGTTTTTACCCATGGAGGACTCTCAAAAACAGTTGGAGAACTTGGGCTTGAAGGTATTAACGATAAATTAAATCGAGAAATGAACGACTATGCCAAACTTTGGTATAAATTTATTGAAGATGGCTTTTTCCTCCACTCCTTTCAGAGAAATGAACTACTTGCTATATCAAATGCTTTAATTAAAGGTAGAATAAAAAAAGACCGGTTTACAAACAAGCGTTTTATTAAAAAAGTAAAACGTTTTCTAAAACTTACTGATAGTGTGGTTAGTAAACCTGAAAGTCCTCTTTGGTATCGAGGTACAGCCCTTTGTCATCAATTCAGTGAAGAGCCTATGGTGAATAAGGTACTTAAACAATTAAACGCCTCCAGTGCTTATTTAGGACACAATGTTACTAACAGCCGAGAAGTGGAGAGCCGGTTTAATGCTAGAGTGTTTTTACAGGATACTGGCATGTTCAAACTTGCTTATGGAGGCCAAGCGTCCCTTGTAGTTCATAACATTACTCATAATGCCCATAGAGTTCAGGTTTTAGATGCTGACCATGGTATCCATGATATCAAGGAGCAGCTTCCTAGAATTTGGCGTCGGCCTTACGGTATGACTAATGAGCAATTAGAGAACTTCTTATTAACAGCCCAAGTAGTGGAAAGTGAGGAAGTTGACGAAGGCATCACTAAGCCTATTAAACTAACACTTAAAAAGGGTAACCGAACTATTTACGCTGTGTATAAAAGTATTGATACCAATCCCAGTCTTGAAAGGAAGAATAAATGGCCCCACGACGGCAATAACTCCGATAGATATAATCATGAAATGGCAGCCTATGAACTCAATAAGATGCTTGGATTGGATATTATTCCCCCAACCGTAGTGCGTTCATACAAAGCCAAGAAAGGTATTTTTCAATTTTGGATCAGCAATGCTATTAATCGTAGTAAGATGATCACAGATAAGGTCACCTATGCAGGATCTTGCTCAAAAAGTTCTCAAATGGCTCTGATGAAGATATTTGATGCCCTGATCTACAATGATGACCGTAATACTGGCAATGTTTTATTTCAGCAAGATGAGTGGCAGATTTGGTTGATAGATCATACACGAGCATTTGTAGCTAAATCTAAAATACCGAAAGTATTAAAATGGAATAAACTAACCCTATCGAATAGCTTTAGAAAGAGTCTTGAAAATCTCGATGAACAGCTTTTAAAGAAAAGATTATCGAAGTATTTACATAAAAGACAAATTTCTTATCTTATTAAGAGAAAAAATAAAATCCTAGCGAGATTATAACTAGCGAGACTCTAAGTAGTAACTTGACTAGTTACTACCAACATATTTTAGTATTTCAACTACTTGCTCGACTGTTGTGGCCCAGGCTTGAGCTGATGCATCAACTTCTTTGAGAGGATGGGCTATATCCTCATCATGTAGAGTAATATACTGCTTTCCGAGAGCTGCACAATAACCGGCATCAAAAGCGGCATTCCATTGCTTGTACTTATCCCCAAAGCGAATGATAGCTATATCACAACCCTCAATTAAGGTTTTAGTCCTGAGAGCGTTTACTTTTGCAGATTTATGATCCCGCCAAAAGGAATTGTCTTCAGCACCAAGAATATCACCAGCACCATCACTTGCTTCGTGGTTTGTCACAGCTGAGTAAAACACGATCTTTAAATCATATTCTTGGCAGCCATTAATGATCTGCTCTCTCCAGTCTGTATGAATTTCACCTGAAAGATAAACGTTTAATTCCATTCTTTTAATTCCATAGCTATGCCCTAATTTTTAAGATTGCCATAACATAACACCATCTGTTCATTTAATCACACTCAAAATCGCCTTTTAATTTACTTTCTGATAAGGGACGGCATTGGGGTGGGTAACCATTATCTTGCCAATATTCTAATACGCCAGTTTTAATAATGAAATCTTTAAATTGGGCGGATTGCCGATATCTATTAAAGGATTTATGCCACTGGGCACCCCATTGTAGATCCGCATCATAATCACCCAAAGCCAGTTTTATATATTCTATCCAGCCACTGTCTCTATCATTCTTATTAGCGGAAAAATTCACAATACTTWTTAATAATTCTCCGTGGTGCATTTCAGGATGCTTCAATGCCTCGTATAACTCATCATGGCGATGCCACCCACGCAACATTTTTGGATGATTGGTTGATGATAAAAAGGCTAATCGCTTCTCCTCTCTTACAAGTAGTAGTAGATCTGCATACTCAATCTTGGCGATTCCTAACTCCAGTGCCTTTTCATAAGCAATTAGCCCTGCTTTATCATTAGACGTGGTCGCTAAAAAGAAAAATTGGTTTTCAAGACAAGGCTCATAAAAAGGTTCATATTGCAGACACTTACTAAAATCATCCATTGCTAAAGTAAGCTGCCCAGTACGAATAAATGTAAGCCCTCGCCAATTTAGAGCCGACGCATTTCTAGGCTCTATCGCCAAGGCCTTGTTAAACTCATCGATAATGCTTGCTAACTTTAAAGATCCTCTACTATGTATCATTGCTTCCAGTTTATTGTATGCCAAGACCGCGATCGCTAAAGCGCTAGCTGGTTGAATTGAAATCGCATGGGTTGCAAATTCATTTCCAAGGGATACAGCTTCAGCAAACGGGGTATCTGAGAAGTTGTATATAACTTTCAATGTTTGCAGTGCCGCTCTCATTTCCCAAGCCTTTGCAAAGTTTGTATCAAGCTCGATGGCCTTCCCTAATAACTCATCGGCCTTATTAAGCTGTGACCTAGCCCGGTAAAGTGGACGTGCCTCTAAGTAAAGATCATAGGCCGAAAGATTATTCGTCACAGGAATGACATCGATAGAGCTTAGGTTTTTGATATTCAAAGTTGAACTTAGCGCCTTAACTATAGCATTGGAAATTTCGTCTTGAATGGCAAAAAGATTATCGGCGGATAAAGGTCGGTCATAAGTATTCGACCAGAGGTGTTTATCACTTTTAGCGTCAATTAACTGGGCTGTTATACGGATAGTTGTTCCAGACTTCCGTACCGAGCCTTCCAGAATATGGCGTACTTTTAGTTTTTTAGCGATTTCTGGTATTCCAATTTCCTGCCCTTTAAACTGAAAGGCTGAAGTTCGTGAAGCCACTTCCAAGGCATTAACACCTACTAAAACATTAAGAATTTCCTCTGCCATGCCATCAGAAAAATATTCTTGATCACCTGCTTGAGATAAATCGATAAAAGGTAGCACAGCGATTGTATTAGGCTTAATTTCTAACGCCTTGTCTTGTACTGATAAAATTGGGCTTGTGGTTAATTGCGACTTTCGTTCAGGGACAACTCGATCATAAACAATAATACCACCGACCAGAATCACAGCAACCATGGTTATCACATCTAACTTTTTAGCTGTATAACTGGAACCGGATTGTTCATCGACAATTTCAGATTCTTTCTTGAGTCCTTCTGGAGTCAGTTCAAATGCCCAGGAGAAAAATAACGACGGTAAAAATCCAACAATAAGTATCACGATGAGCATTTTCATCACCCAGATCGGCGCTTCAAACGAATCCGCCGCCAAGCCAATAACCTGTATCAACAACCAGCTAATCACCACATAGGCAACGGCAACGCGAAATACATTTCTTCTTTTTAGTTCTGAAAAGAGAGAGGTTTCCATAACATCCTTTTTATTGTTTGAATATCATCCAATTAGTCATAATGTACTGCGTAATCAGCTAATTAGCAACCGGTAACTGTTCACAAAATCTTGCTTAAGTGGGCATGGTAAACAAGCCATTAAGATTCATCCCTTCTGAGCAAAGCTCTTTGATATAGCGTTTTTTTTCGCTCTCCTGTTATTTCTGCTGTGAGTGATGTGGCTTGAGCAAGTGGCAGTTTAGTTGATATAATATCGACTAGGCGATCTGCTTCACTCTCTTCACTAGTCAGTGAATTGGGATTTCCAGAAACAATAACCACAAACTCTCCACGCTTTTGATCACTATCCTCTTCCATCCAACGAATTAAGTTTTTGAGGCTATCAGTGTTAATTGTCTCAAATGTTTTAGTAAGTTCTCGGGCAACGGTGGCTAAACGATCTTCTCCTAATACATTGCTCATATCATTTAATGAATCAAGGATTCGGTGGGTTGATTCATAAAAAACCATGGTTCTTGGTTCATTTTTTAATAAGGCTAACTGCTTTTGTCTAGCGGTGGTTTTAGCCGCCAAGAATCCTTCGAAAACAAAACTATCCGTTGCAAGCCCCGAGGCAGATAATGCACTTATTAAGGCACAGGCGCCGGGAATAGGGACTACTTTTAAGCCTGCAGCTCTCACTTCTCTAACTAAAAAGTAACCTGGGTCACTGATAAGCGGTGTACCAGCATCGGATACAAGAGCAAGATCATTACCTTTTGATAATTTTTCAACAAAGAAAGAGGCTTTTTGACGCTCATTATGATCATGCAATGAAATCAGCTTATTAGTGATACCCAAATGCTGTAATAGTCTGCCAGTATGTCGTGTATCCTCGGCAGCTATCAGAGAAACCGATTGAAGAATATGCTTTGCCCTCTCGGTGATATCGCCAAGATTTCCAATTGGTGTTGCAACAACATACAAAACACCGCTAGTTGATGTCATAATAATTCCAGAATATATTAAATTCCACTTAACTAACGTAAGATACAGCCTGATATCAGTTTTAGCGAGTTCATTTGTGAATAGAGTCAAAAATATTACTTTCTATACAATCTTATGCCTTTTAATCACGGCCTTAGCTGCTTGTGGAAGCACTTCATCGATAAATAGCCAATCGAGCCCCGAAGAGCAGGCCCAGTACTATCTTACTAAAGCCCAAAAGTCATCAGGTACAAAAAGAATCGATTGGTTATTTTTAGCCTCTGAAGCTCTTTTAGCACAACAAAGAACTGATAAGGCACTAGCTATATTAAATAGCATCAATCGTAATACACTTTCTAATCAAGCTCTGCAATTACATCATTTATTAACGGCCCAAGCTTTAACCTTGGCAGAGCGTAACAGTCAAGCCCTCGGACAATATAGTCAAATAAGCCAGCCTGAGCTATTAAAGTCATATCAACTTATTAGTTTTCATCGAGGTTATGCTGAACTGCTTGCTTCCATGTCACGGCATTTTGAAAGCTCACTTCAGCGAATAGCCTTAACACAATATATTAGCGATACTCTTGAAGTCCAAGAGAACAATGAATTGCTCTGGCAATCCTTGATGTTGGTCAATAATCTAAGCATTTATCAAAATAGCATCAACTCAAGGCTAGTAGCTGGCTGGCTTGAATTAGCAAGCTTAGCAAAAAATTATGCAGAACAACCTGACGTTTTAATTACTAATTTAGAACAATGGCGATTGCTTTATGAAAATCATCCCGCCAATCTTCAACTACCCATTGATATGGCAAGAGCTGAAGATGCCCGATCTTATCGACCCGATGTCATAGCCTTGTTACTACCAGAAAAAGGTAGTTTAACAACTTCTGCAAAGCAAATTCGTGATGGACTTTTGGCTGCCATCTACAATATACCAGTAGAACAACGTCCTGAAATTTTGTTCTTTGACAGTAGCAAATCAGGCGACATTCAGAACTTGTATCAACAGGCTGTGGATCAGGGAGCTACGTTTGTTATAGGCCCTTTACGACGACAAGCTGTTGAGGATCTTGCGAAGTTAGAATATTTTCCGGTTCCAGTTATGACCATTAATCGCCTTTCCCATGAGTTGTATCTTCCTCAAAATTTCTATCAATTCGGATTACCCGTTGAAGATGAAGCTAGACAAGCTGCCATTAAAGCTTGGGAAGATGGACTCAATCGCGCCATTGTACTCGTCCCTAATGGCGTGATAGGTGAAAGAACTAGCACAGCTTTTACCGAACAGTTTCAACGCCTGGGAGGTGAAACTCAGCAAATCATAAACTATGGTAGTGGAAATGATTATGCTAGGGCTGTTCAGGAACTACTTGGTGTGGATAAATCTATTGCCCGACATTCAAGTTTACAACAACTACTTGCTGTAACACTTAAGTCTGAAGCTCGTCGCAGACAAGACTCCGACTTTCTCTTTTTTAAAGCCTCTGTTAAACAAGCTAGGCGAATAAAACCTTTTATCGATTTTTATTACGCCCATGACTTACCCTTATATTCTACTTCGAGTATCTACAATGGAAAACAACAGCCACAACTAGATAGTGATCTTGATAATGTTTTATTTTGTGATATTCCTTGGTTGTTATCTAATGACGAAAGTGTCATTAATCTCAGAAATAGAATGGCTGACATCTGGCCTAGCTCAACCGAAACTCATTCTGCAAGGCTTTTTGCACTAGGACATGATCTATTTACACTGATCCCCGATCTTAATAAATTAAGAAACTTCCCTCACTTTCAAATTCAGGGACTTTCAGGAGTCTTATCAGTTGATCAACTCGGACATATCCAAAGAAGTCTGTCTTGGGCAAAATTTAACAAGGGCAAAGCGATTTTACTCAGCAAAAATAATCAATCAATTAATGAAAGTTACTAGTATTGAATTAGGTAGAGAAGCTGAAACATTTGCTGCCAAAATGTTAATGGATAATGGATTACATTTGATCGAAAAAAATGTTAATTTTCGAGTGGGTGAATTAGATCTTATAATGAAAGATAAAGATTCACTGGTATTTGTGGAAGTTAAGAGAAGAAAACAAAACAAATTTGGTGGTGCATTAGAATCTATTACGGCAGTGAAGAAAAAACGGCTTACAAGAGCTGCTTTGGCTTATCTACAACGCAAGAAGCTTATGGACAAGGTAGCTTGCCGTTTTGATCTGGTTGCAGTAACAGATACTAACGGTCAATTAACGGCACAATGGATAAAAAATATTTTTTGATTGTAATTGAATAAATGGAGATGGATGAATGGATATGCTTGCGCGCATTCGTGAGATGTTTACCGAGAGTATACAAACCAAAATTGATGCTGCAGACGCTCTACCAGACTCAATTGCCATGGCCGCTGAGATGCTAGTTAATGCTCTGGTTAATGGAAATAAAATCCTTAGTTGTGGCAATGGTGGTTCAGCAGGAGACGCCATGCATTTTGCCTCAGAAATGCTCAATCGATTTGAAAGAGAACGGCCAAGCTTACCAGCAATTTCCTTGACCACTGATGTCAATACCCTCACAGCCATAGCAAATGATTATGACTTTAGTCAAATTTTTGCAAAACAAGTCAAGGCACTGGGTCAGGCCGGGGATATATTATTTGCTATTTCAACTAGTGGTAACTCCAAAAATATTATTGAAGCCATGAAAGCTGCCCTTTCTAGAGACATGTTAATCATTGTTCTGTCTGGAAAAGATGGCGGTGAAATGGCTGGATTAATTAGTGTTAATGACGTTGAAATTCGTGTTCCCTCTCCCTCAACAGCCCGTATACAAGAAGTACATTTACTGATCATTCATTCTCTTTGTGATTTAATTGATAACCGCTTATTTGGTGATGCCAATGCTTAAAAAAACCATCTCTACTAGACTCATAATAACCCTTTTATTCTCCATTCCCCTACTCACAGGCTGTGTGGCTGCTGTAGCAACCACCGCTATAGTGGGTACTGACATGGCAACTGACCGGAGAACAACCGGCAGTTACATTGAGGATCAGACTATTGAATTAAAATCGATTAAGGCACTATCACAAAATAGTCAGTTAAATAACTCATCCAGTATCAGTGTGACAAGTTTTAACCGTGTGGTTTTACTTGTAGGTCAAGCACCTAATGAAAAGCTTCGTAGCAGCGCATCGGAGATAGTGAGAAAAATCGATAATGTGCGCAAAGTTCATAATGAAATTAGAATATCAGCACCTGATTCTTTTTTATCCTCCTCCAGTGATGTATGGATTACCACTAAAGCTAAGTCCTTGATGCTTGCTGAAAAAGACTTTGCATCAGGTCATATAAAGATTATCACTGAAAATGGTGAAATTTTTCTTATGGGTTTAGTATCAAGAGCTGAAGCGGATAAGGCAATTACCATCGTTCGACAAATAGATGGCGTTGAACATGTCATTCAGGCCTTCGAGTATATTCAGTAATTTATTGGTTAGTTTTATTTTATAACTTTTAGGAAAGGTGGTGTCGTCTTCTGTGGCTTATCTTCAGAAACGACATCGCCTTCAGAGGCTTCGTAGTCAATGTCCGATTCAGGAAATACTAGACCTTGACCATTTTCACTCGCATAAATAGCTTTAATAGCATGAACGGGAATATAGATATTTTCAACCACTCCTGAAAATCGCGCAGAAAAGCTCACGGCTTCATTATCCATAATGCTGTTAGAGATAGCAGAAGGCGAAATATTGAGTACAATCTGTCCTTCTTGAACAGACTGTAGGGGCACCTCGACCATTTGTATATCAGCGTTAACCAAAATATTAGGAGTCATATTATTATCAAGAATCCATTCATGAACGGCCCTTAAGAGGTAAGGCTGATTAGGAGTCATTTGCTATTACTCTTTGTTTATTCAATACTCAGTTTCGTGAAATTCTTGTTCAAGAGTAGTCAAGCTTGCTTGGAAAGACTCCCTTGCAAAAAGACGTTCCATGTAACCTTCCACTTCCTTAGCACCACGACCGTTTAGCTCTACTCCCATTGATTTTAATCTCCACAATAAGGGTGCCAGACAGCAATCTACTAAAGTAAAATCTTCACTTAAGAAAAAATCTGTATCAGAAAATACCGGGGCTAGGGTGATGAGAGAATCCTTAAGATCTTTTCGTGCTTTATCTTGATCATTAGCCTTGGCCTTAGGATCCATAATAACGGTCCGAAGAGAATACCAATCTTTTTCAACACGGTGCATCATAAGACGGCTACGAGCACGAGCTACCGGATATACAGGCATTAAAGGTGGGTGGGGGAATCTTTCATCCAAGTATTCCATAATAATTTGAGCATGAAATAAAACTAGCTCGCGGTCTACCAAAGTTGGTACCGTATTATAAGGGTTTAAATCAGCCAAATCCTCTGGCTTGTCGTTAGGTTCAACATCAATTACTTCAAAGTTAACACCCTTTTCAGCTAGTACAATGCGTACCTGATGTGAATAAATATCTAAATCACCTGAATAAAGCGTCATTATCGAACGCTTAGCAACTTCAGCCATGAATTATCTCCGCAGTCTTACAGAAAAAGAAGAGATGTCATGATTTAACATGACATCTCATATAATTATAAATTTGTTTAGTATTTTTCATTAAAAGAGAATTAATGAATGTCTTTCCAATATTCTTTCTTCAAAAAGTAAGTTATGGCAAAGAAGAATAGTAAAAATAGGATGACTTTAAGGCCTAGAGCCTGACGTTCTAATTTCATTGGCTCTGCTGCATAGTCCATGAAGTTAACTAAATCTCTTACTGTTTCATCATACTCAACTTCAGACTGTGTGCCTGCTACAGCGATTTCAAAATAGCCACCTTTCTGCTTTAACTGGGTAAGATCCTCAGTCGCTTGCTGTAAAATAGATCGCTGACTAATAACCTTAGCCTGATCATTATCGCGATTGGCAATAGCTATGCCTAAATCGGCTGATTCAATTTTACTTTCAAGCTCTTTAGCAAGGCTAGACATAACCTGCTTACCCTGCAGAGGAGCAAGAACATGGGGCATGCCTACGTCTTTAAATAGGCTGTTGTTTACGCCAAAGGGACGTTTCTCATCAGCATAATAGCTTTTTAGATAGGTATAAAGCCAATCTGCACCACGTACTCTTGCAATCAACGTTAAATCAGGTGGTGCTTTACCAAACCAAACCTGGGCATCATCTTCAGACACATTATTTGTTATATGGTCAGAAATTCTATCACCGGTGAACATTAAGTTTTTCTCAACAATTTCTGCTGGAATACCTAAACCCTCAACTAACACTTCATAGCGCATATACTTCATGCTATGACAAGCTAGGCAATAATTCATATAGGTTTTTGCACCCGCTTGTAGAGATACTTTATTATCACTACGAATATTGGCAGAAAGAGTTTCACTGCTACTACCTGCTGCCTGTAAATTGGCCGTCATACCTATGATAGCCAATAAAAGACCGATATTTTTTATGATTATTTTAGTAGCCATTAGTCTGTGACCCTCTCAGGAACTGGTTTGTTTTTATCCATCTTAGTGTACCAAGGCATGGCCAAGAAGAATAAGAAGTAAACAGCCGTTGCGATTCTAGTAACCAGTGTCTTAGCCTCAGTAGGTTGTTGCATACCTAGATATCCAAGAACAACAAAGCTAATACAAAATAACACTAGAGCCAATTTAAACATCCAACCACGATAGCGGATTGATTTTACTTCAGACTTATCAAGCCAAGGCAGTAAGAATAAGAATACAATAGCAAGCCCCATAGCAGCAACACCAGGAAATGATGAACCCGCGATAGAAGGGAAAGCACGCAAGATGGCGTAAAATGGAGTGAAGTACCAAACTGGAGCAATATGAGCCGGTGTTGTTAGTGAGTCAGCTGGCAAGAAGTTTGGTGGCTCAAGGAAATAGCCACCCATTTCTGGAGCAAAGAATATCGCAGCACAAAAGAAGATTAAAAATCCAACAGTACCCATGATGTCCTTCACCGTGTAGTAAGGGTGGAAAGGAATACCATCTAAGGGAATACCCTTATCATCTTTCGAAGCTTTAATTTCAATGCCATCTGGATTATTAGAGCCAACTTTATGTAGCGCTACAAGATGTAAAAATACCATTAACAGCAGAGCTATTGGAACTGCAATCACGTGTAATGCAAAGAAACGCGTTAGAGTTGCACCACTGATTACGTAATCACCACGGATCCATAAGGTTAAGTCTTCACCAATAAAGGGAATGGCACCAAAAAGATTAATGATTACCTGAGCACCCCAGAAGGACATTTGACCCCAAGGAAGAAGATATCCCATGAAGGCTTCAGCCATAAGCAATACATAGATAATCATGCCAAACACCCATAAAAGCTCACGTGGTGCTTTATAGGAACCATACATGATCCCTCGTAGCATATGCAGGTAGATAATAATGAAAAATGCTGATGAGCCTGTTGAGTGCATGTAACGTAGCAACCAACCCCAGTTCACATCGCGCATAATAAATTCAACCGATGCAAAAGCATCTTCAGCAGTTGGCGTATAGTTCATCGTTAACCAGATACCCGTCAGGATCTGATTCACTAATACAACCATTGCTAAGGAACCAAAAAGGTACCAAAAGTTAAAATTCTTTGGAGCATAGTACTCAGCTATATGTTCGTTCCAAACTTTCGTAGCAGGAAATCGAACATCAATCCATTCCATGAACGTACCTTTTTTGTTAGACATCAGGCTTGTACTCCTTCATCTACACCAATGAGAATTAGAGAATCACTCAAATACTGGTGGGGTGGAACGATTAAGTTTGTCGGGGCTGGCATACCCTTGTAAACACGTCCAGCCATATCGAATTTTGAACCATGGCAAGGGCAAATGAAGCCACCTGACCAATCTGCTTTTACTTCAGGAGCGTAAGTTGGAGAGCAACCTAGATGTGTACACCAACTTAGAAGCACCAAATATTCTTTATTGATCGAACGATATTGATTGGTAGCATAGGCAGGCTGTTGATCAACAGATTCCGACTTAGGATCTAACAATACATCCTCAATTTGAACAAGAGTATTCAGAGTCTCTTCGCTTCTGCGAATGATGACCACACTCTTTCCACGCCATTCAACTTTAATAGCTTGACCTAATTCAAGTTTAGAAATATCAGCTTCAACTGGAGCACCAGCAGCAAGGGCTTTCTTGCTTGGCATCCAAGAACTTAAAAAAGGTACAGCGACATACCCTGCACCAATGGCACCAACAACAGCTGTTGTTACTGTCAAAAATCGGCGGCGGCCCATATCTCTAGGTTCAGTTTTTACTACACCGTCAGAACTCATGCTGAGTATCTCCCCTGAGGCAAATTAATTAATAGAGCGTCATATTAGGAGACATTATTAAAGATGTCCTAAATAAGCACTTTGCAAGTCGCGCAATGATAAAGAAAAGTACCCTTTTTTTCAAGGGAAACCATACATTTAGCTATACTATTCTCGAAAAAAATATGGAAAAAACCATGGGCATAAAAAAACCCGATAACATCGGGCTTTTTTAGAAAACGGTAAAGTAACGAAGTTACGATTAACGTTTTGAGAACTGAGGACGTTTACGTGCTTTATGCAGGCCAACTTTCTTACGTTCAACACGTCTAGCATCACGTGTTACATACCCAGCTTTACGAAGCTCAGGTCTTAAGGTTTCGTCATACTCCATAAGAGCACGAGTAATACCGTGACGTATTGCACCAGCTTGTCCAGTTCCACCGCCACCTTTAACAGTAATCATCACATCAAACTTTTCAAGAGTTTCTGTTAACTCTAAAGGTTGACGTACGATCATACGTGAAGTTTCACGTCCGAAGTAAGTGTCGAGTGAGCGTGTGTTTACTGTAATTTTACCAGTACCTTTACGCATAAAAACACGTGCTGTTGAACTCTTGCGACGTCCAGTACCGTAATGTTGAGTAACTGCCATAGTATTAAATCTCTAAAATTTGTGGCTGCTGAGCAGCATGATTATGCGCGTTGCCGGCATAGACTTTTAATTTACGGAACATAGCACGTCCAAGTGGATTTCTTGGAAGCATACCTTTAACCGCCTTTTCAATAATCATCTCAGGCTTAATTGCTTGTAACTTTTCGAAGTTAATTTCTTTAATTCCGCCAGGATAACCAGTATGTCTGTAATATATCTTATCGGTAGTCTTTTTACCTGTAACGGTAACTTTTTCAGCGTTAATAACTACGATGTAATCACCGGTATCAACGTGAGGCGTATACTCAGCCTTATGTTTTCCACGCAATCTTCTTGCGATTTCTGTAGCCATACGGCCCAGAGTTTTTCCTTCAGCATCTACGACATACCAGTCGCGTTTCACAGATGCAGGTTTAGCACTAAAGGTTTTCATTTTCTGCTCCAACTTTTCCAGGACTATCAATTATCCTAGAATGAACCTATTTTTGGTCCGCAATACCTTACTTAAAACAGGATGAGGGTCAATTACAGACACAGGTCCCGTTAAGGAGCGCGAATTCTACAGAAATGAACAAGAAGATACAAGAGAGAATTAGCTAAAATTGATCATTTTTGTAGTAGCTGTTTTATATGAGTAAGTAAGTGAATCTAAAATATAGAATTTTAGGGCTAAATTTGCAGGTAAAAGTATCTCTATAACTGCATAATTCAATGAGAGTCAACAATCTAACAGTTACAGCATCTCATTGTTTTATATTAAGTAATTCGATAACAAGGTGAGATTCTAGGTTTAAATCAGCCTGTACTGCGTATTTCTAACATTTAAAATTAATCTTCATCAAAATTGTTAAAATAGTTCTTGAAAATATTACATTTTAGACAATTCGTTAGATAAATTAAGGGAGATGTGGTCGTGCAAGATATGAGTGAGACTGCATTTCCTCTAATCGACTCAAGGTTCTCTTAAATTCTCGGGCTAACTGACTACCAATATACAGCTCTGTCATGGGAACAGCCGCAGAAATAATGAGTTTAACACCTCGTTCATAAAACTCATCCACTAGGCTGATAAATCGCCTCACCTGATCATTAACTTCATCAGTTAACTGGGGCATATCAGATAAGAGTACCGTATTATATAGTTTCGAAAATTCAATATAGTCCCTAGCGCTTCTTGGACTTGTACAGGCTATATTATAAGCAATCCAAACAATTCCATCCGCTATTGCCTTAACTTGAATTTCTCGTCCATTGATCACTAGTTGTGTATTTTTTTTAACCTCATTCACAGCCAGATGAGTAAAACTAAAATTCAAATTATCAATAGCGGCCTGATCAAGGGGAGAGTGATATATTTCAGCCTGCTCTAAGGTCCTTAATCGATAATCAATACCACCATCAACATTCAAAATTTCTGTGTGTTGCTTTATTAACTCGATGGCCCCAAGAAATCTTTCACGTTGAAGCCCGTTCCAATAAAGTTTGTCCGGCTCGATATTCGAAGTTGCCACAAGAGAAATCCCTCTTTTAAACATCTCCTGAAGGAGGCCGTCTAATATCATCGCATCGGAGATATCACTGACAAAAAATTCATCAAAACAAAGTACAGAAGTTTCCTTTGCAAGATCCTCAGCAATTATAGTTAGAGGATTACTTTTACCACTCAAGGTAGTTAGTTCTGAATGAACCCAATACATAAAACGGTGAAAATGCAGCCTTTTTTTCTTTTTAATAGGCAGGGCTTCAAAAAAGGAGTCCATCAAATAGGTTTTGCCACGCCCCACCCCACCCCACATATAAAGACCTTTAACAGGATTTGATGATTTTTTTAAAAACCATTTAAACAATTGCGACTTTTTTTGCTGACTTTTAATCAATTGATAAAACAATACATCAAGCTTTTCTAAGGCAAGAAGCTGAGCAGCATCAGAGGAAAAATCATTTTCCTTGATATCCTTTTCATAGCGAGCCCGTGGGGATAGAAATTGCTGCTGCATAAACGACTAGGATCCTTGAAGGACTGGGCGGTAATGGTTTTCGAGGATTTTGCTCATATTCACCATTTCACCATGAAAGAAGTGTCCAGCACCTGCAAACCTGATCAATTCGGGTTTATTATCCTCTTGAGAATCAACCCACTCATATACCTTAGCTGGCTCAACAACATCATCCTCATCACCCATAAGAACCAACCAAGGACAAGTCGGCTGGCTAAACTTATTAAAATCAAAGTGCTGAACAGGAGGAGCAATACTCAATAACTGTTTAGCCTGAGCTGCAAAAGCACTATGGGCGGCAACCCAACTACCAAAGGAAAAACCAGCTAACCACAGGTCTCTATCAGGCCAAGCATCACCCATCAACTGACTCAAAATAAGTAAGTCATCACTTTCACCAACACCTTCATCATGACTACCTTCAGACTCGCCAATACTCCGAAAATTAAAACGTAAACTTGGCAAGCCCATCTTGCTAAACGTCTTACAAACAATATGCACAATCTTGTTCGTCATGGTGCCACCATGGAGAGGATGGGGATGACAACAAATCATCATAGCCTGAACTGGAGTCTCAACAACATCTCCAGGAGGAAGATGTAAAATAGCTTCAATCTTCCCAGCCCCACCCTCAAGTTGAAGCAGGTTCTCACCAGCAGACATGTTTTCCCAATCGATATTCATATTATTAACTTACCCATCTTCTATGTACTTAGACCTTCCAGCAAAATTTTAATCCAAAAAGACTAATAACGAAGAGCACATTATACTGATTTAATAGAAGGATTAAACCCAAGTTAGCACCTAGAATTATCCGCAAATCCCAAAAAGCCCAGCTAGTGATGACTATTTCCACAGGTCTCTGCAGCAGGGATGCTGCAGCGAAGCCCTACAAGGATGTATTCACGGGCGTCCTGTGGAAATAGTCATCACTAGCTGGGCTCGAGCACAGTCTGATCTAAAGGTTTAACTCACTCATCAGAACCAAAACAAAACCAAAACAGTGTCAAAAGAGATGTAATCCTGTAGCATTAAAAAAATGACAGTAAGAAAAATACTAAGAATGGGTGACCCAAGGCTACTAGATACAAGTAAGCCAATTTTAACCGTGCCATCAAAAGAATTAGACCAACTGATCCAAGACATGTTTGATACCATGGAAGAATACCAAGGCGCAGGACTCGCAGCCCCTCAAATCGGGGTATTTCAACGACTAGTAGTCTTTGGAGTAGATAGCAATGAACGATATCCAGATACCGAACATGTGCCCATGACTATATTAATAAATCCAGAGATAGAACATCTAGATGATGAGATAGTAGAAAATTGGGAGGGCTGTCTAAGTATTCCTGGTATGCGAGGTTTAGTTCCAAGACACTCA
This sequence comes from Gammaproteobacteria bacterium, assembly GCA_002746155.1. Classification (GTDB taxonomy): domain Bacteria; phylum Pseudomonadota; class Gammaproteobacteria; order Enterobacterales. The sequence goes on along the minus strand of NVWF01000016.1, from coordinate 22,073 downwards.
AGTATTCGATATAAGGGTATTGATCAAAAGGGTAATATCATCGACCGAACCGTTGATGGTTTTCATGCGATAGTAGTACAACATGAATGTGATCATCTCGATGGAATACTGTATCCTATGAGAATACCTGATATGAGTTGTTTTGGCTTTGAACAAGAGTTAAGCCAGCCAGTTGAAGAGTAAATATTGTTAACCAGTTGAAATTGCAGAGGTAATCAGTGGAATTAATATTAGGATTAATCATCGCATTCATTGCAGGGATATTCTCAGGCAAGTTTATTGCTCCCAATGCGCGGCATATAAAAGAACTTGAAGCGACCATTGAAGAAAATAAAAAACAACATCAATCCTATAAAGACAATGTAGCTGAGCATTTTTCTGAATCCGCCCATCTTTTTGGGGATATCACTGAAAAATATCGCTCACTGTATGAGCACATGTCTACAGGTGCATATGGCCTCTGTGACAGAAGAAATATCCCAAGAGAGTTATCAACCTCACACGTTAATATTCTAGCAGTTGAGTCACCTGATATTGCTCCAAAATTACAAACTAATTCAGATCAAGAGAGTTATACCAGTGCTTCATCCGAGTCTTTAGTTGTTGATGTCTCAAGAGAAGGCATGTCGCCAGTTGATCCTAAAAGCCGGGAGCTTATTCAAAAAAATAAATCTCAACCTAATGATGACCAAGAAAATACAGCTGAAATCATTGATTTAGATACCCAGAGAAATGAAGAAGTTTCAGCTAACAATCGTCAAGAACAAGCAAAAGATTACGCAATTAAAGCTAAAGGAGTTATTAATCACAACAGCTTAAATAGGGATGATGTTTCTACTTAGAGAGAGCATAAAAAAATGGCTACTCTGCAGTAGCCATTAAACGGGGAAAACAACCAAAAAACATGGGGACTAAATTACTTCTATAAATTATGACCCCCTCAATACCAAAAAGTTCATTTAGTTCATCAAATAAATCATATTTATAGTCAAACCATCCAATGTTATGCATAACATACTGATATCATTACCTATATTAAAAATATAAATTCGCAAAAATCACTAATTTCGTTAAATTCTACCTACTGGAGCTCAATTGACTATGACAAGCCGGTTATTTTCACCCCTATTACTCATTAAGTTCATCTCTTTTACCCTAATAATATTAATTATCAGCAACTGGATAACTTATCGAAAATAAATTATCGAATCTTTCGATCGCAACTTGAAGACAACCTAGCTTCATTTGAATATGGCGCTTATCAAATACCGTTTAATTCAGACTCAAGTTTCTATAGTCGTTTTGCACAACAAGCAACTCAATTTCCCCTTGATGTACTGGATGATCAAATAAAGCAATATATTCTAGAGGCGCAAAAATAATACCCCATCACAGTCCTTAAGAGTTGCTGCTAAGAGTTTTGAAGTAATGCCTGATGATTTCGGATATACTTATACCAACTCCACATCAAGATGCATATTTCAGCAAGACATTAATAAGCCTATAGCCAACTATGAAACATATTATTTACTCTCTTTTGATACTACTTTCAGTCTCCTTAACAGCTGCCAGCAAAATATCCGACAGTGATAGGCTTGTATCAGTTATTACCGTTAAACAAGATAAAATTCGCTCTAGCTATCCCTTCCCAGACTTTTTATCCACAGCTCCCTACGTCTGGTATGATAATGTTGCAAAAACACCCATTAAAGGCCACGCCTATCGAATAGCGAGTTTCTCATATAATCAAGCTTTTCGCGTGTTCATTGAAAAGGTGGAGTTTGGCGACGGCGGCTGTTGTCTAGAAATAATAGAATATCGTGAATTGTTAATTAATGAAGCCTTTCTAAAAAAACATTTTCCTCATAACACCGGCAGCCACGGATTTAAACTATTACGTTGGCTAAAATCTGAACGCTTTGAATTTGAAGCCTATGGTGGAACATACAAACTCAGTCAAGTTGGAAATGCAAAACCCATGCTTGAGGAATTGATAACCGAGTCTAAGAACAATTAGATCCTCATCTTAACTACCATCAACCACTGGTAAATATACCCTTGAATACAAAAAAGAAAAGTAATCCATTATTCGATCTGCTGATCAGTATAATAATACCCTCACTTATTTTAATGAACTTGAGTTCAGAACAGAAATTAGGGACTACCTACGCTTTACTAGCTGCTTTAGCCTTCCCACTTTCTTATGGCCTTTATGAACTGATGGCCCACAAAAAGTTTAATCTAATATCCATTTTAGGAATAGTAAGTGTTTTACTAACGGGTGGAATAGGGATAATGGAACTAGAGCCAAAATGGCTAGCGATAAAAGAGGCTGCTATCCCTCTAATTATTGGCCTTGTTGTGTTGGGCTCTATGAAAACAAGCAAGCCTCTTGTCAAGACCATGCTTTATAATCCTACCATTATAAACACTACTTTTGTTGATCAAGCTATGGAAAAAAGAGAGACTCGAGGGGAGTTTGAACAACGCTTAAAAAAAGCATCTTATTTGTTAAGTGGCACCTTCTTTTTTTCAGCAACTTTAAATTATATTTTAGCAAGAATGATCGTTTCAAGCCCTGCTGGTACCGAAGCCTTCAATGAAGAGTTAGGACAACTTACTCTAATTAGTTATCCTGTTATTGCTCTACCTTCAATGGTTATTTTGATGGGTACTTTATTTTGGTTAATTCGTTCGGTGCAAAAATTATCAGGTTTAACACTTGAGGAAATTATTCAGACGCCTGAAGCTAGTGAGAGCAAGAATTAAAGATTTATCCATTGTAAACAGGCCGGCATATCTCTGAATATTCTAATAGATGATGACAAGTCATCGGCATAAACATCGAACATTCGACTTTGGCCGATAAATCCATCATTTTGTGACACTAGAGCAAGCTTGTAGTTATTGCCTTTTTTCTTTTCCTTTAAATATTCAACAAGTTTGAGCATACCATCTGAGCTAATATCGATGGCTCCCTCTCTGAAATCATATATGATATCCATCACTTTTGAATAATCCTCATCCAACTCATAATCATCGATGACTTTTAGCAAATCAGGTAATTCGATAGTATCTTTGACTGTAACCATTATCAGCAAATGCTTTTTATCAATTTTAAACTGTAATGCCATGGTTATTTGTACCAGTTTTAACGAGCAGCGAGTGTTGATTACTCACTCTATACTATGAATCAACCCATGTATAGCGCTTGCTGAGTGTATTTCTTTGCATTTTCTGTGAAGCTATTTATACTTCATAAAGAATAAACTTAACCTCAAGAAGCAAGTTAGGATTTTACCATGATAAGAATGTTCATAAAGTTACTCAAAGCCCTCTCCTCGGATGCCAATCCAAACTCCTTAGCAATTGCAATATGCTTCGCAGCGATTATGGGGTTAACGCCACTAGCATCACCACACAATATTTTGTTTTTGTTTATTATTTTATTTTTCAGAATTCATCTAAGCACCTTTATTATTGCACTTTCTGGGTTTGCTATATTAGGTTTACTACTTGATCCAGTGTTTGATCAGTTTGGATATTATTTATTAACAGACAGCTCCCTAACCCATGTCTGGACAAGTATTTATAACCTATCACTAGGACGTCTGAGCTTATTTAATAACACCATAATAATGGGTAGTCTAATCTTCAGTTTATTATTGTTTATACCGCTATTCTTTTTCTCTAAATGGTTGATTATTCGCTATCGAATATCATTTAATAAATGGGTAGCCAAATCAAAATTAATTGTACTTTTAAAAAGTAGCAGTTTATTTCAAATGTTTGCTAACACCAGGGAGAATTCGTTATGAGTAATCCTATTAGAGTTTCTGGCCTAGTATTATTTATTTTTATTGTTGGCATTATTTCAGCTGCCTATTTGCTATTTGCAGATCGAATTTTAAAATCAACCATTATCGAAATTGGTACAGAAGCAGTTGGTGCTAAAGTTGATTTAGCAAAAGGCTCAATTAATCTTGATGAATTCAGTGTCTCCCTTACAGATCTGGCTGTTACTAACCCTAATGCTCCCATGAGAAATGTATTTGAAGCTGAAAATATCGCTTTCAATCTTGACAGTGATGCACTGCTCTGGAAAAAAACCATCATTGATGAAATACTTGTTGAAAATTTATTTCTTGATACATCCCGCGCTGAATCAGGTGCAATCGATGGCCGTCGATTCTCTTTGGATAATGTTGAAGCATTTGATAAGTTTTCTCCCATGGGTGATTTATCCAGTATTGAATTACCTGACCCTAAAACAATCGTCGCTAAAAGCAATCTTGAAACACTCACAGAAATTGAAAAGTTTCAATCGGAGGTCAAACAACAAACAACAGCTCTTGAAGCTGATTATAAAAACCTACCCACTCAAGAGTCCTTAGATAAACATAAACAACAATTGAGCCAGCTGAAAAAGAAGCAAAAATCAGGTAATCGTTTACTCGGATTACTCAGTCAAGGTTCTGAATTAAAAGATTTACAAAAAACGATTAAAAAGGATCTTAACGCCGTTAAGGCGTTTGGAAAAAAGGTCAAGGTCGTTCAAAAGAATTTATCATCTAGGATAAGTTACATCAAAACACTACCAGCTAAGGACTTAAATAGACTAACTAACCAATATAGCCTGTCGGGTGATGGTGTTAGTAATTTGGCAGCGACTGTGTTTGGTGAACAACTAGGCGGTTGGGTAAAAGAAGCAATGGTCTGGTATAAACGACTAGCTCCCTTGCTTGATCAATTCTCTGATGTACAAGGAAATGCAGAACTTGCTGAAAAGAATTCCTTTAGAAATTCAGGTCGAGATATTGTATTTAAAGACGAGCAAAGCTTGCCAGATAATTTAATTAAACTGATTAAAATTAGTAGTGGTGAGCAGAGTGAACAGGGTGTAAGAATTTCTGGACAGGTTAAAAATCTTACAAGTCAACCTAAAAAATGGAAACACCCTTTGGAATTTAATCTAAAAGGTAATGCTCAATATTTCGAACAGATGGCAATTTCAGGAATTTTCGATCACAGACATAAAGATACTTATAAGGACATGTTTGAGCTCAGCGTGAATAAGTTATCACTAAAAAAACTCAGTGATCTTGCTAAGGATTCAACCTTCGTTGCCACCGGCGGTTTATTAAATATTATCAGTTCGGGGAACATCACTGAGGATAAATTGAACGTGGACATTGCTTTATTATTTTCTAAAGCGCGCTTTCAGATGTCTTCTACGGCACAATCATCTCCTTGGTTAAATAAAGTAGTCAAAGGTTTAGCTGAAATTGATGTATTTGAAATTAAAGTCAACATAACAGGAACACTCGATAAACCTGAACTAACAATTAGTGCTCCTGGTTTAAATAATCTTGCAGCTAAAATTGCCGAGCAGGCAGTGTCAGGAAAATTGAAAGAGTTTAAGCAGCAATTAAAAGCTGAAATACTCACGAAAACCTCTGGTGATTTACAAGGTCTAAGTGGCAGCCTAGGAGGAATTTCATCTCTTCAAGAATTGCTTAGTGTTAAGCAACTGGATTTTGATGGATTACTTAAAAATTTACTTTAGTTCATTCAGTTGACTGAACCAGTTGTCGGACTAACTGTCTCATTTATAACTAATTTTAAGCAGATGCATCAAAATACAACGTTTTTTTTCGAAGATCGTCACATATTTACTAAATCTGGCAATTATTTTGCAATTCTGACTTCAGCCAGAGTATGAAACTGTTTACAATAGAGCGCATATTACTAAAACAACTAAATATTATTCTAGGAAGTACCAGCTATTATGTTTTTTAAAAAATTACGTGGATTAATTTCAACTGACCTCTCTATTGATCTCGGTACCGCGAATACACTTATTTTTGTACGAGACCAAGGCATCGTTCTTAATGAACCTTCAGTTGTGGCAATCAGACTTGATCGAGCAGGCGGCACCAAATCTATAAAGGCTGTTGGTATAGAAGCTAAAATGATGTTGGGACGAACTCCTGGAAATATCAAAGCTATTCGACCGCTTAAGGATGGCGTTATCGCTGACTTCACCATTACAGAAAAAATGCTTCAGCATTTTATCAAAAAAGTACATGATTCCACTTTTTTCAGACCTAGTCCTAGAGTTCTAATTTGTGTACCCTGTGGCTCAACTCAGGTTGAGCGACGTGCAATCAAAGAATCGGCCTATGGTGCTGGAGCCAGAGAAGTTTATCTTATCGAAGAACCTATGGCAGCTGCCATCGGCGCAGGAATGCCAATCAGTGAGCCAAGAGGTTCAATGGTTGTTGATATCGGTGGTGGAACAACTGAAGTGGCAATTATATCCCTCAATGGTGTTGTTTACTCCGAATCAGTAAGAATTGGTGGTGATCGTTTTGACGATGCCATTATCGATTACATTCGCCGTAACTATGGGACCATAATCGGTGAAGCAACAGCTGAACGAGTAAAACAAGAAATAGGAAATGCCTTTCCTGGCAATAAAGTTCTAGAGATTGATGTACGGGGAAGAAATCTTGCTGAAGGAGTACCGCGCAGCTTTACCATAAACAGTAATGAAATTCTTGAAGCTCTGCAGGATCCTTTATCAGGCATTGTTCGAGCGGTTAAAGCTGCTCTTGAACAATCTCCACCTGAGTTGGCAGCAGATATTTCAGAAAGAGGCATGGTATTAACGGGAGGTGGTGCCCTACTGAGAGATTTAGATCGACTATTTATGGAAGAAACAGGTTTACCCGTTATAATTGCTGAAGATCCATTAACCTGTGTGGCAAGAGGCGGTGGAATCGCCCTTGAAATGATCGATACCCATGGCGGTGATGTTTTCTCTTCAGAGTAAGTTTTTGAACATTAAACTGATAAATTTTTAAATCAATAGGCTAGCAGGACTGGAGGACTTACTATTAAGACAATTTTTAGCCGAGGTCCCTCTCAGCATATAAGACTAGCCCTAGTCGTTGTGATCTCAATAGTTTTGATGATTTCAGATCATCAAAAGCAACAGACGTCCTCCATTCGTGCGCTTATATCTACCCTCATTAGTCCCTTAGAGTATCTTGCTGCTATCCCAACAATCCTTGTGGATTGGGCAGATTCATCCATGGCTTCTCGTTCTGATCTGAATCTCGAAATTAAAGAGTTGCGAGATGAGCAGATGTTTCTTAAAGTTCAAGCTCAAAAGATGATTTCTTTAGAGTCAGAAAACGCCCATCTTCGCCAACTGCTTGGCTCACTAAAAAGAGAGAAAGGCCAACGTAGAATTGCTGAGATCATGAACGTTAATTCTGATCCTTCGCAACATCTTGTCACCATCAACAAGGGCAGCCAAAATGGTGTCTATACAGGCCAACCTGTTTTAGATGCAACGGGAGTTCTTGGTCAAGTTGTCAGTACATCCCTTTTAACAAGTAAAGTTCTACTGATCACTGATAATACCCACGCCATACCCGTTAAAATTTTGCGAAATGGCGTTAGACTTATTGCAAAAGGATCCGGTCTTGCAAATCAATTACTTCTTGAGCAGTTCCCTCATACCACTGACATCCAATCCGGTGATATTCTAGTGACTTCAGGTCTTGGCATGAGATTTCCAGTTGGCTTTCCAGTTGCGGTAATTGACCTAGTGATCAGAGATCCTGGAAAACCCTTCGCCAGTGCAGCAGCAAGAACCAGTGCTGATCTACTTAGAACAGGTTTAGTTATTCTATTATGGCCAAATTTTCCAGACTATAAAGAGGCCGGTGATGATAACAACAACTAATGCAAGCTATGTCATCATTATTAGTTTTGTAATAGCGACTGTGATGATGTTATTTCCCTTACCTGATTTCCTTATTTGGTGGAGACCTAACTGGTTATTGATGGTGTTCATCTATTGGATAATAGCTCTACCACATCGTATTGGCATTGTCACAGGATGGATGCTTGGCATAATTTCAGATGTTACGCTGGGTTCTGTTTTAGGCGTCCATGGTTTGACCTTCGCGCTGATTGCCTATCTAATTTTAATCATGACAAATCGATTACGCCTATTCCCACTTTGGAAACAAAGTGCCATTATTGCACTTATGGTTGCTTTTGATCTGGTGCTGAGTTTATGGATTCAAAACTTTATCGAAACTCAACCTCGACCTGCAACCTACTGGCTTCCTATCATATCAAGTGCATTTTTATGGCCTTGGATATTCTTGATACTTCGTGATATTCGTAGAAACTTTAACGTTAGATAATTGTTGTTTAGCATCTGGTGTTATACTAATTACATCAACCACCATCACTGGAAGAAAAATAAATAATGCCCGAAGAGTTACTCATTAATGCCACCCCTAGAGAAACCAGAATTGCCATAGTCGAAAATGGTGTTGTTCAAGAATTAATGATCGAACGGGCAAGTCGACGTGGACTCGTTGGTAACATTTATCGAGGCAAAGTCATCAGAGTACTACCTGGTATGCAATCGGCTTTTATTGATATCGGTATTGAGCGAGCTGCATTTCTACACCTCTCGGATCTGATTAAGAACAATGTCGATCATGTAAAAGATCATGTAAAAGAGAATGCAGAAGGTGATATTACTAAACTGCTTCGACCTGGTCAGAGTATTCTTGTACAGGTCATTAAAGATCCTATGGGCACCAAGGGAGCTAGATTAACTGCACACTTAACCATCGCCTCACGCTATCTTGTACTTATGCCTGAAACACCTCATATAGGAGTATCTCAGCGAATTGAGTCTGCAGAAGAAAAAGAGCGTCTAAAAGACCTCGTTGAAAATCTGCTTGAGGATCCTAAACAAGGCTTTATTGTTCGAACTGCCGCAGAAGGAGTCCAGGAAGAAAAAATAATTTCTGATATACAGTTTTTAAAAAAATTATGGAAAAGTATCGAAAAAAATAAAACTCAGGTTAAAGACACTAATATAGTACACGAAGATTTATCGCTGTTATTAAGAACCATGAGAGATTTAGATATTGCAAACATTGATAGAATTAGAATTGATTCAAGAGAATCTCATACAAAGCTTATGAACTTTGTAGAGCAATTCATGCCTGAGTTATCCCAAAGTATTGAGCTATATACTGGCGAAAGGCCCATATTTGATCTCTATAGTGTGGAGGACGAAATACAAAAAGCACTAGAGCGTAATGTTCAGCTCAAATCAGGTGGATATCTGGTTATTGATCAAACTGAAGCCATGACAACTATTGATGTAAACACTGGGGCTTTTGTAGGTCATAGGAATTTAGAGGAAACTATTTTTAAAACCAACCTAGAAGCTGCTGGTGCCCTTGCACGACAACTTCGTTTAAGAAATCTCGGTGGCATCATTATAGTAGATTTCATCGATATGAAGGAAGATAGCCATAAACGTCAGGTGTTAAAAAATCTTGAAAAGGCTTTAGAAAAAGATAATGCAAGGAACAAAATATCTGAGGTATCATCTCTTGGCTTAGTTGAGATGACCCGCAAGAGAACGCGAGAAAGTCTTGAGCATCTACTGTGTGAAGCTTGCCCAGTATGTAACGAACGTGGCTCAATCAAGTCAGTAGAAACTGTTTGCCTTGAGATCTTTAGAGAAATTTTACGTTCAGAAAGAGCCTATGGGGGACAAAAATTCCTTGTGATGGCTGCCACTGAAATCGTCGATATACTTCATGACGAATCATCTTATATGGTTGCTGAACTTGAAGAGTTCATCGGTAAACCGATCCAATTTAAAACCGATCCTCTTTATAGCCAAGAACAATATGATGTTGTCCTAATGTGATTATTTTCTTCCAATGATAAAACAAATTACCTTCACACTTCTTAATCGATGTTGGCAATTAATTGCTTTCATTATCATTTTATTCGCAGTACTGATGACAGTTGCGCGATTTATGATACCTAGTCTAAATGATTATAAGCAATCTCTGGAAAAAATTGTTTTTGAAAAAACAGGTATTCCAATCTCCATAGGACACCTTGAAGGAACTTGGGAATCCTTAGGTCCTGTTTTAAAAATAAAGAATATTCAGGTTGCTGCCCTTTCTGAAAATGCTGAAGGCTCAGAATTTTCTTCCATCAAAGAAATACAAATTAAAGTAGCTACCTTTCCAACCTTGTTTTATCAAACCCTAGTTACGGAACAACTGACGATTAGAGGTCTATCACTTAATATCAAACAGGATAATAATTCTGAACTCACCTTAACTGGCATTACCACAGCTAGTGATGAAGCGACAGCTGCTGAAAAAGACTTTATATCAATCATTCAAAATTGGTTACAACATCAATCACATATCTTATTGTTTGACACACATTTGAATATTAACCTTCAAAATGAAAGCGTTTATCCTGTTGTTCTAGACACCATACAATTTAACAAGGGAAAAAATATTTATCAGCTTATTGGATTAAGCAAAATACCAGGCAATAATCAAATAGCATTCACTCTAGAAGCTGATGGTTTTCTAAGTGATCCTCATACCAAAGGCAAGCTATACATTGATACCTATAAAATTACTATGCCAGATTTACCCCTAAATTCTATTTGGCAAGAGGTTGATATTCTTTCGGGGAGCATTGAATTAAAACTCTGGGCAGATTGGAAAAACAGTCATTTTGAATCGGCAACCCTTTCACTTGCTGTGAATGATTTTTTACTATCACTAAAAGGTGAACCACAATCGAAACTTAATAAAGTAAACGGCTATCTAGTTTGGGAAAGGCTGATTGACGGTTGGAAAGTTGAATCAAAAAATATAGAGCTCATTAGTCAAGACAGAAGCTGGCCAGATCCATCACTTCTTATTGAGATGAAAAAGAACAAAACACAAAGAACCTACAGCTTTTCAGCTTCAAGCCTCGATTTAGGGGTTTGGGCCGACTTATTCTTAACTAACCCGAATATAACCGATGATCTAAGAAATCAGATTTTTACTATGAATCCAAATGGTTTCATCAATGATGCCCTAGTTACGGCCAGTTTTGTGAAAGAAGAATTACAAGCAATTTCCGCTCAAGGTGACTTTGTTAAACTAACCTGGAATCCATGGCAAAAAATACCAGGCGTTACCAATATCTCTGGGGATTTTGTTGTCCATAAGAATACCGGCCATGTATCCATAGAAAGTTCAGCTGTGGATATCAATTATCCTGCAATGTTTCGATGGCCCCTTACCCTCGATAATCTCACTAGTGAATTTTCATGGCAGCTGTCAGACCACAAAAACCAATTGCTAATATCAAGTCTTAATATTGAGGTTTTAGGAGCTCAACTCTTAGCCGATGGACTGATTTCCCATTTTCAAGACAGGGATTATTGGGATCTGAATATTTATTCTGAGCTGAATAAAGTGGACCTATCTCAGATTAAAAAACTATTACCCACCGGAATCATGTCTTCAAATCTAACCCAATATCTAGATAACAGTATCAAATCAGGGTTATTAGATTCGACAAAAATTGCTATCAGAGGAAAGGCTTCGGACTTCCCATTCAATAATCCTGAGGGCGTGTTTATTATTCAGGGGCTATTAACTGATACTGAATTTGTTTTCTATGATGGCTGGCCTGAAATTAAAGATCTTACTGCTGAACTAATATTTCTTGAGAAGTCTTTAGAAGTTCAACTAAGCCACGGCAATAGTGATGGCATAATTTTATCAAACACCTCTGCCATCATTGATGATCTAGGTGCTGATGATAGTATTTTAACCGTCATAAATGAAAGTAAGGGCGACTTTATTCAGGGCATTAACTATATTAATAACAGTCCTCTCAAAGACTCAGTAGGTGTAATTTTTGATGTCATACCAACACAAGGTCCCTTTTCAATTAACTTGGATCTGACTATTCCCCTTGGTAACGAAGATACGATAGATAAGGTGGAGAATGAAAGTAACATTCAAGTAAACGGCATTATTAACCTCGCTAACAATTCATTAATTGTAAAACCTCTCGACTTGAAGATTGATAACATACAAGGTGCAATTTTAATAAATGATTCCTTGATTAGTGGCAAAAATTTAACTGCAAATGTCTTGGGTGATTTATCTGAATTTTCAATCGCTCAACATCTCAATACAAATCAAGCAGTTATCACCCAGATTGAAAGTAAGGGTGCCATGACAATTAAAGATTTAAGAAATACATTTCCTGATTGGATGCCACAATCAATACAAGGTGAAACTCAATATCAATTAAATATATTATTTCCCGAAGTCGTAGATGTAGCTGATCCTATTATGAGCTTATCTATTAAGTCTGATCTTCGAGGTATTAAAAGCAAGCTTCCAGCACCATTTGCTAAGCAAGCTGCAAATGACAATTCCTTTCATCTTAATTATCAATTACTCAATGGTGAAACTCAATTGTTCCATGCTCAAATAGAAAATTTAGTCGATATGAAGTTACACACCTCCGAGCAATTAAATACCAGAGGACAGATCATTTTTGGTGAACAATTGGCCAAAGTACCAACCGAAGCAGGCATTGAAATTACCGGCACTTTAAGCCAGTTTGATTTAAATACTTGGTTAGCCGCTAGTCAACTAAATTCTTCAGAACAAGAGAACTTTAAAGCCGCTGACTACTCTCACTTTTACGTCACAGACTTATTAATAGATAATTTTAATTACTACTTTTTAAACTTTAATCAAGTCTCAATATCGGCAGATATCCTGCAAGATAGCTTTTTATTTAAGCTTGCAGGAAATGAGATTTCTGGTGAGATTAAAATTCCAGATATCAATCTTAATCAAGTCATTGATATTAATTTAGCAACCCTTAAAATAAAGGATCAATTTCCCACCCTTGGGGAGACACAAGAGAATCTAGATGAACCATCAAGGTCTTCCGAAACGGATTCCATCTCTCACTATGCACCCTTACCTCCTATAAAAATACAATGCCAAGAGTGTGTCTATAACGATAAAAAGTTTGCTGCAACTGTCGTTAATATCACTCCATTAGAAATGGGCAATGCTTTTACAGTTAATATTAAAGATAAATCTCTACTTGGACTTAACATCACTGGTGACTGGAGTAAAAATGGAAGTGGCGAGGTTATCACACAATTCTCGGGATCATTAAACTCTAATAACCTAGGAAATCTATTGAGCGTTTTCAATCTTAATTCTGGTATTCGAGATACCAGTATAAGTGCGCAAGGTGGTCTTAGCTGGCAAGGTGATTTAACTCAAATAAATTTTAAATCACTTACCGGAAATATACTGTTAGACGGTGGAAAAGGTAGTCAAAAATATGTCAGTGATAGGGGGGCAAGATTATTTTCAATCCTAAGTCTTGGCTCACTTGCTAGAAAATTAACCTTAGATTTCTCTGATCTGTTTGAAGATGGATTCTTCTACACTGACTTTAAAGCAACCGTTGATATTCAAGACGGTGTATTTAGAACCAATGATTTTAAAATTACCGGTACTTCTGCCGATGTTGAGATTATTGGCTCATCAGATTTTGTTAATAATCGAATTGAAAACTGTATTCTCGTTAACCCTGATCTAAGTGCCAGTCTACCGATTCTTGCAGGCTGGGCAATAGAACCAGTGACAGGTCTTGTGGTATTTCTTATGAGTAAAATCTTTCAACCAGCCTTAAGAGTTGTAACTGCAATTCAATATAAAGTAGAAGGATCTTTTGAGAACCCTGTGATAACTGAAATCGGAAAATCAGCAGGAACAGCAATAGTAGATAACACAGGTGAGACGGCATCTACCTTTGTAAAGCCTGATCCTGAACAGCAAAAATTCAGTTGCGATGGTGCCTTCGGTACTTAAATTTAGAGAATTAAGCTTTGATAATTAAGCTTTGAAAATTAAACTTGGAATAAATACAATGACATCAACAATATTACAAACCGTAGAAGACCACTTTCTAGCACCAGGTTCAATGACCTTGAATGATTTAAGTGCTGTAATGAATAGTATTTTAGGTAAGTCAGTTGATGCTGCCGATTTATTTTTTCAAAGCCATCGTTATGAATCATGGAGTTTAGAGGATGGCATTGTACGAGACGGAAGTTATAACGCCAACTCAGGTGTTGGCATCAGAGCCATGACCGGTGAAAAAACAGGCTTTTCTTATTCAGAAGATTTGTTACTTCCCGCCCTACAACAATCAGCAATTGCTGCTAGAAGTATCGCAAAAGCAGGACAAAGTGGAATATTACAGCCTACAACTAATCGACAAATTAGTCCCTTGTATACTGATATAGATCCCCTATCAAGCATACCCGATAAGGCAAAAATATCCCTCTTAGAACAAATCGATATTTATGCAAGAAAACTCGACCCTAGAATAATACAAGTTACTGCTAGTCTCACAGGTAGTTATGAACAAATGATGATCATGGCAAGTGATGGAACCCTCATGGCAGATGTAAGACCCTTAGTAAGATGCAGCATAAGTGTCATAGCTGAGCAGGGAAAACGTAGAGAGAAAGGCTCTTCCGGTGCTGGAGGACGTGAAGACTATCAAAGGTTTATAAATATTACTGATGGCAACTACGCAGCTTCAGAAGAAAGCTTAATCTTAGCTAAGGAAGCTGTTGATCAGGCCTTGATTAATTTAGAAGCTATAGATGCGCCAGCAGGCAGTATGACCGTGGTACTTGGTCCAGGTTGGCCTGGCGTTTTATTGCACGAAGCCATTGGGCATGGACTAGAAGGAGACTTTAATCGAAAAGGCTCCTCTGCCTTTAGTGGTCGAATTGGTGAGAGAGTTGCCTCTGATATTTGTTCTATTGTGGATAACGGCACCTTAGCTAAGCGCCGTGGCTCCTTAACAATTGATGATGAAGGTACACCAACTAATTGCACCATGTTAATCGAAAACGGCATACTTAAAGGCTATATGCAAGATAAGCGTAATGCCCACCTTATGGGTGAGCAATCAACAGGTAACGGTCGAAGAGAATCCTACGCCCATCTACCTATGCCAAGAATGACCAATACCTATATGTTACCAGGTGATTCGGAGCATGAAGAAATTATCAAAAGTGTAAAGCGTGGTATTTACGCCAGTAACTTTGGAGGTGGTCAGGTGGACATCACTTCAGGCAAATTTGTTTTCTCGGCAAGCCAAGCCTACTTGATTGAAGATGGAAAAATAACCACCCCAATCAAGGGCGCAACCTTAATTGGAAATGGACCTGATGTGCTAACCAAGGTGAGTATGGTAGGTAATAATCTAGAACTCGATAGAGGTATAGGCGTTTGTGGGAAAGAAGGACAAAGCGTCCCTGTTGGAGTAGGACAACCTACTTTGAAAGTTGATGAACTAACCGTTGGTGGAACTTCAACTTAACTTAGACAAGCTGTTCACTGATAATCTTAAATACCTGTCGAGCTATCTGGGCTTTTTTATCATCTGATTTGGCAGTTTTATAGTTTCTTATTAATTGTCTGAGTCGCTGTACATCTGCTTCAGGATAACGATTCAAAAATTCTGTTAACTTCTGATTATCACCTTCAAGTAATTTACTTCTCCACTGTTCTTTCAAATGAAATAAATGTTTATCTTCTTGATTACCATTTTCAATAACATCGAAAGCTTGGATAATGGGTTCAGGATCAAGGTGGCGCATCAGTTTACCAATATATTTTAATTGCCGCTTTAAACCACCATGTTTAGTAATGTTCTTTGCAGACTGAATAGCTTCGGATAAGTTTTCAGGAAGTGGCATTCTTTTTAGCTGAGAATCCGCTAGACCAACTAACTTAATACCAAGTTTTTGCAGCTCAATCATTTCCTTCTTGACTTCGGTTTTACTCACTTCATCTGGCTCTAGCTGCTCAGTGTTTTGTTTTTTTGACACAATTAAAACCCTTAAAATTAATATCCCTTCTGCCTAATAAGTTCTATAAGGAAAATTCTTGTGGCAACTATACACGATCAACTGGCATTATGTTGTATCTGTCGATATAGTCCATACTATACCCGTTCCACCTCAAGATGCATGTTTCTAGTCATGCTGAAATATACATCTTGAGGTGGAACGGGTATATACATATTTTTATAACCATGATTTTTATGATCATGGCTTATCTTTGGAGATAATCCTTAAATGACTGCACTAACTAGTGATGATCTTGATATTAATTTCGAGAAGAGCACCATGTCTAATTTAATCAAAGACATCCTCTATAAAGCAAAAAACCTCGGGGCAACCTCTGCTGAAGTTGGTGTGAGCAAACAATCAGGATTATCAGTCAATGTCAGGAATAATGACGTAGAAACTGTTGAGTTTAATCGAGACTGTGGTTTTGGCATAACGGTTTACATGGGTAAAAGAAAAGGCAATGCCAGTACTTCAGATACTAGCCCGGCTGCCATTACCTCAGCCGTTGAAGCCGCCATATCAATCGCAAAACAAACCAGTGAAGATCCTTATTCTGGTTTAGTCGATGCTGATCTGATGGCATCTAGTGTAAAGAATTTGCAACTAGACCATCCTATGGGTATTACTCCAGAAATAGCAATTGACCGTGCTATGACAGCAGAGAGAGAACTATTACAAACCGATAAACGAATAAAAAGTAGCGATGGAACAAGTTTCTCTAGTCACAGGGGAATTCGAATGTATGGAAATTCCCATGGTTTTCTTGAAGGTTATCCCACAAGCCGTCATTCTCTTTCTGCCGTTGCGATCGCTGAAGATAGCAAAGGAATGGTATCTTGTTCAAGCGCCAGATCATTCGTCGTTAATAACATAAATGTTTCCACAGACGTAGAACCACCATAGCCGGTGAAACTAAATTCATCAAAACATCTTAACGGGTAGTCAACGCCAAACCTAAAAATGAAGTCATTAGTATATTGACCAGCTGGAGATCTCCAAGCGGTTGAGAAATCCTTATCAATTAGGTTTGCAGCTGCAAATGTTGTCGCGTTTGCCTGACTATTGATATGAGTAATTTCTGCTCCATTTACAGGATCTAATAAATCTTCTGCAACTGTAGGACTAGCGGCTAGAAATAGAGAGCCGAGTAGGAGAAAACGAATTTCAGGAACGGACTTTTTCATAATCTGAGAATTTCCTTCAACTTCATAGTTCTTATCTTCACTGCTGCTTAATTATTTTTCCAATTTTTGCCAAAGCTTTAACAGTCAATGCCTTATTGGGAGTACGTTTAAGGCTTGATTCTAAAACGGTCTTTGCCTCATCATACATCTTAAGAGAAATAAGCACTTCTCCTAAAAGTTCAAGACTTGGTTTTGCTGGTTTAGGAGGACCGAAGCCAAAGGGTAATGCTTTTTCGATTTCAACTGCCTCGCGAAGAATTTTTACAGCAGATTCTTGCTCACCTTCAAGTAACACTATTAGCGCCTCTAGTTGCTTCAATTGCACAATCGGTAGTTTGCGTTCTGGCTGATCTTTGGCTAGCTTCTTACTCTCCCAGTCTTGCTTAATAAGCTCAAAAGTCTGGTTGGCATTGTTCAATTGAGAACGAGCAGCACTCGCATTATTTGTTTTTACAGCGATCCAGCCATCCATCAGCTGATTTTCAAATAGAGCTCGATGATCGTCACCAAAACTTACACTCATCTGTGCAACATCACCATCCCAATCTTCGGTATCGAGTAAATACAAAGCGCGCTGCCATGCATAAGAACTAAGTCTTTTATATTTATCCTCTTGAGCATTTTGATGACACAACAGCATCATGTCATGTGCAGCAAGCTGATCGCCTTGTTGTAAGTAGCCATACTGCAACCAAGATGCGTAGTGCCCGCAACCAGTGGGTCCTTTTCCTTCTGCTTTTCGTTTTGCATTAGTCAGATCCATTGCTCGTATATTCGCTTTGATGACACCTTTCCAATCACCTAATGCAAGAAAGATATGTGATGTCATATGTTGAGGATGACCTGCATTCGGGGCGATATCACCATAGGCATTTGCTGCCGCAAGTCCCAAGGGCGCATGTGTTGGATCGTCGGTTGCGTGGATCAAGTAATGAGCGATCCCTGGGTGTCGAGGGTAATCCTTAATAAAGTTTTGAGATACAGCTGCAGATTGCATATAAAGACCGAAATCCCGCCCCTCATGCGCTGTCCCCATAATGGCAAGGGCATAAAAACTCGCTATTTCTACATTTTTTGGATATTTATTATGAAGCTTTTCCATAAAGGATAAATAAAGATCATCCTGCTGCTGTTTAGTGCCTTCACCATATAAAATATCTACAGCTTTTAATAAGTCACGCTCAAGATATGACTTTGCTTTTTTCTCTCGTTTAGATGGGCTACTCGCGTATTTATTAAGTGCTTTCAAGGCAGCTTTCTTATCCTGCCTCATCCAAATAGTATGGTTATAGGTCAAGGCTTCTCCCCAATAAGCTAAGGCGAAATCGGGATCAATTTGTTGCACTTTCTGAAAATCTTCAGCCGCTGACCAATATTCGAAATTATGCAATTGAGCCAGACCATGAAGAAAATGCTGTTGTGCATCTTCAGAGCCAGAATTTTCAATATAAACGTCACCAACATCGCTCAGATCAATTTTTGGACTACCATTTACTGACAGTAGGCTAGTCGTAACAATGAATATCAAAATACATTTTAAAAAGCGCATGTTCAGATCCTCTAATTATTCAACAACATACTAATCTATCAAAGCCATACAAGCTAGCAGATGTAAGAACCTCTAGGTGAAAAATTAACATGGCAAAGTCGATTACTTTTTGATATGTTTAGAATGATTTCACAACGAACTGGAGAGAACTTATGAAAACACTTATACAAATAGCTGTATTAATCTTAGTGATGACCTTTTCCTCAGCAACAGTCAACGCAGCCAAAGCAAAAGAAGATCGAACCAAAGCACCTGTAACAAAGGCCGCAGATAAAGCAACAAAAGCGAAACATAAAGCGAAACAGAAAGTCAAACATGGAGGGGCTGAACACGAAGATGATTGGCGTGACAACAGCAGAGCCGCTAAAAGTAAGAAAGATAAAAAAATGAAAATGAAAAAGAAAATGAAGGACAAAAAGAAAGCAAAAGACCCAAAGAAAAACTAACGGTTAAAAATCGTTATTCCTGAGATGAACCCAGGCTTTCTAATTTAGCTAAGGCTCTGTCAATCAGAGCCTTATTTAGCCCACTCCAAGTGCTTTTCTAAATTGAGAAATGGATTGTATTTTGCTAGGATTAGTTTCAACTTCAATCAAGGCAAAACAATATGAAATTAAACGTCTATCTTTCTGGTGAAATACATACCGACTGGAGAGAGAAAATAATTCAAGGCTGCGAAGAAAATAATCTTTCAATATCCTTTTCATCCCCAGTGACCGATCATGATAAAAGTGATGGTGCCGGTGATTTACTAGGCGCTGAAGATAAAAGTTTCTGGCGCGACCACAAATCCGCTAAAGTAAATGCTATCAGAACAACAACGCTAATCAATAATTGCGATGTAGCAATCATTCGTTTTGGCGATAAATACAAACAATGGGCGTATAAGTAGAACAAACACTATATCAGGTCTTACCCAACTCTAACTCTAATCAAGTTTTCCATAAGTCATGCCCCAAAAATAATCTATTTTTCACAAATACTCTACAATATTCGTTCTTATATCACTATTTTCAGAAAAAAGGCATGCACTACCCTACCAAAAAATAGTATATGAATAATCTCAAGTATTATTAAGCGAACTAGCTGTCAACTGGTGGGGCCCTTTCTTCAGGTAATAATGAAATCTGTGATTTATTTGAATTTATAATCTGACCAGACTTCTGTCTTTTGAGGTAGGAAAGTATCCTGTCTAAAGCTTGCCCCATGAACGCAGTGAATGTTTTGGGTATCACTGCAGGGTTTTCAATGCAGGCGATGACTTTTACAGTACCTCCACATTCATCACAAGTTTCTATATACCCCAGGCACCCTCTCTTGATGCTATGCATCAATTCACCTTGTCGATATTGAATACCCGCTTTAGTCGCTGTGCCCAGGTTATTGCTACATGGCGTTTAGCAGGTGATTTATCAAAATCCACTTTTTCTGGTAGCTTTTTAGTTTTTCCTCTCTTTGCAGGAGTAACCTTCTCCCGCCATTTGCTGTTCGGTGCAAATACTCCGTGAAACCGGGTTAAGTTAACTCTCGGTTTAGGTATCAATGCTGCAAGCTTAGCAACAAAATCCAGAGGTTCAAATATCACATGAGTGGTTCCATCTCGATAAGGTGTTTTGAGTTGATAGCGAATATTGCCATTGCTAAGAACTGCCAATCGGTTTTCTGATACAGCAGGTCGAGCAATATATCGACACAACCGCTCAAGCTTATCTCTCTGAAAGGCTTCCGTAGCAACACGTGTTGAGAGAGAAGATCCAGCATTACTCTGTGGAATAGTTTGCAAGGTAAAGACTTTTCGACCTTGTTGGGGTCCTAGTGCAATTCGATAAGTAATGGCATGACCATGTAGTTGCTGCATCGGTTCTTCATCCAGACAATCAAGGGTTAAATAACGGTCTTCTTCATCCCTTTCAAGTAAGCCTCTTCGTTCAAGAAATCTGGCTACTCTGAGGCTGATTGTATGAACTAACTTGGTAAGTTCTTTTAATTCCGGAGCCTTTGTCCTGTGAAACCGCATTTTTCCATAGTCATCTACCGCGTAAACACCATCAAGTAACAGCATATGAAAGTGAATGTGGTTTTGGCATAACGGTTTACATGGGTAAAAGAAAAGGCAATGCCAGTACTTCAGATACTAGCCCGGCTGCCATTACCTCAGCCGTTGAAGCCGCCATATCAATCGCAAAACAAACCAGTGAAGATCCTTATTCTGGTTTAGTCGATGCTGATCTGATGGCATCTAGTGTAAAGAATTTGCAACTAGACCATCCTATGGGTATTACTCCAGAAATAGCAATTGACCGTGCTATGACAGCAGAGAGAGAACTATTACAAACCGATAAACGAATAAAAAGTAGCGATGGAACAAGTTTCTCTAGTCACAGGGGAATTCGAATGTATGGAAATTCCCATGGTTTTCTTGAAGGTTATCCCACAAGCCGTCATTCTCTTTCTGCCGTTGCGATCGCTGAAGATAGCAAAGGAATGCAAAGAGATTATTATTATACCGTTGCAAGAAATGCGCAAAATTTATTAGACGATAAAGTGATCGGAAGAAAAGCCGCTGAACGTACCATCGCTCGGCTTTGTCCTCAACCTATCACAACGGGTGAATACCCAGTTCTTCTAACACCTGATGTTGCTGCAGGTTTTATTGGCCACTTTATCTCTGCAATAAAAGGTGGCAATCTTTATAAAAAATCTTCCTTCCTATTGGACCATCTCGGTGAAAAGGTGTTTCCATCAACCATTAATATTTATGAAGATCCATTTATCTTAGAAGGATTGGCAAGTGCACCATTTGACTCAGAAGGTGTTGAGACCAGAAGGCAACATTTTGTTCAAGACGGAGTTATTACAAACTACGTCCTAAGTAGTTACTCTGCTAGACGCCTAGATATGCAAACCACAGCAAATGCAGGTGGCGTTCACAACCTCAGGGTGAGTAGTTCTGATCTTAACTTCAATCAATTGTTGAAGAAAATGCAAAAAGGTATACTGATCACTGAGGTGATGGGACAAGGCGTCAATATTCTTACAGGAGATTATTCAAGAGGTGCAAGCGGCTTTTGGATAGAAAATGGTGAAATTCAGTTCCCAGTTGAAGAAATAACTATTGCAGGCGCACTAAAAGAAATGATGGCAAATATCACCGCCATAGGAAACGATTACGATCCGAGACTTTCAACTCAAACAGGTTCTATCTTACTGGAATCTATGACAGTGGCAGGCAATTAAAAGACTTTAATCAAGGCATTATAATCTCAAAGAACAGTTTATTT
This sequence comes from Gammaproteobacteria bacterium, assembly GCA_002746155.1. Taxonomy (GTDB): domain Bacteria; phylum Pseudomonadota; class Gammaproteobacteria; order Enterobacterales. The sequence goes on along the minus strand of NVWF01000016.1, from coordinate 221 downwards.
GCTTAAACTAGTATGAGAGTTGCCAATCCAAGAAATGCAACTAGTCCTACACATCTGTAATGGTGGTTAAAATAACTCCTCCTGCTAAGGCAGGATCAATGTCCATTTTCTTTAACATCAAGGGGCGTATAAGTAGAACAAACACTATATCAGGTCTTACCCAACTCTAACTCTAATCAAGTTTTCCATAAGTCATGCCCCAAAAATAATCTATTTTTCAC
>NVWF01000048.1 GCA_002746155.1 Gammaproteobacteria bacterium | reverse complement strand
AAGGTTAGAATAGATCACGTCTACCGATCCCAGTCAAATGTTTTTTACCTTTTGATTCAAAAAATTGAATAATTGGTTATTTATAACCCGTTTGCCCTGGTAGTATGGCTAAAAAAGGTTTTAGGTAAAGTCGATTTATAGTTTATATTTCCGCTTGCTTAGGAGAGAGCGTTGCTTAGCAGCTTTTACTATCTCAAGCCTCTGGCTGTCTGAAGATTCAGACCAAACTAGTATGTCATCAAGGGTTCTGAAGCAACCAAGACAAACATCATCACCATCAAGACAGCAGTTACTGACACAGGGTGATCGGACTTTGGAAATAGCTTCTCTGTTTATCATAAAGTTACCCCTAGTTTATTGTATTAAGCTTCTTTAGAATCAGCTAGCAATTCTTTATCGCACAACTCGCAATTGGGTTTCAGTTCTAACATTTAGACTCTCTCATCATCCTTTTGTGATTTAATAATCCATAACAGGCGTCGTTCGTCGTCGAGGAGGATTAAACACCGGCTTGTCAATCACCCTACATTTAGCCATAACCCTAGACCAGTGTAACTCTCGCTGATAGTAAATTTCAGCAATTAATTCATCACCCTCTTCACCGTATTTAGCATCAACCTGGGCTAGGGCGATGTTCGATTTCGCCGTTGGGCACCAGGCTGCTGAAGTGACTATTCCCACCTGTTTCTTTCCCTTATAGATGAAGGAATGTTCGGCAGGCTTATTACCCTCAACATCTAAAAAGACAAATCGATAGCGGGAGCCCTGTTGTTTTTCCCTTAAGAGGGCTTTTTTTCCATTAAACATTGCTTTATTAAAATCAACCAGCCATTCCAAACCTAGTTCAAGGGGTGAGCGAGCGCGTCCTCGACGTATTTCATCCTGAGCAGGAATAAAATCAACTGTGGCCTGAATAAATCCTGCTTCTATTCTCGCCATTTCTAATGCATGGGAACCAAAGGGTTTTATGCCGCGATGTTTTCCCGCTTCAAATAGTTTATCCCATAAAATTTCTGCCCTACTAGGATCGATCCAAAGTTCATAACCTAAATCTCCGGTAAAGCCGGTGCGACTTACTAGTAAATCAACACCTTCAAAAGCATAACTTTTTATACCAAAGGATTTTAACTCTTCTAATCCCTCACAGCCCATCTCTCTGAGGATGGCACAAGAAGTGGGGCCTTGAACTGCGAGGGCGGCCACTTCATAGGTTTCATCAACTATGGAGACATCAAAACCCATGGCTGACCAGCATAGCCAATCCATAGCTCGAGTATAGGAACAAAGACGGTAATCATTTTCTGCCAAATGAAAAATGGTTCCGTCATCCATCACCTGCCCCTTGTCATTACACCAAACGGTGTAAGCAACTCGCCCCACTTTTATTGTCTCAGTTCGCTAGTGAAAACTATGCACTTTCAGTGCAAGGCTTTAGCAAAAGTGGGTTTATGTTATTCTATGCTACATGAAAGATCAAAGAAGATGCAGTCATACAGTAAGCCGTTTAACGGTACACTTGGTTTGGGTAACGAAATATCGATATCCGGTTTTACTAGGAGATGTTCAATTGAGATGTCGAGAACTTCTAATTCAGATATGCGATGCTGAAGATGTAAGGATTTTGAAAGGAGTCGTGAGTAAAGATCATGTTCATATGCATATTGAGTATCCTCCAAAGTTATCGATAAGCAATTTTGTGAAGTCCTTAAAAGGGAGGTCATCGAGAAGATTGCAAGATGAATTTCGGAGTTTGAAGAAGCGGTACTGGGGCAAACATTTTTGGGCAGTAGGATATGGCGTTTGGTCTACAGGAAATATTACTGATGAAATGGTTCAAGAATATTTGGAGCACCATCGAGATCCATCGAATGGAGATAAGGGAAATATTATTCTTGAATAGGACTTTCAGTCCGTGGACTGCAACCTATGGACTTTTAGTCCATAGTCGTTGAGTTAGTTCAGATAACACAGACTTTGATAAATCCAAACGTTGGTTAATGCTACGGCCAGATGATATCTTTAGAGTTACATGAATAAAATTTTGCTTAGTACCGCCCGTTAAGTGGTGCTGAAAAGGTATGATCCTAGTTTTTATATCGTCAGCTTCAAATAAATTACTATTTAATGCCCCTTGAAGCACAGCACTCATTAATTTGACAGGCCTTACTTCATTTTCTAACTTTTGAGAATACTCGATTATGCAATGTGGCACTCAACTCTCCTTGTAAATATAACGCCCTGCATAACAGGTGTAGAAAATGGGCGCTTTTTTTGAGGTGTTTATTTCAAAAAAACGTGCTGATTTTCGGAATCCTGTTGATGCCCTGGTTAGATAGCGTCAGACGTAGCTTGCAAAACGCTCTCTGTCGAAACGCGAGTGTAGACCAGTGTTTGAAGTTGAGCCTGCTGATAAATGTTGCCATGCTTCCCTTTTAGTTGAACTCTAAACATCTGTCAAAGAACAAGTCACCTGAACTATAAGTAGCCACTTCACTGTAACTCTGAAGTCTACTATAAGCACAATGCTGTCGACTACAGTTTAACATTAAATGAACGAGCTATTTAACGCCTTTCGTAAACGGGCGCAGTGAAACTGCGATCCGATTTCACGAACTTGTTATATGGTTTAACAGATTTCATAAAAACAAACCTCTTCCATGTTGATTAGTCTTGCTGGCTTAGCTTCTCTGCCTTGATAATTGTAAATTGATTGTCATTTATATTCTGTAGGGTTACTTCAATTACAATTTATAAAAATGATACCCGCCTACTATTAAGATTACCGCCAATTGCAAATGAAGTCACTTGATTTCAATTTGTAAAATTACTTTTTAACAACAACAGAAATTTAATTGCTCTGAATCGACAGAACCATATAACGCCCCGCGTAAGGGGTGCAATAAGTTGGCGCTTTTTTTGCTCTGCAAAAAATGTGACGATTTATGGAATCCCACTTAACGCCCTTGTTAGGCTGCGATAGCACGGAGTAAAGGTATTGCACCCCATTTTTATGTAATTCTATATGTTATTGGCAATAAACACACTAGAAGGGTTGATCTTTATCTAAAAATATGATAAGTTAAGAACGAAATTACTTTCTTATAAGTAGTAAGTTTTTAAGCTTGCTTATTTGAGGGTTTTTTTGTTTGTTTAATGATAAATAAAGCGGGGTTATTTTAGACAGGTAATAAAAAAGGCATATTCTACGACAATAGAATATGCCTTGGTACGCTAACAAGAAGTTAACGATTTAGTTTAACGATTCAATTCTAACTTCTTGAAAGCATTTATAGCAACAACTAAATCATAGGATTTATTAAATGAAGACAACAAGTAGAATTATGACAGCTCAAGATATATACAATGATATTACTTCTCACATAAAAAAGAGCTCTTATAGAGCCTCTGAATGGTATGCAGGAATAACAAAGAATGTCGAGCAGCGTTTATTCAATGACCATAATGTTTCAAAAGAAAATGGATGGTGGATTCACCGATCAGCGAATACTTCTAATGATGCGCGAATGGTGGAGGAGGCTTTATTAAAATGGGGCTGTGATGGCGGAGTCGGCGGTGGAGATGATGCTATTTATATTTATGCCTACCTAAAAACTGCAAACACAAGAAGATAGAAGATAGTTGATAGTTGATAGTTGATAGTTGAATGCATTCCACGCGGTGGAGTGTATTCCTTTAGCTGCCTAACAGCTTATTCTATCGAGCTTGCTACGTATGTTGTATGTTTTCTTTGTTAGGGTAGGCATTGTTGTATATATCCATTATGATATTTGGTTAGTGATTATAAAGTCATTCTATTCAATCGCCTATTAAATGTCGACTCTAATCAATCTGTAGATAAGTAGTCTTGTCACTATATTTCGTTTAGTGGATTACGCTTCAAGTCTCTATTATCTGTCACAATTTTAGATTTACCTTATGCACAGTAATCGAACTTGTCCGTTGTATCATTTTTTGACTAATCATAAAATATCAAAACACCATCACCTAAAATTTTGAAAAGAAATTCATTTTGGATGATATACCCATTCTCTTAAATTTAGACAGTAAAGACCTGTCTGATCAGTTAAGACAGTGTATGAGAAGTAGGCGCCTTTTGTATAGTACAGAAAAAACCTATCTCTACTGGATTCAAAACTTTATTCGCTACCATAATAGAAAAAAACCATCGGACATGGGATGTATTGAAGTCGATGATTACCTAAGCTATTTGGCTACTAAACGTAATGTATCTCCCCAGACTCAATCTCTCGCATTAAATGCATTAGTCTTTCTTTATCATAGGTTTTATGAAAAGGAACTAGGAGAATTAACCTTTACTCGTCCTAAATTTAGAAAAAAGCCACCGGTTGTGTTTAATCATCGGGAAGCAATGGATGTGATTAATCTCATTAACAATAAGACCCAAGCTTTAATGGCAAAATTGATGTATGGCTCGGGTTTAAGATTGATGGAAGTTTGTCGACTAAGGGTGAAAGATATTGATTTTGGCATGAATGAAATTATGATTCGAGGTGGAAAAGGCAACAGAGACCGACGTACACTATTGCCTTTGAGTTTATTGACGTCACTAGAAGTTCAAATAAGAGAAGTTAAAGCTCTTCATAACTTCGATGTTGAAATGGGTTGGGGTGAGGTTTGGTTGCCCAATGCCTTGGCGACAAAATATCCTAAGGCTGCGAGTTCACTTATCTGGGCTTATCTCTTCCCTTCGTCAAAACCGGCTGCTGATCCTACAACCGGTGAGTTGCGTCGCCATCATTTGCATAAAACTGTACTTCAAAGGTCTATAAAATTAGCAATCAGAAAGTCTGGAATACTTAAACAGGCAAGTTCTCATACCTTGAGACATAGCTTTGCAACTCGTCTACTTGAAAATGGCTATGATCTTAGAACCATCCAAGAATTATTGGGCCATAGCGATATACGTACTACCGAAATCTATACCCATGTTTTAAACAAGGGTGGGCGGGGCGTGAATAGCCCACTCGATTAAGATAAGTGTAAAAAGAGTGTTTTATCATTAAAAAGCACTTAATCTAGCTCTATATCAAGATATTCATTGAAATCAGCACTTAAAAGCCGAATTAGTTTTTAAGTTAAGGCTCTAGGTGTGTATAATTGCGCACTTTCTGCTCAGCCTATCGAGGGCGGCTGAAATTATGTTAATTTAAGTGAAGAGTGTTGAGTAAATGGATCAAATAGTAGAATTTATTACAAATAATTGGATGCTGGCAGCAGCTTGGACCGTGCTTTTTTCCATGCTGATGATGAGTTTCGCCACTTCTGCAAGCAACGTAATTGGAAATCAGCAGATTACTACCATGATGAATCGTGAAAATGCCACAATTCTAGACATCCGCAGTAAGGCCGATTTTGATAAGGGTCATTTACTTGGTGCTATTAACATTCCAGCAGCTCAATTAAAAGATGCTGAGAAAAAACTTGAAAAATTTAATCAAAGCCCCATTATTCTTGTGGATGCTAATGGCCTTCATGCCTCTGCAGCAGCACAGCAACTAAAGAAAATGGATTTGCAGCAAATTAGTAGAATGCAAGGTGGCATCGCGAGTTGGACGAATGACAACTTGCCTTTGAATAAACAATGAAAAGAAATTAAAAATATTATGTACAGTGTTTCACTTTATACAACCCAAGCCTGTCCATATTGCTATCGAGCAAAAGCATTATTAGAGAGCAAAGGTATTTTATTTCAAGAAATCGCAGTAGATAACTCGCCGTCGATTAGACAGGAAATGGTGAATTTAAGTGGTCGAGTTACTGTGCCCCAGATATTCATTGATGACCAGTCAATTGGAGGATGTGATGAGCTTTACGCTTTGAACTATAGTGGTAAACTAGATGAGATGTTGAAACTAAACCTTGATACTTGATAATAGAAACCTTAATTAATTTAGAGTAAAAAAGAGATAATAATTATGACTGAGAATACAATCGATCAAAACACAGCAGCTGAAACTCAACAACTGGCTTTTTCAATGCAAAAAATCTATATAAAAGATCTATCTTTTGAAGCACCTGGCGCTCCTGAAATATTTAGTTTTGAAGGTGGCTACAAGCCGAATGTAAATTTAGAACTGAACACCAGTAACAGACATATCAAAGAAGATTCTTATGAAGTTAGTCTAAACGTCACTGTTACTGCAAAAGAAGAAGAGACGGTTATGTTTCTTGCTGAAGTTAAGCAATGTGGAGTGTTCTTACTTAAAAACATGGATGATATGACAAAGCGTCATACTTTAGGTAGTTTCTGTCCATCAATTTTATTCCCTTACGCTCGTCAGGTCATTTCAGATATGATTTCTAATGGTGGCTTTCCACAATTACTTCTTGCTCACATCAACTTCGAGCAGCTTTTTAAAGCACAAGAAGATCGTAGAGCTAGTGAGCAAGAAAATCCTCCCGCTGCTCCTGCTGAAAGTAGTCACTAAGTAGCTGCTGATTTTTGAGTAATAAGCAATTAACAAAACCTATCGCTGTACTCGGGGCTGGTTCCTGGGGTACAGCCTTGGCAATATTGTTAGCCAGAAATGGTAATCGAACTAAGCTCTGGGCGAGAAGTCCACAGCACGTTCAACTTATGCAGACTGAGTCTGCAAATTCTAAATATCTTCCAGCCATATCTTTTCCTGAACCCTTAAGTGTTTCCTCAAGTTTAGAGTCAACACTTGACGGTGTACGCGATATTTTAATTGTTGTTCCAAGTCATGGTTTTCGACCTTTGCTTGAACAAATCAAACCCTTGCTTTCCGACGATAACCGCATTATATCCGCATGCAAAGGTCTTGATCCCGAGTCCGGCAATTTACTGATTAATGTCGCTGCAGAAACGCTTGGTAAGGATCTTCCCCTGGCTGTTTTGAGTGGCCCTAACTTTGCTGCTGAGTTAGCGAAAGACTTACCAACAGCTACCACTATTGCATGCCTTGATAAATCGTTTTTTGATGATCTAGTAACCCGCATGAAAAACGATCGTTTTAGAGTATATGGAAGCGATGATCTAATTGGTGTTCAGCTTGGTGGCGCTGTTAAAAATGTCATAGCAGTTGGTGCTGGCATGGCAGATGGAATGGGCTTTGGTGCTAATGCCAGAACTGCTCTCATCACTCGTGGCCTAGTGGAATTAACCCGCCTGGGTGTTGCTATGGGTGGCAAAGAAGCTACCTTTAGAGGCATGGCTGGCTTAGGTGATTTGGTTTTAACCTGTACTGATAATCAATCACGAAATAGGCGTTTTGGTTTAGCCATTGGCCGAGGTCAGGATCTAAAACAAGCTGAAGCTGAAATTGGTCAGGTGGTTGAAGCGGTTAGAAATGCTAAGGAAGTACACTTTCTTGCACAAGAAAAAAATGTTGAGGTTCCAATTTGTGATGCCATTTATAGAGTTCTTTATAAGGGCCTTAGTCCACAAGAAGCGGCTCATAATCTTCTTACTAGAGATTTGAAATTCGAAGACTAAACTATTCTTTTTAGTGAAATTAAAACTCTGCCCCATTAAAATGTAATTGTCTCCAAGCTTCATAAATTACCACAGCCACGGCGTTCGATAAATTCAATGAACGACTGTCCTTAAGCATGGGTAAGCGGATACACTGATCTGCCCCAAGCTGCCTTCTAATGCTTTCTGGCAATCCTCTTGTTTCAGGCCCAAAGAGAAAAACATCATCAGCTTCATAGTTTGCTAGGTGATGAGATACAGTACCTTTTGATGTTACTGCGAACACTCTTCGATTACCTTGGTCTGTGATAAAATTTGTAAAGTTGTCATAAATTTTTATATCGGCGTACTCATGATAATCGAGTCCTGCTCTTTGTAAGCGTTTATTATCGAGCTCAAACCCAAGGGGTTTTATCAGGTGTAGCTGAGCACCAGTATTTGCTGCCAGTCGAATAATATTACCAGTGTTTGGTGGTATCTCTGGCTCGTAGAGAGCGATATGTAGCATCAGCTTTTAGCTCCATCTTCATCCATATAAAGCTCTTTAAGCTTTCGGGTTAGCGTATTTCTTCCCCAGCCAAGGATCTTGGCTGCTTTTTGTTTATGCCCTTTGGTAACGAGTAAGGCTTCTTCTAAAAGTATCTTTTCAAATACAGGTAAGATTGTCGTCAACATCTGAGTCTTTCCAGCAATATATTCTTGTTTGACTTTTTCTCTTAACAACTCCTCCCAACCAGAGTTTGATTGAGAGCCTGTACCAAGTTGTAGGTCTTCAGGCAAGTCAATTTTATGAACTTCATTACCGCTAGCCATTACTGTTATCCATCGACAAACATTTTCTAGTTGTCGAACATTGCCAGGCCAGGCCAATTTTTTTAAAAATTCCAAGGCATCCTTCATCACATGCTTTCTAGTCACACCGAGTTCTTTGGCAGCTTCAATTAAGAAGTGTTCGGCGAGCAACTCTATATCTTCACTTCGTTCAGCCAAACGTGGTAGATGTAGTCTAATGACATTGATACGGTGATAGAGATCCTCTCGAAACCCGCCCTCTTGTACGAGCTTTTGTAGATCTTGATGTGTTGCTGCTATTACCCTCACGTTTACCTTTATGGGAAGATGGCCGCCTACTCGGTAAAACTCTCCGTCAGCCAATACTCTTAAGAGTCTAGTCTGGGTATCGATTGGCATATCACCTATTTCATCGAGAAATAAGCTACCATTATTAGCTTGTTCAAAGCGGCCAAGTCGTCTTTGATTAGCTCCGGTGAAGGCGCCCTTCTCATGACCAAATAATTCACTTTCCACTAACTCCTTAGGAATTGCTGCCATATTTAGGGCTATAAAGGGTTGCTTCGAGCGACTGCTATGGGAGTGTAGAGCTTTTGCCACCAATTCTTTTCCTGTTCCCGATTCCCCATTAAGTAAAACAGTTGCTTCAGAGCGCGACAAACGACCAAGGGCTCTGAAGAGTTGTTGCATTGCCGGTGCTTCACCTATGATCCCGGTTAGCTTTTGTGGTTGTTGCTGTTCAATTAATTTGGTATTTTTTTGTCCTTGGCGAATAGCCCCGTTAATCGCTGTCAGTGCCTCGGTTATATCAAAGGGTTTTGGTAAGTATTCAAAAGCACCTTTTTTAAATGCAGCAACGGCTGTATCAAGATCAGAATGGGCGGTCATGATGATCACGGGTAAATCAGGATGAGTTTCTTGCAAGGCCGTTAACATTTCTAATCCATCTGTTCCAGGCATCCGAATATCACTGATAATCGCATCGGGTTGATGGGTGTTGATCACCTCGAGTATATTATCGGTACTTGATACTGAAACTGCGGCGATCTGTTCACGATTAACAGCCTTTTCAAGTACCCATCTAATGGAGTTATCATCATCAATAATCAATATCTTTGATCTGCTCATAAGTCTACCCCCTGGGTTTCATTGTTAGTCTGGCTAATGACTGGTAGGTAGAGGGTGAAGGTGGTGCGCTCATGTTTATCCTGATATTCAATCAGCCCTTGGTGTTGCTGAATAAGACTTTGTGCAATGCCTAATCCAAGTCCTGTCCCGCCTTGCCGCCCGCTGATCAGTGGCATAAATATTTTTTTACGTAGCTCAACAGGCACACCTGGGCCATCATCACTAATATCTAAACGTTGTACTAACCGATAGATTTGATCACCGAGGAGCATGGGGCCGACAATTCGAGTCTTGAGTGTTAAGGTGCCCTCTCCTTCCATGGCTTGAATGGCATTTTGCATGAGATTTAACATGGCTTGCTGTATCTGATCACCACAAACGAACAGATCGGGTAGGCTAGGATCATAATCACGCTCTAGGTGTAGCTTTTCGCCAGCTTCAAGTGTCAGTAGGTTTAGCACTAACTCAATTAATTGGTGGATATTAACCAACTGCTTTTTGCCTTGTTGGTGGGGAGCCATCATCCTATCGACTAGGGCGCTAAGCCTATCTGCTTCTTTTATTATGATATCTGTATATTCTTTTAACTCAGGTTCCACTAATTCCATGGCTAGAAGTTGGGCCGCACCTCTTAAGCCACCAAGGGGGTTTTTAATTTCATGACCAAGACCTTGTACTAGGGCGTTGGCGGCTAAGTGTTGGCTATATTCACTTGATTCAAGTCCTATACGATGTTCGCGACCGGTCTGTTTAATTTCAACGAGTAGTTTTTGCTCACCTTCAAGCTCAATACTGCTGACGGAGATGTCTGCCATGAATTCTTCATGATTGATCAAAGTCATTTTCGTATCGCGCTGATGGTAGTGATTTCCTGATCGTAAGGAGTAGGCTATGACCTTCACTGAATAGTCGGCGTCGATGATGACGTCACTTAAGTGGGAGTCTCTTAATTGTCTTTGGGATAGGCCGAGCAGCTCTTCTGAGGCCGGATTACTCCAGGCTATCGTGAGATCACGGTTCACCACTAACACTGCTGAGAGCAGTTGATTGATGATTTTGTCTGTAGAAAAGCTCAGGTTGTTCATATTTTGTAATTATAACGGATAATTTAGCAAGTCGCACCATAATGGTGCAACTACAATTGTTAATAATGCTACTTAACATCACTGACGTGTACGATGTAAATGTATGATAACGGGTCTAGTTGCTTTTAAGGTCTTATTATCGGCACTTACGATATATGCAATCAGGGTGTGAGTACCTCTATCTACGTTAGCTAAAGATATAAAGGATGAGTTGGAGTTCTGCACTAGTTGACCATCTATCTCGAGCCTTAGCTTGTGTCCACTTGCAAGTTTTGGCCTTATGTCTATTGCCACTTGGAAATCACCATTATTGTTACGAATAGTTTGATCATTCGCTGGGCTAACGATGGCAAAACTATTGTAGACAAACGCTGTGGGTACAATCTTTGGCTTCATTTCTGAGTAATTTTTATGGCCATCCTGATTCGGAGGCGTATAGTTAGTACCCTCTTCTATCTTCATCAACTCAGCACCGTCTCTCGGCGTGTCTGAATACATTCTATTGCCGCTATCGTCAATCCAGGTGTATACCTTGTCACCCGTTGATATAGCTTTTGGCTTTTTTAAATTACTGTATTTAATCGTTGGAGTTTCTAGTTTCTTCTCCTTTGCTTCTTTTTCCGTGGCATTTGCAGTCCCTGTGATACTGCAAAGCGCTAAGCTGATTAATCCACAATAGATAACAATCTTAATGTTGTTCATTTGATCTTCACCTTTACCTAACTTCATTATTTCTACTGTAGCGCTCATTGCATCCCAAGTACAGTCTAGGATCAATAGACTGAAGTCTTGAAGATATTTGCACTAATGATTGCAGTAATAATTACTGTAAAATAGACAGTAGGTAAAAAACCCGGCGCGGTGCCGGGTCACTCAGTGTAGAAACCGCCAGGCTTTCACACTAAACACTGTTCTTAAACACTATAATACATATCAAATTCAACAGGATGAGTTGTCATATTTAACTTCTCAACTTCAGCACGTTTAATCTCAATGTACGCATCCAACATATCATCACTAAACACGCCACCTTCTGTTAAGAAAGCCCTGTCTGCATCAAGTGCGTCTAGTGCCATTTCAAGGGAACTAGAGACAGTAGGAATCTCCTTAGCTTCTTCTGCTGGTAGATCATAGAGATCTTTATCCATAGCATCCCCTGGGTGTATCTTGTTAGCAATGCCGTCAAGTCCAGCCATCAGTAGAGCCGAAAATGATAAGTAAGGATTAGCGGYTGGATCAGGGAAGCGAACTTCAATTCTTCTTCCTTTATCACTACTAACAAAGGGTACACGGATAGAAGCAGAACGATTACGTGCTGAATAAGCAAGCATCACGGGTGCTTCAAATCCAGGCACAAGGCGCTTGTAGCTATTGGTTGATGCATTGGTAAACGCATTAAGTGCCCTTGCATGTTTTATGATCCCACCTATGTAGAACAAAGCAGTTTCTGATAAACCACCATACTTATTACCGGCAAAGGTATTCACACCATCTTTGCTGATGGACATATGAACGTGCATGCCTGTTCCGTTATCTCCTACTAATGGCTTAGGCATAAAGGTTGCTGTTTTGCCATAGGCGTGAGCTACGTTATGAACCACATATTTATAAATTTGTACTTCGTCTGCCTTTTTAACCAGAGTATTAAATTGACAAGCAATTTCGTTTTGACCACAGGTTGCAACTTCATGGTGATGGGCTTCTATAACGAGTCCCATATCTTCCATAACGGAACACATGGCCGAACGTAAATCCTGTGATGAATCAACAGGCGGTACTGGAAAATACCCGCCTTTAACAGAGGGACGATGTCCCATATTGCCACCTTCATAAGATTTTCCAGAGTTCCAATCAGCTTCCTCAGAATCGATGCTGTAGAAAGAGCCTTTCATTTCTGTACCAAACTTCACATCATCAAAGATGAAAAATTCTGGTTCAGGTCCAAAATAGGCTGTATCACCAATGCCAGTCGTTTTTAGATATTCTTCAGCCCGTCTTGCAACCGAGCGGGGGTCGCGATCATAGCCAACCATGGTTGTAGGTTCTAAAATATCACAGCGAACATTAACCGTTGTTTCTTCAAAGAAAGGATCGACAACTGCAGTCGAGGGATCTAACATCAAGACCATGTCAGATTCATTAATACCCTTCCAGCCTTCAATGGATGAACCATCAAACATTTTGCCTTCACTTAACATATCAGCATCGACTAGCTTTGCGGGGATGGTGACATGCTGTTCTTTGCCTTTGCTGTCAGTAAAACGTAAATCTACGTAACGTGCTTCGCTTTCTTCTAATAATTTATTTAAATGTGCTTCAGACATAGAGTGCTCCAGTTTGGCGGTTTCATTTTGTTAAATCAAAAAATAGTAAATTGTTTGTTCGGAACTATAATTATAACTAGTATTATAATTTAACTAGTGCTCTAGCAATAGCTATGCCAGTGACTAATGAAACTAAAAAAGCGTGATATATCGGTGTTCTCAAGGGTTAATAGGAGGGAATAAATAACTCAAACACTTAAATTGCACAAAAATGGTGCGCGATTGTAAATAGTTGCACCAAAAAAGGTCTTTATTGTCTCAGTTCGCTAGTGAAAACTATGCACTTTCAGTGCAAGGCTTTAGCAAAAGTGGGTTTATGTTATTCTATGCTACATGAAAGATCAAAGA
>NVWF01000015.1 GCA_002746155.1 Gammaproteobacteria bacterium | reverse complement strand
AAGGTTAGAATAGATCACGTCTACCGATCCCAGTCAAATGTTTTTTACCTTTTGATTCAAAAAATTGAATAATTGGTTATTTATAACCCGTTTGCCCTGGATACTGACCCAAGCCACTATGACTCGTGGGGTGTTTGTGCTAAAGTTTTGCAAAATTTACAAGCATTAAACTAATGCCTCATTCAACTGAGATAAACCAAAGGAAAAGGCTATGAAATCGCCCGTTCGTGTTGTTATTACCGGAGCTGCCGGTCAAATTTGTTATTCACTTTTATTCCGTATCGCATCTGGCGAAATGCTAGGTCAAGATCAACCGGTTATATTGCAATTACTAGAGATTACTCCTGCAATGAAAGTGCTTGACGCTGTTGCAATGGAGCTAAATGATTGCGCTTATCCACTGCTTCACGAAATTATCACAACGGACGATCCAGTGGTTGCTTTTAAAGACGCTAATGTTGCTTTAATGGTTGGTGCTAAGCCACGTGGTCCTGGCATGGAGCGAGCAGATTTATTGAAAGATAATGGTCAGATTTTTAGCTCTCTCGGTAAGGTCATTAACGAGGTTGCAGATGAAAATATCCGCATCTGCGTTGTAGGTAATCCAGCAAATACCAATGCTTATATTCTTGCCAAAAATGCACCTAAATTAAATCAGCGCAATATTACTGCCCTGACCCGTCTTGATCATAACCGTGCTATTTATCAAGTTGCTGAAAAGTCAGGTAATAGGATTGCAGATGTGACTAAAATGACCATCTGGGGAAATCATTCAACTACACAGGTTCCTGATCTTAGCCACTCCAACATAGGCGCTGAAGCAGCAACTTCAATCATAGACAATGACTGGACTGAAAATGATTTCATCCCAACCGTTGCTAAAAGAGGTGGCGCTGTGATTGCTGCCCGTGGTTCTTCATCTGCGGCATCCGCTGCAAATGGCATTATCGATCACATGCATGATTGGGTACTGGGTACTGCTAAGGGCGACTGGGTTTCCATGGCTGTTCCTTCAGATGGTTCTTACGGTGTAACTGAGGGACTCATTTTTTCCTACCCTGTAACCTGTGAAAATGGTGATTACACTATTGTTCAAGGATTAGAAATCAGTGATTTCATTCAAGGTAAAATGAAAGAATCTGAAGCTGAACTTATTGAAGAAAGAGATACCTGTTCAGACTTGTTCTAATTTAAAGTCATAATGCTTAAATATTAGCCCGCCAGACTTGAGTTTAGCGGGCTTTTTTAGTTTAGCAGCCTGAATAAATAATCAGTAGGGTGTAATATAATTGCAATTAATGACTCTAACTAATAACTAATATTTAAAAGGTTCCTTCGAGTGTCTAACAAACCAAGTGAGAAGACAGTATCATTCTTTGAATTTTGGCCAACTTGGTTAATTTACTTGCCCGTAGCTTTCCAGTGGCTATTCTTGGCTATTCGCTATCGATCATTAACTTTGCCTTTCATTGCTAATCCAAAGCTCACTGTTGCTGGCATGGTTGGTGTTCCAAAAAGTGAATTAATGGAACAAGCGAGAGGTGAGTGTGATGAAACTATACTGGATTGGAACGTATATATTGTTAAGGATCTGGATATAGCCCAGCAAACCGAGCAATGGCTAAAAATCCTAGACGAGCAAGCCATTGTATTTCCCTTTGTCTGTAAGCCTGATATTGGCTGTCGTGGTTCTGGAGTAAAATTAGTAACAAACCAACAACAGTTAAAAGATATTATGCAAGTTTATCCCCTTGGTGCTGCCTTAATGGCGCAAAAATTGGCGACTTGGGAGCCAGAAGTTGGCATATTTTATGTCAAATATCCTGGTAGGTCTGAAGGTGAAGTTGTCTCCATGACATTAAAGTTCACTCCCTATGTCATAGGAGACGGAAAAAGTACTTTGGCGCAATTAGTTGAGCAGGACCCTAGGGCTAGACAGTTAACCGCCATTTATAAGCAACGTCACCTTGATGATTGGCATAAGGTGGTGGCAGATAAAAAATCAATTCGCTTGGTTTTTTCTGCAAGTCATTGTCGAGGGGCAGTATTTAAGGATGCCTGTGAGCATATTACACCTGCTTTGAATGAACGAATAAACAAAATAATGTCTGGTCTGCCAGAATTCTACTATGGACGACTAGATGTAAAATTTTCAAATATTGATGAGTTAAAACAGGGTAAAAATCTAGAGATTGTTGAAATAAATGGAGCCAGTGCTGAATCCATCCAAATTTGGGATAAGGATGCAACCTTAAGCTCAGCCATAAGCACTTTGCTATGGCAATATCGCACCCTCTTTGCAATTGGCTCTCTAAACAGGAAGCGAGGATACAAAACCGTATCACTGAGCAGGATTCTAGGTTTGTGGAAGAAAGAAAAGGATCTTGTTAAGCACTATCCTTTAACAGATTAGCCCATTAACAGATTAGAGAACACTTGATGAATCATCCCGTTCACATTCCCATTAAGAACAAAGCCCTACATAAAATATTCTCAAAGCTTACGCGTCTTGATGCCATGAAAGAAATTTATGATGATTGGTTGGTTGAGGGTGATAAAACACTCGAAAATCAAGGTATTGCGTTACTCGATTTTGGTTTGCAGCACATGAACATTAAGGTTAAGTGGGATGATGGAGAAAAGTTGAAAAACATACCAAAGACTGGACCCCTTATGATCGTTGCAAATCATCCTCTAGGTGGCCTTGAGGGGATGTTACTTGCCAGAGAATTAGCAAAAATTCGCCCTGATATCAAAGTTCTTACCAATGAGATGTTGCTTAGATTTCCAGAATTTAGCGATATCTTTATTGGTGTTAATGTCCTTTCTTCCCATCAAGCTAAGGGCAATGCTAGTGGCATACGATTGGCTTCAAAACACTTGTCGAATCGAGGTGCATTACTTATCTTCCCTGGTAGCACTGTGTCAGAGATTGATTATAAGCAAAGGAAAATATCCGATAGGAAATGGAATAATATAGCTGCGCGACTGGTAAAAAAATATCAATGCCCCACGATACCGTTTTTTATTGCTGAGAAAAATCCGGCTTGGTTTTATTTATCTGCCATCATCCATAAGCGATTAAGAACGGCTCTTTTGGCTCGTGCAATGATTTCAAAGAAAAATACTGATGTAGATATCATTGTTGGAGATGTAGTGCCAATCGATGAAATAAAAACCCTTGATTCAGTTGTAAACGTTACCAATTATTTACGCCTTTGTTGTGAAGTCTTGGCAACAGAGAAGCCGCAAAGCCTCGATGAATCTGTTGCAGGAGAAACAATAAAGCAGGATGTTAAGGAACTTCAGTTGCTTGAGCAACTCCAAAAACTCGAACCCTTTAGAGTCATTCAAAAAGGCGACTTTAGTGTTTATTGTGCCCCCTATTCTAAACTGGGTTGCATGATGGAGCAGATAGCCATTTGTCGTGAAAAATCTTTCCGAGCTGTGAATGAAGGTACAGGAAAAGAACTTGATAACGATGATTTTGATACCTTTTATTCTCACCTATGGGTCTGGGATGATCAGGCTAATAAACTCGTGGGTGGTTATCGAATTTGTAAAGTGGATGAGTTGATTAACAATCATGGAATAGAAAATCTGTATAGCAATTCGCTCTATCATTTCCAACCTGAATTTGTGACTAACTTGCAAGGTTCGGTAGAGGTTGGGCGGTCTTTTGTGAGCTTAGAATATCAACGACATTCAAAGGTTCTAGATTTGTTATGGCGAGGTATTGGAGCTTATATGGTTGATAACCCTGAGTACCATACTCTCTTTGGTTGTGTGAGTGTTTCTAAGGAATATTCCGGTCTTGCAAAAGCGTTATTGGTGGATGCTCTATTAAAGCATTTTAATGCAACGGATAAATTTCTCACTAGTGTAAAACCTAAACAACCGCTTAGTGTCGATGATAAACCCTGGTCAGACAACATGCTAGATTCCCTGTCTAATGTTCCAATCATTAATAAGCTACTTGGGCGTATTGATAGTGGTAAAACCATACCCATGTTAATTCGCCATTATCTTGCTCTCAATGGTCGATTTGCATCCTTTACTATTAATAGCAATTTTAATCATTCCCTAGACGGCCTAATTATTGTTGACTTAAGATTAACACCTCAAAAATATTTATCTCGCTATCTTGGCAAAGAAGGTTCTGAACGCTTTTTATATAAATGGGATGTTTATGAAACAGTTGCATAAAGCTTGCTCGACATCCTTGTCACAAGTCAAACTTGTTCTGAGAAAATTTGAATTACTTGAGGATGATAGTGTTTACCAAAGCTCTGGAGTCTCTCGCCATATCCGTCATATTCTTGATCATTATTTAGCGTTAAAAAATGGCCTAGAAGGAAATCATGTGAACTATAATCGCCGAAATCGAGGTAGCAAGGTCGAGACGGATATTGAATTTGCCCTAGAGATTATATCCTATCTAAATAATTGGTTATTAACCCTTGAAGATAATACACAAGTGATAACTATCGATTCTGAAATAGCCTTTGATGAACAATTTATTGAGACTTTTCAGTCTAATCAAAACCGTGAATTGCTTTCTATGATCAACCATACCATTCACCATATCGCCTATATCAAGCTAATGGCCAAAAAATATGATATCGAGTTTCCAGATGAGCTAGGTATAGCGCCGAGTACCGCTAGTTTTATTCGAAGTGAAGCTAGCGGATGAAGAAAGATTAACTAATCAATGATTTTTCGTAATCTTAAATGCTGAAAGGTATCTATTCGGATGTAGCCTGGCTGACACTTGGGTTCAAGTTTCCTTCTTTCACCAATTGAACACCTTTTTGAGTTCGTTTTCTCAAAACTTCGCCGCTGCTTTTGATGTCCTTCGAGGTGTATTTGCAGGAGAAACCATTGCTAGGTGATGGTCGCTATTTCATATTGGACAAGGCTGAGAGTAGTAAATCAATCTTTTAGGTGCTAGTCTTAAAAAGCAATTATCTAGGAAAAAACAAATTAAAAAGGACTTAAATAATACCTCTTTTAGTTAAGATTGTTAATATATTGCCAAGATGTAATTCGTTAACAACTTCAATTTATTATTACCTTTTTTAAGAATCTAATTAACTCGGGAGATAGTTATGAATAAAAATATATTAATAACCGGATGCAGCACAGGATTTGGTTTCAATTCAGCTAAGCATTTTGCAGAAAAAGGTCATAATGTTTTTGCTACTATGCGTGGGGTAGATGGAAAAAATGCCATTGCTGCATCGCAATTAAGAGATTTTGCAACTTCCACAAATACAAAGTTAATTGTTTCTGAAATTGATGTAACTTCTGATGAGAGTGTAAATTCAGCTGTTGCAGATATGCCAACTATTGATGTTCTTATCAATAATGCTGGATTTGGAGCTGGTGGGACAGCAGTTGAAGCCTTTAGTTCTGAAGAAGTATTGTATCAATTAAATGTGAATATTGTTGGTACATTTCGTGTGGCTAAAGCTGTCTTACCTGGTATGCGGAAAAATGGCTCAGGCCTAATTATTAATTTAAGTTCTGTTGCAGGTAGAGAAGCATTCCCGGGGTATGGTGTATATCATGCCAGTAAATGGGGTGTTGAAGGATTAAGTGAGGGTATGAGGTATGAACTTGCTCCTCTTGGAATTGATGTGGTAGTGGTTGAACCAGGACCATTTGCAACGGAATTTTTTAACAATGTAGCTCCCGCTGAAGATGCTGAACTTGCTGCGGCATACAGTCATGTAGCAGAATTTTGCAAAGGATTTGAAGAAGGTGCTATGTCTATGTTTGCAGATGACGATGTTCCAACTGATCCTAAGTTAGTTGTTGAAATGTTTGATAAATTGATAAACACACCGGATGGTCAACGTCCGCTGAGAAATCTTGTTGGATTAGATTTTGGATTTCAGGGCATTAATGATGCGGTTGAGCCAGTTAGAATAAGAATTTTAGAAGAAATGGGTCTAATTGATTGGGATGGGCCAAAAGGATAGACTATTAATTAAATTGAAGGAATAAAAATGACTAAATACACTGAGTACAAAATTGTCCATGTGACAGAGGGTGGTTGTGGCACTATTTTGTTGGGTTCATCTGGTTTACCACTAAAAAAGCTAGAAGACACCTTAAACGAAGAGGCTGCCAATGGTTGGAATGTGGTTTTTCAAGTATTAGAAAATAAACGTTTTCTGTTATTTTGGTCAAGAGAAGCTGTGATTTTAACCTTTGGTCGATAGCAAGCAAAGATGTTGAAATCATTGGTTGTTAAATGGATTGAACGCTATCAAAACAAAGGCGGAGGTCGTCAATTTGCGGTTAGCTGCAATTATCAACCCACTTGCTCTCAATATACTAAGCAAGCAATCGAACATTATGGGCTTTATCAAGGATTAAAAATAGGCTTTAAACGATTGAGGCGATGCAATAAGCCTGATCTTATTAAGCCTATTTATGATCCGCTTCTTAAACCACTACCAATATCAGAATTAACAACCGGGGCTGAAGACGTTACCTCTAATTCAACGAGAGTTGAATGAGCAAGAAAAATTTCAACTTTAGCCTAGCTTCTTCTTATAACTAGGTTAAACTTAGCCCCATCATCAAAATACATTGAGGGGGCCCCATGGGATCCAAATTCCAGGACTATCTTTCCGAACAAATCACCGAGTTACATAACACTGGCCTCTATAAGGATGAGCGGGTGATCAGCTCTCAGCAATCTGCTGATATAGCCGTACAAAATGGTAGTGATGTCATTAACTTCTGTGCAAACAACTATCTAGGACTTGCTAATAGTCAAGATCTCATTGATGCAGGAAAAGCAGCTCTTGATGAATTTGGCTACGGCATGGCATCGGTAAGGTTTATCTGCGGCACTCAGACTATCCATAAAAAGCTTGAGCAGAGACTCAGTAGCTTTTTAGGTATGGAAGATACCATTCTTTATGGCTCATGTTTTGATGCCAATGCAGGTTTGTTTGAGACGCTACTTGGCCCCGAAGATGCGGTTATTTCTGATGAGCTAAATCATGCTTCAATTATCGATGGCATTAGACTTTGTAAAGCCAAGCGCTTGCGATATAAAAACAATAATATGCAAGATCTAGAACAAAAACTCATCGAGGCAGCTGATAGCCGGTTTCGATTGATCGCAACCGATGGCGTTTTCTCAATGGACGGTATTATTGCTAACCTTGAAGGCGTTTGCGATTTGGCTGAAAAATACGACGCTATGGTAATGGTTGATGATTCCCACGCGGTTGGTTTTACCGGTGAAAATGGTAAAGGTACACCTGAACACTGTGGGGTAATGGATCGTGTTGACATCATTACTGGCACCTTGGGTAAAGCATTAGGTGGGGCATCAGGAGGCTACACTTCTGCCAATAAGGAAATTGTAGAATGGTTACGTAATCGTTCGCGACCCTATTTATTTTCAAATACCCTTGCTCCTATGATCGCCTCTGCCAGTGTTAAAGTATTGGATATGTTAGAGTCAGGTAATGATCTAAGAGAAAAATTACGCTCCAATAGCATTTACTTTCGTGAGCAAATGACCGCATTAGGATTTGATTTAGTACCAGGTGAACACGCCATTATTCCGGTTATGTTAGGTGATGCAAAACTGGCTAAATCCTTTGCTGATCAAATGTTACAGGAAGGTATCTACGTAGTTGGATTTTCCTTTCCAGTAGTGCCCCTTGGCAAGGCAAGAATTCGAACCCAAATGTCAGCAGCCCATAATAAATCACACATCGATAAAGCCATAGCCGCCTTTACTAAAGTTGGTCGAAATCTTGGTGTCATAAAATGAAAACTCTAGCTAAATTAAAAGCAGAACCCGGCATTTGGATGCATCAGGAAGACATACCTGAAGTTGGTCATAATGATGTGCGCATTAAGATAAAGAAAACCGCCATCTGTGGCACAGATATGCATATTTATAAGTGGGATACTTGGTCGCAAAACACCATTCCAGTTCCCATGACTGTGGGTCATGAGTTTGTTGGCATAATAGAATCTCTCGGTCAGGAAGTTAAAGGTCTCAAGGTTGGTGATAGGGTCTCGGGAGAAGGACACATTACCTGCGGACATTGTCGCAATTGCAAAGCCGGTAAGCGACATCTTTGCAGAAATACTTTTGGTGTCGGTGTAAATCGTCAAGGAGCCTTTGCTGAATACCTAGTTATCCCTGCGGGTAATGCTTTTAAAATACCCCATGACATTCCCGATGAAATGGCTGCGATTTTCGACCCCTTTGGCAATGCTGCGCACACAGCTCTTTCATTCGACTTGGTGGGCGAAGATGTTTTGATCWCAGGGGCTGGTCCCATTGGCATCATGGCTGTTGCGATTTGCCGTCACGTTGGAGCGCGAAATGTGGTCATTACCGATATTAATGAATATCGGCTGGAACTTGCTAGAAAAATGGGAGCAACTAGGGCGATTAATGTTGCAAAAGAAAACCTAACGGATGTGATGAAAGACATTGGTATGGTTGAGGGCTTTGATGTTGGACTAGAAATGTCAGGTGTCGAATCGGCCTTCAATAGCATGCTTGAAGCTATGAATCATGGTGGCAGTGTTGCTATTCTCGGCATCCCTGCTGCAGATACTAAAATTGACTGGAATCAGGTCATTTTTAAAGGTCTCCACTTAAAGGGTATATATGGCCGTGAAATGTATGAAACTTGGTATAAGATGGTTGCCATGTTGCAGTCAGGTCTAGATCTTAGTCCCATAGTTACCCATCAATTCCCTATTGATGATTTTCAGAAAGGTTTTGACATTATGTCATCGGGTCAGGCTGGCAAAGTCATTCTCAATTGGGACTAGTAGGCTCGGAGTGTTTAAAAGTGGATAGTGTTTAAAAGTGGCTAATGTTTAAATAATATGAATAATTCTGTTTCAATTAATTGGCGTTGGTTACGTTTTGATGAACTTAATGTCACTCAACTTTATCAGTTGTTAAAACTGCGACAAGATGTGTTCATCCTTGAACAAGACTGTCTTTACCCTGACATGGACGATCTTGATCAAAACTGTATCCATTTATTAGGTTATAAAGGTGAAAAATTAACGGCTTATTTACGCTTTATTCCCCCTGAATTTCATTACTCAAATAATATTGCTTTTGGACGAATAATATCCCTTGCTGCTAATCGAGGAGAGGGAGTTGGTTTATTGATAATGCAACAAGCAATGGACTATGCTAGTCAGCATTATCCCAAGCAAAAGATTCAACTAGGAGCCCAGTGTTATTTACAGGATTTTTATGAAAAATTTAACTTCAAGACAATAGGCGAACCCTATGATGAAGATGGCATAATGCATATTGATATGCTGTTTGATCCTGAGTAATAATGAAATGAAAATTTATGAATAAAATTATACTTGGACAATTAAATAGTCAGCGCGCAGCTCAGGCTTTTTGTGACTACTTGAAAGCAAAAAATATAAACGCCTGGAATGAAAAAAACCAAGATGACTACTCTATTTTTATCGACAGTGAACAAGCTGAAGATTTTGCGTCATTAGAACTTAGGGAGTTTCTGAGTAATCCTAATGATAAAAAATATCTCGATGCTTCTTGGAATGAAGGGTCCGTTGATACAAAAATATCTGCAACAGAAAAAAGCAAACCACTTGTTGATATTAAGGCTTTCTTAGACAGAGCTGGCTTTCTAACAAGGCTGCTAGTCTTTATTAGTGTTGCAGTAACTCTCGTCACTAACTTTGGTAGTAATGAGACTCTGACCAATGTCCTTTATATTTCTATTCCTAATGGTCCGGCAGCTTTAACTGAAATTTCTGCGGGTGAATACTGGCGATTATTAACGCCGATATTTATACACTTCATGGTTATTCATATTTTATTTAATATGATGTGGCTATGGGATCTAGGTGGCAATGTTGAGCGGCTTCAGTCTCCAAAATTTTTATTGTTTTTTGTAATTAGTGTAGGAATAATGTCGAATTTATTCCAATATTATTCCACAGGCTATGTCAGATTTGGAGGCATGTCTGGTGTTGTTTATGGTTTACTCGGTTATACTTGGATGAGGAGCTTGAAGATAGATTCTGGCTACTCTTTGCCAAAAAGTATCATTTTTTTAATGCTAGGTTGGTTACTACTTGGTTTTACTGGTCTGATCGGTCCCATAGCGAACGGGGCTCATGTTGCAGGTTTAGTTCTAGGTATGATTTATGGATTTATGTGGAATAATATGAAAGAAAAGCAGTGGCAAAACATTTCAGTCGAGGACTTTTATGAGAAGGGACAAAAATGGCAAATCGTTGATATTCGCGATCAAAACGCCTTTCTCCAAGGACATATTCCTGAAGCAATCAACTTAAATAATACTAATTTTCAAGAGTATATCAATGACCATGACTTTGATAAGCCATTGGTTGTGGTTTGTTATCATGGTAATAGTTCAAAGAGCGCCGCTGGAGCCATGTGTAATGCAGGCTTTGAGGACGTTTATAGTCTTGATGGTGGCATGTCAGTCTGGATGATGCAGCATCCAGAATTAGTTGAGCGTTCTTAGTAAATTGAGGGTCAGTAGAGAGCTGCTCAGCGCTTTTCTAAAATAACACTACCGGCTGAATAACCAGCGCCAAAGGAACAGATCACTCCAACGTCACCCTGTTGTAAATCATCAGAATGTTTATGAAAGGCGATGATGCTGCCTGCACTACTGGTGTTACCATATTCATCGAGTATCACTGGAGACTTGTCGGTAGAAAAATCTTTTCCGAGAACCTTCTTAGAGATATATTGGTTCATGCTTAAATTCGCTTGATGAAGCCAGAGACGTTTCAAACCATCCTTGTTAATTCCTTTTTCTTCCAAGTGACTTGATATAAGTGCAGACACCATTGGCGTGACTTCTTTAAAAACCTTACGACCCTGTTGCCTGAAAAGTTTATCTTTATTGTCTCTAGTTTCAGGTGAGAGGCGATTTAAAAAACCAAAATTATTTCTGATGTTATTAGAGTATTGAGTAATGCATCTAGCATCGATAATATTATAACCTGACTCAGATTTAGATTCGTTTTCAACCAGTACAGCAGTTGCGGCATCACCAAAAATAAAATGACTATCTCGATCAGTAAAGTTTAGGTGACCAGAACATACCTCAGGGCTTATAACTAGGACACTTTTTGCCGTACCTGCAATTACAGCATCCGCAGCAGCTTTAATACCAAAGGTTGCAGAGGAGCAGGCAACATTCATATCATAGGCAAAGCCCTTGGCGCCTAAATAGTGTTGAACCTCCACACTAATGGCAGGATAAGCCCGTTGAAGATTCGAGCAGGCGACAATGATAAGATCAATTTCTTCGATATCTCGATCAGCTTTACCAAGGGCGTCCTTTGCTGCGTTTATGGCCATCTCGGCTAAAATACTCGGTTCATCATCATCTCTTTCAGCCAAGCGAGGTGCCATGATGGATGGATCCACTATGCCATCCTTAGCGATAAAGTATCTTGATGTAATGCCAGAGGCTTTTTCTATGAATTCAGAGCTAGAATAAGTTAGCGCCTGCTCATGGCCAGTTTCTATGGCGACATGATTTTGTTTATTAAATAAGTCGACATACTGATTGAAGGCTTCTACTAACTGGTCATTACTAACGGAATATTTAGGTGTATAAAGACCTGTAGCTGAAATTATTGCTTTTATTTTCGCCATTTATCCTGCCAATATTTTACAAGTTAACATGATTAATCCCACATGAAATGGGTGATGATAAGTTCTTCAATCAAAGGCTCACCAAGATGTTTGGTTAATGTGGCCTTAATACCCGCCGAGAGAGAGGCTCTTAACTCACGCCTTTTAGTGACATCTTTAATAATTGACTCATCGGTGAAACTTAAAAATTCGATGATGTAATCTCTCACCAAGGGCATGTGGTCAAGTAATTTACTGACCGACTTACTACCTTTAACGGTTAATTGAGCGGATATTTGCACAAAACCGGGTTTTTTTGAAGATTTTTTCTGATAATTGGTAACGATAATAGGTTCTATTTGAACATATTCAATTTCAGCACCTTTCTCAGCAGCGCCGAGATTAGACATTATCAGCAGAGTAATCAGTAAAGCTGATAACTGAAATGGACCTTTCTTTTTTAAAAATAGCTTCATAAAAACCCTGAAAACACAGTAAGCTGTTAACCTAAATTGAAAAACCAATAGTATGAAAATTTATCGTTTTGATTCAGGTTAACTATAGCATTAATTTAGGCAATTCAGATACAATACGGCAATTTTAAAAGAATCGATAAGGTGGTAGCTGTTACAAATGACGACTAGAGTAATTATGCCAAAGGATCAATGGTTATCCTTGGCAGACATTAAGCTTAGGCTTTCAGAAGCTGATGCTGACTTACTGCAGTACCAATGGCTTGCTGAATATGGCTCTATGACCAGCTGTTTGACTGAGGCTGCAGGCGAACCGTTAGATGTAGAGGTTTTATCGTCGAATGAGCAGGAGCTTAGTGCTGAAGAAAAATCCTTTTTAGCCCTGAATAATCGAAACAAGGCTTATGTTCGAGAAGTTATCATGTCTATTGATGATTCTCCTTGGTTATATGGCAGAACGGTTGTACCCCATGAAACACTTAAGGGCGATGGAGAACAATTAAAGCAATTAGGTACCAAGCCCCTTGGTCAACTACTGTTTAAAAATAATGTAAATTCACGTCTATTTATCGAAGTTGCAGTAATCACAAAAAACCATTTTTTATACCCAGACTTAGTTTCTAATATTCAGCAAAAGCACCTCTGGGCGAGGCGTTCAATGTTTTTATTTAACGATTCACCCTTAATGGTGCAAGAAGTATTTATGCCAGCCTGTGCTTTTTTACAGCCTGACTAGTCTTGGGTCAGACCCACTGGAAGTTGTTCAAGCCAATCAATAAAACGCTTTACATTTTCGCCTTTAAATATTCGACCGTGCTGTGGGCAGAGATATTCAATATCAAGAGCACGCACACGTTCTACCCAGCGCATTTTAGCTTGATTTGAAGGTAGCCACCTCTGGTGAAATCCTCGCATCTTAGGGATATGTTCGTCAAAATCATCCACAAAGATAGCTGCACCAGGATCTTCCAAGGCAGATCCTAAATCACCACTCATGAGTATTTTATGTCCAGGATCGTAAACATTGAAATTGCCTGAAGAATGTAGATAATGTGCCGGTATCATTTCAAGGGGTAAGCCATCAACATTAACCGTCATACCCGCATCGGGAATTGCCACATATTCCATGTTCTCCATACTATAGTGCTTTAGGAACGATTCCCAAATCCAAGGTGCGTAGAGTTTTGCACCAGGTAAAGCTTGATCCCATAATCCTAAGGAAGAAATAACATCGGGATCCTGATGCGATGCAAAAACGTGATGTATCTCATCGGCAGGCGTGTAACGAAGTACCATGGCTAACATGGTAGAAAATAACTCTATGCCACCTGGGTCCATTAAAAAAGCGGAACTCCTGGTGCGGATCATATATTGATTGGTGTCGATTATATCTTCGGACTTATTAGGATCTCGACCAAACATATACCAAGTTGACTGATTGTTTTTTGAAATAACATGTGATTCCACCTAGTTTGCCTCTGTTTTTAAATTGATTTAATTATGGATTGAGAACGATCGATACGTTCTTTGATTTTATTGGTTGAATGCAAAATATCATCTGCAATAACATCTAGACTTGCTTGGTATTCTGGAGATTGTGCCGATTCAACTTTAGCATTAAGCGCGATGATGCCAGCGGATCGTATTTCCTGTTGGATATCACCCAGATTTGACTTCAAACTATTAAGTTTTTGTTGTTGTTCTCTTTGATTGCGTTCAACTTCTTTTTTCAGGTTTTGTTGTGCTCTTTTACAAGATTCCCGATGAATTGCTTTCTCGTCGCTTAATACTTTATTAAATTGTTCTAATCCATAAAGCTTGCGTTGTAAGTCAGCGGCAAGAGTTGCCACCTCAAGAGCTTGAAAATTTATTCTCGTTGCAAGGTTAATGGTAGCTGTTGCCAGATCATCAATAAAATTGGTAATGGCTTTAAATCCTAGAACTTTATCCCCTGCTCTGACGGTTAAGGCCCTAGCATTTTTAGCAATAAGAGAGACTTCTTTTGCTGTTTTTGTTGCTAGGTACAACTCTCTCGAAACCTTAGCTAATTCTACAAAAGCCTCAGGTTTTTTCTTTCCATAATATTTTTGAGATTGATTCATAGGCACATCTTGCTTTTAAATGTCGATTATCTCTATACTCTAGCTAACAATTGCCATTTAACAAAGTTATTCAGGCATTTTTACTAATAAATAATCAATGATAAAAGCCTACAGACAATTTTTTGCACAACTAACAATTGATAAAGTCTTCGCTTACTCTCAATTGATGCGTTTTGATCGTCCCATCGGTATCCTTTTATTACTCTGGCCAACTCTCTGGGCATTATGGATAGCCGCCGGTGGATTTCCAGATGCCAAAAATTTTTTAGTATTCTGCCTCGGGGTAGTAGTGATGCGATCTGCGGGTTGCGTAATTAATGACTACGCTGACCGGGATTTTGATGGGCATGTTGAGCGTACAAGGCAAAGGCCTATCCCTGCTGGTTTGGTGCAACCATCTGAAGCTTTGGTGCTTTTTTCACTGTTACTATTTGTCGCTTTGCTACTCGTTCTAATGCTCAATATTAAAACTATCATACTTGCTTTTATTGCGGCAACTCTGACCCTCGTCTACCCTTTTGCTAAAAGGTATACTTGGTTTCCTCAGGCTGTCCTTGGTATGGCATTTAGTTCCGCCATTCCTATGGCTTTTAGTGCCGAGGGGCAACCCCTGAGTGAAATGGTATGGTTAATATTTTTTACCAACCTTATTTGGATATTGGTTTATGACACCATTTACGCCATGGTTGATAGGGACGATGATATAAAGGTCGGCATACGATCAACAGCTATATTATTTGGTGATGCCGATAAATTGTTAATCGGTTTAATGCAAATTATGGTGGTAATTGGCTTAGTTATTATAGGTGCTGAATTAAATTTTGGTTTGATTTATTTCTCAGCTATTGGTCTCGTCATTGGATTATTTTTATGGCAACAGTGGTTAATAAGAAAAAGAATCCCTGAAAATTGTTTCCAAGCTTTCCTCAATAATAATTATGTAGGAGTGGTGGTATTTATGGGCATACTAATGGAGTATTTAGAGTTATGGGTTTAGATAAAGCCATGCCTTACATCTATCGCCGAAGAATTCTTTTTGGTGAAACCGATGCTGCACGTATTGTTTATACGCCGCGATTTACAGACTACTGTATGGAAGCGGCTGAGGTATGGTTTAGAGANNASCTRYTKAKTNNGAYTGGTATCRGATGAATRCNSWATSAWSWANWGGGWACWCCAGTRGTRMAYATGGARMTTGATTTTTTTGCTCCTTTAATAGGCAATGATATAKTGGRKRTSGAARTYAAKSTYWKWAAARTKGGWMRYTCAACRGTWASYTTARMMYTWGWAGGRWWAMRAYTWMRTGANAGGNYKRMAAWCANAASARYAWWWANTTKKMCGKYTTWSWTYWTSTTTTRYWATTTTAGTAATCAAACTGAAAAAGCTATGTCTATTCCTGCTAAGCAACGTCAATTACTCGCAGACTACCAAGCTGGTTGTGGGCTAACTAACAACTATTTTTTTAACAGTTATTTGTTTAACAACTTAGACTAGATTTAAAATTCTTTATCGCACTGTTAACGACTGGAAGTTCTGATTGAACAGCCGTATTTAATACTTGATTTGTCCACCCTGATTCTGTGGTGAGATATGAAGCTGTTAATAATCCAATACCCGCTATAAACTGCGTCCCAAGTGCAAATCGACGTAGTTTTGTGCTTTTTATTACCATGATCCTAACTCCGTTGTTGTGATGCTTACCCCTTAAGACGTTGTTGCCGTCAAAAAAGTTTCATCAGAGCAACTATAATATTCGGATTTATGATTTTAGTCATTGTCAGCCAACGTATTTAACGGGCGTTTTATCGTAAACACAGTTAATATACAGTCTCTTAGTATTTTAGAATGGGCTCTTTTTAACGTGCTTCCCTTAACGGTAATAGGGATTATCACCATCAGCGTGTTCAGTCATGTCTTTCACGCCTTTTAATTCATCGGGGAATTTCTCAAGCAGGTTTTTCTCTACGCCTTCCTTCAGAGTAATGGTGACCATGCCACACCCTTGACAGCCTCCACCAAACTGTAAAATGGCAATACCTTCCTCGGTTATCTCCACTAGACTGACATTGCCACCATGGCTTGCCAATTGTGGGTTAACTTCTGATTGCAGGATATAATTAACTCTATCCACCAGAGGTGCATCATCTTCTACAGCTCGCACCTTTGCATTAGGAGCCTTTAAGGTTAATTGGTAATCTAACCCTTCCTTGACATAATCAATATCGGCATCTTCTAAAAAAGGTGCTGAGTCAGCATCTATATAGGCACAAAATTCACCTAATTCTAGTTTTGTATCATCATTATCAATTGAGGAGGTGGGACAAAATGACACGCCACACTCAGCATTTGGTGTTCCTGGGTTTACAACAAAGACTCTAATATCATTAGTATCATCATCCTGATCGGATAATAACTTTAAGAAATGTGATTTTGCTGCGTCAGTAATGTTAATCATGATTTTTCCCGTCAGACCATTATTCTTTCTAAGCTATGATCATGACAGCTGAAATTGAAAATTCAAGCCTTTAGGGATATTTTATATAAAAAAACGCTAATATATCTTTGTTTGGAAAAATTTATCTAAGGATCAAGCTTATATCCGGCTTTAACAATGATTTCTTTTGCTTGCTTTGATTTCAGAAACGTCATGAAATGCTCTGCTATGAGACGGTTTTTAGTAGATTTAATGATAACAGCTACCTGAGTTAACCTTCTATTCACTGTCTCCGGCAGCAACCAATAGCTCTGATTAGTATTACTCAGCAATATTTGAGGTAGAGCAACTAGGCCAGCCTCTACTCCTGACTGTTGAAAGTGTTGCCAAGTTTGACTGATGTTCTCTGAGGTTATCAACAGCACAGAGTCGCTGTATCCTGAATCCTCCAACCAAGATTTTGCAACCTTGCCATAGGGAGCTGTTTTGTAGTTGGCAATGGCTAAGAGCTTTATGTGACCTGATCCTAAAGCGTCTAAGGCTGATGTGGCTGATGTGATTTTTGTAATAAAGGCTAATTGCCCCTTAGCGTAGACGTAGGCTGATTGTTTAAAAGCTAGATCCTCTGCAATGAGAAGTTTTGGGTTTTGCTCATCAGCGGCAAGAAAAATATCATAGGGTGCTCCATATCGAATTTGGGTGGTTAATTTACCCGTTGAAGCAGACGATACGATGATGTTAATGTCATGTTTTGTAGAGTACTTTGTAGTGTAAGAGCCAAGCAGTAATTTTAGGGTTGAGTTAAAATTACTCGCTACAGCGATATGTAATGTCGCCGAAACCGGAGAGGTGGTGAACAGGAATAATAAACAGGCGATTGAAAATATTATTCTTACAGTCATAAAATACCTTCTTCAGTTGCGCTTATTACTTGCCAAGCCCCAAGTCAATTGGTTATGGTGGTTGTTATCATGATTAAAGTCAAAGTTTAGTCTACATTACATTATTGGTAATCTCTTTTATGACGCTAAAAACTCTCTTTGTTATTTTTATCACCCAAGTATTGCTGCTATTGTCCCATTTAACTGTTTTTGCGGCAGACGAGGATTCCCTCGATTACTTTTTGCCTGCAGCTAATAGTTATAATATTGATGTTAGTACACCCGAATCTATTTTAGGTTTTCAAGTTGGTCAGTGGCATGCAAGGCATGACCAAGTGATTGCTTACATGCGTCATCTAGCAGCTCAATCCCCTCGGGCTTCAATTATTGAGATGGGTAAAACGTGGGAACAAAGACCTCAAATTCTCTTGGTGATCAGCTCACCTGAAAATCAGGCTAATTTAGATGAACTGATCAAGGCTCGCACGGATAAAAGCTCAGCTAAACGGGTCAAGTCACCACTTGTTGTTTGGCTTGGTTATAGTGTTCATGGTAATGAAGCAAGTGGCACAAATGCCTCTATGTTAACGGCCTATCATCTTGCTGCAAAAACAGGTGAAGACCATGAGAGGTTTTTAAAAGATACCCTAGTAATTATAGAGCCAAGTTTAAACCCTGATGGCTATGGACGRTATAGTACTTGGGTTAATAATAACCGCAGTACAAACTTATCAAGTGACCCCAATGACCGAGAACATAAGGAAGATTGGCCAAATGGACGTACTAATCATTATCGATTTGATCTTAACCGAGATTGGTTATTCGCTCAACAACCTGAGTCGAAAGCTCGACTTAACTGGTTTCACAAATTAAAACCCCATGTGTTGGGTGATTTTCATGAAATGAGAAGCAATCCCAACTACTTTTTTCACCCTGGCGTGCCCTCAAGACAAAATCCTTTAACGCCCGATGAAAATTTCGAAATCACGGACAGCATTGCCCGTTACCATGGGAAAATTCTAGATGAGGCTGGAAGCCTTTATTACAGCAAAGAATCTTTTGATGACTTTTATTATGGCAAGGGTTCCACCTATCCTGATATTAATGGAGGCATTGGTATTCTCTTTGAGCAGGCAAGTGCCAGAGGGCATGTTCTGGATACGGTTAATGGTGCCCTTACTTTTCCTTTTGCGATTAAAAACCATTTTCTAACCTCCTTGTCGACCCTTCAAGGTGCTTATGCTAAGAGAAATCGTTTAATTGATTATCAGCAAAGTTTTTATGATAAATCCATCGCCATGGCGAGAAGTGATAATACTCGGGGTGTGGTGATATCTGATGATGGAGATGTGGCACGGGCAGCAGCCTTTATTGATATATTGTTACGCAATCAAATCAAGGTGAATAGATTGGCAGTGCCCTTAAAGATTAATGGAGTCATCATTAAAAGTGGCATGATCGTAACCTTCAACCAGCCTCAGTATCGATTAATTAAATCCCTTTTTGAAACTCGCACTCGTTTTAAAGATAATACCTTTTATGATGTATCAAGTTGGACACTTCCACATGCTTTCAACCTTCCCTTTCGTAGTATTGATCGTAAAGATTGGAAATCAAGACTTGTTGGTCCTCTAATAACATCTTCAAATTTAGATGAGGGAAAAGTCTTAGGTGAAGCAAAGGTTGCCTATGCTTTTGATTGGAATCACTACCGCGCACCTGCCGCCTTAAATGATTTACTGGAAAGGCACTTTAAAGTTAGAGTAGCCGGTAAAGACTTCAGCTCAGAAATCGCTACAGGCAAACAATCGTTTTCTGCAGGCAGCATCATTATCCCACTTGGTTTACAAACCATATCCCAAAATGAGCTTCATCAAGTCATGCTTGAACTTGCAAAAGAACATCATCTTACTATCTCAGCAATTGATTCGGGATACTCTCTGGCAGGGATTGATCTTGGCAGTCCAAACATGAAAAATTTAAGAGCACCTAAGCCTCTCTTGTTAACTGGTTTAGGTACTTCTTCCTATGATACAGGTGAGATTTGGCATCTGCTTGATCAGCATCTTCAGATGGAACTTACTCAAACTAAGCTTGCTGATTTTTCAAACTTATCTCTARAGTCCTATACGCATTTAATATTAGCCCAAGGCAAATATAGTTCACTCAATAGCAAAGATATTACTCAAATTAAAGAGTGGATTAATGAGGGAGGGGTTCTTATTGCAATGAAATCAGCAACCCAGTGGGCTGCAAAAAATGACTTGATTGATATTGACTTTATGAAGCAAGATGAGGATTCTGAACAAGTTATTTCAAAGTCGAAAGCCTACTCTAACCTCGATAAGGACAAGGCGCAAAATATTATCGGTGGTAGCATTTTTTCAACACACCTAGATATTACTCATCCTTTAGCTTTTGGGTATCAGCGACATTTTTTACCGGTTTTTAGAAATCATACGATGATAATGAATCCCTCATCAAACCCTTACGCTACAATAGCCCGGTATAACAAAGAGCCACTTCTTAGTGGTTTTGTGTCCAATGATAATTTAGAAAGAATTGCCGACAGCGCCATGATGGTAGCTGAGCGAAAAGGTCAGGGCAGTGTTATCTTGATTTTGGACAACCCAGTATTCCGCGGATTTTGGTATGGTACCAGCCGCTTATTTATAAATAGTTTATTTTTTGGTCGCTCTTTTAAGAACCCAGCCAATAGGTAAATTGTAAACAATTAGAACAAAGAGGTATTTTATGTGTCCATCTCCCGGCACCGATGGTGTTGATCGAGGTTATGTTATCCCTATTGGTGGGGCAGAAGAAAAATTAAGTAATCCAACTATATTAACGAAATTTATTGAACTGTGTGGTGGAAAGCAAAGCCGAATTATTGTTATTCCTACCGCTTCAAAACTTGAAGATACTGGTCAACGATATGTTGATTTATTCCATGAGCTAGGCGCAGGCGAAGTTGTATCAATTGCCATTGAAACACGAAGCGATGCCCAGCGAGATGATTATCTCGAAGAGCTAACGCGAGCAGATGGTGTATTCATCACAGGGGGTAATCAGTTGCGACTGAGCACTATTTTAGGGGGCACTAAAGTCGCACAAGCCATTCGCAGGTTGAATGCACAAGGAACACACATAGCAGGCACCTCAGCAGGAGCTGCTATTATGCCTGAACATATGATTGTAGGCGGTGGTGGCGGGTCAACGCCAAGGGAAGATGGTGTGACCCTAGCACCAGGCTTAGGGCTAACGAATAGTTTCATTATCGATCAGCATTTTCGTCAAAGAGACAGATTAGGACGACTATTAACTGCTCTGTCTTTCAATCCCTTTGTAACAGGTATCGGGCTTGATGAAGATACCGCTGCCTTTATTGATGCATCGGGGGTTTTTGAAGTAGTGGGTAGCGGTGCCATCACAGTGGTCGATCCGGGTAACTTGGAATATTCTTCCATGGGGCATGTGCGCTCAGGTGACGCTGTAACGCTAATTGGATTACATCTGCATATCTTGGCTGAGGGTGCTCGATTTGATTCTAGGACAAGGATAGCCTGCATGTCCTAAAGGATAATTACACAATACTTAGAAACAATACTTAGAAACAACGAGTGAATAGAAATTCTGGAGAGAGTACTTATGAAAATTAAAACCACCAATGTGTTTGTCGGTCCTAATCTTTATGCAAGTTTTCCTGTGATACGTCATGAGCTAGATTTAGGATTGTTGGAACAATGGCCCTCGGCAAAAATAGGTGAAGGTTTTACTTCTGCTCTGGTAAAGGTACTCCCCGGGCTTGAAGAGCATCGCTGCTCTTACACTGTAGCAGGTGGATTCATTCGACGCCTTACTGAAGATGAAGGARCCTGGATGGGCCACATCATGGAGCATGTGGCTTTAGAATTACAAAATATGGCTGGTAGCGATGTGTCCTTTGGTAGAACAAGGGGTACCGGTGAAGAAGGTCATTATAATATGGTGTTTCAATATCATCAGCGAGACGTGGGCTTGGAAGCCTCCCGCTTAGCCCTTGCCCTATTACTCAACTTACTGCCGGATGATTTAAAACAACAGCTTAAAGATGACGGAGTAGATATAGAAGATGATTTTGATTGGGATGATGAAATCGATACTTTTATTCGATTTGCCCAGCGTAAGGAATTTGGGCCTAGTACGGCCTCCTTGGTAAAGGCTGCTGAGGAAAGAGGTATTCCTTGGTTGAGACTTAATCAATATAGCCTAGTGCAAATGGGGCATGGCAAATTTCAACAACGTATTCAAGCAACCATAACCAGTGAAACTAGGCATATTGGTGTTGAGATTTCTTGTGATAAGGAAGATACCCATAATTTATTAAATGACTTAGGCTTACCGGTACCACTACAGTTGATGATTTATAGTGAGCGTCAAGCAATTAGAGCAGCACGGCGTATTGGCTTTCCAGTTGTCTTAAAGCCCTTAAATGCTAACCATGGTAGGGGCGTTTCCATAAACCTTCAAACAGATGAGCAGGTGGCAACAGCGTTTGATTTTGCAAGAGAGCAGGGTACAAGCCGAGCTGTGTTGGTTGAAAGTTACGTAACCGGTTATGATCATCGAATGCTGGCCGTTGATGGTGTATTAGTCGCCGTTGCTAAAAGAGTACCGGGCCACGTAGTTGGAGATGGTGAACACACGATTACGGAGCTGGTTGATATTGTTAATGAAGATCCCCGTCGTGGCATCGGCCATGAAAAAGTACTCACCCGATTAGAAATTGATAAACAAGCAAAAAGATTACTTGAGGAAGCTGATTTTGATGAAGAAACGGTACTTCCAAAATGTGAAATATTCTATCTAAGAAAAACAGCCAACCTATCTACTGGCGGCACTGCAATTGACGTCACGGATATTGTACATCCCGATAACAAGGCCATGGCAGAAAGGGCCATTAGAGCAGTTGATCTGGATGTGGGTGGCGTTGACTTTTTAACTGAAGATATTAGTCAATCTTATAAGGACATTGGTGGCGCCATAGTCGAGGTCAACGCGRCACCTGGATTTAGAATGCACGTGGCTCCCAGTGAAGGGCAGCCACGGGATGTGGCGGGCGCTGTTCTGGACATGCTTTTCCCTCCAGGTGCGCCTTTTAATATTCCAATTGCAGCTATTACGGGTACAAACGGCAAAACCACCACGGCAAGAATGTTAGCTCATATCCTCAAAGCCGCCGGCCATATTTGTGGTATGACATCAACGGACGGTGTTTACATCGATGGCCATTTGAGTGTAAAGGGCGATATGACAGGACCTACCTCAGCTCAAATCGTATTACGTGATCCCATGGTTGATATAGCGATAATGGAAACGGCTCGAGGTGGCATTTTACGTTCAGGCCTTGGCTACCAAACCAGTAATGTGGCAGCTTGTCTGAATGTTACATCCGATCACTTAGGACTGCGTGGCATAGATACTGTAGAGCAACTTGCAGAGGTTAAACGCGTTGTGGTTGAAACGGCCACAGATACCGTGGTGCTCAATGCAGATGATGAACATTGTTTGAGGATGGCAGACTATTGTGACGCTGAGAGTCTTTGCTACATCACCACCAATCCAAATCATGCCCTGGTGCGGGCTCATATTCGCTCAGGAGGCAAAGCGGTTGTGCTTGAGAAGGGTATCAACGGCGATATGATCACTATTTTTGATAAAGAAAACCATATCCCTCTACTTTGGACACATCTCATTCCAGCCACCATGGAAGGTAAGGCCATGCACAATGTGCAAAATGCCATGGCAGCAGCAGCTATGGCTTATAGCCTTGATAAAAACCTTGAAGATATTCGACATGGACTGCGTACTTTCAATACCTCCTTCTTCCAAGCCCCCGGTCGTATGAATGTCTTTGATGAACATCCCTTTAAAGTTATTCTCGACTATGGTCATAACCCAGCTGCCGTACAAACCGTTTGTGATACGGTGGATCTGATGGAAACAGCTGGCTCAAATATCGTAGTTCTCGCAGCGCCTGGTGATAGACGTGATGAGGATATTATCGATATTGCTAAAAACACCGCAGGTCACTTCAGCCATTACTTCTGCAAAGCCGATGATGATCGTCGTGGTCGAGGTGATGACGAAGTACCTTTAATGCAACAAAAAGCACTACTGGCAGCTGGCGTTAAAACTGAGCAAATAACGGTAATTCCCAATGAAACAGAAGCGGTAGATGCAGCTTTAAGTCTCGCTAAGCCGGGTGATTTGGTGATGATCTTTGGCGATAATATCATTCGTTGTTGGAAACAAATAACTCGCTTTAATAATCAAGATGAAAATGATAAATCTGATACTACGATTATGACAAAGCAAACTTCTGAAGTCACAACTCCGGATCCATTTGAACTTGATCCTGGAATGCGCCTTATTCGTGATGAACGTGGAGTACGCTTAGCCCGTGAGCCTGAGGATGCAGATTAATGGTAAAGCTATTAGTTGATGAAAGTCGTCGACTAACAGGTCCAAACTTATTATCTGATAATCCTGGAGCGGTGATGGAAGTCTTTGTTGAGCCAGCATTTCATGGGCCTCTCATAGCGCTTTGGAAAAAACAACTAGAGCAGCTGCTCAGATCACTGAACTTAAACGCAGAGCTATATCACCGTCGTTTTTCCAATGGCATTAACCTCGGCTTTAGTGCTGATGAAGATATACTCTACACTGCTTGTGAAATAAATGAAGCGGCTCTTGAACTTGCCAGAGCCGAGATAGCTGATGATTCGCCTGACGCTGAATTAACGTCCTTGTCTCGGTTAGCTGCACTGTTAAATGAAGAACGCAATCCCCAGTTAATGTCTTTAATCAAAGCCGCCAATCAATACAAAGTAACCTACTTAGTTGATGATGACGACTTTTCATTAGGCATGGGGCCTAGCTGCCAAGTCTGGCCAATAACTGAATTACCAGAAGTTGGCTCTCTTGATTGGACACGCTATAAAGATATTCCCGTGGCTCTCATTACGGGGACTAATGGCAAATCAACTTCTGTGAGAATGTGTGACGCCATAGTAAAGGCTTCAGGCGTCTCAGCAGGCATCACATCAACCGACTATATTCGAGCCGCCGATACGATTATCGATAGGGGAGATTACTCGGGACCTGGTGGTGCACGAACGCTTATTCGTGATCATCGAGTCGAGCTTGCCCTGTTAGAAGTCGCCAGAGGAGGCATGTTACGTCGTGGTATTGGAACCAGCACGGCTAAAGCTGCCTTGATAACCAATGTGGCCGATGATCATCTTGGTCAATATGGTATAGATACGGTGGCGGATCTTATTGGTGTAAAAGCCATAGTGGCGCGCGCCTTATCGAGTGAGGGTACTCTGGTGGTTAATGCTGATGACCAAGGATTAGTTGACTATTTCAAACAACATCCTGAACTTATTCGAGGTAAGATCTGTTGGTTTAGCCTTGACGCTAAACATCCCAAAATTTTAGAGCAGCTTTCTTTAAATCAAGCATGTCTTTGGATTGAAGATCGACAATTGCTACTTGCTGATGGCGGAAAAACAGAATCGATTATTGATATCAATGATATACCAACGAGTATGCAGGGGGCTGCTAAACACAATGTTTCCAATTCCCTTGGAGCTGCGGGATTATGTTACGCCCTTGGTATTAGTTTTCAGGATATCACTACCGGATTAAAAGCCTTTAGAGGTGATAATAATGATAATCCTGGTCGTGGTAACTATTTCGATATTGATGGTGTAACGGTACTTGTTGATTTTGCACATAATGCTCATTCTCTCTCAGCCGTAATTGATACTGTTGCTGCCATGCCCGCTAATGGACGGCTCATCATGCTGGGTCATGCCGGTGATCGTA
The DNA here is from genome assembly GCA_002746155.1 of Gammaproteobacteria bacterium. GTDB lineage: Bacteria > Pseudomonadota > Gammaproteobacteria > Enterobacterales. The sequence continues at coordinate 58,586 of NVWF01000015.1, read as the reverse complement.
CGGATCGCGATATTATCAATCTCACTGACGTTGCACACACCCTAAAGCCCGACGCAGTAATTACAGTAGAGCTTAGCAATTATTTACGGGGTCGTGAGATAAAGGAAATCCCCGAACTCATAAAAAAACGGCTGCTAGAAAAAGGCCTTGAAGAACAACAAATTTTTTACGCTGAGAGCAGTTTCGACGGTGCAAAACTTGCGATAGATTGGGCGAAACCCGGAGACTTTGTTTTATTGCTTGCCCTTGATGGGAGAGATGAGATATTTGAGTATCTTAATTCACTCAGTTAGCAATGATTTACTAATGACCTAGCAAAAGAAGTCAAGAATGAGCACAGTTATGATTAATATGGATTTTGAAAAACAAGTGGTGATCAATACCAATGAACAACCTTGGATAAAAAGTCCAATGGCCGGAGTTTGGCGTAAACCCTTAGCAAGGGAGGAAGCGGAAAGAGGTCATGCTACCAGTATTGTAAAGTATGAAGCTGGCGCAAAGTTCCCAGCCCATGATCATCCTCTCGGTGAAGAAATTCTGGTTTTAGACGGAACATTTTCTGACGAAACTGGAGATTACAAAGCAGGCACTTATTTTAGAAATCCGGAAGGGTTTCGCCATGCTCCTTTTAGTGAACAGGGATGTTTATTATTAGYCAAGTTACATCAATTCCAGTCTGATGATACAGCTCATATTAATATCGATACTTCTAATACAGCTTGGCGACAAGGTATTGGTGGCTTAATGGTCATGCCGTTACATGAACATGGCACTGAATCAGTTGCCCTAGTGAAGTGGCCTGCTGGGGAACACTTTCAACCCCATAGTCATTTTGGAGGTGAGGAGGTTTATGTTATTAGTGGCGAGTTTATCGATGAGCACGGTCGTTATCCCGCGGGTAGTTGGATAAGAAGCCCCCACTTAAGTCGGCATAATCCAAGAGTAGAAGTCGATACTGTTATTTGGGTTAAGGTTGGGCATTTATAACGATAGAATTTAAGGCTTGGTAGCAACAAACAAGGCAACAGGTCTACCATCGGCAAGTTTTCTGGTTTCATCCAAAAGAATTTTGTAGGCTGGAAAAGCTTCAGCTAGCTCACCTGGCTTTAGTAAATAGTTAGGATTTTTTGGAGAACCAAACTTTTCACAGCCATCCATAAAAGTTGAATAAACCAAGGCTCCTCCTGGCTTGATTAGTTGATCAATCGCGCCGAATAATGGTCGATGTAAATAGCGCATTACTAGGACTAGATCAGCCTTAATCCCTTTTAAAGGATTTGTGCCATTTTCTAAATCCTTGTGTAAGGTGGTTAGGGAGGTTTGAGATAAACTAGCTAATTGATTACAGCGCTCTAGGGCGTCTTGCTTATAATCAAGTGCAGTAACCTGCCAGCCTCTTTTTGCCAAATATACACTGTCTCTTCCTGCTCCACAGGCAAGATCAATAGCTTGTCGCCCAGCAACGTTTGTTTCTACTAGTTCAATAACTTCTCTAAGTAATGGATTTGCTTGCCAAAGGGCTACAGTATGGCAGCCTGATTCTACTTTATTGTTAAGTGACATGACTCGCCAAAACTCTTCATTAGCTAAAATACATTGAGTGATGGTATAACCCTTGGAGGATAGAAATATCTCAGCTTGTTGAAGTTGCTCAGCTTCACCTAACAGTGAAATAGCCTTGTGATTTGCAGGTAGTTCATGCATTGATTTAGCTAGACGTTCCCAAGGTAGGGAGCAGCTAGCTTTGAGGTGTTGTTTTATAAACTCCTCTGAACTTCGAAGATCAATTAAACCAAGCTGGATGGTTTCAGTCATTAATCGCTAAGAACGAGAATGGCATCCATTTCAACATCGGTACCCTTAGGTAACTGAGCTACTCCAATAGCGGCGCGGGCAGGATAAGGTTGCTGAAAATATTCGGCCATGATTTCATTTACCTTGGCAAAATGCTGCAGGTCAGTTAAGAAAATATTGAGCTTAGCAATATCCTGAAGTTTGCCTCCCGAAGCTTCACAAACTGCACTAAGGTTTTTAAACACTTGATGAATGCGTCCAGAAATATCTCCCTCAACCAACTCCATGGTTTCAGGAATTAGTGGGATCTGACCCGACAAATAGACAGTATTTCCAACTTTAACCGCTTGGGAATAAGTGCCTATGGCAGCAGGCGCATTATCAGTGTGTATGATGGTTCTACCCATGTTATTAAGTTTCCTTCTATGGTTTGATTTAAATATTTAGTCTGAAACCCTAGTGGGTTTAATAACTGAGGGGGTGGCGCGTAGTTTTTTGATAATCCTGGCCAAATGCACACGGTCATGAACGGACACTAGGAAATGTATCCTATAGTGAATACCATCATGATCTTCAATTTGCATGTTGATAATATTAGCATCGGCATTAGCGAAGGTTGATGTGATTTTTGCAAGCACACCCCGTTCATTTTTGGCATCAACTCGTAAGTTAACTGGATAGTCGCCTAACACATCATCGGCCCATTGCATGGGGATCATCTTATCCTCTTGATCTCGATACTCAGCAATATTATTGCAACTATCTCGATGCACAACTATGCCCCTACCTGCACTTACAAAACCTGCAATAGGATCACCTGGAATAGGTCGGCAGCATTTAGCAAAGGTCACTAGCATGCCCTCGGTACCCTTAATGGCTAGGGGCTTTGAATCATCACCTTCATTATAATCGCTAATATCAGGGTTGAGATGATGGGCCACGATCATGGCAGCAACACTACCCAGGCCAATAGCGACTAGCAGATCATCAAGAGTCTTATGACGGGTAATTTTGATAACCCTTTGGATATCCTCTTCTGAGAAGGCTTCCAATTCATGGCCGCGAAGCGCTTTATCAAGTAATCGCCTACCGAGTTTTATGGCTTCGTCAATTCGAAGGTTCTTCAAGTAATGACGAATATTTGCCCGTGCCTTACCGGTAATAACAAAACTTAACCAAGCTGGATTGGGCCTAGCTCCTGGAGCGGTAATAATTTCAACAGTCTGACCATTTACTAGAGGCGTACTTAAAGGAGACAGTTGTCGATCAATCTTTGTGGCGATACACGCATTACCCACATCAGTGTGAATAAAGTAGGCAAAATCTACTGCTGTGGCGCCAGTAGGTAGCGAAATAATTTCACCATCGGGTGAAAAAACATAAACCTCATCGGGGAAGAGATCAATTTTAACATTTTCAACAAAGTCGATGGAGTCAGCAGCATTTTCTTGAAACTCAATGAGGCTTCTCATCCATTCACGAGCCTTGAGCTCCGCAGGGTTAGATTCTCCACTGGATTTATATAACCAGTGAGCAGCTACACCAATCTCTGCCATGCGCTGCATGTCTTCGGTTCTGATTTGTACTTCAACATGAAGGCCATGGGGACCTTTTAATGTGGTGTGTAAAGATTGATAGCCATTGGCCTTAGGAATTGCAATATAGTCTTTGAAGCGACCGTGTACAGGTTTATACAACATGTGCATTTGACCGAGAATGCGATAACAGGTGTCGATTTTATCAGTTACAATTCTAAAAGCATAGACATCCATTACTTCAAAAAAGGTCATTTGCTTATCACGCATTTTACGGTAAATACTAAAAAGGTTTTTCTCGCGGCCAATGACTTCAGAGCCTAATTTAGATTTTTTCAGTTTTTGTTCGATTGCGTCTTGAATGGTCGTGATAATTTCCTTTCGATTACCTCGAGCTTTTTTCACAGATGCTTGGAGAATTCGATGACGCATGGGGTAAAGTGCTGCAAACCCAAGTACCTGCATTTCTTCTCTGATTGAATAAATACCTAATCGATTGGCTATGGGAGAGTAGATTTCCAAGGTTTCATTGGCAATGCGACGTCGTTTTTCGTTATTCAGTGAACCTAGGGTACGCATATTGTGTAGACGGTCAGCGAGCTTAATCATTATTACCCGAATGTCTCGTACCATGGCCATCATCATTTTTCGAAAATTTTCGGCCTGAGCTTCAGCGCGGGTTGAGAACTTGATCTTGGTAAGTTTACTTACTCCCTCTACCAATTCGGCTACCGATGTACCAAACTTTTCAGCCAGTTCTTCCTGACTAACTTCGGTATCTTCGATAACGTCATGCATAAGAGCAGCCATGATGGTCTGATGATCAAGATGAATTTCGCTCAATATCCGAGCAACTGCAACTGGGTGGGTAATGTAGGGATCACCACTAGAACGTTTTTGGCCTTCGTGGGCGTCACGGGCGAAGATATAAGCCTCTTCAACAAGAGCAAGTTGGCTCTTATCAAGGTAGGTCTCTAGTTGTTCAAGTAACCCCGTTAGTAGATACAAAAATCTTTCCTATCATTAATAATGTAAAGCATAGCATTTGAGCACACCTTTCCTACATAAATTATTGCATAAGTTATTACATAAGTGAGTCTAAATGAATCTCAATACTAGAGTGTGAAAGATTTCTGGGGATATTGCAAAGCCCGAAGCAGAAAAAATCCGGGCTTTAGGGGTTTATAGGCTGTTAGAAAGATCTTTTTCCATTAATCGAGCTGTTTCAGCTTCAATTGCTTCCATTTCTATACGCTCTTTTTCTTCACGAGCTTCTGTTTCCATGATATCCTGGGTGATTAAACCAGCTTCAATTTCACGTAGAGCTACTACGGTAGGCTTGTCATTATCCCATTCTACTTTAGGATCTTTTCCACCAGTGGCTAGTTCTCTTGCACGCTTAGTTGCAAGCAAAATTAAATCAAAACGGTTGCCGACTATTTCTACAGCATCCTGGATGGTTACTCGTGCCATCTTAAACCTCTACTATTACTTCACCCTATCTATTCCAACAAAATAATAAACATTAAAAATTGCCGTGGTAAAAAGAGTTACTGATTTAACACTCAGCCCGAGGGCTGAAAAGAATCGCGCATTGTACAGGAGATGATCAGTAAATGGGAAGGATCTGTTGAAAATAGTTACAATAAGTCCTGTATTAGTTGCTGATTTAGCTCAGCTTGTCTCGTCTGTGTGAGCCTTTGGGCTAGAATGATGTGTTCGAGCTCGTTTAAAGCCTGATCGAAGTCATCGTTAATAACTAAATAATCATACTCATTAAAATGGCTTATTTCTTCAATTGCAGCTGACATTCTCTTTTGTATAACAGAATCATCATCCTGGCCTCGGCCTTTAAGACGATTAGCCAGTTCGTCCCTTGAAGGAGGTAGAATAAAGATACTGGTAGTACTCGGGAGTTGTTGCCTTATTTGTTGAGCACCCTGCCAGTCAATTTCAAGGATCAGATCTAGACCATTTTTAAGGGCCTCGTTAAGTCTGATTTTCGAGGTACCGTAAAGATTACCAAAAACTTCAGCATGTTCTAGAAAATCGTCTAACTCAATCAAATTCTGAAATTCGTCAGGGGTTACAAAATGATAGTCTGTCCCATCAACTTCACCCAGTCGTTTTGTGCGAGTAGTGGTAGAGATAGCCGTTGCAATACCTTCATCTTTGCTTGTTAAAGCTTTGAGTAGGCTTGTTTTCCCTGCACCAGATGGAGCAGAGACAATGTATAAATTTCCAGTTGCGGTCATATTTTTTATTTCCAAATCTCATCTAGTCAACTCAAGTGTTTAGACAAATAAACATCACTCGATATTTTGCACCTGCTCACGCATCTGCTCAATGATTACTTTAAGTTCAACTGCAGCAGCTGTAGTCATTTTATTAATTGATTTCGAACCAAGGGTGTTGGCTTCACGGTTGAGTTCTTGAAGCAAAAAGTCTAGGCGTCTACCAACATTTCCACCCTTATTAAGAATTCGTGTAATTTCTTCAACATGAGTTTCAAGACGATCAACTTCTTCAGCGATATCCGCTTTTTGGGCAAGATAGACTAGCTCATGTTCAAGTCTTTCATTATCAGGCTCAATTTTAGCTTCTTGAAATCGTGTAATAATCCGATCTTTTTGCCATTGTAAGATAGCCGGAAATTCATCTCTTACCTGTAAAACTTGCCCTTTGATAAGGTTAATTCTATCGAGTAATAGGCTTTTCATGGCCTCACCTTCACGACTTCGGGCGGTTAATAACTGCTCAATAACTTGGTCAAATAACGCTAAGATAACCTTATCCCGATTTTTTTCATCAGTTTCTGGTTCTTGCAGCACACCAGGCCATTGCATAAGTTGTATGGTAGAAAGTTTGTCGGTGTTATTCGACAGCTCGGCTATTTTTGAATGGGTCAATTGTAAGCTATTTATGAGGTTTTCATTAATGGATAAACCACTGGCAGTTGCATCTAGAGGTGTATACCTTAAATTAATATCAAGCTTACCTCGGTTAAGTTTTTTTCTAACCTTCTCACGAATAGGCATCTCAAGATGACGGAGCACTTCTGGAAAGCGGAAATTTAAATCAAGGAAGCGTTGATTAACCGAGCGGATCTCCCATTGAACATGTCCAATGTTATTGTTTTCATTTACCCGTGCAAAAGCAGTCATACTATAGATCATAGTTCTAATAACTCCGATATTTTTGAATTGGCTATATACCCAAAGGGTGTATTTAGCTTAAAAAAGCAAAATAATGACAAGATTGTACATTAATAACAACAAAAATGGTTGATCAGATCGATTAAGGCTATAATCGGCCAACTAATATTGAATACTACTTAGATAATGAGGATAAGCTATGCGCCCAGACGGACGTACCGTTAATCAATTACGACCTATTACCGTAACCAGAGATTTTACTTGTCACGCTGAAGGTTCTGTATTAATTGAGTTTGGAAATACAAAAGTATTGTGTAATGCCAGTGTTATTGAAGGCGTTCCTCGTTTCTTAAAAGGAAAAAAACAGGGCTGGTTAACAGCTGAGTATAGTATGTTACCTAGAGCGACTCATACTCGATCAAGCCGTGAAGCATCACGGGGAAAGCAAGGTGGCCGTACTTTGGAAATCCAACGTCTAATTGGACGTTCACTTAGAGCAGCGATTGATTTAAACCAGCTTGGTGAATACACCATTCATCTCGATTGCGATGTGCTTCAAGCTGATGGTGGAACTCGCACAGCTTCTATTTCAGGCGCCTGTATTGCCCTAGTTGATGCCCTAAGTTGGATGCGCAAGAATAATAAAATTAAAACTAATCCACTTAAGCAAATGATTGCGGCTATTTCGGTAGGTATTGTTAGGGAAGAAGCGGTGCTGGATCTGGATTATATTGAAGATTCATCCTGTGGTACAGATATGAATGTTGTCATGACAGAAGACGGTGGTCTAATTGAAATACAAGGTACAGCTGAAGACGGTAGTTTTAGTACCGATGAGTTAAGCCAAATGCTAGATTACGCCAAGCAGGGTATACGTGAAATTATCGACATTCAACATACCGCTTTAAGTGGAAGTTAGATCATTGAAACTAGGTAATGGAAACTAGGTAATGGAAACTTATCAAGAAGATTTTCTAAACTTTGCTATTGAGCGAGATGTTCTAAAATTTGGTCGCTTTACATTAAAATCCGGCCGGGTGAGCCCCTACTTTTTCAATTCGGGAAATTTCCACACTGGCCGTGACTTATCCCGTTTAGGTGATGCCTATGCCAAAGCTATAGTAAATTCAGCTATTGAATTTGATGTATTGTTCGGACCAGCTTACAAAGGCATCCCTTTGGCGTCTGCAGCTTCCATTTGTCTTAGTAATGGACATCAATTAGATACCCCTTGGTGTTTTAATCGCAAAGAGAAGAAGGTTCACGGTGAAGGTGGTGTTACAGTGGGATCCCCATTAAAGGGAAAAGTACTCATTATTGATGATGTTATTACAGCTGGTACAGCCATCAGAGAAGCCATCGATCTAATTAAAGTATCAGGTGCCACGCCTGCAGGTGTCGTCATCGCATTGGATAGACAGGAAAAAGGCAAGGCTGATAAGTCTGCCATTGAAGAGGTTGAAGAAGAGTTTGGTATACCGGTTATATCGATCATAAAACTTGAAAACATTTACCAGTATCTGGTACAACAACAGTTAGATGACGATTTGATCAAGCAAATTCAGCAATATCGGCTAGATTACGGTATTCTTACGTTAGATAAGTAGATTAAGTAGTTAATTTGTTAGCATTGAGTTAAGGGAAATATAAATTGAATAATTCAGCATTTATAAAACTCACCCTTGTACTTTTTTCTGTAGTGATTGTCTCCCAGTCACTCTCAGCAAAAATGTATCGGTACAAAAATGATAAGGGTGAGACAATTGTTAGTTCAGTACTTCCGCCTAAATACTCTCAAGATGGCTATGAAGTCTTGAGTGATGATGGGGTGCATGTGATTGAAACGGTTGCTCCTAGAAAAACAAAAGCTCAATTACTTGAAGATGCTAAGAATAAGGCTAGGTTAGAAGAAGAGGCACGTCTGAGAAGAGAACAGGAACAACTAGACACTATTCTTAAAAATAGTTATACGGATATCTCTGATATTGAGCGGGCCAGGGATAATGAATTATTAGGCAGAGATCGCTCAATCATGTTATTGAAACAAAACATTAGACGACTAACACGTCTTTTAGAAGATACTCAACGCAGAGCTGCTAGGGATGAACGTCTAGGTCGTGAAATCAGTAAAAAACTTCTCGGTGAGATTGAACGATTTAAAATGCGAATTGCTGAAGAAGGCAAAGAAGTATTAAAAGTTGAGATACAAAAAAGCAACATCTCTGAACGCTATGCCAGTAGTATTATACGCTTTAGCGAATTAAAAGCTGCAGAACAATTACGACGCTATCGACCAGGTGATCTAGCCTCCAATGATTCAAATGCTGTTATATACCAGTGTACTTCTGTAGGACGATGTGACAGAGCCTGGAATGCCTCACTTATGTATGCCAGTGAACATTCAACCACTGAATTAGCTTGGGCAAATGAAGTGACTATCATGATGCGTAAGCCGAGACAGGTTGATGATATTTCAATCATGGTAACTCGGATTAATAATCAAAATGGCAAAGATTCGAGTATTGTGATGGAGGTTCGTTGCAACAAAAGCCAAGAGGGTGAAGACTTTTGCAATTCTGAAACGACTCGTTCAATTGAAAAAGGGTTTATTGCATACTTAAACTAGTCAAGGCATCTTCGGCTGACTGCACTTGAACACCCGTTCTCCAGCTCTTGCTACTTCCCTTTTGCACTACAACATAACTGACATGAACATTTCTATGAAAAAATTAGATATTGTGGCGATAAGTTCATTAGACAGTGACTGCTGTTGATTTCAGGAAAGAGCTTGTGAAATAGTTTCGAAAATAGCTTCAGAGTTAGCATATGGATTAGCTGCAACTTGGCGTAACCACAGTTCACCTTCGATCTTCGTACTGGAAGAACATTCACCTAATTTTTTGAGAACTTCAGTGGTGTTTTCTTTCGACGGTTTCCAATTTAATACTCCAGTTTCAGGCATCTGCTTAAGTTTGGCCTTTGGGTGAGATTGCAAGAACATCGCAAGTTTCTGAGCATCATCCATATTCTTTTCAATCCGTTTAGCTAGTCCATATTTCCCCCATGCCAAGAGCGTTGCAAACAATGGAATTGCTGCGGCACCACGAGAACCTTGAACCCCTACATTCGGGACGGTTAAATAATCACCACCAAAGCTGACAAGTTTTTGAGATTCTTTATTTGCAAATAAAATAAGAGCAGAATCCTTCGGCTGATAAAACCACTTGTGAGCAGATATAGCGACACTATCAGCCCATTCAATTCCATCAAGGAGATGACTATACTTTGTCATTCGTAAAGGTCCAGCCCAGGCCGCGTCGACATGCGTCCATACAGCATTAGACTTCACAAAGTTATCCACTACGCCCCGACTGGTTGTTCCAGCAGTAAGTACCAAACAGGTCTTATCAAGGTCATCATTCCCTGATAGTTCCATTCTCCCAAATTGATCAACTGAGATGCTCTTGTAATCCATTGACAAAATATGTGCTGATTTTGCAATGGAAAGGTGTGCGTCACACGATGCTAATACACGTGTAGCACCAGACTCTCTGGCACACCAAAGGGCTGTTAAATTTGCAATAGTGGATCCTGAACACATATGTCCATCAGCCATTCCGTAAAATGGAGCTAACCAGTCTATAACCAGTTTCTCTACTTCACTGGCAAAAGGGCTTAGATCTGGATGCAGCAAATTTTGGTTATGCTGGGCATTTACCCCTACTAATCTAGACGCTATATCGGGTGTGGGAGGATCCATATGTGCAAACGCAATAGGAGAACCAAGTCGGGATGATTTTGCCTCTATATCTATCATTACAAGATCAAAAGCTGCATCTTCCCCGATGCCGTCTTGTGGTAAAGTCTTGGGGTAATTTTTTAACATAAATTCACTCCGATCTCGTTGGTAGGAGTAAGGGGTCGGTTAATCCTCTAGAAGTTGATGTAATAGTTGCCATTGTGCATCCCAATTTTCAAGAGGTGAACGTTTAAAATCACTTCTTACAAATTGTTGTAACCTTCCATCAATGATATTTATCATTAAGTTTGCCATCATCCCAGCATCAAAGTTTGGTTTATTTTCACTAGCGGCTTTTTCCCTTAATACTTGTTTGATTTGTACCTCAAGACGGTTAAAAAGCTGCGCAACTCTTAGGCGTAATCGATCCTGTTCACCCGTTAGAGCTTCTCCGGTTAGGATCCGGCTGATCCCTGGATTGCGAGAAGCAAAAGTGAGCACCAGATTAATAATTTGTCCCACTCGGTCGCCTTCCATGGATGATTGACTCACGATAATATTAATGCGAGTAAAGATTGATTGTTCGATAAACTCAATCAAGGATTCAAACATTCTGGCCTTGCTAGGAAAATGTCGATAGAGGGCTGCCTCCGACACACCCACTTCAGCAGCTAGTCTTGCTGTGGTGATCCTGGCACCTTTATGCTCTTCTAACATGTAGGCTAGAGATTCAAGTATCTGTTGCCGCCTAGATGGTTTAGTAGTAGTTGTCATCATATGTTCCTAAAAAGGTAGCACTAAATCGGGATTAACACGCAATAATTGCTGTCTGAACACAGCTTGAATATTCAGTAGATCTTGCTCGCCTTCTGCTTCAAATCTAAGCACAAGACAAGGCGTTGTATTCGATGCTCGAACTAATCCCCAACCAGTGGAATAATCGATTCTCAGACCATCAATATCGGTTAATTTACCACCAGCAAAATCACCTTCGCTAACTAGGGTGTCAATGAAATCAAACTTCACATCATCTGCCATTTCAATAGTCAGTTCAGGGGTAGAAATTGACTCGGGTAATTCATCAAATATTTCCGCTGACTTGGCCATTTCATTGGAGAGGATTTCTAGTAACCTAGCACCTGCATATAAGCCATCATCAAAACCATACCAGCGTTCTTTAAAGAAGATGTGGCCACTTTGCTCTCCGGCAAGCAGTGCTCCGGTTTCTTTCATTTTAGCCTTGATATAGGAATGTCCTGTGCGCCACATAATGGGTCTACCATTGTTAGCCTTAATGATACCTTTGAGATGTCTTGAACATTTCACATCAAATATTATGTCAGCACCTGGGTGGCGACTTAGCACATCCTTAGAAAATAACATCATTAATTTATCAGGCCAGATTATCTTAGCATGGGAATCAACTATGCCAATACGATCGCCATCACCATCAAAGGCAATGCCAATATCGGCCTTCTCTTTGAGCACCATGTCTTGTAGATCTTGCAAGTTTTCCGGCTTACTGGGATCTGGGTGATGGTTAGGAAAATTACCGTCTACCTCACAGTGTAATCCAATAACCTCACATCCTAGGGCTTGAAATAGAATTGGGGCAACAGCTCCAGCTATGCCATTACCAGCGTCAATAACCACTTTCAGCGGCTGGGTTAGGGCGATATCACCGGTTATATTATTAACATAATCTGCCATGATATCTTTAGAGCTTTCACGACCTTCACCGCTGAGTAGGTTACGACTGGTGATACGGTTATAAAGTCCTGTGATATCATCACCAAATAATGAATCTCCAGCAATCACTACTTTTAAACCATTGTATTCAGCTGGATTATGGCTGCCAGTTAGCATCACTCCAGAACGTGATTCTAGATAATGGGTTGCGAAATACAGCAGTGGAGTTGGTACCATTCCAATATCAATCACATCTCGACCAGAGGAAAGTAATCCTTCCTTAAGGGCTTGAATCAGTTCAGGACCAGAGGTTCTGCCATCTCGTGCGACTATGACAGTTTGTTCACCCCGCTCAAAAGCTTCACTGCCAATGGCTTGTCCAATTCGACGTACACCTTCAATGGTTAATGTCTCACCTACAATGCCTCTAATATCATAGGCTCTAAAAATGGAAGCAGGCAGTGTTGAGGGAGTTACTTCCTCCTCTTCAATTTCTTCAACAACATCTAAAGCTTCTGTTTCAAGTTCAACTGAGGCTGCGCGTTTAACAGATTCTGAAGGTGGACTGACTTCAATGCTATCTTCATCAAGATCTGTTATCTGAGGAATAGCTGCCGTGGGTTCATGACTTGTCTTGAGAATTTTATCTCGTTCAGTGAGGGTCCTCTTGAGGGTATAGGCCATATCAAAGAATACTTTTAAAATAAAACCATTCCTTGGCACATCAATATTACCATCGGGGTTATTGAGTATTAAGCGCATAAATAATGAGGCATCAGCACTAAGGGTGTCGTTAATTTTTTTGTATCCTAAGAAACCTAGTACTGAGATAAGTAGAAAAATTACAACTAATCCTGCGATGAAAATCATTTGCTCATCACCGGCGCTGAAATCCTCATCCGGTGTAGGCCAGTAGGCCATTTGCCAAAGAGAGTTTTCCAGGCTTGAGATATTTAATGGTTCGCCCTGCTTAAGCGCAGCATCGCCAACTGAGCCAAGTATATGGACAGTCCCAGAAAATTCCTGTCTAAATTCAATGTAACCTGGGATTGATCGGATATCTTTAAGGCCATCATTAATAATAGATACATCGACACCAGCTAAAACATAACCAACAATTTCATTATTCGCATTTACAACATTTTCAACCATGGCAATGTACTGATCAGGTTTACCAACCTTAACAACTTCAGGAGGTGCTTTTTGTCCACGACTTGAGTTTCTCATTAATTCGAGAGTGACGTTAGAAATAGGAGGGTTACTCGTCTCGTCTATATCATTCGTGCCTATATGTATAAGTCGGACACCTTTAGCTTTAGGTAGAATTTTACTTAGGCTTAACTCCAAAGCCTTCACATCGATGGCGGACTCTTTTTCAAAACTCTTAACTACATCTGAAGTACGAGCAATAACTTCCAGTCTTTTACTGACCGCCGTAACACTTGCCTCAGCAAGTTCTGCATAATTTGAAAAAACAAAATCGAGATAACGCTGACTTCTTTCCTGTTCAGGTATTACGATGACTAGCATGTATAAGATGGAGGAGATTATGGCTGAAAGTATGACTACGGCAAAATATATTTTGCTTGATATACTTGATAAGGCTTTACCAGCACGGTGGCTCCGTTTACTTGGAGGTGCTTTACTGATACTTTTTTTTGGTTGCTTTTTACGTTTCATTGTTATTATCCTTAATACTTATTCAGTCACGTTGCGTAGAGGGCAATTGCTCCGCTATTAAATTAATAAGTTTTCTTGAAAGTGATGCTTTACTCTCTTTTTCAAAAATGACACTTTGGCCGTCTGCATTAATTACAGTGAGTTGATTGCAATCACTATTAAAACCAATTTCACAATTAGAGACATCATTGGCACAAATCATATTGAGATTTTTCTTACTGAGTTTTTGCTTCGCATATTTAAGCACATCAGTGGTCTCAGCTGCAAAGCCAACACAGAAAGGTTTATTCTTTAATGTTGTTACTGAGGCTATTATATCTGGATTTTCAACCATAGTAAGTACTAACTGTTGATCATTTTTCTTTATTTTTTGATGTGCGACTTCACTGACTCGATAATCGGCTACTGCAGCACAACCAATGAAGATATCCTGGTCAGTTATTTGCTCATGAACAGCCTTATACATGTCTCTTGCACTGATAACGTTAATACGCTTGATGGAATGTAGTGATTCGATATTCACAGGACCTGCGATTAAGGTGACTTCTGCTCCGGCAAGGAAAGCGGCTTTAGCTAGGGCAAAACCCATTTTTCCAGAACTATAATTTGATAAGTAGCGTACCGGATCTATATCTTCCCTAGTTGGACCGGCTGTGATTAATAACTTTTTACCTGTTAGCGTTAATTCGACTTGATTATTAAACAGTTCACACTCAGCAACCAGTTGAGCAGGTTCAAGCATTCGTCCAAGACCAGTTTCGCCACAAGCTTGTTCTCCTGTGTCAGGTCCAAGTATTGAAATGTTGCGCTGTTGAAGTTGTTTAATATTGTCTTGGGTTGCAGGATTGGCCCACATTTGTAGATTCATTGCAGGGGCTACTGCAATGGGGGCTGTTGTGGCAAGGCAAAGTGTGCTGACTAAGTCATTTGCCATGCCCATGGCCAATCGGGCAATCAAATCAGCCGTTGCCGGTGCAATCAAAATTAAGTCCGCCCAGCGAGCAAGCTCGATGTGTCCCATGCCAGCTTCAGCTTCGGGATCCAGTAAATCGGTTGATACTGGGTTACCCGATACGGCTTGAAGCGTCAAAGGGCTAATAAAGGAGGTGGCCGCCTTCGTCATGGCAACTCTAACTTCAACGCCAGATTTCTTTAACTGACGTACCAGATCAGGGCTTTTATAAGCGGCAATTCCGCCACTAATTCCTACAAGTATTTTCATTTTTTAGGGCTATTTTTATAGTTAATGGAGAGATATTATCACTTAAAGCTAATTCTGTACTTAACATAATCAAATTATTGGATATTCGCAAAGAAAAAACAAGGAGCAATTATGACAATTAGGGACTGGCCTATCAGTGAGCAGCCCCGAGAAAAGTTAGTAAAGCAAGGAAGCTCAGTACTTTCCGATGCAGAATTACTAGCTTTATTACTAGGCAATGGGACTAAAGGCAAGAGTGCTGTAACGCTTGCTAGACAATTAATCAAAGAGTTTGGGGGGTTACGTGCCCTGTGTGATGCTTCCTATAATTCTTTCTGTGAACAGCCGGGTGTGGGCTTAGCAGGCTACGGTAAAATACAGGCAACCCTAGAATTGGGGCGCCGGTATTTATTTGAAACCATTAGTAGGGGAGATGCTTTTGAAAACCCAAGTATTACACGACGCTTCCTCTGTGCGAAATTGCGCCATCACTGTCAGGAGGTATTTGGGGTATTATTTTTAGATAATGCCCATAGGGTCATTGCCTTTGAAGAATTGTTCCATGGCACAATAAATGGCGCCAGTGTTTATCCAAGAGTTGTATTGCAACGTGCCTTAGCGCACAATGCTGCGGCAGTGATTTTAGCCCATAATCATCCTTCTGGAGTTGCTGAGCCAAGTACAGCCGATAAACAGATCACCGATACCCTAAGCACTGTTCTTTCACTGGTTGATATCAGAGTTTTGGATCACTTTGTAATAGGCGAATCTGAAGCCGTTTCTTTTGCTGAAAGAGGTTTATTATAGAATTTTTGATATTCTGTTGCAGTTTTGTACAGAAATGACAAAATATGTAGTTTTAAATCGATTCAGCTTGCCTAAAAACCACGGTTCTGGTATAAAGTGCCGCCCTCCAGTAAGGCTGGGTGGTTAGGGGTATATTTTATATGCAAACTATATGCAAAAAAATACCCAAAAAGAATTGTTAATCGGAGGCTGGAAATGGCTAGAGTTTGTCAAGTAACAGGTAAACGTCCTGTTGCAGGAAATAATGTATCCCACGCGAAAAACAGGACTCGTCGTCGTTTTTTGCCTAACTTACATACACATCGTTTTTGGGTTGAAGGTGAGAAGCGTTTTGTTAAACTTCGCTTGTCAGCTAAAGGCATAAGAATTATTGATAAAGTAGGCATAGAAGACGTGCTTAAAAAAATCCGCGCTGAAGGCGTGAAAGTCTAATTTAGACGGGAGACGAGTTATGAGAGATAAAATTAAATTGGTATCAAGTGCTGGCACTGGTCATTTTTATACAACTGACAAGAACAAGAAACTTATGCCAGGCAAGATGGAAATGAAAAAGTACGATCCTGTTATACGTCAACACGTTATGTACAAGGAAGCAAAAATTAAATAATCGTGACTTATACAGTTACGGTTATTTTTAGTAATCGGTAATAGTGCCTGCCTCCGCCTGCAACTATTACGTAAAACCCGCTCATCAGCGGGTTTTTTTATGTGTCTTGTTTTGCGAAACAAAGATTAATCAAGGATAATGACTAGATGAATAGACGCCTTGTACTTAATGTAATGATTATTGCCCTGTTGACCTTCTATATGATTTTCAATATTGTCTATAATCGAGTGCTCACCAATTCTGATGATGACCCTCAGCCAGTGGCAGTAGTTTGGGAGCAATATTTTTTAGTGCCTAATCCCTGGCAGTTAGTTCGACTTGAATTCAATAGTCCTATCAACACCTCAATCATCATCCAACTGGACGAGACCGGTAATTGGTTTAAAGGACGTTTAGCGGGTGAGAGACGAGGGACGACTGCAACCTTGAATAATATAGCTAATTCATGGAAAAACCTCCAGGCAGGTTCAGTTACAAGTTATGAACTATTACCCCTAGAAGGTATGACCGTTTTAGCTTTCGTAAGGGAAGACTCCCAACCCCTAGTGTATCGAGTTGTTGAGCAGGCTAATGAAATTCAATTTTTCAGGATGATTGATAAAAAGCTATTTAGTTATCCTATCACGAGTAGAGCGCAATTTATTCCAGACTTATTATCCAAGTCATCTAGTCAGTCTCAAATAGATTAATCATGCCAGAATTACCTGAGGTAGAAACGACTTGCCGAGGAATTACTCCTTATATTAAGGGTAAGAGGGTTGTCTCACTGACCATAAGACATTTTGGCTTGAGATGGCCTATCCCCAATAATATGCCCGAGCTGATGGAAAACCATTGCTTGATTGAGGTATCGCGACGTGGCAAGTATATTCTTCTGAGATTTAATCACGGAACAGCCTTAATTCATTTAGGTATGTCTGGGAGTATACGTATCTTAGATGCTCAAACTGAGCCGGCGAAGCATGATCATTTTGATATTGAGTTTAGTCATGGTAAGTATTTGCGCTTTAATGATCCTAGACGATTTGGCGCTTTTCTTTGGGCGGGTGTAGAGCCCCTTAAGCATAAGTTATTAGAAAATTTAGGCGTTGAACCTCTGGATGATGATTTTCATGCCGACTATCTCTATAAGGCATCCAGAAACCGTAAAGTTGCCATAAAACAATTTATTATGGACGCTAAGCTAGTGGTTGGCGTAGGTAATATCTATGCAAATGAAGCTTTGTTCCAAGCGGGCATCCGCCCTACTAGACCTGCGAATCAAATCAGCCATAAACGATATCAGAGGTTTGTAAGTATTATAAAAGAGGTATTGTCTAAAGCGATTGAACGAGGCGGCACGACACTAAAAAATTTTAATCAAGTGGATGGAAAACCTGGGTATTTTGCTCAGCAATTAGCGGTTTATGGTCGAACTGGAGAGCCTTGTATTCAGTGTGGCGAAACATTAACAGAGATTAGACAGACCGGGCGCTCCTCTGTTTTCTGTAAGCAGTGTCAGAACTAATAAACATTACCACTGGACTCATATAGTTAGTCGGTATATAGTTACCCGTCAGCTAGTGGGTCCAATAGTTAGTAGCTAATATAAAAACAAGTAGTAGTTAATATAAAAACAAGGTTTGAAGTATGCGTAGAAAACGTTTTAAAGAAGATGATGAAACTCAAGTAGATATGACGCCTATGTTGGATATTGTATTCATCATGCTGATTTTCTTTATTGTCACCACATCTTTTGTTAAGGAATCTGGTGTTGATTTAACACGTCCTGATCCAAATCAGCCTCCACCACCTAAAAACAAGGAGCTGAAGAAGAATATTTTTGTTAAAATTGATAGTGCAAATCGTGTCACGATGGATGGCCTTGATGTGGATATTCGAGCTGTTCGTGCTCGTGTTGAGCAAAAAAGAGCTCAAAACCCTCAAGCGATTGCAATTGTTGGTGTACATGCCAATTCAGAAACAGATGTTTTGATTCAAGTTGTCAACGCAGCCCGTGAAGCTGGAGTTGGTACAGTATCCGTATCTGAAACCGAAAACTAACAATTTAATAGTTAGCATTTGTTAAACGCAGCCTAAGGGCTGCGTTTGTGTATTTAAGAGAATTATATTTCAATTTATAGTGTTACCTAATGGAAAATGCCTTAACCTTAATTATATTGTTTCTTATCCTCTGGTTTTTTTGGTCAGGGGTAAGATGTAAAGAGATCGCTGTAAGGGCTGGACAATCCCACTGTGATAAACATAGGGTTCAATTTCTCGATCAAACTGTACAGCGAGTAACGTTAAAGTTTACTAGAGACTCAAGAAACAACCCTGTGTGGTATCGTAGTTACTACTTCGAATTTGCAACAAATGGTGAACATCGCTATCAGGGTAAAATTGTAATGCATGGTCAATATCTCAAGTCCATCGAAATGGACCCCTATCCTGATCCCACTATTAATACTCTTAATTAACGATTTTCAACTAATCTCTATCAAACCCATCAGGCTTTATTGCTAAGATATCGCATTGAAGGTTATACAGTAGGTGCTCTGCAGTGTTTCCCAAGAAAAACCCACTTAAGCCCGATCTTGAGACAGTGCCGAGTATAATCAATGGACTATCTATTTGCTCTGCAAAACCAGGGATAACTACCTCTGGTATACCTTCAAGAATTTTCATATTTGATTCATTCAAATTAAATTGACGTATAACTTTTAGTGTATTTGCCGATGCTATTTTCTTCATCTCTTCAATATAACTAGATGGGTCGATAGAGGCATATTCAAGATCTGTCATTACAGGTAAAGGAGGGCAAGCGTTTACTGCAATGATTTCATCCTTAAATATTTTAGAAAAATACTGAGCGCTATCGAGTAATTTATCATTTAAAGATGAGTGAGCATGATCATCCGAGTTTGCATCAATAGCCACAATTAAAGGTCTGTCTTTTGCATGCTGTTTATTTGACACCAGCATGACAGCACAGGGACATTCTCTAAGTAGATGCCAATCCAGTGGTGTATGAAAAACACCATCGAAAAGATGGTGTTTATTCGCTGTCTTAATGAGCAAATCAAAACCTTGGCTTTCACATATCTCTGCTATATCAATAGAAGGTCTTGGGCTCCACAAGGTTTCATAACTAATGTTTACTTGTGAGGTGTCTAAGGAATCAATATGACTTTTTAAGTCCTTGTTCAATCGATTCAGCATACTTTCTCTTATAATAGCTTCAGTATCAAGTTGCAAATGACTAAAGGTAACGTTGATATTAGAGAAGATCGTCGCAATAACATGAATATTTGCCCTAGTAAGTCTGGCCAATTCAAGCGCTCTTTCTATTGCAGTTTGTTGCTCCTGTTTCTCATCAAATATAACAATAATCTTATTTAGTTTATCCATCTCAATACTCCTTTACTCTGCTATAATTCTGATATTACTTATAGTATACCCTATGAAATTATTTTTTGGGTTGATAAAGATCAGATACCATAACAATACCGGAGCCGAATTTGAGTAGTGGAAAACCAGGTATACTGCTGAGCAATCTAGGCACACCAGATTCCTACTCAGTTGCGGATGTTAGAAAATTTTTGCGTGAATTTTTAATGGATCCACTAGTTATCGATTTACCCTTCATCAGCCGTTGGCTATTAGTTAACCTTATTATTGCTCCTTTCAGATCGCCTAAATCCGCAGCGGAATACCAATTATTGTGGACAGAGCAAGGTTCACCATTAAAAACCCACAGTCTCGAACTACTTAATAAACTAACGGATAAATTAGGTGAACAATTTCACTTGGCATTAGCTATGCGTTATCAAACGCCCTCTATTCGCAATGCACTTGAAGAACTAAGACAAAAAGGTTGTGAGCAGCTTTTAATTTTCCCCTTATTTCCACAATATGCAGAGGCTACAACCCAGTCAGTTTTCAATAAGGTTTCTGACGAATTACGGTTAATGGATTGGCAGGTGAACTATAAAAAAATCGATTCCTTTGCCACGGATAAAAAATTTATTGAGGCGATTGTAAGTCAAGGTGAATGGTTAAAGGATGGTAGTTTTGACCATACTTTGTTTAGCTATCATGGTTTGCCAGAAAGGCAATTGAAGAAAAAATACTCAGCCTGTTTATCAAAAAACTGTTGTGATGAATTAACTGATAACAATCAACACTGCTACAAGGCTCAGTGTGAAGCAACTAGCAGCGCTCTAGTTGAAAAATTAGGGTTGGCTGAGCAAGACTATACGATTTGTTTTCAATCTAGGCAGGGAAAAATTCCTTGGATCAAACCTTATATCGAAGATGAAATAACTAAGTTAGCCAAAAGGGGGATTAAGAATATCAGAGTTTTTTCTCCAGCCTTTGTGGCAGATTGTCTTGAAACAAACATAGAAATTGCTCATACCTACAAAAATCTTTTCCTCAGTCTAGGTGGAGAAAGCTTAACGCTAGTGGAAAGTCTCAACAGTTCAGAAGGCTGGATTGAAGCCTTAGATAACATGATTGTTAGGGCTATGAGGGACAATTAAATCTGCTCTTTACTGGCTCATTTGTAAAACCGTTGCCATACTCAGTAGATTGAAGATAAGACAAGGTAATTTTATACATTCACCCAAGAATTACGCGGAGTTTGAATGGTTGAGAATGAAGCACAGAGCGTTTATGTACATAATGCTCTTGAATTACTAAATACACCGGTTTGGATTTGGGATTTAGATGCTCATAAAATTATCTGGGCCAATGCATCTTCGGTTGCCTTATGGGGGATGAAGTCTCTTGAAGATTTAATCTTAATGGACTTTACCAATGAGCCTCTTTGCCAAGAGTTTAGAGAAATGGCTGAAAGATTCCGATATGGTGAAACGGTCGAAGAAGAACAAACCTTTACCATGAATGGTCGTCCAAGTATCGTAACTTGTCAGTGCCAAGGCATAGAAATTTCTGGTTATAATCTTGCAGCTCTGGTTGAAGTTAGGCAAGTCTCTTCATCTCCTATGGATGCTAATATCCAATCGAGCATCGAAGCTCTACAACACACTCCAGCCATGGTATCACTGCATAGAATCGATGGCGTTTCAATTATGCGAAATCCCGCTGCCATGCGCTGTTTCGGATTTTTGGATCCAAATGCGCCCGACTCTCTGCTTGATAGAATAACTGATCCACTGGTTAGTAAGAAAATACTGGCTGCTATGGATAAGAGTGTACCCTTTACTGAAGAGTTGTTGACAGAAACTCGCCAAGGTGCCCGCTGGCATCATTTTGATGCACGGATTATTTTAAATGAAAATAATCATCGCGTTGTGCTGGTTAATGAACTTGATATTCATCAACGTAAAACAGCTGCAGATGCAGCTCATAAGCTCGCTTATTATGACAGCCTAACAGGATTACCCAATCGGGTGGCATTCTCAAATCGCATCAACGATATGTTATTAGGTTTACTGCACATGAGTGAGCAAAGTGCAGTAGTTATTTATATCAATGTTATTAACTTTAGCGATGTAAACAGTACCTTTGGGTTTGCCGCGGGCGATCAATTATTAATCGATATAGGTCAAAGGTTGCTAGAGTCTTTGRCCGATGTTGAGCTTGTTTCAAGAATAGGCTCTGATAAGTATGCCATAGCACAACAAATTAATTATGAAGCCGAGTCGCTACAAACTTTGGTAAGTAAAATATTAGCTATCTTTGATATCCCCTATAACGTTTTAGAGCATTCTTATCTCATTGGAGTGAGAATGGGAGTGTCCTTAATGCCTGAGCACGCCCAGACGGAAACTGAGGCGAGTCGAGTAACTGATATCGCCTTAAACCATAATAAGAATAAAGGTCGTAATAGCTGGGTTTTATATAATTCTAGGATGACTATTGCCACTGCTGAAAAAACCCAACGGGTACAACAACTCTATGAGGCCATGGCAAAGGGTCATTTCATGCTCTATTTTCAACCTCAGATTGATTTGAAAACGGGCAAAATAATTGGTGCTGAAACCTTGCTTCGCTGGCGAATGGAAGACGGTACTTTTATATCACCTGCAGAATTTATTCCACTTGCTGAGCAAATGGGTGTGATCAATGACATTACTCGTTGGATCATTCGTGAAGCTTGTCGGTTGAACAAAACTTGGTGTAACAAAGGTCTTGGTCGTTTTAGGATAGCCGTTAACATCTCAGGTAGTGAATTTGCGGAAGACAATTTTATCGATATCGTCAGACTCTCTTTAGAGCATACAGGTCTTGACCCAGAACTTTTAGAGTTGGAGGTGACTGAGACAGCTCTGGTAAATGATATGGGCAAAGCTACTGAAACTTTACACAAACTTAAAGCTCTGGGTATCGAGCTTGCCATCGATGATTTTGGTACAGGCCATTCCTCCTTAAGTTATCTTAAGGAATTTCCCGTTGACCGTTTGAAAATTGATAAGGCATTTATTGATAACATTAATAACTCAAAAGAAGATTTAGCCATCGTTAGAACCATAGTAGGATTAGCTGAGGCTCTTGGATTATCCATCATAGCAGAGGGTATTGAGAATCAAGCACAAGCCGACACCCTAAGAGATGAGGGTTGTGATGAAGGCCAAGGGTATTATTTCTCAATGCCTCTACCCGTTAGTGAGTTTGAGGCCTATCTGATGCGAGAGTTTCCCGACGCAGTGGAAGCAGAATAAATTAAACTCTCTAATAAACCCGTTTTCCAGCTTGCCAAGTTTGTAGAACGTTAATTTTCCAAATATCTTTCTCGTCAATGGCGAAGTAATCTTGATCGATTAAGATAAAGTCAGCCCATTTTCCCTTTTCAAGTGAACCGAGAACTTTTTCTTGATGGCCAGCATAGGCTGCATCCAGTGTAAAGGAACGCAACGCTTCCTCACGAGTCATTTTCTCTTCAGGCCGCCAGCCTCCATCTGGTTGGTTATCTCTGCTTTGTCTGGTTACTGCTGCGTGGAGTCCAAAAAATGGATTAGCTGGCTCAACTGGAAAGTCTGAACCTGAGGCAATAACCACATCAAGATTAAGAAACTTTCTCCAGGCATAAGAACCCTTAAGGCGTTTTTCACCTACGCGATCTTTAGCCATATTCATATCACTGGTGGCGTGGGTTGGTTGCATGGAAGGGATGACATGGAGTTCTTTAAAACGAGGAATATCCTCAAGATGAACAATTTGAGCATGTTCAATACGATGTCTTAAATGTCTATATTCTGGGTATTTGCTAAATATATCTAACAGTAAACGGTTTCCTCTGTCGCCAATTGCGTGACTGTTGACTTGAAAGCCTGCCTTCATAGCTTGAAGAGTAAGTGCCTCGGTTTCTTGTTCAGTGTGTAGCATTAGGCCGCTGGTATCCTTTCGATCGGAGTAAGGGGCATCAAGGGCGGCTCCACGACTGCCTAAGGCGCCATCTATTGATATTTTAATGCTTTGAACAGATAATCGATCGTCAAAAAGACTTTTCTCTATGCCTTTATTTAATGACTTTAGATAATCGGTAGAATTAACACCGAGCATTGCATAAATTCTAACAATGAGTTGATTATTTGTAGCAAGGTTTTTAAAGCTATTGATTTCAGCTGTAGACACTCCAGCATCATGAACCGAGGTTATGCCTTCACTTGCCAAGGCCTGAAGAGCTTTGAGTATATAGGCTTCCCTTTGTTCTTTTGATAGTGGTGGTATCTTATCCCACACCATGTCCATGGCATTATCCACAAGTACGCCCGTTGGATTTCCCTGATCGTCCCGTAATATCTCTCCTCCAGCAGGATCAAGAGTGTTTTTATCGATGCCAGCAAGCTTAAGGGCAGTATTATTGAGCCAGTTGGCATGACCATCTATTCGTCCTAAAACAATCGGTTTTCCAGGTGCCACCTTATCTAGCATTTCAGCATCAGGGAATTCCTTGCTTTTCCATAAAACTTGGTTCCATCCTCGTCCAATAATCCATTGCTTATCTGCATTATTGGCTACAAAGTCTGCAACTCTCTTTACAGCCTCTTCA
This sequence comes from Gammaproteobacteria bacterium, assembly GCA_002746155.1. GTDB lineage: Bacteria > Pseudomonadota > Gammaproteobacteria > Enterobacterales. The sequence continues at coordinate 34,380 of NVWF01000015.1, read as the reverse complement.
GCAGATGTTGTTCCTACAAGATCAACCGTGGCTAGAGCTTCTCCGTAGCTTAATACGTGACCATGAGCGTCAATTAAACCCGGTAGGAGGTATTTACCCTTACCATCAATAATATTTAATAACGATTCATTAGAATCTTTAAGTTTAGCTGCTGTTGCTAATAAGTCTGTTACTGCCTTTTGGGATAGGGTTTTGAGGATTTTTCCCTGTTCATCGAATAATAAGCCTTCGAATTGCAACAAACCGGTATTGGTAGATGTATAACCGTGAATATTGTGAATTAATGTTGAGCCTTGGCTATTTATGGTAATAAAATAAATAAAAATAAATATAAGTATTTTTGTAATGGGCATATTTGTTCAACTAATCATCAATTGTTGGAATTAAGAGAATAACGCTTTTTGATGAACTTTAGTACCAAATTATTAACAAGTATTTGCTATTTTAATGTGGCTATTCTTTGAGATGAAAGCAAAAATAGTGATTTAAAATGAACAAGTTAATTAAAAAATATTACGGGTATCATTTATTAATGAATATTAAGAGAGCTAGTGAAAATTATTTAGAGAGCAGATCAGGACTTTAATCTGAACGCTAAAATTACATGGATTATTCCTTTAAAAATAGTCATAGATATTTGTTGTTTTTAGCTATTTCAAGACAAATATAAATAGCAATGAGTGCTGCTGCATTATGATGACTTAGTAGAGTATATCGAGAGACTTTTTAGCTTTTATTTTCTAGATAGTGGATGATTGAATTAACATTCAAACCTTATAAATTTTGTCGAGAAAAATATATAGTTTGCTGATGCGAACTATGGCGTCGCTTTATTAGTGAATTGATATGAAAAGTTAGTGGTTTGAGATAAAAGTCGACGACTTGACAATGAGTCTCATCAAGTAAATATATTTTTATGACTTGTTAATTATGCACTGTATTTCTGTAAAAAGTGTCTCTCGATGTTTAACTAAGTTGGCCGATGGATAGTAAAAATTTCTTCTTTTATCCTTGCTTGATTTCTTCGTTGAGATAGAGCATTCAGTCAACCAATTTTTTAAAATTTTAGACAAAGCAGAGCTCGGAATATTCAAATCAGCGACTAATTCTTTATGGCCACAGTCTAAATTATTGTCATAATAAAAGAATATTTTATTGATAACTCTAATTTCAGAGAGTGAAACACCAGTTCGAAATCCAATCCAAAATTGAAGAATTTCGCCACATAACAGAGTCATGTGCTTACCTTGTTTTAATTCCATTTACTTCCTTAGTCTTTTTAATTTTTGTATCTCAACTTCCTATATAGTCCCTAATTACTGTTTATACAACTTAATAAAGTTTCCACCCAGAAACATTATTAAGTTGTATAACTAATTAATATTGTTATTATTTCACTGAAATTTTATCTCAAGGTATGATAATGACAGAGAGTCCCCATGCTTTAATTGTTGATGATGATGATCAATTCTCCTTCTTGGTAGAAACCTACCTATCGATGTTGGGTATTTCGTCTGATGTTGCTCAAAATGGCATTGATGCTCTTGAGATGATCGAAGAAAAGAACTTTGACTTCATCATGACTGATTTTAAGATGCCATTAATGAATGGTTTACAACTGTTAGAAAAAATCAAGGGTAATCCAAACTATCAATCTATAAAAACAATTTTTGTTACAGGCGGCGGCGCTGATGTTAATGATATTTGTGCAGCGGAAAATTTGGCAGATCAATATATTTTAAAACCTTTTACCCTAGAAACATTAAAAGACAAAATTCATTCTCTTAACTTAGAGCAATGAGTCTTCTTTAAGGAGTAAGTTCCAGTAATAATTGAAAGCGACACTCTAATTCTGAAGACAAAGGTCGATTAGCAGGTAGAATAACTTGCTCCCAAAGTAAGCTTATATATTGATAAAACCAACACCAAGTAACAAAGGTATTTTTGTATTGTTCTAGTCTTTCTTCCCCAAGATATGCCTTAAGCAGATACTGTTGATTTTGTTCGCTCAATTCATTTCCTTTACAAACAACTGCCAGCTCAAATAAAGGATCATTAACAGCAGCATATTCCCAGTCTAGAAAGGATATGAGATGATTAGTTTGTTCATTTGACGCTAAAATATTTGCAGCAGTTAGATCGTTATGGCAAAGACAGTTGTCCAGGCTATGTTTGATGTTACCAACTAACTCCACAGCAACAGACAAAAGCTTTAATTCCACAGGGGGTAATTTTCCATGACGTTGTTGAATCATTTCTCTGTAATGGTCTAATCGTTTAATCAGATCCATAACAGGTAGGTTGTTATAGGGTAAGCAATGTAACTGCTTAAGTCGCGCTGCTAATCGTTTTAAATTATCAGTAAGATGAAAGCTCTTTTTTGTCCAGGTTACTCCCTTCTTCCATCGATTCACTCGAAAATTATGCTCTGGACTGTAAAACAGTGTCTCACTTGCCATGTGGAGACAAGAAACTCTTTGCATAACACTATTTTCTGCTTCACGATCGAGGGCTAAGCGACCAGAGTCAGGGTTGTTTATCCGCAAAACATAGTCTTTACCAGCGAGTGTAATTCGGTAGTTTTCGTTGGTAATACCATCAGACAAATAATGGTAACCCATGGAAGACTGGTGTGGATCTTGAGCAATAATCTGTTTTAAATCTGGCACAAGGCTTAATAACTGGAGAATATCATTTTTAGATAAGCCCATGAGTGATTTCCTTATGCTTAGATAAAGTTTCATATCGCTGATGCCAAAGCTTGTAACCATTAATACAGAGCATGACATAAAAAATAAATAGCAAGGCTGTTAGGTAGAGGTCTCGCTGAATGAATAAAAAGACACTAATGGAATTAAGTGGAATCCAATAAATCCAATTTTCTAATATTTTCTTGGTTACCATCCAAGTAGTAATCACAGCGCCCCAAGTAGTTAAGGAGTCAAGCCAAGGATAAGCAGCATTGGTACTGGTTTCCAATAAAAACCCTGAAATCAACACGAGCAGAAAAACTAAGCTGATAGCAAAAAAGTGCTGTTTTACTGTCCAGGAGGTGATCTGCAGATCATCCTCAGTTTTGTCATGTTTTCTCCAAAGCATCCAACCATAAAGCGCCATCACAATATAAAAAAATTGTAGCGCAGATTCCATATATAAATTCACATCAAAAAACAAAAAGATGTAGATCCCCGTGCTCACCAAGGCGGCTGGCCAACACCAGATACTTTCTTTAATGACTAAAACTAAATAGAGGACGGCGAAGAAAACAGCTATCAGTTCCCAACTGTTTGTCAGTTGCCAAGCTTCTAAAACGTAGCTTTCTAATTTATCCATAAGCGGCTTAGTTCGACACTAATTTGCATTTTCAGTACTCCTTGTGTTCCTGAATTGAGGTGTTCAAATTAAAAACCATTAGCTCAAAACATAAATCGAGCGGTCATACCAACTTGTCTAGGACTTCCTCGATTAGTATAGAGCTTATCTTCCCAGTCAGGTGGCTCATTGGCAAAGAAAAACCCTCTGACAAAGTAAGTTTCATTGGTTATATTTTTTCCCCAAACATAGACAGCCCATTGCTCGCTTTCATAACCAAGTTTTAAGTTGAGCAGTTGATAGGAAGAGGATTTATTCTGATGGCTGTTTGAATAATAAAATTCATCCTTGCCATCAAGCGCTACTCTGCCADACCAGCCCTGTTGATTTCTAWAATCAAGCGCAACTGAAAAATTATAGTCTGGCGCATGGGCTTGATCACGCCCCACAAGTGTTTGATCTGCTCCTTCTAGAGAATCAATTCCCGTGTTGAGTATTCCAAGACTAGTGTGAATTTTCCAATCATCCGATAGTTGATATTGTAGGTCAGCTTCTAATCCTTTGTTGTAACCGCTTGCTGCATTATCAACAAGGAAAGTAAAGGTCAGAGGATCACTAGGATCAAGTTGGGATGAGGTGCTGATCTGCATATCTTTTCTATCCATATAAAATAAGGATGCCGATACGAATAATTTATCATCTAGGAAACGTCCTTTAATTCCCGCTTCATAATTGATTAAAAATTCTGGATCATATTCTCGAAAGTCTTCTGGTACAGAAAGACTGAGGTTAAATCCTCCTGCTTTATAACCACGGGAAATTCCAGCCCAAGTCATCATTCCAGATTCAAGATAGTGTCTTAGGGTGATATTTCCCCCTAACATAGTATCTTTAGGTGAAAAATTAAGGCTGGAGGAATCAGTATAATTAGCATCACGGGTCTCAAACCTAAGACCAATAGTCAGATCGGTTGATGGTGATAAATGCTGAGTTACTTCACCAAATATTGCTGTATTAGTTGCAGTATAATTTGACATAAGGCCGCGATACAAAAAGCCGTTAAACATCTCACTTATATCATTGCCTTCTTCAAGATCTAAAATATAGAGCCCCAGCAACCAATCAGTATTTTTCTGATCTTCTGGTTGGGTATTTGAGATTATTCGGAATTCCTGACTCCAGGTCTTCCTATTTCTCTGGGTATCCGAGGTGAAGTCATAGGGACCATTAACTCCCCAGCTATCATCATTTCCCCAATCCCCGTCAAAGCTGTGTTCAATCTCAGAATCTGCAAAGGTGCTGATGCTTATTAACTCAAATAATGGCATATCAAGGGTGAATCGCGCCGAACTAGCAATAGAACGCTGGCTATCTTTGCCAGGCTTATCAGAGAGAGTGGTGAGACTATTATCAATAGCCCAAGCATCATAACCATTATCTAAATCTACCAGCATAGCTGTAACAGCTAATTGCAAATTGTGGTTTATCTGCCAGTGAACCTTACCTCGACTAGTGAATTCATCTCGCTTATTGCTGTTGTCAATATTCAAGAAGCTATTATGTCTAAAGCCATCAGCTTGAAACTGTTGCACGCTAAAAAGTCCCGAGACGGTTTGTTGCTCATTGAGTGCGCCAGTTACTGAAACAGCAGTGGACCAGTTGTTATCTTCAGCTAACAATAATTGGCTAGACAATGAAAAATCCTTTTGAGGATCATTGGTCTTAATATTTATCAGTCCCGCTAAAGCGTTAGCACCGTAACGAGAACTTTGAGGGCCCCTTAATACTTCAATTTGTTGGGTATCAAAAAGAGTGGCCACCATACCAATGCCACTAAAATCAATATCATCAATGATAATCCCCACTGATGGATTAGGCGCTCCTTCGTATTGTGAGCGTTCTCCCACACCTCGGATCTGAAAATAGCGCGGGCGAGATGTACCTCCAGCCCAATTGATATTAGGAATTAAATTCAGCAGTTCTTCAAGGTGCTGTTCTCCGGCATCTTTAATGACATCATCAGCCAAGACTGAAACGCTGAAGGCTGTATCTGTGAGCTTAGCTTCTCGATACTCTGCTGTGACGGTGACGATATTTTCATCGCTATCTTTATCACTGACACTGGCAAAGCTAGAGGAGGGCATAAACACCATGGAGGTGAGTAAAGTGCCAGCAAGAGTAAGATGATAACTTTGTTTCATACAGATATTCCAAACACAAGTGTTATAAAGGATCTGGATGACAAGGTCGTAAAAAGAGGAGTGTAGTTTTCCCTTTCCCTACGCCAGTATTAACCGGATCAGGTTCAAGGGGTTTGCTAATAATTAAGCATCTCAGGTCTGTTAAGACCACCCCCAAGGATTGCAGCGATTATACAGAAGAGTACATCGATAGCCAATGATTGAAATTAATCCCCAGCAATTATCGGTGAAACCGATTAAATCATAATATCTGAAGATTTCAGTAGTTTTTTAAGAGTTTTCTAGCTTATGCCCACCCTCTAAAGAAGCCAGTTCATGCTTCGGTAAATTGTCAGTTTGAGCTAATGGTTAGGTTTTATCTATAGCCCAAATTCCAGCATATCGCCTTGCTCAGCAGCGTGACGCTTTAGCACTTCCTTGTTAGAGCTTTTTACCATTAAAAGTAGACCAATGATACGGTTGTAATTCTCTTAGTGATTTAAAAAGCAATATATTTTTGTCATTAGTGACTGCAATTTTTACATTACCACCCCAGCCAGTAGGGTAGCGTTTTTCAATGAATGAAATAGCAGTTTCGTATAGCTCAGTTTCGATATTCATTAATATGTTATCGTTTTTTACTATCTTGACTCATGCCAGAAACAATAACTGACTTTGAACATTGATTCAATTCAATACCTTGTTTTTTAAGAAAAATGACAAGGTCATAAAAATTAGTGTTTCTTACCCATCGAAAACTTAAAATAACAATATGATATAGTCACAACTTTATCGTTAAGTGTCGAGTAAAAATAAAAGGCAGGATTCATGGAAAACAATGAACTATTAACACCAATTGCGGCTTTTATGAATCATGAAAAAGCAGATCCAACTAGGGTCTTCCTAAAGCAGCCCATGCATGGTGATCTAATAGAATACCGGTTTGCCGATGCGTTATTTGAAATCCAGTGCATGGCGACACGGCTACTTGAATTACCTCCAAAAAGTAAAGTAGCAATTCTTTCCTTAAATTGCGCCCACTGGGTAATGGCAGACCTAGCGATCATGCTGGCCGGTCATATCAGTGTGCCTATTTATCCAACTGCTAGTGCCACAACACTTTCTCAGATCCTCGAACATTCAGGATGTCGATTAATTTTTGTTGGAAAAATGCTTGATTGGGAAACTAAACATTACCTCATTCCCGGCAGCATACAAACTATTTCTATGCACTCAGAGCACGAGGGCATGGAAAGCTGGTCAGGCATAACCAGTCGCTATAATGAGTCTGATGATTATCCTGCTTTAGATATAGATGATATGGCATCACTCATTTATACATCAGGCACCACTGGCATGCCTAAAGGCGTGATGACAAGTTATAGATGTTTGGCAGAAGCTGGAATTCTGGTTAGTGATTGGGTAGAACTTGATGTAAAAGATAGTTTTTTTTCCTACCTACCACTTGCCCATGCTGCTGAGAGAGTTGCCGTGGAAATTGCTGCTATTTATTGTGGAGGTGTTATATCTTTTGTGGGCTCCATGGACACTTTTAATGTTGATTTGCTTACCTCAAAAGCCACCATATTTTTAGGTGTGCCAAGAATTTGGATAAAGTTTCAACAAGCTATCGAAGCAAAAATTCCTCCAGTTGTATTATCAATACTACTTAAGATCCCTTTGTTTAATAATCTGTTGAAAGCAAAATTACTTGAAAGCTTAGGCCTAAGTGATGTGAAAATAGCTCTATCAGGTGCCGCAGCTTTACCCCTAGAAACCTTGAAATGGTTTGAAAGACTGGGTCTTCCAATATGTGAAGCCTATGGTATGACAGAATCTTTTGGCCTTTCAAACTTTAACCACCCTGATCATCGAACTTCTGGTTCTGCAGGAAGACTATTACCTGGCTTTGAACTGAAAATTGCAGATGATGGAGAAATTCTTTATAAAAATCCTTGCTTGATGATGGGCTATTATCGCGAGCCAGAGTTAACTGAGCAAACTGTGAAAAATGGTTTTCTGCACACAGGTGATACGGGTAGGGTTGATGAAAATGGCTACCTCTGGATAACGGGAAGAATTAAGGATATTTTTAAAACTTCAAAAGGCAAATATGTCTCACCGATAAAAATTGAAATGGAATTAGAACCTAGAGCTAACCTTGATCAAGTCTGTGTCATAGGCAGTAACTTAGCTCAACCCGTTGTTTTGGGAGTAATCGAAAATAAGCCATCAGGTTCAGATTTAACCAACTTCGAATCAAAATTAGAAGGCATCAGACTTGAGCTGAATAATCGGCTTGAGAAAAATGAAAAGCTGCTGAAATGGTTTCTTGTGGAGGAGGTTTGGAGCACTGACAATGATATGATCACCCCCACCCTTAAAATGAGGCGTCAGGCCATCGAAAATAAATACATGGCTCAGATTATTAAAGCCATGGCGAGTGATAAAAGTGTCACTTGGCTAGATACTTAGAAATTATCGGATTAATTTACAGTTCAGTGATCGATATTATTTTATCACCCACTTCAAAACGATCAATTATTTCTATTCCCTCTAAGATGTGTGCAAAAACCGTATAGTTATTATTCAGGTGAATATTGTTAGAATTATTAAAGAAAAATTGGCTACCACCTGTATCCTTGCCTGATGTTGCTATGCCAAGACTACCTCGAGAATGGTTTTGTAATGATAACTCTTCGCGAATACTAAAGCCTGGGCCACCTTGACCAGTACTTTCAGGATCGCCGCCCTGAACCACAAAGTTAGGTACCACGCGGTGAAAAATTAACCCATCATAAAAACCAGCCTTTGCAAGTTGATAAAAATTAGCACTGGTAAAAGCAGCGGAAGTTGATAGTTGAATAATAATGTTTCCACGGCTAGTTTTAATGTTCATTCTTTTAGCCGCTAGCGCATAGGCCACTTTTCCCTTGATAGTCTTGCTCGCAGGAACTTCTTCCTCAGCATCGGCATCTTCATTGTTAAGGAGCCTTGAAGCAATACTTTTAATACCTTTATGTCTTGATTTAGCAAGTAGCTGGAGATGCTTATTATGGTCTTCAAGCTTATATAGCCGCAGTATATTCAAGGCTGCTTGCTGAGACTCAAAACTCTTTGCCCCAACTAAGCTTAAAAATTGTTTGTGCATTTTCTCTGCTTGAATCGCAAATAAGGCTGTCATTGCCTGATGTCGCACCCAGGCAGATTTGTCTTTAGAAAGCTCGATGACTACTTCGGTTAGTTGAGTAAATTCTTTTTTCAATTTAAGGCTGTTAATGAGGTTAACTTTCACATGGCTTGAAGGGTCAAGTGAGGCAAGTTTGATGGCCTCAAGATGTTGAGTGTTTTTCTCATCAGAAAAGAGGGCAGCTATTGCAGAGGCAGCTTCTGCCTTAAGCCTTGAAGAAGGACTGCTTTTAAGCGTCTTGGTAAAGTCGTTCAAAAACTGCATGTTATTCATCGCACCCATAATCCGAATAAGCAGCAGTTTGGCCTCAACCTCGGTAACTGTTTCTGCTAGTGTAGCTAATAATTTCAGATCAAAAAGTGCAGGTTCTCGACTGAGTCTAGATAAAGTGAATAAGCAATGCTCAGCAATAATCTGATTGGTTTTTGATAAGGCTAAAAGGCGGTAAACTTGGCTTGAATTGGGCACTGACACCCTGTCACGATTGAAGGTCCACGCTAGGGTCAAGGCATCACAGGCAGCTGCAACAACCTTATCTTGTGGATTATTGAGGAAGGGTAGAATACTAGCAATGGCATCTTTCGGTTCGCCAACATTACCAATAGCAATTAAAAGTCTTGATATAACCCCAGGGCTAGTTTCAGTATTTAAGCGCATTTTTAATAATTTATGCGCACCAATGTCTGTGCTTATACCTAAGGAAAAAGCTGCCATTGAACGTAAATCTTCATCCTTGGAATAGAGGAAAGGTGATATTTTAATCGTCGCAGGGTGACCTCCTATTCTTCCAAGAGCAAGCAGAGCTTGTTTTTGATATTGCTTATTATTGCCAGCTAAAACCCGGCTAAAAGTCGGTGAGTTTACATTTCGTTGATCAGCGGCTTCCAGTAGCTGTTCCAATAACGGATCATTTGCTTGTGTTTGGATCTGGAAAGATAAAAGTATGATTGATATTAGTATTATTCTTAGCGTCACTTTATTACCCCTGAGAGGTTATAAACATTGTATTGTGTTTCCATTTTAAGCGATCTAGGCTAAAATAGTTACATTAAATTACAACGATCAATTAGCTAGTAGTAATGGCTCAACTTTAGACAAGGGAAAATATGCAATCATCAAAAAATAAAGTTTCTTGTGAGACCTGTACGATCAGCCAACTGTGCATTCCTAGTGCCTTGTCAGAAAATGAAGTGACAAGATTAGATGGCATTATAAATAGGGGAGCTCCCATTCATAAAGGAAAATTCTTAAATCAAGCTGGTGACGAGTTTAAGCATTTGTATGCAGTAAGCACCGGTAGTTTTAAGAGTTATACCTTATCGGAAGATGGCATTATCAATATTACTGGTTTTTACTTTCCTGGAGAATTAATCGGATTAAATGCAATTAGTACAGGTATTCATAAAACCTTTGTAAAGGCTCTAGAAACTAGTGCTGTTTGTGCTCTACCTTATGACCAGATGGATGAATTATCCGGTGATTTGCCTTCCCTGCGCAAACAATTAATGCGTATCATGAGTAAAGAAATCGTAGAAGAGCAAGAGCTTCATATTCTATTAAGCCGAAAAAATGCTGCAGAGAGAATGGCTGCATTTTTACTAAGTTTATCTCTTCGATTTAAGAAAAGGGGTTTTTCCGCCACTACCTTTAACCTCACCATGACTCGTGGCGACATAGGTAATTATTTGGGCCTTGCTATTGAGACGGTGAGCCGTTTATTCAGCCAGTTTCAAAAAAATGAAATAATTACCGTTTCAGATAAACTGATTGAAATAGTTGATTTACCAGCTCTACTAAAGTTAGCTGGTGCGGCTTGTGATGAGCACATCTAAAGGTCATCCAGTTCGATTAACTCAATATAGTCATGGCGCAGGCTGTGGATGTAAAATTTCACCCGCTGTACTTGATGAGATCCTTTCGGGCAATCTGTTCGACGATTATAGTGATAAATTACTAGTGGGTAATCAATCAAGAGATGACGCCGCTGTGTATGACATGGGTAAGGGAGAAGCGGTGATCAGTACCACTGATTTCTTTATGCCAATCGTCGATGATCCCTTTGATTTTGGCCGAATTTCTGCAACCAATGCTATCAGTGATATTTACGCCATGGGTGGTGAGCCCATTATGGCCATTGCAATTTTAGGTTGGCCTGTTTCTCTGCTCGACACAAGCGTCGCTAGAGATGTTATTAATGGTGCCCGAAAAACCTGCCGAGATGCCGGAATTATCCTCGCCGGAGGTCATAGCATCGATGCACCTGAACCAATATTTGGATTAGCGGTAACGGGTAGAGTGCAAATCTCAGAGTTAAAGCGTAACGATACGGCTAAGGCTGGTGATCGTTTATATCTAACTAAACCACTCGGTATAGGCATTCTCACCACGGCTGAAAAACAGAGTTTACTCAAGCCAGAACATAAAAATCTTGCTCGAGATACCATGTGTCAGTTAAATAAGATTGGTGCATTACTAGCAAAACAAGAAGCTGTTTCAGCCATGACCGATGTTACTGGTTTCGGATTACTGGGACATCTCACGGAAATGGCAGAAGGTAGTAAGCTGACGGCTGTGATAAAGGCTGACACTGTTCCTCTACTGGATGCCGTTGAGCTATATCTTGAGCAGGGCGCTGTTCCTGGCGGTACGCAGCGAAACTTTGAAAGTTATGGTCATAAAATTGCTCCATTAGAGCAATCTGTCAGACAAGTTTTATGTGATCCCCAAACCAGCGGCGGTTTGTTGTTGAGCGTTGCAAGGGAAAATTGTGATGAGGTTGAAGCTCTCCTACTAGCCAACTCAATAGCGGTTCATTGTATAGGAGGGTTTGTTGATTCAAGCAATGAATTCTCGGTTGTTGTAGAATAACTCAAATCCACTAATCCTAGATCAAAAACTATGACAATTGATAAACGGGATGATGCAGAAAACTTTCATCAGATCTTTTTCAATGATACCCCCCTTGTTGATTTAAGAGCCCCGATTGAATTTTCCAAGGGTGCCTTTCCAGCAGCTGCCAATCTACCTCTAATGACTGATATCGAAAGACAAAAAATCGGAAGTTGTTATAAAAAATATGGTCAGAAAGCTGCCATTAAATTAGGCAATGAACTGGTTAGTGGAGTTAGTCGTGAACAGCGACTTGAAGGTTGGAAAAGTTTTATTAAAGATAACCCTCAAGGATATCTCTACTGCTTTCGTGGTGGTCTGCGCTCACGAACTGTTCAACAGTGGCTAAGAGACGTTGGGGTCGACTATCCACTGATTAAAGGTGGTTATAAAGCCATGCGACAGTATTTGATTCAGATGACAGAGCAACTAGCCAATTCCAAGAAGTTTATTATTATTGGAGGCAGGACAGGAACTAGAAAAACGGATTTGATACTTAACCATCAAAATTCAGTTGATTTAGAAGGTAGGGCAAATCATCGAGGATCAAGTTTTGGGCGTCGGGTAGGTGGACAGCCAAAGGTGATTAGTTTTGAAAACAATGTCGCTATAGATCTGCTTAAATTAAATGAAAAACATAGCACGCTATTTTTAGAGGATGAAGGAGTAACCATAGGTAGTTGTTCAGTTCCAGAACCTCTAAGAAGGCAGATAAAAACATCCGAAATTTATTTAGTAGAAGCAACGCTTGAACAGCGAGTTGAAAATATTCTAAAGGATTATGTGTTAACTCTTTGTAAAGAATATGAGTTACAGGACCCCGAGCTTGGCTATGGGCACTACTGTGAAGCTATGTTGTCATCCCTAGCAAGGATAAAAAAAAGGTTGGGTTCAGAGCGGTATTTAAAACTTCATCGGCTAATGGATAAGGCTTTCAACTCTAGAGAGAGTGAAATACACAGTGACTATCACCGTGACTGGATCCGTCTTTTACTCAATGAATATTATGATCCCATGTATGATTATCAACTGGCAAAAAAAACAGAAAGGGTTAAAGCTTCTGGAAGTTGGCAAAGTATTTCTGAGTTGATGTACAAGACGAGGGCTTTATAAGCCCAAAGGACTTGCTTGTGGGATAAGCCGTCAACTAAGTTTTTTAAAGAATGTATAATAAATAGGATCAAAACTACATTAAAACTTGAATTCACAAACTAGAAGTTGTGCTGTATGACAATAAACAAACTGCTTGAAAATCAGAAAAACCTATTTTGGTTCTTACAACTAAGTGGCTGGTTAGGTTATGGAATAGTTACCTGGATCGGCGCTAAAGCCCATGAGGTTCCATCAGCTTATAATTATGTCATCATTGTTATGGTGGTTTCAGGTTTTATCTTGACCCTAGGATTAAGATATTTATTTCATTTTTGTATCACCCTCAAGCCCTTCATCACTGCACTGAGCTCAATCTTAAGTTGTTACCTAGTTACAATACCTTGGATATTCAGTAAAAACCTAGCCATTTATTATTTTTACAAGGGTGGATGGTATCCAGATAGTTTATTTCAATATTTAGGAGGCATTACAGCTTCCTTTTACATCATCCTATTGTGGGGTGGTTTGTATTTCGGTATTAAGTATTACCGTATGCTGCAAAAAGAAAGAGAAGCAACCTTAAAAGCTAATAGCATTGCCCATGAGGCTCAGTTGAAGATGCTGCGATATCAGCTTAATCCACATTTTCTGTTTAATACCTTAAATGCCATCTCAACCTTGATTTTAGAAACCGATACTAAGCGCGCTAATGATATGGTATCAAAACTGAGTAACTTTCTACGTTATTCCCTTGACAATGATCCCATGCAGAAAATTGATCTGCAAAAAGAAATCAATGCATTACAACTTTATCTCGATATAGAAAAAGTCCGTTTTGAGGAGCGCCTTGAGTTAGTCTTTGATATCGATGATCAAGCAAGTGTAGGGTTAATACCAAGCCTCTTGTTACAACCTCTAGTTGAAAACTCCATAAAATATGCTGTAGCCATAAGTGAAACTGGAGGTAGGATAACCATAAGGGCGCAGAAGAAAGGTGATAGGTTACAACTTGAAGTGAGTGACAATGGCCCAGGTGTTGAGTTAGTTGATGGTGAAATTACAGCCTCACGTGGAGTGGGAGTTAGGAATACCTCAGGTCGATTAGAAGTACTCTATGGCGATAAGCATTCCTTTAAACTGAGTAATTTAGAGCCAACAGGGTTAAAAATTGAAATACACATACCCTTTGAAGCAGACAGATAAGGCGATATTAAATGACAATAAGAACTATTATAGTCGATGATGAATCCCTCGCAAGACGCGGTTTAGAGTTGCGCCTTAGCGCCTATGAAGATATTGAAATTATTAGCCAGTGTACTAATGGCAGAGAAGCCTTAGAAAAAATAACAGAACTAGCACCTGATCTGGTCTTCATGGATATTCAAATGCCGGGATTAAGTGGTTTTGATGTGGTAAAAAATATCGACAAAAACCAACTGCCCATGATTATTTTTGTTACAGCCTTCGATCGTTATGCAGTAGACGCCTTTGATGCTCAAGCTGTAGATTATGTATTAAAACCCATTGATGATGAGCGACTTAAGGTTGCTCTTGATAAGGTAAGGCGAAATATCGATCAGGAAGGCAAGGTTAATTACACCCAACGTCTGATGGATCTCATCATAAGCATAACGGGTGAATCTCCGGCAACCATTGAAGGTGTAATGACAGGAGATGGGCCAGCAGAATTAGAAAGGTATCCCGAACGCTTGGCAATAAAAGATGCTGGTGAAATCACCTATGTACCAGTAAAGGAAATTCTCTGGGTAGAAGCCGCAGGAGATTACATGTGTGTACATGCTCAGGGTAAGGTACATATCCTAAGAAGCACTATGAAAGAGTTAGAGAAAACCCTCTCGCCTAAAATATTCCAACGTATCCACCGTTCAGTTATTGTTAATCTAAAACGTGTAGAAAAAGTTTGTTCACATACCAATGGTGAATACCATCTTTATCTTGACTGCGGTTCAAGGCTAAAAATGAGCAGAAGCTACAAAGACAAAATCAAACACTTTGGCAGCTAGTCGCAAATTACCTACCCTAAGGGAGTGTAAATAGGTGGAAATCCAAAAGTTTTGCACAGCAAAGCTGGACTTCACGTCTAGTATTCCAGATACTTTGATCTAGCCATTTTCAAATGGAATAGCAATAATTCTAATGTTCAACTCGAAGGGTGTTGTAAGCAGCAATATCCAGAAATATAAAGATAGAAAGCTGACACTACAAGATGATCAAGTCTGTAGTGAAGAACCTCTAGAATACTTGCTACCTTTTGAAAATGAGAAGGGAAATATCAAGTACAAAACCCTAGCCATTACAATGCGTACACCTGGTAATGATATAGACTTAGCCACAGGCTTTTTATATTCTGAAGGGATCATCAGCAAAGCCTCTGATATCACTGGATTCCGATTCTGTGATGAAAGAGGTGATGCAGGGCACAAAAACTCCTTAGAAATAAAACTAAAAACTCCCCTGAATTTAGATGATTCTAAAATTGAACGGCGTTTTACTACCTATTCAAGCTGTGGATTATGCGGAAAAACCTCCCTTCAAAGTTTGGAGATGCAGAATCCTCCTAGATTAGATGAGCAAACTGGTATAGTCGACATCTATAAGTTAAATCAATTATCAATCAAAATGATAAACGACCAGGTGCTATTTCAACAAACAGGTTCAGCCCATGCATCGGGACTATTTGATTTTAATGGCAAAATATTGTATGTGTCTGAAGATGTCGGTCGTCATAATGCTCTTGATAAACTGATTGGTTATTATCTAAAAAGCGAGCCAGAAATAATGAAGCAAAGCATTTTGTTAGTCAGTGGTCGGGCGAGTTTTGAATTAATACAAAAGGCAATTATGGCAGGTATTCCGATAGTTGTTGCAGTGGGTGCACCATCTTCTCTTGCAGTGGATACCGCAAAACGATTCAATTTAACCCTGGTTGGTTTTTTACGTAATGAAAGTTTTAATATTTATAGCGCCCCATTTAGAATAAAGAGTTGAACGGAGATATCAATGTCAAAAAATATTAGCTATTTATCCTCACTTACTGGTCTTAAGGATAATCTTTTTGAAGCCCAGCAAAAGGTTTCCTCTGACTCCGAGGAAGTAGTCGTTCAAGATAAAGCTAAAAGAGCTCTTGCTGAAAAAAGTTTAATGGGTGTAGCAACCCTTGAAAGTAGCAGCAGCTTTTATGATTTTATGCAGGGTGAAAATGCTAACAAAAAAGCTTACTTCTGTAATGGTACAGCTTGTCTCTGTGCTTCTGGAAATATTGATAAAAATGTTAAGCAAAAACTTCAACAATATTTTGGTGAGAAGGAAGTGGGACACGTAACCTGTCTTGGCCATTGTTATGACGGAGCTGCTTTCCAGATCGATGGAAATAACTACAGTGGTTCTGATATTGATAATCTCTCTGAACTCAGTGATGCTAAAAAAGCTACTACAATAATTCCCAAGGGAAAAAGTCTCGGTAAGGCAATTCTACTTGAACCAGTAATTGATGTTAAGGCATGGTATCAACCTTTACTTGAGGCACTTAAAAATAACCAGGCTGAGCAATTACTTGAAACACTAAAGTCTGCTTCTCTTAGAGGTAGAGGTGGAGCTGGCTTTCCTGCTGGCATTAAGTGGCAAGCTTGCCGTGATCAAGTGGCGGATAAAAAATACATAGTGTGTAATGCCGATGAAGGTGATCCAGGCGCTTTTACTGATCGTTACTTGCTAGAACAACAACCCCATCTGGTATTGTTTGGGATGATGGTAGCAGGCTACTTAGCGGGTTCAGATGAGGGAATATTATATATTAGAGATGAGTATCCTCTTGCCATTGATATTACTCAACAAGCCATCGACGAATTAATCGAGTTACAGCTTTTAGGTAGCGCCATAGACGGTTCAGATTTTAGTTTTAATTTTCAAATAATAAGAGGCGCTGGTGCCTACATTTGTGGCGAAGAAACAGCCCTGATACGTTCCATTGAAGGTCAACGTCCCGTTGTATCTGTGAGACCTCCTTTTCCCGTTGTTTCAGGATTATTTGGTAAGCCTACGGTACTCAACAATGTTGAAACCTTCGCCTGTACCCATTGGATACTCGCACAGGGTGGAGATGCTTTTTGTCAAATGGGCACAGAACAGTCAGCAGGCGTTAAGCTGGTTTCCCTTGATGTAAGTTTTAATAACCCAGGTGTCTATGAAGTTGCCATGGGAACAAGTTTAACAAGAGTCATTGATGAATTGGGTGGCGGTTTTAGCTATCCGGTTAAGGCATTACAAATTGGTGGCCCGCTTGGTGGAATCGTACCCAAGGAAAAATTTGATCAATTGAATATCAGTTTTGAAAGTTTTGCTGAGCAGGGCTTTTTACTTGGTCATGCTGGCATAGTGGGCATACCTGAAGAATTTTCCATGCTTGAGTATATTGCCCATCTGTTCGAATTTACGGCTACAGAATCCTGTGGAAAGTGCTTCCCTTGTCGTCTTGGTGCTACCCGAGGGCAAGAAATGGTTGAGGCTGCAATGAAGGGTACTAAAATGGATAAACAACTGTTGAATGACTTGCTTGAAACCATGGAGCTTGGTTCTCTCTGCGCATTAGGAGGCGGGGTACCCTTACCTGTGAAGAATGCCCTTGAATGGTTTGAGGATGAATTAAAAACTGCCTTTGTTGATACTGCTATAGGGGATATATTATGAATAAAATTGCCTACCTCGACGGTGTCCCTCTAGAAATTAATGATGATGAAACTATCTTGCGTTTTGCCCAGAGGCATCAACTAGAGACAATTCCAACCCTCTGTGACGATACACGATTAGAACCTTTTGGAGCCTGTAGAGTGTGTAGTGTCGATGTCGCCTTGACCGCAGATGGCCCGAAAAAAGTCGTGGCGTCTTGCCATACGCCAGTGCAAGAAGGTATGCATATTGATACGGTGAATGAACGTATTCAAAGGCTGCGTAAAAACATTATCGAACTTGTGATAACCGATCACCCCCTCGATTGCCTAACCTGTGAGGTGAGTGGTAATTGTCAGCTTCAAGATGTGGCAGCCTCGGTGGGATTACGAGAAGTGCGTTATGCCGAGGGAGCAAGTCATCTTGATTATGAGAAAGATCATTCCCATCCCTATATGCGTACGGACATGTCAAAATGTATAAACTGTAGTCGTTGCCTTCGAGCCTGTGACGAAATTCAAGGTGAGTTTATCCTTGGTATGGCAGGTCGCGGATTTGATAGCCACATCATCAAGGGTTTAAATGATTCCTTTAATGGTTCTGATTGTGTATCTTGCGGTGCCTGTGCCCAGACCTGTCCAACGGCGGCGATCACCGATATTTATCAATCTAAGGCAGTGAGTGCGGATAAAAAAGTACGCACTATTTGTTCCTATTGTGGAGTGGGGTGTAATCTCGAAGTTAGAGTACAGGCTGATCAAATCTTATCCATCGAAGCTCCTGAGGATGCCGAAGTTAATGCTGGTCACACCTGTCTAAAGGGGCGCTATGCTTTTAAGTTTTACAATCATCCCGATAGATTAACTTCTCCGCTATTAAAAGTTGATGGCAAGCTAGTAGCCATTAGTTGGGATAAAGCCTTGGAGGTAATCGCTGAAAAATTCACTTCAATTAAACAGCAATTTGGTGCTGATGCCATAGCGTCTATTTCTTCTTCACGCTGTACCAATGAAGAAAACTATCTAATGCAAAAATTCATGCGGGTTGTTATTGGCTCTAATAACATTGATTGTTGTGCAAGGGTTTGTCATTCACCCACTGCCTATGGCATGCAACAAAGTTTTGGTACTGGTGCTGCGACCAATTCCGTTGCCGATATTCCTAAAACAGATTTCATCATGATAATTGGCGCTAATCCAACGGCAGCTCATCCTGTAACCGGTGCAAAAATAAAACAGAAAGTCATGAAGGGTACGCCCTTAATTGTCATTGATCCGGTGGTCACTGAATTGGCTCGCTATGCCCAGTGGCATCTTCAGCTTAGGCCTGGCACTAACGTTGCCCTGTTAAATATGATGATTCGATATATCATTGAAGCGGGCCTTGAAGATGATGGCTTTATTGGTGAGCGATGTGAAGATTTTGAGTTACTCAAGGAAGGTGTAATGTCCCTTGATCTTGATCAGCTTGAGCAGCTGACAGGTGTTGATAAGCAGCTTGTTAAAGAAGCGGCCCTTGCCTACGCTAAAGCTGACAAAGCCATGTGTTTCCATGGTCTTGGTGTTACTGAACATTCGGCTGGAAGTCGTACCGTCATGCTCATAGCAAATCTAGCTATGCTCACAGGGAATGTTGGTCGAGAAGGTGTGGGAGTTAATCCACTGAGAGGCCAAAATAATGTGCAAGGAGCAGCTGATATGGGCTGCCAACCCCATCAGGGGGCAGGTTATTTACCTCTAGATAATGAACAAAGTTTTGACTATTACGATCAAGCCTATGGAGTTCATACACCAAGGGTAGCAGGTTTAAAAATACCAGAAATGTTTAATGCTGCTAAGGATGGTACGTTAAAGGCTCTATGGATAATGGGTGAGGACGTTGTCCAGACCGATCCGAACACTCAGCATGTGGTGGAAAGCTTAAGTAATCTTGATTTTCTTTTGGTCCAAGAAATATTTCTCTCAGAAACGGCTAAAATGGCAGATTTGGTTTTGCCTGGCACTAGCTTTCTTGAAAAAAGCGGCACTTTCACAAATGCAGAAAGGCGCATTCAAAAAGTTAATGTAGCCGTTAAGCCACTTGCCGGTACAAGAACAGATGGTCAGATAGTCATTGATGTGATGAATAAAATGGGTTACCAACAGGATGACTACACACCGGATGGCATGCTAGAGGAAATATCAAAAGTAGTGCCATTTTTTGCTGGAGTGAAATGGTCAGAGTTAGGTGATCAAGGTAAGCAGTGGCCTGTGTTGGATGGAGGAGAAGATACTCAAATACTACATCTTTCAGAGTTTAAAAGAGGTAAAGGAAAATTCCATTTCCACCCCTTTGAAGAATCCGAGGAATTAACTACCTGGGCGAATCAATATCCGTTAATTCTTACCACAGGTCGGGATCTAGAGCACTATAACTGTGGCACCATGACGAGACGAACACCCAATCAAGAACTCTATGATGAAGATACTTTATGGATAAATCGAAAAGATGCTCTCTCACGGGGAATTAGCGATCAACAAGTAGTACGATTATTTTCAGCCCGAGGTGAAATTGAGATGAAGGCTGTGATCAGCAAAAAAGTTAAGCCTGGAATATTGCGTACTACCTTTCACTTCCCTGAATTAATGGTAAATAGAATTACTTCTGATATTGTTGATACCGAGACACTTTGTCCAGAGTACAAAGTTGTTTCTGTGGATGTGGCGAGGTTGTAGAGTAAATTAACCCTGTTATTAATCACTGTACTGCATATCTCTCTAGAGGTACAATTCTGCATGAACTAAACATTTCCCACTCATATAAAAGGTTAATCAATTTAAAAGTGAAAGCGACTAGTAATTCTGATAATCAATACTTCCATAAGGTTGTTGACTGCCAATGGGCTTGTCCTGCTCATACTCCTGTTCCTGAATACATCCGACAAATTGCCGCTGGGCGATATGATGATGCCTATATGCTTAACTGGGAATCGAATGTTTTTCCAGGCATTTTAGGAAGGGTTTGTGATCGACCCTGTGAACCTGCTTGCCGTCGAGGCCGAGTTGATGAGGAACCTGTAGCAATTTGCAGGCTGAAGCGGGTAGCTGCTGATAATCGCGGTGATATTAGCCATCGTCTACCTGTCATACCGGATAACAAAAACGGTAAGCGTCTTGCCTTAATTGGCGCAGGCCCTGCTTCATTAACCGTTGCCAGAGATCTGATGCCCTTAGGTTATGATATCGACCTGTTTGATAGTGGTTATAAAGGCGGCGGCATGATGGTATCTCAAATACCTTCATTCAGGCTACCTGCCTCAGTACTTGATGAAGAAGTGGATATGATCCTGAATATGGGGGTGGTGAGTCACTTTAAACATAATGTTGAGAGCATGAAAGACCTGATCACTAAAGATTATGATGCCATTTTTGTAGGCACAGGTGCCCCGAAAGGTCGGGATATTTCACTCCCTGGTCGAGAGGAAGCCCGTGAGCACATCCATGTAGGTATTGATTGGCTTGCAAGTGTTGCTTTTGAGCATACCCATAAGATTGGCAAAAATGTCATTATTCTCGGTGGTGGTAACACGGCTATGGATTGCTGTAGAACTTCAAGACGTCTTGGTGGTGATTCGGTTAATGTGGTTGTTCGTTCAGGCTATGATGAAATGAAGGCTTCTCCTTGGGAAAAAGAAGACGCCTTGATGGAAGATGTGCAAATACATAATTTCCTAGTTCCTGAAGAATTTATCCATGAAGAGGGTACATTAACGGCATTGCGCTTTCAGAAGGTTAAGGCTGAGTATGAAAACGGTCGACGAAAATTAGTAGCAACTGGTGAAGAAGATGTGATCATTGAGTGTGATGATGTACTTATCGCCATAGGCCAGCAAAACTCTTTCCCTTGGATTGAAGAAGATGCGGGCATTGAATTTAATGACTGGGGACTTCCCGTTGTTAATGAGCAAACTCACCAATCATCATTGGATAATATTTTCTTTGGTGGTGATTCAGCCTTTGGGCCGAAGAATATTATTTGGGCTGTTGAACATGGTCATCAAGCTGCTATCTCAATACACAAATTTTGTCAGGGTGAAAATCTTGACTCCCGGCCGGATCTAATCGTTGATCGAAGCATGCAGAAAATGGGCATGCATGAGTGGATCTACGATAACGATATTTCTAATGATGAGCGGTTCAAGGTACCCCACGCTGACAAGGCAGCCACTTTGCTTAATCCTAAAATGGAAGTGGAGTTAGGTTTTAATGAACAGCTTGGCTTAGGTGAAGCGATTCGATGTCTTAACTGTGATATTCAAACGATTTTCTCAGATAAGCTATGTATCGAGTGCGATGCTTGTATGGATATTTGTCCTACTACTTGTATTAGCTTTGTGAAAAATGCCGAAGAAGATGAATTACGTTTAACCCTAAAGGCGAAGGCAGAAAATCTGGATCAAGCCTTGATGGTTTCTCAATTATTAAAAACTCAACGAGTAATGGTTAAAGATGAAGATCTGTGTTTACACTGCGGCCTCTGTGCTGAACGCTGTCCCACAAGTGCCTGGGATATGCAAAAAATTCTTATTACAACAGCTAAGGCGGGTGCGTGATGTCTTCAGTAAATAACATCAAGGCTGTAAATGATTTTGTCATCAAATTTGNNYVANCGHCAATVNNTCAGGBTCWKCYNANCGCBNACNCCATBTNTCGCCAAVGCNATCTBTNGANTGVGSATVCCCGTTAGCCBTANGAARBSTBTYDCCVTCGAATATTCAAGGTGCTCCTACTTGGTATGAGGTGAGGGTTTCTGAGGCTGGATATCTTGGAAGACGTGGTGATTCGGTTGATTTGATTGTTGCCATGAATCCACAAAGTTTTCGTCAAGATGTGGACAATTTGTTACCCGGTGGTTATCTCGTTTATGACAGCACCAAATATATAAACCATGAAATCTACCGGGATGATATCAACTGGTTAGGTATTCCTCTTACTGAAATTACCGTTCGAGAATATGAAGATCCCAAGCAACGTTTCTTATTTAAAAATATTATATATGTCGGCGCTTTATCCGCCTTATTAGATATAGATTTATCCATCTTAAAAGATAATATTTCTAATCAATTTAAAGGTAAGGAAAAATTAATTGCCCCTAATCATAAGGCCCTTGATTTAGGGTTTAACTATGCTAAAAAGCATTTTCAATGTCCTCTCGATATCAGACTTGAAGCCCGTGACTTACTCGGTGATAGTATATTAATTGATGGAAATACTGCAGCAGGAATAGGCTGTGTCTATGCCGGAGCCACTGTAGTAGGTTGGTATCCAATTACTCCTAGTACTTCCTTGATTGAAGCCTTTGAGAAGTATTGCAATAAACTTCGCCTTGATGAAGAAACGGGCAAGAAAAATTTTGCCATCATTCAGGCAGAAGATGAACTCTCTGCAATTGGTATTACTATTGGCGCTAACTGGAATGGTGCCCGCGCCTTTACAGCCACATCGGGGCCAGGTATTTCTTTAATGACAGAAATCCTAGGCCTTGCTTATTATGCCGAAGTGCCACTTGTTTTGTTTAATATTCAACGGGGTGGCCCATCAACGGGTATGCCAACGAGAACTCAACAATCGGACATTACCAGTTGTGCCTATGCCTCCCATGGTGATACAAAACATATATTGTTGTTTCCATCCGATCCTGCTGAGTGTTTTGAGATGGCTGCAGAGTCCTTTGATTTAGCAGAACGATTACAAACACCTATCATTATCATGTCTGATCTTGAACTAGGAATGAATTCCTGGGTAAGCCGCCCTATGATTTGGGATGATAAGAGAGAATACGACCGAGGCAAGGTTCTAAGCTCTGAGGATCTTGCCGCTATGGAGCGTTTTGGACGCTATCAGGATGTGGATGGCGATGGCATCACTTATAGGACTATACCCGGTGTACATCCTGATAAGGGCTCCTTCTTCACACGAGGTTCTTCTCATAATACCATGGCAGCTTATTCAGAGAGCAGCCCTGAGTATGTGAAAAATATGCAGCGGCTTTTATTGAAATTTAAAACTGCAGCTGATCTAGTACCATCACCTGAGTTTAGTGGTGAAGGTGCCGACTACGGTGTGATACATTTTGGAACTACCAGTCTTGTTATGCAGGAAGCTGTTGATCAACTCGCTGAAAATGGTATTACCCTAGATACTATGCGTATTAGAGCGTTTCCTTTTGCTGAGAGCATATTTGATTTTATTCAAGCACATAAAAAGGTTTATGTAGTTGAACAGAATATTAATGGTCAACTACGTTCTTTATTAATAAACGAAGGTAATTTGGATTCTGCGAAGTTATCACCCCTACTGCATTTTGATGGTATGCCTATTACTGCCACTTTTGTCAGTGATTCAATTGCAGATGATCTAAGGGCAACTCAAACGACAGATGAAAATCTTAAGATCAAGGAATTCTCATGACTTACATAGCAATGCCTAAATTCAGGCATCCAAAATTACCTGTAAATGATCTTGGTTTTACAAAGAGTAAATATGAAGGGGCCTTATCAACCCTTTGTGCTGGCTGTGGACATGATTCAATCAGTAGCGCTATTATTCAAGCCTGTCATGAGATGTCCATACCTCCCCATAAAATTGCAAAGTTATCGGGTATTGGTTGCTCATCTAAAACACCGGCTTATTATCTCGGCAAGTCCCACGGCTTCAACTCAGTTCATGGCAGAATGCCCTCCGTTGCAACCGGAGCGAATGCTGCAAACCGTGACATGATTTACCTTGGCATGTCTGGCGATGGTGATACCGCTTCAATTGGTTTTGGTAATTTTGCCCATGTGGCACGAAGACGCCTGAATATGACTTATATTGTGGCCAATAATGGTACTTATGGGCTCACCAAGGGGCAAACCTCTGCTACGGCCGATAGAGGCTCAAGGGTTAGAAAAGGTTCAGTGAACCCTTGGGAAGGAATTGATCTAACAGCCATAGCGATTCAGCTAGGTGCAAGCTTTGTTGCCCGAAGCTTCTCAGGAGATAAAGAACAGCTAGTACCCTTGATTCAAGCTGCCATTTCCCATAAGGGCTTTTCATTCATCGATTGTATATCACCCTGTGTGACGTTTAATAATCATCAGGAATCAACAAAAGGTTTTGATTATGTCAGAGAGCATAATCAAGCCATGAATAGTACGGATTATATTCCCCATCAAAATGAGATAACCACTGAATATGCAGAAGGGGAGTCTGTTGAAGTGGATCTCCATGATGGTTCTACTATGCGTTTAAGAAAGCTTGAGAATCACTTTGATCCATCAAATAAACGTGCTGTGCTCGATCGAATGAATGAAGCTAAGGAAAAGGCTGAAATT
Organism: Gammaproteobacteria bacterium; assembly: GCA_002746155.1. Lineage (GTDB taxonomy): Bacteria > Pseudomonadota > Gammaproteobacteria > Enterobacterales. The sequence goes on along the minus strand of NVWF01000015.1, from coordinate 9,677 downwards.
CTTACGGGTTTATTATATTTTGAAAAAGATTCAGATGATTTACATCAGATCATCGGAACAGTTGATGAGCCTTTAAATGGACTTGATCAGGAACTTCTTTGTCCTGGTAATGAAGTTTTAACGTCAATTAATGCAAGTTTAAGATAATAGAACTATTCAGGACGAGTAAACATTTTAGGATTACATAAAACTATAGAGATATAAGATTATTAATAATAATTTAAAACTGTTGGATTGGAAAAACCCTTGTTTTAGACTGTTCATCTTGATTTTCTCTGTGCCTATTAAGTAGTGATGTAGTTAAGTATAACACTAAAGCATATTATTGCAACTACAAATAATAAAATTGCTCTTCAAGCAATGGAGAATATTCATGAAAATCTTTTTAATACTAATCTTGGCCTTTTCTTTCGGCTACACAAATAATCTTTATATTGCTTCAACTAACCTCAGTGATGCCGAGCAAAAAATTGTCACTTTGGTTGATGATGAAATGTCTAGAGCAAAAAAACTACTTGAGAAGGTGGTTAATATAAACAGCGGAACGATGAATTTTGCTGGTATTAAACAAGTTGGCCAAATATTCATAGAAGAATTAAATGAAATCGGTTTTGATGCTAAGTGGATAGAAGGAAGTGCGTTTAATCGAGCGGGTCACTTATTTGCTGCAAGAGGCGATAGGGGAATTAAACTGCTTTTAATTGGTCACCTAGATACGGTTTTTGCCAGTGACAGTAGTTTTCAAAAATTTCAAAAACTAGAAGGAAATAAGGTTACCGGGCCGGGTATAGTGGACATGAAGGGTGGTGATGTCATCATTATTCAAGCCTTAAGAACTTTAAAAGCTGCTGGACTACTAGACGAGATTAGTGTTCAGGTAGTGATGACAGGTGATGAAGAAAAACGTGGCTCTCCCCATTCACTTGCCAATAAAGTATTAATCGATTCAGCAAAGTGGGCTGATGTTGCCATTGGTTTTGAAAATGGTGATGGTAACCCGAAAACCCTAGTAGTGGCTCGTAGAGGTTCAGTGAATTGGGCACTGGATGTCACGGGAAGACCTTCACATTCTTCACAAATTTTCCAAAAAGATATTGGCTATGGAGCTGTACTAGAAACTGCTCGAATTTTAAATAGCTTTCGAGAACAACTTGAACCTATGCCTAATCTATCCTTTAATCCTGGTGTCATAGTAGGTGGTACAGATGTACAATTAAATCGCCTGACTTCAAAAGGAACAGCTTTTGGAAAAAGTAATGTGGTGGCTCAACTAGTCCAAGTATCCGGAGGCGTTCGCACCACTTCTCCTGCTCAACTAGCCGATGCTAAGAAAAAAATGCAAGATATTGTAGATAATAATTTACTGCACACAACCGCAGTTTTGAAATTTAATGAAGGATATCCTGCCATGGCGCCGAGGGATTCAAATTATCAATTATTGTCAATTTATAATCGAATAAGTCTTGATTTAGGTTTTGGTAAAGTAGTGGCAGTAGATCCAAGAAAGGCTGGAGCTGCTGACATTTCATTTGCTGCTGATCATGTGTTGATGTCAGTAGATGGCTTAGGTCTAATGGGTAAAGGCGGTCATACAATTAATGAGACAGCGGATATGGCAACCTTTTCATCACAAATAAAAAGGGCTGCTTTGTTGATGCATCGACTGGGAAAAGGCCTAGAATAATTGTCTAAAATATGCCATTAAAATGCGCTCTAAGTTAACAACAAGTTAACTTGCAATTACATGCTATCCATAAGAGCGAGACGAATAGCCTCTGAATATTCAGATGTTAAATATTTTAATTGAATCGATTCTCTTTCCACATGAGCGGAAATTAACGTTTTTAGGAAGGTTAGTAACTGCTCATGGTCATCGGAGGTAATGACTTCTAGCTGACCGGTTGCGTATTCACCAAGTCGCTTTTCAATTTGAAGATGTATATCTTTATGCTCTTTAGAATCAGAGGTTTGACAAATTTCAAATATTAGCTCTTCACGTTGATGATGTTTATGCATTAACTTATCTAGTTCAATTAATAGCGTCTCTATGCCTGGGTTTTCTTCTGTTACTAGCTTGGTATATATATCGTTAACAATAAAGTTCAGCGCTCTATGGTCATCATCAAGCGCTTCTATTCCTGTTAGGAATTTAGCATTCCATGGAATGAGTTGTTTAATATCCAATTGAGCTCGAACAAATGTTAGTAGATCTTTTCTCGTGTAAGGTTTTTGTAGTAGATTGCGAGCGAAGTATTTTGCTAACAAATTACCATCAACTTGCTTTTCATCAACACTTGCTGAAAAGCCAGACATTAAAGCAATTTTAAGTTTAGGTTTGATATTAGTGGCCTTAACAGCGAGTTCGAATCCATCTAGCTCAGTGGGCATAATAATATCTGAAATAAGCAAATCAATTTGATGGTTGGTCTTAAGTGCCTCGAGTGCTTCTTCAGCTGAGGCGCAAATAATGACTGAATAGCCCGCTTCAATAAGATTATCTTTAGCAATACACAGTAATTCAATTTCATCATCAACTAACAGTATCGTTTCATCACCTTCTAATGACGCTGTTGGTTTAAGCTGCTCGGCGTTAGAAATTGCTTGAGTAGATATAGGAAAATATAGATTGAATGAAGTTCCGACTCCTACATCAGAATAAACGTTGATTTTACCCTTGGCTTTTTTAATAAAGTTAGAGACCATGGCTAATCCAAGCCCGGTACCCTTGCTTCTCTCTTTTGTGGTGTAAAAGGGTTCAAAGATGTGGCTGAGCTTTTTTGCCTCTATGCCTTCACCTGTATCGCGTACATTAAGATGTATATATTCCTTATTTGTTCGAGTCTCATCGCTATACGTTGATGTCTCAATAAATATAGTACCGCCGCTAGGCATGGCGTCTCTAGCATTAGCTGTCAAGTTAATGAGCACATCACCTAGTTCACCGTACTTTAGATGTACGGGTTGTAATTTTTCAGCAAGTGAATAGACGATATTGATTTTACTAGTAGCTGTTTGTTCTATTAAATCTTTAATTCCCAAGATGCCATCATTAATACTAATTGGACCAGTGGTTTCATTATCAGGACGTGTGAAGTTTAAAAGTTGACTAGTGAGAGAGGCTCCACGATTTAATGCCTGAAGTGCTGATGCGACTTTTTTTATAGATGAGTCATCTAAGGCTGCTTTTCGTTCTAGCAACTGTAAATTTCCAATTGCTATACCTAAGAGATTATTGAAATCATGGGTAAGACCACTGGACAATTGACCTATGGATTTCATTTTTTGGGAATCGAACAATTGCTTGTTGATTTTTGTCTGTAATGTTTGGTCGGTGATAGAGGCAATAAAAAACATTTCATACTCGATGACCATGGTACCTAGGCAAATATGAATTGGAACAGTGTTGCCATTTTTATGTAGCCCACTGGTATTTCTCCCACCTGAGCCAATCACTTTGTGAACACCAGTGGATAAAAAGTTTTTGATATATCGATCATGATGAGAATGGTCTGATTCAGGCATCAAGATATTTACATTCTTGCCAATCATCTCCTTGGATGTGTAACCAAAAATTGCTTCAGCACTCCTGCTGTACTCTATGATTATTCCATGCCAATCGGAAACAATATTACCACTTGGAATATTTTCAAAGGCTAGTCGTAAGCGTAATTTACTTGATTCTAGTTTATGCTTAGAATTAATCATAGTTTTTTCATTTTTGTTAAAAAGAAAAATTAAATAAAGAATAAAAAGATAAAAAACTAAGAAGGAAATGCTAGTGATAATACGAATATCTAACAGGGTTCTAAGTGCTTCTGATGCTCCAATTTCAGTTTTATTGAAAATAGCACTGTAATGCTCGGTAATATCCATAGAAAAAATTATGGCGGCTATTATTTTATGTTCAGTATTTAAGATTGGAGAACCGACTAAAATAGAAGTGCTAGGGTACTTTTTAATACTTCTTAGAGGTGCACTAGATTTCTGTTGATCGATTAATGGAGAACTTAATAACGTATTGCCCTGCCAAATAGCGTCAAAAAATAGCTTTGTATTATATTGATTTTCAAGGTTTATAGATTTACTAAGAGAGCTAACCAGTACTTTTTCATCCGGTGTAATAATGAAATAATCTTCATAATTATGGATTGTTTTTATTTGATTAATTAATCGATAGAATTCAGACGTGGATTCAGGGTGATCAGGTGCGGAATCAATCAAAGCTAGGGATTTTTTGGTTTCTCGGATGAGTTTAAGTGTTGTTTTTATAATAGTAGGCATACTTGCCACAGTAAGAAGGGTCTGCTTATTCTCAGTGGTGATAAGGTTTATGGCTGATTCAGTTGTCCTAGCCTGAGATATAAGGGATTTAGATATTTCAGAGGTAAATTTCTTTTCTATATCCTGTTCAACCAAAAATACTGCAAGCCCTAAAAACAGGCAAGTAATCGTTGCGAAAATGTATCTGCTGTGCGTTTTTTTTGACATCGACTTTAAATATATCCATATTTGGGTGGCTAACAAATGACATGGATTAGTATAGTCAAGAATTTGAATTATGGCGATATTTAGATCAAATAGCGGTATCTAATTCTTCAAGTAGGGCTTCGAGTTTTATCTTTTCATACATTCGACGTTTTTCATACCATCTCGAACCGAAATACACGGCGGTAAACAACCCAATTTGAAAGCTTATACCAAAGATATAACGATTCCAGGGCCATAGTAGCTCTGCTTCTTCTAAAGAAGCTTTCCAAAGGATAAGAGATACGAAAAAAATACCAGCTACAATTGCCATAATCGCAGTAGCTTTAGCTAATTTAATAGCTGAAATACTGCGTCTTAGGGCGAGGGTAAGATATGCACGTGTGTCATTGCCTGTGGTAGACCAGGCGCCTTTTCTATACCAGACCGAAAGAAAAGTCATGGGAATAATAATAATGAGAGCTCCGCCTAACAGTACTTGTAAATACAGATTTTCCTTATCACTCACTAGTTGATAGATAAATATTAGGGCAAATATGATGAGGCCAATAATATCTCCCCACATGAAACACTTCATGCTTCGGGCTTTACGACGTGTTTTTTTCTCAAGCAGTCTAATATTTTCGAGACCTGTATTTGCATCAACTTTAGCAATTTTGCAAGACTGCCACTGGGACATCATGTCTTTCCAATTATTATCATCAGACATTGTTCTGTTCCCCGTTTCCCTGTGCTAATAATTCTTTTAGGGCTTTTTTTGCGCGATTTAAACGTACGCCAACATTATTAACATTTAAACCGGTTACTTGGGATATTTCTTGATAGCTTAATCCTTCCAATGCAAGGGTTAGTATTTGTCGTTGTATAATAGATAAGCTATGCATAGCTCTAAACATACCTGACACTTTTTGGTTATTTATTGCTAGAATTTCAGGACATCCCGTGGGTGATACTAGAGATTCTTCAATCGTCTCATGGGGGGGGATTTTACTATCACGACTTAAATGATTCATCGCTTGATTGTGAGCTACTCGATAAATAAAAGTGTGTAGGCCGCTATCCCCACGGAAATTTGGCAGAGCTTTCCAGATGGCGAGTAAAATTTCCTGATGCAACTCCTGTTGTAGAGCCGGTCGCATTTCATAGGTTGCAACGATTCTTGCCAAGCTTTGTCGATACTCGGTAATGGTCTGTTCAAACTGACTTGTTCGCTGTTTATCCATCATGGGCAGAATTGTACCAGCTTCTGCGNANCKAGGYMKYNAAGATYGAKYKNTAAKMMTNCWGKAWMMTCRWKRKNCAGMSGCKWSSNTARANGMTTNTMTTYSKYSKYAKAYAWNACNTGRCNGTRAWRYMGACANTGWKWSNCSASYARWRNNAATRYMRYKAWMRWCAAAMNCGWYSRGCCKNCNAGYAGGKNTKCTKSWWTNNTKGCMRNAGMCCATAAGATGGCATTGATGATTTTATAATTATTTTGCATAGTAGTACTCCTTAACTGCCATAAACAACACGTTCACTTCTAAGTAATCTAGTGAGGACCACTAAGATTACCACTGCAACTAAACCGGTTATGCCAGATGCAACGGCAAAGTTCATCCAATTAATACCCTCACCTCTTAGCACAGTAGTTAATAGTTGCTGTTGACCCAAAAGCGGAACAGTAAACATCCAACCTTCTGACTTTAAGCCGCCAATCATGGCAATAAGAACCGGAATCATAGGCAGCAGGGCAACTAGCCCAAGGTAGCTTTGAGCCTCTTTAAAGGTTTTAGCAAATAAGGAGGTTAACATCTGTAAGCTAGCCGCAAACATGGCACTTGGGATCAATAATAAGATCATACTTAACTGCATGGTAATGGTTAATTTAGGATCGATTCCAAGGGATTTTAGGGAAATAAAGTCGAAGGATAGGGCTGTAGAAATCACCGCTATAATTGATGCAAAAAGTCCGAAGCTTACAACGGCTAGCCATTTTCCTGTCATGATCTGTAATGAACTGAGGGGATGTACTAACAAGGGTTCTAAAGACTTTCGTTCTCTTTCACCCGCAGTAGTATCGATGGCAATGGGAGCGCTACCAAAAAATGCAGCCATCAGAATAAACATTTGTAGTCCAGCTAAGATCTGTCCAGCACGACTAGCATCCGTGGAATAATCTTTATCCTTGACAGTAACTGCCCTAGCTATGGCAGGGTTAACGCCACGAATAATTAACCGCATGGAACCAATGGTGGAGCCATATACAGAAATAGCCCGATCAAGTCTTCTTGCTGCGGAACGAGATTTATCCATGGAACGATCGGCATGAATGTAGATAGTGGCGCTTTTAAAGTCATCAAAGTCTTTAGCGTAATCACTAGGAATTTCAAGAATAACTTTTACCTTCTCATCTTGAATATCTGTTTTTGGATCACCTTTATAATCTTCAAATTTTATTTCTCTTTGTTCTAAATAGCTGATCAGGTCAGGGGCGTTAACGGCTCCTATAACTTGAACCGTTAGCTCGTCAGTTGATACATTTGTTTTAGCCATGGTATGAAACATAAATGCCATCAACATAGGCGCTAAAAGGGCCGGTAAAATTGCCACCATGATGGCGCGACGATCCCGTAGACTATCCAAAAATTCTTTTTTAAGTATGACTTTGATTAAGTTCATAGTGCTATTCCTTCTTCTGAGCCAATTAGGCTGACAAAGGCATCTTCCAGAGTGTCTTTACCTGCTTTTTCACAAAGCTCATCCGGTGTGCCTTCAGCGATGACCCTGCCATCAGCCATGATATAAATATGATCACAAAGGGCCGTGACTTCCTGCATAACATGACTTGAAAATAAAATACATTTTCCTTCATCCCTAAGCTTTCTTAGTAACTCACGTAGCATTCTTATGCTCATTACATCTAAGCCATTTGTTGGTTCATCAAGTATTAAGTTCTTTGGACTATGGATAAGCGCACGTGAAAGGGCTACTTTCATTTGTTGACCATGAGAGAAGCCTTTACACTTTCGATCGAGTAATTCTTCGATATCAAAATATGCTTGAGTCTGTTGAATTGCCTGCTCGAGTTTTTGACCACTAAAACCGTGCATCTGACCATAAAACTCTAGATGCTCTCGGGTTGTTAGACGATCGTATAATCCAATACTATCTGGAAAAATGCCCATGTTTTTTGCAGCGCTAACTAGATCCTCAGTTACATTAACACCATCGATAAAAGCACTGCCTTTATCGGGGTTTTGTAAACCGTAAAGGGTTCGCAAGGTGGTTGTCTTACCTGCGCCGTTTGGCCCCAAAAGACCAGTGATACTGCCGTCTTTAGCTATCAGTGATACATCATCCACGGCCACTACCTTGCCAAAACTTTTAAATAGGTTTTTAACTTCAATCATGAGTAATACTCCTTACTGGACCACTTGCATCAATGAAAAAAGAGGGTCGTTTAAGTTTGTCAAGACAGCTGCCATCAATATCTTTCAGATTTCCTTGATTAATAAATTGCGCCATCAATTTAGATGCACATCCTTTGGGTGCCACATTATGACCAGTATTTGCTGCGATTAAATGCAGTGAATTAGTCATATATTTTGCCATTTTGTCTCCCCATCTGGGTGGTGTAACAGGATCTATTTCACCCGATAGCAATAAGGTTGGAATATTAGAGGTTAGGTTTTGATTATAAATTGCTGGCAAGGGAACCTTTGGCCAAACGCTGCAGGAATTTTTAAAAATGTTTAAGAAGGCATTACCAAGAAACCCCTTATCAGTATCTTGATTAAATTCACTCTCTGTTATGCGAGGTAGATCCTCTGAGCATAAAATTGATAACTGAGCACCGATGGCAATCCCTGGATCACCAAAAGCTGCGCTTAAGCCTAAAAGCGTTTGGTAACTATTGTCTTTTGCCTGCTCAATCACTAAAGGAATTAATCGACTAAATTCAGGAACATAAAGAATTGCAAGAATGGAATTAGCGAAGTTACTTTTACTCAGTAATATATCCTCTGACTTACCCGTTGTAGGATCAATGATTGTTGCTGCCTTTCCTGCTTCTGGAAATGAAGCCAAGATATCATTGAAATCTTGCTCTAAGCTTGGGAAGGCTTTATGGCAGTCAACATTTTCCCGACAATCATTGAATAGGGCTTTCATGGCTTTATCTGAATCTTGGTCGGCAAAAAGAGGCACGCGATTATCAAGCGGAGCATTGCCATCCATTATCACGGTTCTGACCTGATCAGGAAATTGATTGGCATAAAGAAGTGCCGAGCGAGTCCCCCAAGATACACCATATAGATTCACCTTATCGTAACCAAGACCTATTAATATTTCATGAATATCTTCGTTGGCAATGTCTTGATTGTATTTAGTAACATCAGCGTCAAGGCTGGTTAGACATTCCAATAAAAGTTTTCTAGAATATTCAGCCTGCTCGGTGTCGGTCATGGTGAAATTTGTAGCTTCGGGAGTTTCACATTTTAGTGGATGGGATGTGCCCATGCCTCTTTGATCGATTAAGACTATGTCACGAGTTTCGTTAATTTCTGAAAAGGCAATCTTAATAAAAGGACCCATACTCATACCACCTTGACCAGGTCCACCTGCTAATAGCACCAAAGGATCGAGCTCTTTGGCTTCAGTCACTGAGGGGATGATAGCAAAATTTATGGTGATTTTTCGACCTGATGCTGAGCGACGATCTTCATATACACTGTGGCTTCCACAAAAAACTTCCTGTGCATAGTTTTCAATATGACATCTTTTTAAGTCAATTGATTGATTAGACGCTGCCAGATACTGTGAGGTGAGCAGAGTGAGTACTGCTAAGATAAAATATAATTTCATTAAACTGTCTCCTGACAATTATTCGTTTTCAGGAGAGTTAGTACAAGGGAAACTGAAAAACTTACAAAAGATTAAATTATTTTTTTGTAAAGATTTTTAAAAATAATAAAACTAGTTAAATCAGAGCCAACGGTAGCGTTGGGTTCAGGGGCTTGAAAGAGATGCTGAAAATAGTTATCAGAAATAAATACCTTACAAATAAGTTAAGTCTACCAGAACTGGACATCAAGGCTTCTAAAGGTTAATTTGTCTATACCCATCATCAATCAAGATGCAGGATTTAACACCTGAAAATTATCATTAATTCTGCTTCCTAAAGTATCCCCTATCTCAGGGAGAGTTTGATTGAA
>NVWF01000047.1 GCA_002746155.1 Gammaproteobacteria bacterium | reverse complement strand
CATCATTTTACTTCTAATAAATTTAAAACTAACCCTCCCGATTTGTTGGGTTTTTATAAGTGGTGTGTGAGTCGTGATGTCGGTGATGAAAATGAACAAACAATACGCAGAGCCTTAACTGTATCTAAGTTGGTAGCGGAAGGTCATGATATTGAAAAATCGATTAAAATTGCATGGGATAATCATCCGTTGATTACTAGATGAAGTGCATAACAATCGCAAGCAAGTGGCATTGGTTGCGGGCGTTATGCAATCTTAGAATCTGACTAAAGGAGTATATAATGGGTTTTGAACTATCACGTCGCTATGGTCGTTATTGGGAAGATTGTAAAACACTCGACAAATTATTAGACAAATATCGCTTTAACACTACTGGTAAAAATGAACGAGAGTTTGAGCATGGATTTGCAAACACATTAATGACCAGTGATGAAAATTATAACTGCAACATAATTACTCAGATTGACAAAGAAACTACGGTTCAAAGTATATATTGTTTTGGTAAAAAACACCGACCCGATATGTCACTTGATGAAAATGGAATTGCTATAKWRYYWRRAWYCWYWMMWKMYKSWKRMYWRRRMGWTKMWRKWWGYCMWKSKYATSWTWWTAGGCTTAAATATAAATATGTCTTTTTGGTTCTTATTATAAGTGAAGAAAGAGGCTACATTTATGAGGATCTTTGTGCAGGTAAAGAAAAGGATTTAGAAGATATTTTGCAGCATTTGGCAGACAATATGAACATATTTTCATATATAGTTCCTGCCTATACTCTTAAATCAGGTCAAAAACGAAGCCATTCATTTTTTGAGCCTATAAATGCATAACAAGTTCGTGARATCGGATCGCAGTTTCACTGCGCCCGTTTACGAAAGGCGTTAGGCATCAATAATATATGGGCAAATAAATGATAAATTTAATTTCAGATGAAGACATATTGTTCAAAGAGCAAGTCGAAACTTGTGAGTTTTCGGTTTCTCTTTTCGATCACAGTTCACATTTACGTTTAGCCTACATCTACCTTTTGCAAAGTAATAATACAGATGACTCAGTTATACTTATGAGAGAAGCACTAACAGGTCTATTGAAGCATGTTAGGATTGAACCCTCTACAAAATATCATGAAACTCTTACTGAAGCCTGGGTATTGGCAGTACATCACTTTTTGAATAAGACTGAACACTCAACCTCAGCCAATAACTTCATCGAACAACACCCTGAAATGCTAAATTCGAATATCATGCTTACTCATTATTCCGCCGAAGTACTATTTTCCGAAGAGGCGCGCCAATCTTTTGTAGAGCCAAACCTTGATCCAATTCCAAGGTACGGTGGTTAAATGCCTAACCAATACATGAAGTGGATAGTTTTTCCGTTGCACTTCAAAACTACAACTTATGTAAGGCGTTATTTTTTAATAGAAAGGCATGGTGAGTAACGACCAATAATGTCCAATGTTTATCGTGCTAACCTGAAAATAATTTACGCGCTGAAGCGAGTGAATGTTCATTGAGAGCATTATGCATTTTATGGTACGCGGCTGATGCCGAATAATGAAAAGTGGACTTATCCATGGTTAATGCTGTAGCTTTAAGGTTAAATCTCAGACGGAATTGAAATGAGTGTGATTAAAAATAGTCTTCAAACAACCAATCATCAAATACCCTTCTGTGTTTCAGCACGCTGTAGCCAAAATAACAAGCCGTTCAAAGAGGATGCCGGTAAAGACTCGGCACCTTTTAACGTTGAACGTTATGTGTAAAAAACAGGACATACATGAATTTAAATAGCTATATCAAATCACTACCAACAAAAAGAAAATTAAGCGAAGTTAAAATAAAAATAATAACTCGCTTATGGGGTAGTGAATCAGATACATTCCCCAAACCGTGGGTATCTTCTGAAGAATTATTGAAATTGACGGATCAAAAATACTTTGATAGACGTACTAGAGAACTAAGAGATCAGCTTGGCTGTGATGTTGAAAGCTCATATATTGAAAAGTTTAATGGTCATGCTTGGAGGTTAAAATCTAGCAAACTAGCACCACCACAAGACCGAGATTATCTAACTCAAAGCCAGAAAGATAAATTATTTAATGATAACGATTTCACTTGCGTGACTTGTGGTTTAAAAATATCCGCTGGTATACGGGGGTTACAGGCCGACCACAAAGTTCCTCTCTCACGGGGTGGATCAAATGACCTCATTAACTGGCAGCCTATGTGCAACAACTGCAATGTCGGAAAGAGAAGAGCATGTGAAGGTTGTTCTCTTGAATGCAAAACATGCTCATGGGCATTTCCTGAGAAATTTGGTGTTAAAACAATGGTCTCAATTAGTGAAAAAACTTTGCGCCGTGTCGATGCCTATTCGGATAAAGTAGGCACAACACGTGACAAAGTAATGGAAGATGCATCAGAATATTATCTTGATGAAAAAGAGAACAACTAAGCTACTTTTTTCGCCTTGTTGCCAGCATCAAGAGCTTTGAATATTTCTTTACCTACCGCCTCTGCAACAGGTGGTGGGAATGCATTACCAACTTGCCTATACGCAGGGGTTTTCTTTCCATAAAATTCCCACCAATCAGGAAAGCCTTGGATTCTGGCAGTCATTCTTACAGTTAATAACGGCATGTTTTTAAATTCTTCTTTATCTTTGTAGCCAGTGAAATTCTTTTCAGGTGGCTCATTGCCAACTATATTGCCATTTACATGTAAGTCTTGCCATGCCCGCCTAGATCTTGTCGGGCCAAGATCTGGCCCTCCATGTTTCTTTGAGCCACCAACTAACGTTGGTGCAATTTTATTGGCTTTAGCTTTCCAATTGTCAACCTCAGTCCAGCCATTTTTAGCCATTAAGTCATATAGAGCTTCACCAACTGTCGGTGGCGTAATTTTATAATCTGGCCAATTGAATGAGTCAGCATATTCAGGCCTGAGAGCCACCAAAACAACCCGAGGCCTTAATTGTGGTACGCCAAAATCAGAGGCATTCAACAATTTCCAAAAGGTTATATACCCAAGTTTATTAAGTGACGCATCAATTTCACTTCTGTAAGAATCAAATTTTGGCTCTAGCAGGCCTGAAACATTTTCAAGCATTACTGCTTTAGGTAAAGTTCTAGCGACAATTTTTAATGCCGCAGGAAAAAGGTCTCTTTCATCATCTTTTCCTAATTGTTTTCCAGCTTTAGAGAATGGAGGGCAAGGTACACCGCCAGCAACTAAGTCAATTCCCTTATAATTATGAGCTTCATGCTCAGCAAAATATTCAACACAGCCTTCAATTATTCTTTCCCAGCCAAGAGAGTGAACATCGTTGTTATACATCAGCGTTTTACATGCAGGCTTCTCAATTTCAATTAAAACCTTATGCTTAAATCCCGCCAAATGAAGCCCTAATGCTTGGCCACCAGCTCCGGCACATAATTCAATAGAAGTATATTCTTGAGGCATAAGTATCAATCTCTTGTGTTAGTGTCCATATGAACGTATAGTAAATGAATTATTTACCAATGTAAATGGTTTATTTACTTTTATGAACGTTCTATCTCCAGAAGAAATTATCGAACAAGTGAAAATTGTAACCGGTGACAGGTTTGATAGCGACCTTGCAAAAAGGCTTAATATTGATAAACAGTCTTTTCCTCAATATAAAAATAAAAAGACCGTAGATTTACAGCAAAAAATAATAACCTTGCTGCTTGCAGAGGTGCGTCATACAAATAAAACACCTAACGAATAAGGTTAGATTGTGAGAGCAGAGCGAACCACAATCTGAACCGTTTGTTGGACAAGTCCGATGTTGATAATTTCTAAGGTGCTATGCAAACAGCTTTTTGTCGACGAGGATCCCTTGAGTAACACCGGACTGTCGGTTGACTGTTCCGGTTTGTAGTAGCCCGTTTATGGCCGTTGATGTACTGCTCTTATTGATAAACATCATCATTTCTCCTGTATTCCTGACGAGCAAAAACCTCCAGCGTCCCTGACCTGTATTACCCAGAACTTCTGCCTACTTCTCACATGATCAGATCTTCAGTTTTCATTCAAACAGGCACCAGAACTTGTCGGGTGCTCCGCTTGATCCGTGTTGCAACGATCTGCATCGGCCTACCACAACAAGCGCAGAGCAGTTGGGAACGTGATTTCTGTTTTTTCAGGAAGCGTGCTGGGTCAAAATGATAGATCAGCGACAACAGCCTGATCAATATTTTACTGTTAGGATGCAAAAAACCATAATTTCGTGCCCGGCGAAACCCTCTGGGCAGAACATGTTGTAGAACCAACCACAGAAAGTCAGCGCCTGAAACAGTTTTGCTCTGATACTGTTTGGACTTGCTGTCGAGATAACGAAAGGTCACGTTACCSTTCTCACAGKACAGAATATYTTTTTCTTGGATCACRCCKCGGTACAGGTATCGTCCCAGATAGCACAATGCCTTTTGACCAGAGCCAACGGRTTGACAATCAACGACCCATCGTTGTGGGCAGTTATCAGGCAATTTAAGCTTATCCTCGACAATCGCCTCAAGCARTTTAGCGCGAAATACWCTGGCCAGCGCCTTGTGGTTRAAGAGATACTYGCCCGGYTTTTCCCGCCATAGGCGGTGCTTTTTGTTAATGGCAGCCGCAGGGATCACMGCATGAATATGAGGATGGTAGTCCAATGCTCTTGAGTGGGTATGYAATACCGCWATGACTCCCGGCGTCCCTTTCAGYTTTTTGTCATTCTGACTGAARCTYTGYAAKGTATCCCAGACTGATTTAAAYAGCAGSYTATAACYGTGYCGCTGGTGCCGGAAGAACAACTGTCGTAGCTGGGCAGGTACCGTGAAGGTGATCAKRAAATAGTTGGCCGGCACCTGTTTTCGACACTGGTTTTCCAGCCATTGTTGAGATTCATGATGCTGGCAATGCGGGCAGTGTCGGTTGCCGCAGGAATGTGGAAAATATTGATCGCTGTCACGGGGGTCACAATGAGCCTGCATCAGTGGGCTGTAGCGATTTCTACAGGTCTTCATAGCTGCCAGTGCTTTTGCCTGTGAGGGAAGTAGGCGATCAGCATACTGAACCATAAAATCGCTTTCAAATTGTTCAATAACAGAGGATAGACGGATCATCGAACATTCCCCCATTGAATATCAAAGCCATTCATCAAATCATTGATCAACTGACAGGCATTGTTCTGAGTGTTATTGGTCAGATGCGTGGCATAACTGTGACGCAGACTATGGCAGGTGATCTTCTTTTTTAAATTCATGCCACGTACGACTGAAGTCATTGCACCCTGAACACCACCGCGATCCATGGGTATTATCGCCAGATGGGCTTTTTTTAATCCTCGTTTTCGGCTGGGAAAGATGAACCGAGGATGTCGATGCACAGTCCTTCACCTAGACGCAAGCCCATGCTGTAGGGCGTAAAGAAAAATACACGATAACTGACTCGGTCTGTTGCCATGAACAGTTTGTGGGCCTCTTCTATAGAAATAATGTCTGGAATGCGCTTTGTTTTAGGCGGCTGGATCAGTTTTAGTTCAGTCTAGGGTTTATTCAAAACATGCACATAGAAAAACTTTAACCCATAGAGATCGAGTTTGACTGAACTCCAGGATAAACGTTCCAAAAGTGCGTGAAAATAGTCCAGCAATTGTTCTTGTTCCAAGGCATCAAGATGGAAATTAAAAAAGTCTCCTAGTCGGCGAATAGCCCGACTATAGGCCTCAATGGTTTTAGGCTGTAGTCCTTTGAGCCTAAGATGTTTGCAGTGTAGTTCATAATATCTGTTGAATTGTGGGTTGTTTGATGTTTTCATTGGTTTGTAACCTCATGTGGTTATTGAGATTACAATGTACTCGTTAGTTGATACTGAGGGGTATTGAGGTTACACCTAATTTAATGGTGAAGTGGCTTGTCTTCGCGATAGCGGCTTCGTCCAACAAATAGCTCCAGCGGACAATTTAAAGCGTCACTTTTTTTGCATACGCAAAAACGTGCCACTTTAAATTGCCGCTGAGCAAGGCGTTAGTGGCCATTTCCACCCACCTCCCGTAATTCAACCTTGCTTAATGAGTAAATTAGGTATAGTTTATACTCATGGCTACTTTCGAATACGATGAAAATAAGAGTAAATCCAATCTTAAGAAGCATGGAATCGATTTCAACACGGCTCAAGTACTTTGGAACGACCCAGATGCATTGGAAGTCGAAATAGAGTCAGGTGTTGAAACAAGGTTTCTCGTTGTTGGCCTTATTAACAATAAGCATTGGTCAGCAATCGTAACTTATCGGAATAAGAACGTGCGGTTAATTTCCGTCAGACGTTCACGAAATAAAGAGGTGGAGCTTTATGAAAGCTAAAGAGTTTGATAAAAAATTTGATGACAATAAAGAGGATATTATTGAAAACCTCAACCTTTCTACTATGCGTCGCATTAACCAACAGCAAAAAAGAATTAATGTTGACTTCCCATCGTGGGTCGTAGAATCTCTTGATAAAGAGGCCGCTCGTATAGGCGTAACGCGGCAATCCATTATAAAAGTTTGGCTTGTTGAGAGGTTGCAATCTGAAGCCACTAACAAGTCAAAGCACTTGGACAGCGTAAACGCTGCCGGTGTTTGAGGCGTTATACCGCTACAATTGAAATGGATATTGCTCTGAAGTATCAGATCAATCACATCATTGACCGCTTTTATAACAAGAACCGGCTCGCGAAAGCAAACAGACGGTTAGCGTTATATGGCTAATCAAATTAAGGCGGTAATATGAACCAATCTAAAAATATTGCATATTCTCTATTTTTTTTAATTATTTCGTTAAGTTTTGTTTGCCAAGCTAAARCCATCGAGATAGGTAAAACAACTTTCTCACATACTCTACTAACTGTCGGGGCAGGCGAAACGATGATTTTGGCTTTAGATTACGATTCAGATGGTCATCAGGATGTTATTATCTCTAATTATTCAGATAATAACATTGTCGCTTATCGGGGTGATGGCAAAGGTAACTTGATTGAAACTAGTCGCTTTTCTGCTGGTGAAAAACCTACAGACATGTCCGTTTCTGACATCAATGGTGATGGAAATATTGATGTGGTTATAGCTAATCACGAAACATCATATGTTACATTGCTTTATGGTGATGGTCGGGGTGGCTTCAAACATGCACCTCATTCGCCGCTTAATATTGACGTAAAACCTCATCCACATGTGGTTCAATTAAAAGATTTGGATGGTGACAATAAGGTCGATCTGATTGTAGATAATCGCACTCATAAAGGGTTACTGGTATTAAAAGGACTTGGGAATGGAAATTTCAAAAAACAAGGACAACTTGTCGACGTTGGTGGTGATCCCTATTTGGGGTTTGCAACGGGGGATATCAATGGCGACGGAAAGTTAGACTTAGTTACACCAAATCAACGTGAAATTGGTATAGTTATCAACACTAGCGCAGATCAGCTATCGTTTTCCTTAAAAAAACTAGCTCCATCCGAATCTCCATTTGCAGTTGAGTTAGCTGAAATGACTGGTGATGGTAAAATGGATTTAATTGTGGCTTCACAGGGAGGTCTTATAACTATCATTCCTGGAGACGGCCAAGGAAATTTTCTTGATGAAAAGAAAACATCAATAATGACTTCTTCTGGTGCAAAACAAATAGCTGTAGGAGATATAAATGGTGATGGCATTAAAGACGCTCTAGTCAGTAATTGGTCTGGCAATATACTGGTTGTTCTAGGTAGCAAGACTACTTTTGAAACTATTAGTTTTGAGCACTCAAGTATTCTTAATCCATGGGGACTTGTATTAACAGATCTAAACGAAGACGGTAAAAGTGATTTTATAATAGCAAGTGGAGACAGTAAGCAAGCTGCTGTGTATCTTAGTCAAAGCAAGAGATAGTCG
Source organism: Gammaproteobacteria bacterium (assembly GCA_002746155.1). Lineage (GTDB taxonomy): Bacteria > Pseudomonadota > Gammaproteobacteria > Enterobacterales. The sequence goes on along the minus strand of NVWF01000047.1, from coordinate 5,569 downwards.
CCGTATAACCAAAAGCAGCACTCGAAAAATTACTCGCGGGCTCGCATTTTTCGAGTGTGCTTAACGTTATATTAAAAAACAAGGTGGGTTACCAGTTCATGATTAGGCACTTTCAATACAAAAAAATATGTTTAGGAAGAGACTATCTGCAAGAACACTTCTCAGACTCATTTAGCTTAACCGAAGTAGCAAAATATTCGTGTATGTCCCAATATCATTTTTCTAGAGTTTTCACAAATGTATTTGGTGAGTCACCAAATACATTTGTTGCTAGATTGAGAATTGAAAAAGCAAAAAAAATGTTGATAACTGAGAAATTTAGCATAGGAGAAATCTGTGAAAGTGTAGGCTATTTTAGCATTGGAAGTTTTTCTTCCCTTTTTAGAAAAAAAGTAGGAATGTCGCCTACTCAATATCGCCGTAAACTTTGGAGCTTATCAAGTGAACCTCTAAGCTATCCAATGCAATCTATTCCCCTTTGTTATGCGCAGAACTTATTTGGTTTAAAAGATCACGGAATGAAGAAAAAAAGATAGCAATATCGAAGAAAATAATAACTATTCTTTCTGTTAGAATTATAAACCAAATTAATAAAGGAGTTGAAAATGATACAAGCAATAGTTCATGTAACAGTACATGTGTTAGATCAAGATGAAGCCCTTAAATTCTATACAGAAAAACTCGGATTTGAAGTAGGTATGGATATGACAATGGACGGTGGTTTCCGTTGGTTGACAGTGTTCGCAAAAGCACAACCTAAACTTGAGTTAGTATTGGCTGAACCTAAGGAAGGACCAATGTATGATAAGGATTCGGCTAAAAAAATTAGAAGCTTAGTTTCAAATGGTGCATTTGGCGTCGGTGTTTTTGAGACTGATAATTGTCAAAAGACTTACGATGAGCTTGTAGCGAAAGGTGTTGAGTTTACTCAACCTCCAACTGAACAATTTTATGGTATAGAGGCATTAGGAAAGGATAACTCTGGTAATTGGTTTAGCTTAACTCAACAAACAACATAAAAATATAACAATACGATAAACGCTGTAAATTGACGGTTATCGCGACGTTATGTGATAGAGGAGTAGTCATTTGTTTTCCAAATATTATTATTGTCTTATAGTTTTATTCGTATCAATGCTCACAAACTCTGTAATTGCAGATTCGAATAGAGCTTATTCGATTGTCTCTAATTGGCCTGATGTTCCAAAAAACTTCTCCATGGGACAAGCGACCGGAGTAGCTGTCGACTCTCATAATCATGTTTTTATTTTCCACCGAGCTAGTCGTGAATGGATTGAACCCTTTCCTGTTAAGAAAATTAGTGAACATACTGTACTTATGTTTGACGGTGCTACGGGAGAGTTGAAAAATAGCTGGGGTGGAGGTCTTTTTATCATGCCGCACGGACTTTCAGTAGACAAAGAAAACAATGTTTGGGTCACAGATGTTGGTTCACAACAAATTCATAAGTTATCGCATGAAGGTGAATTAATTTTAAGCATTGGAGAAGCCGGTGTTTTTGGAAATGATAAAACTCACTTTGCACTACCCTCTGATCTCAGCATTCTTGAAGATGGAAGCGTGTACGTCAGTGACGGCTACGATAATACGCGTGTTATTAAATTCGATTCCACAGGTACTTTTAAAATGCAGTGGGGAGTTCCTGGTGACCAACCCGGAGAGTTTGATCTTCCTCATGGGATTTCTGCAAGTAATAATCGTATTTACGTAGCTGATAGGGGAAATTCGAGGGTGCAGGTTTTTGACAATAAAGGTACATATATTTCAGAATGGAATGCAAAGCAAGTTGGTCGACCGTATGGAGTTGCTGTATCAAATAATGAACAAGTATTTATTATTGATGGTGGAGATCAGCCTGACAATACACGTTCGAGAGTCGTTATTCTTGATGCTGATGGTAACGTACTTGATAGCTTTAGTGCTGAAGATGAGTCAGACAAGAAAAATCTTGGTCATGACATTGCTCTAGGGATGGATGGAGCTGTTTACGTTGTTGATGCATGGGCGCGCAGTGTTAGGAAATACACGATAGCAAAATAATAAAGCACATAACAAATAGCCACATCAGATGAACTGATGAGCGAGGCGTTATGTTTCCAATGGAACAGTATTCAATCCCAGATATTTTACAAATGGATTGAAGTCTTTATCTTTAAAAAGAAGAGGCAATCTATTTTCAATACAAAATGTCGCTATAATTACATCTGCAGTGCCACGAATGGTAATTCCTTTCTTTCTTAGGCTTCTGTAGTTATTTGCACAAAGTTCGATCATATGATTACCAAACATTTCATAATTGTCTAGTTTAAAGAGTTGTGATTTAGTGTTTTTATAGTCTTTGTCACTTTTAAATCCTTGAAGGATCTCTAAGAGTATTAGATCACCTATTGCAACAGTGCCGTTAACTAGTGCTAGATCCAATGCATTGCTATGAGGAGAGTCAATATTATTAAAATAATCAATCCAAACACTTGTATCTACCAAAATCATTTGCGGCCACGCATTTCATCCAAATCACCTTCCCATGTTACTTTTCCTCTAAGGTTGCGTATGCCCTGCTGCTTTTTGCGCATTACCAGTAATTTAAGCCCTTGTTCTACAACATCTTTTTTTGTAGTAAGACCTGTGGCTTTAAAAGCGTTTGCCATTAATTTGTCATCTATTACAATGTTAGTTCTCATAAGATACTCGTGTGTATTATATGTATATATGTACACATTAGCACAATATAAAAAACAAAACAAGTTGCTGCAGCGGATTGCCAAAAGAGTCATTTCTTTTGCGAAAAACTGCAAAGGAACCGCCACTTTTGTCAACGGCTGAGCAAGGCGTTATGCATATCTTAACGAGGAGTAATAATGATTAAGCCATTTCATTTATCATTCACTTTTCCCAATCTAGAGGCTGCAAAGAATTTTTATATTAGTCTTCTTGGTTGTAAAATTGGTCGTGATACTGGAAATTGGATTGATGTAATATTCTTTGGTCATCAAATAACCATTCATCAAGAGCAAGAAGGTTTGACCTCAGTACCCATTGGCCATTTTGGAACAGTCTTAGGCAAACGAGACTGGGTGGCTATATCTAAAATGATTTCATCAAGTAACGTACCATTTGAATTAAATCCAATAATTAAAGACGAAGGCACAGATACTGAGTCAGGTAAATTCATAATTAAAGATCCTGCAAGTAATGTTCTAGAGTTTAAATACTATAAATCTTTTAATACTACTGTGGCAGCTAACAATGCATAACAATGCATTAAATACGCGCACTGCGTCTGTCGGTTTTTTGCTATTGCACCAACGCTTATGCAGGGCGTTATGTTTTAAACTAAAGGAAAACCTGTGAAGTCATTATCTATAATTTATAAAGCGGGATGTTGGTCATTTATTTTGGTCGGTCTTGGTCATATAGTTACATCCATGTTTGTTCCCATTACTCCAGAAAGAGCCAGCATCATTCTTGAAATGAAAAATTTTTCTATAACAATGGCGGGTACAGAATCAAACTTATATCTCTTTCATGAAGGTTTCAGCCTTATGATGGGTGTCTTGCTGATTAGTTATGGTTTGTTGAATTTATTTTTAACAAAAGCATCGGTGATCCCTGAAAATAATATAATTTTTATTAATACTACAGTGTCGTTAATCGCATTTATCATATCAATTAAATATTTTTTTATGGTACCTATCATTCTTCTCTGCATTGCATTCTTGTGCTTTTTAATAACATTAATTATCAGCACTAAGCCAGTAATTCATTCTAAAGAGAAGCAATAAGAGCATGCAAATAATAAGCATAAGTGTCAGTTTAATTTTCTTTTTTCTTAGTTTGCTCCATTTCTATTGGGTGTGTGGTGGTGAGGCTTGGTCTCAAAAAGCGATACCGGAAATAAATGGTAAACCAGCTTTTATTCCAAGTAAATTTATTACAGTTATTGTTGCTTTGGCTTTAGCAGCTTGTGGCTTGGTTGCTCTGGCTTTGGGTTTTAGTCCACAACTACATATAACTCTCCTCCAATATGCCATTTATATTGGTTGGATTTTGGCTGGTATTTTTTTTATAAGAGCAATAGGCGATTTTAATTTAGTCGGTTTTTTCAAAAAAATCAAAGGTTCAGAATTTGCAAAATATGATACTTTTCTCTACTCACCACTTTGTTTGGCGCTAAGTTTTGTTTTTTCGACTCTTGCTTATAATCAAACATAACAAAATGCTCCAGCGGTCGTTATAAGGTATACGGAAAACCATGAATTACAAAGCATTAAACTTTAAAGACAAGCTTGCTCTCTTTGACGAACAGTGGACACCGAAAGTTATTGCAGAGATGAATGACTATCAGTTCAAGATTGTAAAAATTAAGGGTGATTTCGTATGGCATGACCACGAAGACACTGATGAAACATTTATAGTCTTGGAAGGAAAGCTACGTATAGATTTCAGAGATGGACAAGTAGAACTCTCGGATGGGGAAATGTTTGTTGTGCTTAAAGGTGTCGAACATAAACCCTATGCCGAAGAAGAAGTAAAAATGCTTTTAATTGAGCCTCGTGGCGTAAACAACACCGGAGACAAAGGTGGTAAGCTCACCGCGGAAAATGATGTTTGGATTTAATGCCTACAAGCGCCTCAGAAATCAAAGCATTGGAGTTATGAGAACGAATGGCGAACCAAGGCAATCAGGCTCTAGTCAAAGAGTTACTTGGTCTGAGGAAGATCACGAACATGTTGGCTTATGTGCTAAATTTCCTAGTTTAAATAGAATAATATCGAGCAAACTACATTAATAATGTAATCAGTAAATTAAATGGGACGGCCTTTACCGCTGCACTCCAAACCTACCCTTTATTTAGGGCGTTATATAGTTCATTCAATTCAAGGTAATTTTTATCATGTCTAAGCCATCACTAATTTTATTAGCTACAGCCATATTTTATATATCAGTTTTACACGCTAGTGAACTTAATAATACTCAGAAAATTGCACGTACCGAATACCCTACTAAAACTCTGTATGATTTATGGCTAGCTTCAACAAAAGACAAAGCCGTAATTTCTAACTTTATATCATCTCTTCCTGAACACTACATTATTGAAGCAATTGAAAATGATGATAAGCATGTCATGGTTACTTATTTTGCTCTGGGTAATACTGAAACTGACTACATTATGCTATCTGGCGGGCCTGATTTTTATGGTTTAAGATTTAAGCAGCTTGGTAATACTAGTTTGTATTTTTGTAGGCAAAAAATACCAAGTGATGCCATGTTTATATTTGGTTTTAATGAATTTATGCTCTCAGATAATGGGCTTGAGCATGGTGTGGTTAAAACATATCGCCCTATGTTAAATCAATAACTGGTGTTCCTCGCGGAAAATTAAGTGAAGTCAACCTACCAAGTGAATACATGAATGAAGATAGAAAGGTCACTGTATATCTACCAGATAAAAAAATATCCACCTTCTAAGAAGGTGGTTTTGATTTGCCCCTTGAAGGGGCTTGATGCCAGCCCTCTTAGAAGGCTGGCAGAATTATCCCGTGTTTG
>NVWF01000002.1 GCA_002746155.1 Gammaproteobacteria bacterium | reverse complement strand
CATTAAAAATGAAAGAGGCTGGAAAATGACTGAATAATTTTTAAAAATAAGGAATGCTGGATTTAGAGTTAATAATCTTCTTTCATCGAGAATTGCTGGCACGAAAGGGTTCAACAAGCTTTACTTCATAATCAGCTTTAGGAAAAATTGAAAATAGTTTTGGCGTCAATTTATTGATTTTATCTCTTGTGGACTCATAACCTGCAATGAGCTCTTGTTCAGAGTTAAAGTAATATTTATCATCGGATTTTAGGTGTTCAAAAAACTCTGCAAGACTGCCTTCAAATCCTACTGTCTGCTTTACTTTGTCCATTTCACCTAAAATTCGAGCAACTTCATTTTTTCCAATTAAGTGAATTTCATCGGCGGTTAAATCCAAGGTTGTATTGATCTTAATTTGATATTGATACCAAGCTTTTCCATTAGGATGCTCTGAAATACCAACAGACTGTCTGCTTTTAGGCAGGTAGTCGGTAACAATAAAATCATGGAGGCGTTTGTAGGCAGGTAAGATGGTTTCGGTAATCATTGCCTTGTACCTAGTTTCAAGCATGGTTTTTTCATCAGCAGTAATTGAATCAGACATATTTTTTAAAGGTGTAGCAAAGACGCTATCATCAACCTTGTCCACCAGATGAAAAGCAAGTTGAGGTATTACTTTATTCATCACCACATCAGGTTGAACTATACCTTTTTCCAAGCCTTCGGCCATGGCTGTTATGGTACTGTCCATCCAAAGGGCAAATCCTTTTGATCGTTTGATGAAGTTATCAAAATCCTCAAGTGTATTAAAAGGTTGGGCACTTTGACCTGAACCCAATTGTGCGTAAAAATTATGCATGCCGTACATTTGATTAATAGGTATTAAATGGCTGGGGAAAGCAGCCCCTTCTATGGCAATCTCCCGATCTCTTTTAAATATTTCATAACTTAAACGTTCTTGGCCAGTTAGAAGTTCAGGGTTTATTGCCTTGATCTGTTGAAGGTATTGTTTTTCAAAAGCTAATCGTTCTGATAAATTCTCAGTGTTGATAATAGGATTGAATTTATCGTTGTAGGCGCTATCACCGAGAAAAGTAGCAGCAATTGGATTGAAAGCTTTATTTTCTTCAAAGTAGTCAGCAAAGATTTTATTAGCTATTTTTAGAGCTTCATCACTGGTCATAGTAACAAACGAAGCAGTCTCTGGTGACTGCTTCGTTTGAGTCGCCTGATTCAAGGGAGCATTACTTGCGTCATCTGAACAACCAATAATAAAGTTTGAAAGTACTAACAGAGCGATTACTTTTTTCATTACTCAGGAAGACTTTCTATACCCATGTTATAAAGAGTWAATCCAAAAATATCAGCATACTTCTCTATGATCTTGGAAACCGGTGTACCAGCACCATGTCCTGCATCGGTCTCAATTCTAATCAAGGTAGGCGCATTTCCTGCTTGCTTAGCTTGTAATTCGGCAGCAAATTTAAACGAGTGAGCAGGAACAACTCTGTCATCGTGATCACCTGTTGTAATCAAAGTCGCCGGATAGTGGGTACCGCTTTTAACGTTATGTACTGGAGAGTAACCCTTGATATATTCATACATCTCTTTGCTCTCTTCAGAAGTACCATAATCATAAGCCCAGCCAGCTCCAGCGGTAAAGGTATGATAGCGAAGCATATCAAGTACACCAACATCAGGTAGAGCAACCTTCATTAATTCAGGTCTTTGGGTCATAACTGCGCCGACTAATAAACCACCATTTGAACCACCACGTAGCGCTAAGTAATTACTCGAAGTATATTTATTTTCTATTAAATATTCTGCTGCAGCGATAAAATCATCAAACACATTTTGCTTTAAAAGCTTAATTCCAGCCTTATGCCATTGCTTACCATATTCACCACCACCACGGATATTGGGAACAGCGTAGATACCTCCCTGCTCCATCCAGACTGCAGTGGTAATGCCAAAAGAAGGCGTCATGCTGACATTAAAACCACCATAACCATATAAAATAGTAGGGTTTTTACCGTCTAGGATAATGTCTTTTTTATGGGTAATCATCATGGGGATTTTGGTACCATCTTTAGACTGGTAGAAAACCTGATGGGAGACATAATTATCACTATTAAATTTAGTAGCTGACTTTCGATAAACCGATGAAGTACCCTTGTTAACATCATAACTATAGATTGTTGGAGGTGTCTTGTAATTGGTAAAGGAGTAATACAAGATTTCTGCATCAACTTTTCCGCTCAGTGAACTAGCACTGCCTTTTCCTGGGAGTTCGATTTCCTTAAGTTGCTCTCCTTCAAAATCATATTGAAAGACTTTAGACGTAGCATCAACCATGTACTCGGTGAAGAAATATCCACCTCCAGTTGAAGGGATCAGGACATTTTCAGTTTCTGCTATGAAATCAGCCCAATTTTCTTGAGCCGGTTTTACTGCATCTACCATAACAATCTTAAGATTAGGTGCATTAAAATTAGTCACTATGAACAGTTTAGTACCCCGACTAGTGAGGACATAGCTATCAGAGTCAGTATTGTCTTGAAGGGTTAGCAGAGGCGCATTTTGTATCGTTAAATCCAATAGATATAAACTATTGCCTGATGTGGAAACAGCAGCACCTATTTGTAAATAGTGACCATCTTCAGTTACAGTCCCACTAACATATCGGTATTTCTGTTCATCGGTTGCACCAAAGATTATTTCATCCTTATCTTGAGATTCACCCATTTTATGAAAGTACAACTTATGTTGATCAGTCTTAGCTGATAACTCACTTCCTTTTGGTTTATCATAACTGGAGTAATAGAAGCCTTCATTACCTCTCCAGGAGATACCTGAGAATTTTATATCAACTAAAGCATCTTCTAATGTCTCTTTAGTATCCGTGTTAATAATGATAATTTTACGCCAGTCACTACCACCCTCAGAAATTGCATAGGCCGCCAAGGAGCCGTCCTTTGAAAAGCTTAAGGTACTAAGTGATGTGGTGCCATCTTCACTGAAGGTGTTAGGATCTAGAAATACCTCAGCTTCTCCACCCTCTTTTTGACGATATACAACACTTTGATTTTGCAAGCCATCGTTTTTATAATAATAGGTATAGCTGCCTTCATTAAAAGGTGCGGAAAGTTTTTCATAATTCCACATCTCCGTTAAACGTTGTTTTAGCTTATCTCTGTAGGGGATATTATTGAGATAATCGAAAGTAGTGACATTTTGAGATTTAACCCAGTTGCCCGTTTCTTCACTCATATCATCTTCAAGCCAGCGATAAGGATCAGCTACACTGGAGTCAAAATTCATGTCTACCACCTCACCTTTTCGTGTATCTGGATAAACAACTTTAGTGATTTGATTTTCAGTTGTAGGTTTAATTTCTGCTGCTTGATCAGCTTGTTTAGTATTTGTGTCATTTGAGTTATCTGAACAGGCCGCTAGACTAGTGAGAAATATCATTAGAAGAATTTTATTCATGTTGTTTAATCCTGATAAATAATTTTGTGTGCAGAGTGTATCAAATAATTATCCGTTAAAAAGTCCCTGAAACAATTAATAACAAAATTATTTAATTGAGAGTGGTATTTTTAAATAGCTCACTTCATTATCTTCAGCGATTGGTAGCAGACCAGCTTGCATATTTATTTGGATACTGGGTAATAATAGTGTGGGGGCAGACAAGAGTTTGTCTCTCGCAGTTCTAAAGTCAACAAACTCTTCTCTAGATGTTTGCTCAGTTAACTGAATATTGTGCTTTTTAGATTCTAAGATAGAGGTTTCGCTGCGCAGTTCTCTACCACCGGGTTGATAATCATGGCCGACAAATACTCTGGTTTTATCGGGTAGTGTATAAAGTTTTTCTGATACAGAACTATAAAGTTGTTCTGCGGAACCATTTGGAAAATCACATCGGCCTGTTCCAAAGTCAGGAATAAACAAGGAATCTCCAGTAAATAAACAATCTTCAATTAATACACTCATGCAAGTAGGCGTATGCCCTGGAGTATGCATAATATTAAGCGTTAATTTACCCGCTTCTATAATATCACCATCGGCAAAAAGACTATCAAACTGAGAACCATCAACTGACATGTCAGCAAAGTTATAAATTTTGCTAAAGGTTTCTTGTACAAGGGTAATCTGCGTTGAAACTGCCGTTTTTGCCAAGGGGTACTTAGATTTTAGATATTGAGCAGCACTGAGATGATCCGCATGAATATGAGATTCAATAATGTAGTGTAAGACCAATTGTTGCTGCTGGAGAAAATCGATTACTTCCTCCACGGAATCATAACTAATGGTAGACGATGCCTTATGATAATCTAATACGCAGTCAAAGATCACAGCATCTTTTGTCGTAGGCTCGTAAACAATATAGCTAAAAGTATTGGTATCTTTGTGGTAAAAGGTTTTAATTTCCATGTTTATCCCTTAATGCTCATTCACAACAGAATAAAACGCCTTTCATCTATTGTCCAGTAAGTAAATCAATTACATTAGTTTTGTTGAATATAACTTATAAACCCGTTCAACCATGAAGATGGCGATTTGATACAAGTTACGCCTGTCTGACTGCTGTGGTAGAATTTCATCATGACTTTTCATCCGATCAATGACCCCCCTATCAATTATCAATTATTATCAGACAAGATTGTCAGGTGGGCTGAACAGCTTGGCTTTTCACAAGTGGGAATTTGCGATGTTGATTTATCTAAACATGAACAGCCACTGCTAGACTGGCTGGATAAAAATTACCATGGCGATATGGATTATATGAATCGACATGGATTGATGCGTGCTCGGCCCGCCGAACTTGTCCCTGGTTCAATAAGAGCAATAAGTGTTCGTTTAGATTATTTGCCGACTAATGCCAAATTTGCTAAAACGCTACAGGCAAAAGATCATGCCTATATTAGTCGTTATGCCCTAGGTCGTGATTATCACAAATTAATGCGTAAGCGATTACAGCAGCTAGGGAGTAAAATATCAGAACACTGTGAAAGTCTTAATTTTAGAGCCCTAGTGGATTCAGCGCCTATTTTAGAGCGACCTCTTGCAGAAAAGGCAGGACTTGGTTGGGTTGGAAAACACAGTTTGCTGTTAAATAAACAAGCCGGTTCTTGGTTTTTCCTAGGTGAATTACTGGTAGACATCCCTTTGCCCTTAACAACCACTCATGTTGATAAATCAATATCGGAAAACAAATGCGGTGAATGTGTAGCCTGTATAAAAATTTGTCCTACTCAAGCTATCGTAGAGCCCTATGTTGTAGATGCTAGGCGTTGTATATCTTACTTTACCATTGAGTCAGCAGCACCAATACCCGTTGAATTAAGGCCACTTATGGGTAATAGGATATATGGTTGTGATGATTGCCAATTGGTTTGTCCTTGGAATATATATGCAAAGCTAAGCCTTGAAAAGGATTTCCAACAACGAAACAACCTAGGTAATATAACGCTGCTAGAATTATTTAGCTGGCAGGAAGATTATTTTCTAAGTACTTTATCGGGTTCTGCTATTCGTCGAATTGGTTATCAGAGTTGGCAGAGAAATATAGCAGTGGCCTTAGGAAATGCGCCCTACTCTGAAAGCATCACTAGGGCTTTAAATTTGAAGCTAGAAACAGCCTCTGTTTTTGTAGCAGAACATATTAACTGGGCTTTAGAGCAACAAAAACTTAATAAAGTAAAAACACTTAAAGCGGGTATAGAAGTTAACGGGGAACTCAATCGCGACAAGTTAAATCAAAAATTAATTCGATCAATAGAGAAGTCATTACCAAGGGATGCGTAACTAATTTTTGCTATTGTCTAGATTCTAATTGTTAAAGCTAACTTGATTGAATATAATCCTTCGCTTCGCCCTCGTAGCTCATCTGGATAGAGCGTTTGCCTCCTAAGCGAAAGGTAACAAGTTCGAATCTTGTCGAGGGCGCCAGTTTAGTTAACTAGAGTGGTTAACTCAAATTCTTCTAGTTCCGGAGAAACAATGGTATGAGACCCCGCCATAATACGATTTACGGATGTGAAGACTGTTGCCATTTGATGACGGCAGTAGAAAGCACAACTAGAACGTATTTGTTTATAAAATAGATCATCTTCACCCGTATTAATTGAAACTGCTGCCATCTTTAACCATAGGCACCCTAGGGTAACAGTGCCAAATAGGTTTAAATACTCAGTGGCAACGGCACCAACTAGACCAGAATTGCGTTTTCCATCCTCAAGTAGACTATCGGTTACACTTGAGAGGTTGCCCATAGCTTGGCGGACTCTAGTGCAATCTTTTCCAAGAACATTGACCTCTTCAGCTTCCTTGATCATTGCACAAAGTTCACTCTTATATTCTTCCCAACCGCGGCCATCATCTGCCAAAATTTTACGTGACAGCAAATCCATGGACTGAATACCATTTGTACCTTCATAGAGTTGGGTTATGCGAACATCTCTCACTAGTTGCTCCATTCCCCATTCTTTTACATAACCATGTCCACCAAAAATTTGCACACCGTTATTACAACTATCAAAGGAGGCATCGGTAAAATAAGCTTTGCAGACAGGTGTTAATATAGCCAACATCCTTTCTGATTTTTTACGTTCTGCTTCATCGTTATGGTGAACACTAACGTCATGTAGATTGCCAGCAAAGGCAGCTAAAGCTCTACAGCCTCCATTCATGCTCATCATCGATAGCAGCATACGTCGAATATCAGCATGGCCAATAATCGAGTCAGCAGCCTCTTTTGAACCCTGATGCCTACCCTGCTTTCTATCAAGCGCATAGGCTGTGGCTGATTGTAGCGACACTTCAGCAATACCCACACCTTGCATGCCAACGGATAGTCTTTCATTATTCATCATGGTGAACATGCACTTTAAACCGGCATTTATTTCGCCAATTAAATATCCCTTGGCCTGATCAAAATTCAAGACACAGGTAGCCGAAGCTTTAATGCCCATCTTATGTTCGATTGAACCACAAGTTACGGTATTCCTTTCACCTGGGGTATTGTCTTCATTGGGAAGAAACTTAGGCACTAAAAATAAACTGATTCCACGAGAACCTTCAGGCGCATCGGGCAGCTTGGCTAAAACCAAATGGATTATATTCTCAGTCAAGTCATGCTCACCAGCACTGATGAAGATCTTAGTTCCTGAAATGAGATAACTATTATCTGGTTGCTCAACCGCCTTGGTTTTAATAAGTCCTAAATCGGAACCTGCATGTGATTCGGTAAGGCACATGGTGCCACTCCACTGGCCTGAAACCATTTTTGCTAAGTAACTCTCTTTTAGTTCTTGGCTAGCATGTGTTTCGAGGAGTTGAATTGCAGTATTCGTTAAATTTGGATAGAGACCAAAGGAGGTATTACAGGCATAAAATATTTCTTCAATCATCAGATGCAAGGCTTTAGGCAAGGGTTGACCACCATATTTTTCGTCACATCCCATGACTGCCCAACCACCTTCCAAATACTTTTTATAGGCTTCTTTAAAACCATCTGGGGTTGTTACAGCACCCTCATTGAAAGTACAGCCCTGTTCATCGCCCGATTGATTAATAGGTAAGAGCACCTGTTGAGAAAAATTTGCCGCTTCATCAAGAATGGCATCCATTAATTCAACATTAAAGTCTTCCATAATATCTAACTTTTTTAACATCTCTTGAGTGTTAAATACCTCATGCAATAAAAATCGCATAAATCTAAGAGGTGCTTGGTAAGTCGCCATATTAAACATGCTCCATCTAACTATTAATCAATCTTACTCTACTCAATCAAAATAAATATATTAAATACTTATTCGCCAGGATGTTCTTTTGCGAAACGTTCCCAATAGTCACTTATGGACTTTTTCATATCCTTGTGCAAAAGAAGGATGCCCACTAGGTTGGGTATTGTCATCAAGACAACCGTCACTAGAGCAATATTCCAAATAACCGTGGTATCGGCAAAAGAAGCAAAGAAAAATGCAGCTACATAAACAATTCTGTAGGGTAATACACCTTTACTACCCACAAGGTAAGTAATTGCACGATCTCCATAGTAGGACCAAGCGATAGCGGTTGAAAAGGCAAACAAGAGTAAGCCTATACTTACAATGTATTTACCATAGTCTCCAAAATAACTACTGGTAAAAGCTTGGGTGGTTAAACGTACAGAATGCAACAGAGACTTACCTGATACAACCACGAGAGTATCTCTGCTAAGCCGACCATCACTCACTGATATTTCACCTGTGTAAGGTTTGCCATCTAACTCATATCTTATGTCCTCAGCCACTGAACGAGCGTTGATTATCGTATAATTACCAGCGCGGGCTTCACCGTTAAAGACCTCAATCTTGCCAGTAAATTTAGTGATATTATCACTATTTTTGGGATTAAGGTGGGCAAATAGTTTTGCGATATCTTCCTTATTTGTATCAGTATAAACACCCTCAATAATTTGCAGATCTGCACGTTGAAATTGATTGTCGAATTTCTTGGTCCAGGCACCGGATGAAAGAATGACTAGGCCTGTTAATGTACAGATAATAAGCGTATCAATAAAAGGTTCTAGGATAGACACCATGCCTTCAGATACCGGTTCATCTGTCTTGGCTGCTGCGTGGGCAATAGCGGCTGAGCCTTGACCAGCTTCATTGGAGTATAATCCTCGATTAACTCCCCTGTCTAAGGCATAAGCAAAAGAAGCTCCTAGGAAACCTCCCGTGGCTGCAGAACCATTCATGATGTCACTAAAAATCATCGTGAAGGAAGGAAGGATATTTTCGATATTATAAAAAATAACACCTAGAGCGCCGATGATATAAATCAATGCCATGGTTGGAACCACTGCTTCGGTGAAAGTGGCAATACGTTTGATACCACCAACGATAACTAGCAATAATAAAATAGATAAAACACCCCCTGTTAACATAGGCTCTATGCCAAAGGTATGATTCATGCCAGCGGCAATGCTATTGATTTGAGGCATGTTACCTGAACCAAATGAGCTAAAAACTACCGCTACGGAAAATAATATAGCTAGCCATTTCATATTAAGCTTATTTTCCATGTAGTACATGGGACCACCAGAGATTTCCCCTTTATCATCCACTTCACGGTACTTGTGGGATAAGGTCACCTCTACGAACTTAGTGGTCATACCTAAAAAGGCCGTTGCCCACATCCAAAATAAGGCCGCTGGCCCCCCTAAAAACAGTGCTAAACCAACACCACCAATATTACCTGTACCCACTGTGCCAGATAGCGCAGTAGTTAAGGCGCCAAAGTGAGAGGTATCACCCTTATCATCAGCCTTATCGAATTTACCAACAACTACCTTCATGGCATGTTTGAAATAACGGATTTGAGGGAAGCCTAGATAAATGGTGAAAAATAAGCCAGTTCCCAGTAACAAGAATGGAAAATAATTGGCTGAGCCTAAAAATTGGTCAAGCCATAAAATTAGATCATTAAATGCGTTCAAGGTTAATCCCCTTTATTCTTATAGTTAGTAGCTTTAGTTAATTTGTGAAAAATCAAATATCAACGAAGCTTTATGAATTATATTTTTGTTTTTGTTAACAATCTAAATCATATAATTACTAAGATGTTCTGTATATTACCTGTTTAGAAAACATATCGAAATAAATTATTTATTTAATCCACCATTCAGTCTACCTTCATCCTACCTTCATCCTACTAAGGCAAGTAGTACACCAGCCGCTACCGCTGAACCAATAACACCTGCAACATTGGGTCCCATGGCTTGCATAAGTAAAAAATTATGGGGATTTGATTCTAAGCCTACTTTGTTTACCACGCGCGCAGCCATGGGCACAGCAGACACACCTGCGGCACCAATTAATGGATTTATCTGACCTTTTGTAAGTTTCGACATCAGTTTGCCCATTAGTACTCCTGAGGCGGTACCTATGGAGAAGGCGAGTACGCCTAAGAGTAGTATGCCTAGTGTCTCAACCGTTAAAAAGGTTTCAGCTTTCAACTGAGAACCTACAGCGAGGCCAAGGAAAATGGTGACTGTATTAATAATTTCATTCTGGGCTGCCTGACTTAATCTATCAACTACGCCCGACTCTCTCATTAAATTACCTAGGCAAAACATGCCGATTAATGGCGCCGCCGTTGGCAAAAATAATGCACAAAGAGTGAGTAGTAACAATGGAAATATGATTTTTTCAGTTTGTGATACAGGCCGCAACTGTTGCATAGTGATCGCCCTTTCTTTCTTGGTCGTTAAGGCGCGCATTATCGGAGGTTGAATTAACGGTACAAGGGCCATGTAAGAGTAGGCTGCAACAGCGATGGCACCTAATAAGTGTGGTGCTAATTTAGAGGCTAAGAAGATTGCTGTGGGCCCATCTGCTCCACCAATTATGGCAATTGCAGCGGCGTCCTTTAATGAAAAATCAAACCCTGGCACTAGATTTAAGGCAAGAGCACCAATTAAGGTAGCAAAGATACCAACTTGAGCCGCGGCCCCTAAAAATAGCATTTTTGGATTTGCTATCAAGGCTCCAAAATCTGTTAATGCCCCTACTCCCATAAAGATTAACAGGGGAAATACACCCGTGGTAATTCCAATAGTATAAATGTAATAAAGAATCCCACCAGGATCAGCTATGCCTGCCTGGGGAATATTACTTAATATTGCTCCAAAGCCAATGGGCAATAATAATAAAGGCTCAAAACCTTTTTTGATTGCCAAAAATAGCAATAAAGCACCAACCAAAATCATTATAAACTGGTCTAGGGTTAATGAATAAAGCCCTGTGCTTGTCCAAAGTTCTGTTAAGGCGCCCATAATCTAGACAATACTCAATAAAGTGTCACCAAGAAGAACCGCATCACCTTCTTTAATCATTATGTTACCTATGACCCCCGCATTAAGAGTACGGATCTCTGTTTCCATTTTCATCGCCTCTAGAATGATGACAACTTCATCTTGAGCAACACTTTGTCCTTCTTTCACCAAGACTTTGAAGATGTTTCCTGATAAGGGCGAAAGTAAAGGTTTAGCATCAGAAGCCGGTTTAGGTGTAGGTTCATGTTTAGCTACAACTGTCGCTTGATAACTCTCCACAGCGCCCGTTTCACTTACCTTAACCTGATAGTCAACTCCTTCTACATTAACAAGATAATGACCTGATCCCTTAGTAGGTGTGTTTTTAGATTCATCAGCTTTTGTTAAGGGTGTTAAAAGCGCTGATGGTGCAGCTTCAAAAGCCTCAGGCTTGTGCCTGTTCTCAAGAAATCGCAATCCTATCTGAGGAAAGAGTGCATAGGTGAGTACATCATCAATGACAGCATCAGCTAATTGAATGTTTTTCTCCTTAGCAAGAGAGTTTAGTTGATTTGTTAAGGATTCTAATTCTGGTTCAAGAAGATCAGCCGGTCTACAAGTAATCACTGACCCTCCAGCTAAAACCTTTTCCTGAAGCTCTTGATTAACAGCTGCAGCCGTTGCTCCGTATTCACCTTTTAAAACCCCTGCTGTTTCCTTAGTAATACTCTTGTAACGCTCTCCAGTGAGTACATTTAAAACAGCTTGAGTACCAACTATCTGGGATGTTGGCGTGACTAGTGGTATATAACCTAAATCTTTTCTCACCTTGGGAATTTCTGTTAATACCTCTTCAAGACGGTCTTCAGCTCCCTGTTCCTTTAATTGGTTTTCCATATTTGTGAGCATGCCACCTGGCACTTGGGAGATCAAAATTCTAGAGTCAACACCCTTAAGACTGCCTTCCCATTTAGCATATTTTTTACGTACTTCTCTAAAGTAAACCGAAATATCTTCTAAGGCATGTAGATCTAACCCAGTAGAGCGATCAGTTTGTTCAAATATAGAAACCATCGTTTCCGTTGCACTGTGTCCATAGGTGCCACTCATGGATGATATGGCTGTATCGACGGTATCAATTCCTGCTTCAACCGCTTTAATAATTGTTGTAGGACTCAAACCTGTTGTCGCATGAGTATGAAGTGCTAGTGGAATGGAAACAGTTTCCTTTAACTTACTAATCAACTCAAAAGCTACGTAAGGCTTTAATAGTCCCGCCATGTCCTTGATGCATATTGAATCACAACCCATATCTTCAAGACGCTTAGCCATATCTAACCAAAGCTCTTGATGATGAACCGGGCTTAAAGTATATGAAATGGCACCTTGAGCATGTTTTTTTGTTTTAACCACGGCCTTTACCGCTGTCTCTAAATTTCTCATATCATTCATGGCGTCAAAAATACGAAAAACATCAACACCATTAATCGCTGCCCTTTCTACAAATGCCTCAACCACATCATCGGCATAGTGGCGATAACCTAGAATATTTTGAGCTCTGAATAACATTTGATGACGAGTGTTAGGCATAGCTTTTTTTAGTCTTCGTAATCTCTCCCAAGGATCTTCTCCAAGATATCGAATACATGAATCAAATGTTGCACCACCCCAGGTTTCCAGTGACCAGAAGCCAATTTTGTCTAGTTTCTCTGCTATGGGTAACATGTCATCAATTCTCATCCTAGTTGCAAACAGCGACTGATGAGCATCTCTTAACACTAACTCCGTTATACCTAGTTTTTTCTTTTCCATGATCCTGTCCTAACCTATTTTATAAATTCTGTAATGTTAATCATCTTTATGTTTGTCGATGTTGTTTGATAGCTGCCGTTATTACTGCTGTTAAAGTAGCCTCAGGATTTTGTGTAACTAACTCAGGAGTAGCTTGATTTGAAACCAGTTTTTCTAGTAAATTTAAAATCAATACCAAGAGGGTTAAAAAGCTGATTACAAAACCCATGCCAATTAACATTAAATACAGACCTTCATAAATCATAGTTTCAACTTCCATACATCACCTCAATAACCTAGAGCACGAGAACCTTTTTGACGAGGATCAGCATAACCCTTGAGTTGTTTGCCTCTTTTAACAATTGACTGTACCCTGCCAATACTGGCACCAGTAGGTGTATATGAATTACCATGTAATTCTGGAGCATCTACTATATAGCCTATTTTGCCTAACTGATTTAAAACATCAATATTAAATCCTTTTTCCATAATTAGAACATCAGGATACCATTGATGATGAAATCTTGGAGCTACTGTGGCTGCAGCAATATTCATTTTATAATCAATTACATTAATAATGATTTGCAGTACTGATGTAATAATACGACTACCGCCTATGCTCCCCGTTGCCATAAATATTTCGCCATCTTTTAAAACGAGAGTTGGAGTCATTGAACTTAAAGGTCGTTTACCTGCTTCAATTGAATTAGCTCCGGCTCCGAGTAAACCAAACATATTAGGTGAACCAGGTTTTGAAGAGAAGTCATCCATCTCATTATTCATTATAAAGCCTGTTCCCTTAGCAACTCTGCCATTGCCATAACTGGCGTTTAGGGTATAGGTATTTGAAACAGCATTTCCAAATTTATCCATGACAGAAAAGTGAGTTGTTTGAAGGCTTTCATAAACCGGTAACTTTCCGGGATGTATTTCATTTGAAGGTACAAAATTTTTCTTTTCTATTTTTTGGTGAAGCTCAGCTGCATATTGTTTCGATGTTAAGGTTTTTAACGGAACATCATAAAAATCCGAATCACCTAAATGAATACTGCGATCGGCATAGGCTCTCTTCATTGATTCTACAAGGTGATTTATTGTAGTAGCAGATTGAAGTGGATTTTTGTTAAGCTGCCAACCTTCTAAAATATTCAGCATTTGTATTAAATGTATTCCACCTGAACTTGGAGGAGGCATAGAAACAATTTCATAGCCTCGGTAGCGACCTACTACTGGTGTTCGTTCTAAAGCTTTGTAATTAGCTAAATCTTCAAGGGTAATAATACCGCCATTAGTTAAACTATCTTCTGATATTTTTCTAGCAATTTCACCCTTATAAAATGCTTTATATCCACCAGCAGCTATTAATTTTAACGTGGTGGCTAAATCAGATTGAATGAATAGATTACCAATATCTACCGCTTGCTCATTATTTGGAAAATACGTTTTACGCGTATGAATGTTTTGTATTAACCTACTTCTCGCGCGGTTGATACTATGATGAAAGCTTGGTGTGATAGTAATACCCTTCTCCGCTAAATCAATAGCTGGGGCCATCACTTGCTGTAAAGTCATGGTGCCATAATTTTCAAGCGCATGGATCATGCCTGCTACAGTGCCAGGTACTCCTGATGATAGGTGACTAAACCTCGCTTTTTCATTATCCACCTTGCCGTCTTTATCGAGAAACATATCTCGATGGGCAGCAGCCGGCGCCATTTCACGGTAATCGATTGCGATGGTTTTCTTCTCCTTAGCAAGATAAACCATCATAAAACCACCACCACCTAAATTACCTGCCTGAGGATAGGTGACAGCTAGGGCGAACCCAACTGCAACGGCTGAATCCACCGCATTACCACCCTGCTTCAAAATATCAAGTCCCACTGTGCTAGCTAGGTTTTCTTGTGATGAAACCATACCCTGGCTTCCACTCACAGGTTCAAGCAAGACTGATTTACTCTGGGCGAATAGAGCGCTATGAGTAAAGGCTAAGACTAGTGATAAAAGTGTTATTTTCTTAAAAGTAATTTTGTTATTAATTTTTATCTGCATGGCTCTTTCCTGAAAGTTTATATTGTTTTTTTGTCTGTATAATACTACTTTGTTGAGGATTATAGCCTTCGAATTCTGAATAATACTGACTAAATTTTGCCATATCCTCTTCAATGTTACCTGAAACCTCAAACAGATCGCTAAAACCAATGGATTTCGTTCTTATATCCAAATAAAACATTATTATAGGTAAGCTAGAGCGTTCCGCAATATGGTAGAAACCACTTTTCCAGTAGGCTGTATAACTACGGGTTCCTTCGGGTGCGAGGGCTAACCAAATTACATCATTATTTTCTATTAATTCTACAACACTGCCTACAACATTATTATGCTCATGGCGTTTCACCGGCATACCACCTAATGCTCTAAAAAACCAACCATAGGGCCAGTAAAATAAAGTGTGTTTACCAAGATAGCGAACTTTTATTCCCAAGGCAAATTTAGCCATGACCATGGTTACAAAGTCCCAATTTGAAGTGTGGGGAGCAAAAATTAAAATGGCTTTATCAATAACAGGCAACGGTGTGTCGGTTAATTTCCAACCTCTCAACCCTAACAACCATTTACAAAGATATTTCATACTAGGCAAGTGACTTAATGTGTATTATGAAGGCCAATGACACTATCACTGTCAATTTGACTTTCTATCGCTAAAGTATCAGTGTTTTGCTTCGCATAGTCATTACGTTTAGCTTGTAGATTGTCGAGATATGCCTGATCAATGTCACCCGTCACATAATGACCATTAAAAACAGATGTATCAAAAAGGTCTATATCTGGGTTACCTTCCTTAGCAGATTCAATTAAATCTTCTAGATCTTGAAAAATTAACCAATCAGCCGCTATGGCCTTTTGAATTTCAGGCACATCTTTACCATGGGCAATCAATTCATTCGCTGAGGGCATATCAATTCCGTATACATTTGGATATCTCACTGGCGGAGCGGCAGAAGCAAAGTAAACTTTTTTGGCACCGGCATCACGTGCCATTTGAATGATTTGTTCACTGGTGGTACCTCGTACAATTGAATCATCCACTAGCAGCACATTTTTACCTTTAAACTCTAAACCAATAGGATTGAGTTTTTGACGAACTGATTTTCTTCTCATTTGTTGGCCAGGCATAATAAATGTTCTGCCAATATATCTGTTTTTAACAAGCCCATGGCGCATTTTTTTCTGCAGTATATGAGCCAAGGCAACTGCTGATGTGAAGGACGAGTCTGGTATGGGTATCACCACATCTATATCGTGATCAGGCCATTCTTTCAAAATTTTGTCAGCCAGTTTCTCCCCCATCCTGAGACGTGCTTTATAAACTGAAATTTTATCAATCACTGAGTCTGGACGAGCAAAGTAAACATGTTCAAAGATACAAGGTGAATATTGCGCTTTATCCGCACAGGATTGTGAAAAAAAGTTGCCTTCAAAATCAATATAAATAGCTTCTCCTGGTGCTACATCTCTAACCACTTCAAAACCTAGGGTATCAAGCGCTACACTTTCTGAAGCAACCATGTACTCAGTACCCTTCAGTGTTTGTCTTTTACCGAAAATTACAGGCCGAATACCATAGGGATCTCTGAAACAAACCATACCATGACCATTAATTACCGCTACTGCAGCGTAACCACCTCGGCATCGTCGGTGAACTGCGGCCACAGCTTTAAATATATCTTCAGGCACCATTTGCTGATGTGTACACTGATCGAGTTCATGGGCAAAGACATTGAGTAAAACTTCTGAATCTGAGGCGGTATTGATATGGCGTTTATCAGAGATGAATAACTCATCAACAAGCTCCTCGGCATTGGTTAAGTTACCATTATGGGCCAAGGTAATTCCATAAGGTGAATTCACATAAATTGGCTGAGCTTCAGCTGTACTTGAACTGCCTGCCGTTGGATATCGTACGTGGCCGATCCCACTATTACCGGCGAGTCGACGCATATGGCGAGTTGCAAAGACATCCCTTACTAAACCGTTAGATTTTCGTAGGGCTAGGTGACCATTATTATAGGCAACGATACCGGCTGCATCCTGACCTCTGTGTTGCAATACGGTTAACGCATCATAAATACGTTGATTGACTGGTTCTTGTCCAACAATTCCTACAATTCCACACATTTTATAGCCACTAGGTTGATTTGAACTGGCATTCTACTTTAAGACGGGTTGAATTTACTAGACAAATTTAACTTAATATTTGCCATTGAATTAATGCCTCAATGGGTCATAAGCTAGTACGATTGCTTCTAATCCTGATAACTTGTTTAAGGCTTTTAATTGGGATTCTGCCTTTTCTCTTTTTAGTTCTGGTCCCACTAGTACTCTGTGGATGGTTATAGCGTTTGATTTACCTGTTTTTAGATAAGCCTTGTAGCCTGCTGCCTTTATCTTGTCTACGATTTTTTGTGCATTAGCCTTGTTACTGAAGCTGCCTACTTGTATCACTAAAGCTGAAGATTTGAATTTTGGTCTGTTTTTTCTTTGATCTGTTGTTACAACTGGCTTAACTTTAGGTGTTGCTGTGGGTTTAGTAACTGGTTTTTTTACTGGCATTTTGGGTTCTTTGGTGGTGTTAACTACCACTTCTTTAACCTTTGGCGAATCGATGACTTGGGGCTCTTGTTCAGTGGCTACTTGTTCTTTGGTAATTTGTTCATTAGCTATATTTTCAGATTTTTCAATATCTAGAAGGATGATTTCGCCTGTTACAGGTTTAGCTGGAATGTTTGACTCTAGGATTTGATTCTTTTTTTGTCCATCAAGTATTAAGGGTAAAAATATCACCGCTAGGGCTATTAGCACTAGAGCCCCTGTTACTCGATGTTTTATGTTTGGTTCTGTGTTCACACTTACCTCACTATTTCAGACAAACCGCTAGTTTTTAGATTAGTTTTTAATGTTGATGTAAATTCTAATGTTTAGTCAGTTGATTTACTAGCTTGAATTAACGCTAATATGGGAGCTACTGTATAAAATGAGCCAGTTACGATTATTCTATCATCTCTTGAAGCTTTGTCACGGGAAGCTTTAAACGCTTTCTCAGGTGATTTGTAACAAGTTAACTTATCTTTATGCACACCAGTATCCATAAGATGCTGTTTTAGGTTGTGAGCAGTATTTCCTCTTGTTGCATCTAAATCGGTTAAAAACCATTGATCCACTACAGATTTAATTTCGTTGATGCAATCTATTGTATTTTTATCCTCGAGCATACCGAGTACAAAGTAGGTATTGCCCTTACAAGCTTGCCTGTTAAGTAATGCTAGCTGAACTCTAAAAGCTTGAGGATTATGGGCAACATCAAGGATTACACTTGGCTTTTGTAATAGGGTTTCAAATCGGCAATCTAGTTGTAGGTTTGAAAGGGCCTTTCTAATAAAGTCTTCACTGAGTTGGAAGTTTTTATACAGCTTGTACCAAGCATGTATTGCCGCTGATGCATTAGAATTTGGGAAAGTAAGATGCTCAAACTCCCAGTCACCTAAATCATTATTCTTCCAAGTCCAAGAATTCTTTTGATCATGATGATTGAAATGTTCACCTGAGATATATACATCATCTGTGGTTGTTTTTATCTCTTGAATTATTTCTGCTGGAAAATCTGGATCAGCAATAATAGCGGTGGTATTGCCATGAATAATACCCGCCTTCTCTCTAGCTATGCCGACTAGATCATTTCCGAGCCACTCTTGATGATCGTAATCAACCGTGGTGATTATGGCTAGATCAGCCTCAACTACATTAACAGCGTCCAAACGCCCTCCTAAGCCAGTTTCAAGTATCAATAAATCTGGTTTAAGAATTTCTGCACTCTTGAAAGCTGATAAGGTGGCAAATTCAAAATAAGTTAGGGAAATATTATCCCGAGCTTTATCAATGGCTTCAAATAAATCCACATGCAGTTGCTCAGTTAACCAACTACCATTGAAACGTAAACGTTCTCGGTAATTTAAAATATGCGGAGAGGTATAAACAACTACTGATTTATTAGCTTGAAGAGCTAAGGCTTCTAAAACGGCTACCGTGGAACCCTTTCCGTTGGTTCCCGCAACTGTTAAAATTGTACAGTTTAACTTTTCATTAAGCAGTTGGTGTAAAACTTGGCGGCATCTGTCTAGACCTAAGTCTATTTCAGTAACATGACAAGATTCTATCCAAGAAAGCCACTGATCATAGGTTTTAGACATGGCAGTATTTATTTATGATAAAACCTCAGGCTTATTCAATAATTTAGCAAGTATTACGGCTAGTTTATCTTTCATATCAAGCCGAGAAACGATCATATCAATAGCACCGTGTTCTAATAGAAATTCGCTACGTTGAAAACCTTCTGGTAATTTTTCACCAACGGTTTGCTCAATCACTCTTGGTCCAGCAAAACCAATTAAAGCTTTAGGTTCAGCTATATTAAGATCACCAAGCATAGCTAAGCTGGCTGAAACTCCGCCCATAGTAGGATCAGTCAGCACTGAAATATATGGAACACCCTCTGCGGATAATTTAGCCAAGGCAGCACTTGTTTTAGCCATTTGCATCAAGGAGAACAAGGCCTCTTGCATTCTTGCTCCACCACTTGCAGAGAAGCAGATAAGTGGAATTTTATCTTCTAAAGAACGGTTAACAGCCATGACAAATTTTTCACCCACCACTGACGCCATGGAACCGCCCATAAATCCAAATTCAAAGGCAGCGATAACAACTGCCTGTCCATTTAACTCACCGCGAATAACAACCAGTGCATCTTTTTCGCCAGTCTTCTTTTGGGCAGCTGCTAATCTGTCCTTATAACGCTTTGAATCTTTAAATTTAAGCAAATCTGTGGGCGCTAAATCAGCACCGATTTCTTCAGTTGATTGCTTAGTGAGTAATGAATCGATTCTTTTTCGACCTGTAATACGCATATGATGGTGACACTTAGGACACACTTCTAAATTACGTTCAAGTTCTGAACGATATAACACTGCACTACAGTCTGTACACTTGGTCCACAGACCCTCAGGGACTGAATGACGATGCCCTTCCTTAGATGACGATTTCTTTCCAGGTATTAATCTATCCAACCAACTCATTATAAAATCCTATCATTGTATTGCTATTGTTATTGCTGATGCGAGATGAAACTTCGAAGTCAGGTATATAAGAACTTAGCGCTATTCTAACAAGTCAATGCCTGCCTGAGAACCATTGATGCTCAATTATTTTGTAATAATTACTAACTTGGGATAATTATATGTTTAACCAGCTTGAGTGGAGAGTAACTGCTCTAAGAAAAGTGGAGCTTTTGGGGTAGAAGGTAAGCTAAATTTGTCTGGATATCGAACTCCCACTAAGTACAAACCATTGGATGGGGCTGTGACACCTGCAGTACATCGGTCCCTTGCTTCAATAACTTGCTTTGCCCAAGAAGCATCCCTTCTGTCATCTCCAATTTCTAGAAGCAAGCCCACAATATTCCTCACCATATGATGTAGAAAAGCATTTGCTGTGATTTCAATGACTATAAAGTTGTCATATCGACTGCAACCTAGAGATAGTACATTTCTTTTCGCCGTATGTGATTGACACCGCGAAGAACGAAAAGAGCTAAAATCCTGCTCACCCTTTAAGTAATCAGTCGCTGCATTCATTTTATCCACATCAAGCCTGGTATTTATCCAGGTTAATCCTCTATTCATCAGTGCCGGTTTAATTGAATGATTATCGATAATGTAAAGATAACTTCGGCTCATGGCACTAAACCTAGCATGAAAATCGTCATCAATATATTGGGCAAAACGAATTGAAATATCATCTGGTAGTAGACTGTTCCCGCCTTTTAACCAAGCATTTACGGGCCGTTGAATTGAGCTGTCAAAATGAATAACTTGAGAGGTTGCATGAACACCTGTATCCGTTCTACCAGCGCAAGTAACCTTAATGTTTTGGTTAGCAACTTGTGATAAACATTTCTCTAGTGTGCTTTGAACACTGGCAGCGTGGGATTGTCGCTGCCAGCCGTGGTAGGAACTACCGTCATACTCAATACCGAGGACAAGCCGTTTGGTATCAATCGTCAAGACCATCGAGGATAGCCTGAGCTTCTTCGCATTGTTGCTCTGATCCTATTTCGAATATTTCTTTTATGATTTCACGTGTTCCATCAAAATCACCCATTTCTACATAAGCACGGGCAAGATCTAATTGAGTGTTCACTTCTTCGGAGCGATCTTCTTCGCTTTCTTCAGGCTCAGTTACATCTTCTGAGTCACCAAACACGTCTTCTGTTGAAGGAAGCTCTTCCATATCATTAATATCAGCATCATTTATATCGTCAACATCTATTTCGTTAGAATCTAAATCGTCATCATCTATAACAAACTCATCTTCAGGGTTGCTATCCTCGGGAGTGGGATCTTCAGCGTCCTGTTCAAAGGAAAACTCATCATCTACTTGTTGTGAATCATCAGACTCAGTTACAAAGGCAGTACCTTCAGGCCAGGTTGTAAGGTATATTTCCTCAATAAAGCTTCTTAACTCACCATCTGACTCAATTTCATTATAAATACTTGATATATGTTGTTCGAATTTAGCCTGCTCATTCATTTCAGCATAACATTCAAGTAACTTACAATTCAGTTCTAGTCGTTCAGGATTATTTTCAATGGCACTGATTAAGAGACTTTCGGCTTGTTCGTATTTTCCATAAGCTAAATAAATATCTGCTTCGCCCAGGGGATCAGAAGTTTCATCCGTCTCGATCACCTCTTCATCATCAAAATCATTAACTTCAGTACCAGCAAGTACATCATCTGCAATTTCAGGTAGATCGTCAGCCGTATCCGCTAATGTTGGGGTAAGTTTAACGCCGCCATGTTCATTAGTTGATTTACTGGCAGCTACGGCGTCATGATAATCAACATCTTCATTCCTTCTTCTGAAGATACTGATCATTAAAAGTAAAAAGACTATACCACCAGCTATGCCTAGATAGAGGTTATAAGTGCCGTCTATAATATTATCAATAAGTCCCTTCGACTCCTTTATAGCAACAGGTGTCGGTGTAAAGTCCTCATTTTGAGGTTTTGTTTCATTATTGTCTTGAGTAGTACTGGCTTGAGCAGAATTGGCAGTTAAGTCCTGCTGTTGAAGTTCTTGAGTTTTATCTCGATTTTGTATTTTAGCAAGTTGCTCATCTTTTAGTTCAAGAAGGCGCTCGAGTCTCTCAATCCTGTCAGCACTGGACTTAGACTGCTCTGTAAGAGAGTCATTTTGTTGCTTTAAAACTACATTTTCTTCTTCAATCAAAGCATCGGATGCCCTACTGCCGCCAGCACCCGATTCATCAGAATCTGTACCTAGTTGTAATCGACCTGACCCTTCGGATGTATTTTGTGTTGTACCTCTTGCAGAATCATTATTTGAACTGGTGTCCATAACAACTCTAGGGGATGTTCGTTTACCAGTTTTCCAATTGTCGTTATGGGCGGCTATCATTCTTAACGCTTCGCGTTGGGTAACTTGATTAAATACTTGGCTTTCAGGAACCCTTATTTCTGCACCACGTTTAAGATTATTAATGTTGCCTCGCATAAAGGCCTTAGGATTTTTCTCAAAAATGGTGATCATAGCTTGCTGAATAGACACACCAGAAGGTCTAACTTTAGCTGCTATACCCCAAAGTGTATCGCTACCTGAAGTAGGTCCGTAGAGTTCACCTTGCCATTCAGGTTTAGGGGTAACAGTACGACGAGGAGTTCTTACTTGCTCGGTGGCTTTTGGCGTGGGTGAAGATTTTGCTACTGGAGTAACAATTGTCTTAGGTGCATCATCAAAAATTGGCGGGTCAAGAAGAAGGGTATATTCTCTTAACAGTTTTCCATTAGGCCATTCGAGATCCACTAAAAAGTTTAGAAAAGGTTCTTTAACTGCATCCTTTGTGGTCAGTTGTAATACTTTAACTCCATTAGCTTTAGTGATTACCTTGAATTTGATTCGTGTTAAAAAATAAGTTCTATCCATGCCTGCACGATCAAAGCCCTGTGTAGAGCCAAGCTTACCTTTTAATTGGTCGTTACTTTCACCTCTAGTGAAGAGGATAGTAATCTCAGCATTTAACGGCTGATTTAAACCCGATTTTAATTTAATTTCACCCAGTCCTATCGCCATAAGTGACGAAGAAGCCATGGCAAAACCAACAATAAGCAGGAGGAGAATCTTACGAGCCATTTTTGAATCCCTTTAAGTTGTTCGACTGATTAATTCTTATTGCTTTACTTTATCAGTCGAAACAAGTATTTACCATAACTTCTTAACGACTTTTATAAATAATTTTTGATTAAATGTTCCGCGATTTGGACACTATTTAATGCGGCACCCTTACGAATATTATCTGACACCACCCAAAGGTTTAATCCCTTATCTGAATCAAGTTGCTGTCTGATTCGGCTGACAAAAACAGCATTTTTGCCACTACAATGGGTTACCGCTGTTGCAAAGCGCATTTTTTCAGTGTCATCTACGACAATAACGCCCTGTGCAGAATTTAATAAATCCACGGCAGCATCTCGGGTTATTGGGTTTTTAGTCTCGATATGTATTGCTTCAGAATGTCCATAAAATACCGGGACTCTAACAGCTGTAGGGTTCACAATTATATCCTCATCGTCAAATATTTTCTTAGTTTCCCAAACCATCTTCATTTCTTCCCGTGTAAAACCATTATCCATAAACACGTCAATTTGGGGAATAACATTAAAAGCGATTTGTTGACTGAATGTTTCAGCCTCAACGGTTAAACCATTGAGTAACTTACCCGTTTGAGTTGCTAATTCTTTAATTCCCGACTTACCACTTCCAGAAACCGATTGATAAGTAGATACATCTATCTTTTTAATCCCAAAGGCATCGTGAAGAGGTTTAAGTGCAACCAGCATTTGCATGGTTGAACAATTTGGATTCGCGATAATATTTCTATTTTTATAGTTAGCCAAGGCTTCTGGATTGACTTCAGGAATAACCAAAGGGATATCATCATCATTTCTAAATTCAGAGGTATTATCGATTACAATGCAGCCTTGGGCTGCCGCCTTGGGAGCATATTCCTTTGATAGCGAACCCCCAGCACTAAAAAGAGCTATATCGANCTTTGAAAAATCAAATTCAGCTAGATTTTCAATCATATGTGGTTTTTTAGTATAGAGAAGAGTATCACCTGCTGATCGCTCACTGGCCACGGGATAAAAATTATCAACTGGAAATTGTCTTTCTGCGAGTATTTCGAGCATTACTTCACCCACAGCTCCCGTTGCGCCTACCACTGCTACATTGTATTTTTTAGCCATATTCTTTATTCACTTAATGTTATATATCAATATATTAGACATGCTAGTTAATGTAATTCTTTAATTAGTGCTGCACCCATTTGCTGAGTAGATACACAGTTACATCCTGCTGAATAAATATCTTCAGTTCTTAAATTTTGATCGAGAAGTCTACCCACTGCTAGATCAATTTCATCTGCTACCTCAGGTAGATCGAGAGAATAGCGCATCATCATTGCTAATGACAGGATTGTCGCAAGGGGATTAGCTATGTTTTTTCCTGCTATATCAGGTGCTGAGCCATGAATTGGCTCATACATTCCCTTACCCGCTTGATCCAGTGATGCGGAGGGTAACATGCCAATTGAACCCGTCAACATGGCAGCCGCGTCGGATAAGATATCACCGAACATATTTCCAGTTACCATGACATCAAACTGCTTAGGCGCTCGAATTAGCTGCATGGCGGCATTATCAACATAGAGATGGCTTAACTCAACATCGGGATAGTCCTTAGATAACTCATCCATCACCTCACGCCATAAGCCCGTGACTTCAAGCACATTTGCCTTATCAACGGAACACAGTCTGCCGTCTCTTTTACGGGCACTTTCAAAAGCAATACGTCCGATACGTCGAATTTCAGATTCACTATAGACATAAGTGTTATAACCTTCCCTTTCGCCATTAGCTAGGATTCTTATGCCCCTTGGCTGACCAAAGTAAATGCCTCCGGTTAACTCTCGAACGATTAACAGATCAAGACCCGCCACAATTTCAGGTTTTAAGCTTGATACATCAGCTAGTTGAGGATATAAAATTGCAGGCCTTAGATTAGCAAACAAGGCTAATTCAGAGCGTAGACCTAAAAGCGCTTTTTCAGGCCTTACTGAAATATCAAGAGATTCCCATTTTGGCCCCCCAACCGCTCCAAGCAAGATTGCATCGGCATCTCTAGCCGCTTCAAGGGTTGATGTTGGCAAAGGGGTTTGAAATTGGTCATAGGCGGCCCCTCCAATTAAAGCATGATTTAGTTCTAGATTAAGCCGATGTTTAGTATTTAGACAATCGAGAACCTTTACGGCTTCAGTGACTATTTCAGGCCCTATTCCATCACCGGCTAAAATAAGTATTTTATTTTTCATCTAATTATCCATAGTTTTACTTTCTACTTTTTACTATTTAATGACATCAAATAACCAAGGTTTGGTTAAACGTCGGTTATTTTCATACTTTTCAATTAAATTTATATCTTCTAAAGTGATACCGATATCATCTAATCCATTAATGAGTGAATGGCGACGTGAAGTTTCAACTTCGAAGCTGAAATGCTCACCCCCAGGTAGAGTAATGCGGCATTGCTCTAAATCAATTTGCAACTGATATCCTAGATTAGCCTTCACTTCAGAAAATAATTGCTGGATTTTATCTTCAGTCAATCGAACCGGCAATATGCCATTCTTAAAGCAATTATTGTAAAAAATATCAGCATAACTTGGAGCAATAATTACTTTGAAACCATAATCCAGTAATGCCCATGGAGCATGTTCTCGACTAGAACCACAGCCAAAATTAATTCTTGTTAACAAAATTGATGCCTGTTGATATCGTGGCTGATTTAACACAAAGTCCATGTTAAGAGGCCTGTTTGATGAATCCATGCCGGGTTCACCCTGATCAAGATAACGCCACTCATCAAACAAGTTAGGCCCAAATCCAGTGCGCTTAATGGATTTTAAAAATTGTTTTGGTATGATGGCATCGGTATCAACATTTGCCCTATCAAGTGGCGCTACCAATCCAGTGATATACGTAAATTTATCCATGAGTAACCCCTAGTTGTTGATTAGCCATAAACTCTCTCACATCAACAAAATGGCCAGCAATTGCTGCAGCCGCTGCCATGGCAGGGCTGACTAGGTGAGTTCTTCCTCCTTGTCCCTGCCTGCCTTCAAAATTACGATTTGAAGTTGAAGCACAATGCTCACCTGGCTCAAGTCGATCCGCATTCATAGCAAGGCACATGGAGCAACCTGGTTCTCTCCATTCAAAGCCACAAGCAGTAAATATTTTATCCAACCCTTCAGCTTCCGCCTGTTGCTTTATTAAGCCCGATCCTGGAACAACAATAGCTTGCTTGATATTTGAAGCAAGAGTATGACCCCCAGCAACCTTTGCAGCGGCTCTTAAGTCCTCTAGTCTGGAGTTGGTACAAGAGCCGATAAAGACCCTATCAATCTGAATATCGGTGATCGCCATACCTTGTTTGAGCCCCATATAATCGAATGCCCGAGCTGCACTCTCTAATTTCACCCCATCGCTTATATCAGTAAGTAAAGGCAGATTATCGTTTACTGATAACACCATCTCAGGAGAGGTACCCCAGGATACCTGTGGCTCAACTTTCTTAGCATCGATCTCTATGATCCTATCAAAAGTTGCATCAACATCTGATTTTAGCGTCAACCACTGTGCCTTCGCTCTATGCCATAATTCCTGTTTAGGAGAATAGGTAAGCCC
Organism: Gammaproteobacteria bacterium; assembly: GCA_002746155.1. GTDB lineage: Bacteria > Pseudomonadota > Gammaproteobacteria > Enterobacterales. The sequence continues at coordinate 239,344 of NVWF01000002.1, read as the reverse complement.
TTCTAGATAGCTGATTGTAGTGTCATCCACAGCAATCATACCAACGCGGGCTCCTGCTTCAATTGCCATGTTACAAACTGTCATACGACCTTCCATAGATAATGCTTCGATGGCCTCACCTGCAAATTCAATGGCGTAACCTGTTCCACCAGCAGTACCGATTTTTCCAATGATATGCAACACCATATCCTTTGCAGTTATTCCATCAGTTAATTGATTATTCACTTGAATTAACAGGTTTTTCATTTTCTGCTGCCGTAAGCACTGGGTGGCAAGCACATGCTCAACTTCCGATGTACCAATACCGAAAGCTAATGCTCCAAAGGCACCGTGAGTAGCGGTATGAGAATCTCCACAGACGATGGTCATGCCAGGCAAAGTAGCACCCTGCTCTGGTCCAATGACATGTACAATTCCTTGGCGGATGTCAGACATTTTAAATTCAACAATACCAAATTCATCGCAGTTATTATCCAAGGTGTCCACTTGTAATTTAGCGATAGGGTCAGTTATACCTAAGGATCTTTGAGTTGTGGGAACATTGTGATCGGGTACAGCTAAGTTGGCGTCTATTCTATGTGGTTTTCTATTGGCTAGTCTTAATCCTTCAAATGCCTGGGGTGAAGTTACCTCATGAAGAAGTTGACGATCGATGTAAATAAGATCCATACCATCATCATTTTTTTTGACCAAATGATCATTCCATAATTTGTCGTATAAAGTCTGACCTGACATAATTCCCCACTCCATCAGCCAATGATTAATGTTAGTATCTTGCTAGTAAGTAATTGATACTACGACCATTCAAGCAATAACTCAAATTCATATTTTTTATAGTAAAGATAACTTTAATTTATACCGAACTATTCCCTGATGAATAATAATTTATCAGTTGTTTCCAAATGATAGTTAAGTTAATTTACAATTCACTAAATACAATAAATTATTCAATAACTATTTAATCAATTATTCAATAAACAAAGTGAGCAATAAATGGAAAATTTTATTAACCTATTAAAAGATTGGTTCACAATTTTAGCTCCCAGTACTTATCTGCAAGCTTTAATTGTACTTATTGTTTCTTACTTTATAGCCAAATTTGCCGATTGGTTGTTGACTAAGATTTTGAAAGGTATCGCTAGTTCTACTAAGAATAAATTTGACGACCGATTTATAGAGCTATTCCATAAACCAGTTGTGGCTAGCATTATGATGTTAGGTATTGGTAGAGCAATCTACCTCATAGACATAGGGGAAGAGTTCACTTGGTTTAGTATTTCTGCACTCTGGACATTAAGCATTGTCTATTGGATGACCTTTACGCTACGATTCACCCGCATGTCCTTGACCAGCATGAGTGTCAGACCAAACCAATTCCAGATGGTGCAACTCAACACCCTACCCCTTTTCAATAATCTGGCCATGCTTATTATTATAGGACTGGCCACTTATTTTGTGTTCATTTCATGGGACATTAATGTCTCAGCCTGGATAGCTTCAGCCGGTATCATAGGCTTAGCCTTAAGTTTTGCCGCTAAGGATACCCTAGCCAATCTTTTTGCCGGCGTATTTATTCTTGCCGACTCTCCCTATAGCCTCGGCCACTTTATCATTCTCGAAACGGGAGAGCGTGGTGAAGTCACACATATTGGCATTAGAAGTACCAGAATATTAACCCGTGATGATATTGAAATAACCATTCCCAATGCGATAATGGGAAATTCAAAGATTATTAATGAAACCGGTGGTCTCAATACAAAAACCCGTATAAAAATTAAGGTTTCGGTTGCCTATGGTTCAGACCTCAAGGAGGTGAGAGCTTTATTGATGAATGCAGCCCAGACCAATGATGCTATTACCCAGATACCTGAGCCTAGGATTAGATTTCGCTCTTTCGGAGATTCAGGATTACAATTTGAATTATTATGCTGGATTAGTCAGCCTGTACTCAGAGGTAGAATCATAGACTCATTAAATACTGATGTTTATAATGCGTTCATAGAATCTAACATTGAAATCCCCTACCCAAAAACTGATATTTACATCAAAGAATCGCCGGAGACTACTCAGTGAAAATTGTCTTAGGCTCAAGTTCACCGTTTCGTAAAAGTCTCTTGTCAAAATTACTTATTGATTTTGAAACTTGCTCCCCTGAGATTGATGAAACTGCCTTATTAAATGAATCACCCCTTGAACTTGTTAAGCGTCTGTCAATAGAAAAAGCTAAGCAGGTTGCCAAGTCTAAACCGGATAGTTTGATCATAGGTTCAGACCAAGTAGCAGTGTTTGATGGTAAGATCTTAGGAAAACCTGGTGATCACAACACTGCAATCAAACAACTCACTAGCTTTTCAAGCCAAACAGTTCAGTTTGTCACCGGTTTATGTCTCTATAACTCTACAACCTCTAAAGTTCAATATCATCAGGATACCACTTGGGTACATTTTCGAGAGCTAAGTGCCCATCAAATAGATAATTATTTGAAAAAAGATCAGCCCTATCAGTGTGCGGGAAGTTTCCGTTCAGAGGGTCTTGGTGCAGCTTTATTCACTTCAATAGAAAGCTTGGATCCTAATGCGTTAATTGGTTTACCCATCATCAACTTGATAGGCATGTTAGCTGTTGAGGGTATCGACGTTTTAGACTAGACTCCTTCTAGCTCGAATTATTTTTCTGATTATAAACTTGAGTATTACGTTCATCCAAAAGTGCCTGTTCAGTTTGTTCAACGGCTTGTACTTCTTGCTTTTTAAATCGCTCAACAGCCTTATTGATAGCTTTCTTATGTGAATGCTTGTCTTTCCAATGGGTCTGACTTTGCTCAAGCACAAGGTTAGCCTGAGCTACAACTACGCGTTGTTGCTCAATGGCAACATCTAGTTTACTAATAAATTGTTGATATTGTTGTAGTTGACCAGATTGCATGCCAACTTTTGCACGACTTTGGTATTGTTCCAGATATTCCAAACGATAGCTTATTAGTTCTTTCAGTTTAGTTTTATGTGAGCCATGATCGTTTCGAGCACTGACCATTTTTTCGGTGGCTGTTACCGCTTTTTTTTCAGCTAATCGTTCCACAGGCCTTAGGCGCGTTGACTTTTTAATCATGATATTCTCTTGGTGCCTCTTTTTAAAAATTATAGTCTATAAATTCGAATTAAATTAGCTCAAGACGAAATTAATCTGTTTGTGTCATTAAGGTTCCTAACTGCTGAACACTATCATTAAAATTAACCTTCTCATTCATACCTTGAGATAAAAATGCCTGCATGGCAGGTAGCATCTCAATAGATTCGTCTATATAGGGATCTGCCCCCTGTTGATAAGCACCTACACTAATTAAATCTTTATTATGTTGATAGGTAGCGTAGATTCTTTTGAAAGCAGTAATCGACATCTGTTGGCCTTCATCGGTAATCTGTGGCATTACACGACTGATTGATTGTTCAATATCAATGGCGGGATAATGCCCCGTCTCTGCTATTTGCCTAGACAAAACAATATGACCATCTAAAATTGCTCTAGCAGCGTCGGCTATTGGGTCTTGATTATCATCACCTTCCGTTAAAACTGTATAGAAGGCTGTTATTGAACCTTCACCTTTATCGGCATTTCCTGCCCGTTCAACAAGTTTAGGAAGCTTAGTGAAAACAGAAGGAGGATAACCTTTAGTGGCTGGAGGTTCTCCGATTGCCAAAGCAAGTTCTCTCTGGGCTTGACAAAATCGAGTTAGGGAATCCATTAACAGGAGTACATTTTTACCCTTATCTCGAAAATATTCAGCAATACTGGTTGCAACCAAGGCTCCATTTAATCGCATTAAAGGCGATTGATCCGCCGGCACCGCCACCACAACTGCCCGTGACATGCCTTCAACACCTAAAATATTTTCAATAAACTCTTTTACTTCTCGTCCACGCTCACCGATTAGACCAACCACGATGACATCGGCTGCAGTGAAGCGGGTCATCATGCCTAACAAGACACTTTTGCCAACACCTGAACCTGCAAACAGGCCCATTCGTTGACCTCTACCTACGGTGAGTATTGAATTAATGCTTCTTACACCTACATCCAAGGGCTCTGAGATTGGGTGTCTTTGAAGTGGATTAATCGGACGACCGATAATTGATGTTTGCACGCCATCAGTAATAGGACCTTTGCCATCAAGAGGCTCTCCTTCACCATCAATAACTCGTCCCAGTAGCGCATCACTAATTTGCACTGAGGCTGTCTGATTGGTGGGAATTACTTTTGCTCCTGGACTAATGTTATAGATTTCGCCCGCTGGCATTAAATAGATGCTATCACCTGAAAAACCAACAACTTCAGCCTTTTCATATTCACCATTTTGAGTGGATATATTACACCTAGTTCCAATAGCAGCCTCAACACCAACAGCCTCAAGGGTTAATCCAACCATGCGCACTAGTTTGCCTTCAACAACAAGTGGTATGGGGTTTTCTAGGCGAGTTTGATAGTCACTAAGGCGTTCTGAAATAGTAAGTTTTACTGCAGATTCAGTCATCACTTCTTTCGCCGCCCAGTAATTGACTTACAATGGTGGCAATGCGATTGTCGAGATCAGCATTGATGAGGGATGTTTCTGAACTAACGATACAACCACCTCTTTGCATATTTGGGTCTTCAAATATTTTCCAAGCACGATCCTGTTCACCATCTAGATGGTAAGTTTCCTTAACCAGTAAGGCATCATCGGGATGTAGTTTTATAATTATTTTTTCACTTGATGAAGGTAAACTATTTATTGATTCTCTGATCACAGCCATGATTTGATCTGGCTCGATGGAAAGTTCACGACGAATAATCTGTTTCGATATTGAAATGCACATATCAACCAACTGTTCACAAACCTGCTGATCAAAATGGCTAGTTTTCTCGTGGCACTGGGTTAGCAAATTGTTTAATTTATCTGTTATTTCTTGCTGCTCTTTTAATGCTTGAGATATACCTTCTGCTTTGCCCTTTTCAAGACCTTCTAGATGGGCTGCTTTTCTTATTTCTTCAACATCTTGAGCCGTAACAGCTGTGTTGACATTTCTTGAAGATACAGGCTGTTTTTCTGAATCAATTTGATCAGCATTAATTGTAAAGCCTTCGACCTCTGGCGGAGACCAACGATCAAAATGCTTTATATCTTTAGCGAGTATAATATTGGAAACTTTGCTTTTAGACATGATATTTATTTAACCTACTAGGTTTAAACCATTTCCTCACCAGAACCACCCAGTGTAATTTCACCAGATTCTGCTAATCGTCTAGCAACGGTTAAGATTTCTTTTTGGGCACCTTCAACATCACTCAGTTTAACAGGTCCCATGGCATCTAAATCATCCTTCATCAGTTCAGCTGCACGTTTAGACATATTCTTGAAAATCTTTTCGCCAATCTCATCATCGGCGCCTTTTAGAGCAAGTATCAGTGTATCAGTACTGATTTCTCTTAATAGAGTTTGAATACCTCTGTCATCAACATCAATCAAGTTATCAAAGACAAACATTAAGTCTTGAATATTTTGTCCTAAATCTTCATCAACTTCTTTTACTGCTTCAATGAGATGACTCTCAACCGCCGTATCGAGAAAGTTCATGATGTCGGCGGCGGTCTTGATACCGCCAATATTGGCAGATTTTGAACCTGCAGCACCACTAAATTGTTTTTCCATTATATCATTTAATTCCTGCAAAGCCGCAGGTTGAATAGAGTCTAAAGCGCAAATGCGTAGGGTTAAATCAAGACGGTTTTTCTCAGGCAAATAGGAAAGAATTTCAGCTGATTGGTCTGCATCTAAGTAGGACAATACAATGCTTTGGATCTGTGGATGTTCGTACTGGATAACATCGGCAACGCTTTTAGCATCCATCCACTTAAGCGTATCTAATCCCTTGGTATTGGCGCCGAGTAGAATTCGGTCAACCATGGAGTCGGCTTTATCTTCACCGAGTGCTGCTCTTAAGGTATTTCGAATATAATCTTCTGAGCCAATACCTATACCTGTGTGATCTTCTACTACATCCAAAAATACGTCTAACACACCAATAACAGTATCTTTTTGAACATTTTTAAGCTCAGCCATAGCCATGCCTATTTTTTGTACTTCCTTTGGTCCCATGTGCTGTAGAACCTTAGCTGCATCTTCTTCACCAAGGCTCATCAATAAAATAGCCGATTTATCAGCCCCTGATAGATCAGTGCCAGCTTTTTTTTCTGGTATTTCTGCTAACTCACTACTCATCAGATTCCATCCAGCTCTTTACTACTTGGGCCACCATAGCAGGATCATCTCCCACAGCACTTCTAGCCCTGTCTACTTGAGCCAAGGATTTTCTACCAGGTGGAGGTAACTGCATCCCACCCATGTCACCAGCTAAGGTAAGCTGATCAGCGGCAACATTAGGAGGTGGCGCTAACATACTAACTGTTCCTGCAGTCAGCTTACTAATTATTGGTTTGAACACTAGAAAGATCAATAGTAGCACACCGATTAATGCAATCACTGGCTTTAACAACATCTTAAATAAAGGTTTTTCATAAAACTCAAGAGGTACAGCGTCAGGCAAAGGTTCTGCTATAGGAAAGTCGAAGGCGTCAACTATGACTGTATCTCCTCGTGCGCCATTAAAATTTATCACTCCCTGAATCATACGTTCAATTCGAGATATTTCTTGGGCATTACGGGGTATTCTATCAGTTCCACCGGCATCTAACAGATTATTCAGACCAACTGATACAGATATGCGTTGTATGGTCGCAGTTTGAAATTTGGTATGATTTATGGTTGTATCCAATTCAAAGTTTGATTCAGTTTCTGAATGTTGATTACCTGAATTTCCTGATGAATTAGTCGCTGTATTTGGGTCAATGTTTTCAGGAATACTGTCATCACCTGAGGGTTGATTACTCAGTGAACCAGGAATTCCTCCATTTTGAGAGGAGTTTGAACTGGTTTCTAATCTGCGTTCACTACGCAAAGAAGGTTGCTCACCATTATGAAACTTAGAGGTGGATTCATTAGCGACGAAGCTCATGCTTACATTCACCTGAACAGTAAAGTTCTCGACACCCAGTATAGGTGATAATATTTGTTCTATCTTGCTATGAAGTTCAGCTTGGCGACGACTCTCTTGTTCAAACTGCTTTCTAGACTTTGACTCTTCAGCCGACATGCTTCCAGATTGATGTAATCGACCATACTGGTCGGTAATAGTAACTTTGTCAGCTGTTAAATTCGGTATGGAACCAGCAACTAAATCAACAATTGCCATTACCTGCTCTCTCTCCAGGATTGATTTTGAGCTTAGATTAAGCAAAACAGAGGCTGTTGGTCTACGTCGGTCACTAACAAAAACTGTTTGCTTTGGAATAGCTAAATGAACCTGGGCAGAACTAATTCCAGTGAATTGTCCTATGGTTCGAGATAGATTCAATTCTTGACTACGTACTAGGCGAGCAGTTTCAAGCATCTGGCTTACACCAAAACCTGAGCCATCTTTTAGAATTGTATCACCACTTGAAGTGTCGGAAATACCTTGGGAGGCTAGCTCCATTTGAACTCTTTGATATTTACTCTGATCAACGAGTATGATGCCGTTTGAACTAACTTCGTAATCAATAACGTTTTGTTCAAGATAACTAACCACTTCATAAGAGGTTGCACGGTCCATTGTTCCAAGGGGACGCATATCAGGATTTTGTGACCATAATACTAATGCCACTCCAAATGCAACACTCGCAGCTAGACCAACCATTAGTCCAATTTGGCGCAAAATAGTCATGGATGTGGTTGAGCCAAAATCGCTCATTCCACCTGTACTCATGGGTGCTAAACCTGTTGCTGCTTCTGCCACTTTATCTCCTACTGTTCATTCTACTAGCTTACTTATTTAAATGGATTGGTCGCGTGTTATATCTTTTGCTTAAAGAGGCATACTCATTATATCTTTATATGCCGATGCCACCTTATTTCTAACCTGCATTACCGCTTGGAAGGAAATACTTGCTTTTTGTGAAGCAATCATTGCTTGTACTAAACTTGCTCCACCATCACCCGTTTCAATACTTTTTGAAAGCATAGCTGAATGCTTTTGGGTTGCATTTACATTATCAATAGCACGCACCAGTAAATTGCTAAACCCACCAGGCTGCACGTTGCCTGAAACAATATTTGCTTGGGGCTCCACTGGTGGAATTCCTGCCGAGATAGCCATGGCACGCATTTGAGCGAGTAGTTGTGAATTATCAATTGGCTTCATATCAGTACCTTATGTAATCTATTACTTATAATATCGTTAATTATCATGAATTAATCTCAAAACCTGCATCTCTCATTTTCGCTAGTTTATATCGCAGAGTTCTTGGACTAACGCTTAATGATTCTGCTACTTTTGCTCTACTACCGTTAAATTTTTCCAAGGCATCTAGTATTAGCTGATATTCATGATTCTTTACATCATCACCTAACCTTTGATCCTTCGTTTCTGTAGAGATAAACGAAACATTGCCTGAATTTATCATGTCTAATTGCAGATCACTCAATTGAATAAACTCACCGCTTTGTAATATAAGTGCTCGTTGAATCACATTTTCAAGTTCTCTAACGTTACCGGGCCATTGGTGAGCTTTCAGTCTTTGTTCAACAGCTTTGCTCAAGGTTGGCACTTGCCCACCAATAGTTTCACAGTGTCGATGTAATAAGTAATTTGCTATGGGAACAATATCTAAAGGCCTGTCATGAAGGGAAAGACAGTTTAGTGGGAAAACATTGAGACGATAAAATAAATCTTCTCTAAATCTACCGTCACTCACTTCTTTTTGTAAATTTCTATTCGAGGTTGCGATAACTCTGACATCAAGCTTAATTACTTTTTTGCCACCTAAGCGTTCAACTTCACGCTCTTGAATGACACGTAACAACTTCGCCTGAAGCCCTAAATCCATTTCTGATATTTCATCCAGTAAAATAGTTCCTTTTTGAGCTTGCTCAAATTTACCAACTGAACTATTTAACGCGCCAGTAAATGCACCTTTTTCGTGTCCAAACAAAGTAGCCTCGAGCATATTGTCAGGTATTGCTGCACAGTTAATCGCAATAAAAGGTCCCTCAGCTCTTAGTGATTTCTTATGAACATAGCGAGCTATAACCTCCTTTCCTGAACCACTTGGACCAGTTAAAAGTACCGTGGTATCGGTCAGGGCAACCTTGGCTGCGATATCTAAGAGCTGTTTACTTCGTGGATCTTCAGCGATGGGATCGTGACTAGTATCATAGCTAATAGAAACATATCGACTTACTAGAGAAACGAGTTTTTCCGGAGAAAAAGGTTTCTCTACATAATCAATCGCACCATTGCGCATTGCCCTCACTGCATCATTCACATTACCATAGGCTGTCATTAACAAGAATGGGATATGTGGATGTTTTTCATGAACATTATTCAGCAAATCATGTCCGTCAATGCCATCCATGTGTACATCACTAACAATAATATCAGGCTTAAAACTGTGTAACTCAGAAAGGGCTTCTTCACCACTTGAAACCGTGCAAGTTTGATAGCCTGCTAAATCAAGAGTGTCTCTAAGTGCTTGACGTAATACTGTATCGTCTTCAACGACCAATACCTGGGCTTGCGCCATGGTGTTTATCCTCCAGCCTGTTGCATTTCGGTTAAAGTTGTAAATGTATCAACAGGGAAATATTCGGTGTTAATACAAGGTAATAGTATATTTATTGTTGTTCCAACTGCTTCTTTAGAATCAATATTTACACTGCCTTTGAAGCTATTAGCCACCGTTTTAACCACAGCTAGTCCTAATCCAGTTCCCCTAGCACGACGAGTAAAAAACGGTTTAAACACTTGAATTTTATCAGCTTCAGAAATACCTCTGCCATTATCGGAAACAGCAATATAAATAGATTTATCATCGTTTATGTCAAGACTTACACTAATATCTATTAATTTTCCCTTAGATTTATTCTCACGACAGGCATGTAAACTATTTTCTATTAAATTAGCTATAGCACCAAGAAGTGACTGCATATTACCAAATAAACTAATATTAGAAATGGCAGTTTGGGACAACTTTTTGTCCATTAGAATATCGATATCTTTAGTGGCAAGATGGTTATCTAAATCCACTTGTAGCGCTTGGAGAAGATCTTGTAACTGAAAGCGCTGTTTTGATGACACTCCGCCACTGGCAAACAACAACATATCACTCACCTGTCTCTCCAATTGCTTTAAACTATGCTGCAAATTTTTATGAAATCTTTGTTGTTTTCGTACATCTAGTTTTTGAGAGGATATGTGGCCAGAATACAAAAGTGCTGATGATAGTGGCGTTCGAATTTGGTGAGCCAGTGACGCCATCATTTTGCCAATGACAGATAAGCGCTGTTCACGACTTTGATCCTCTTGAAGCTTTCTAGTTTCTGTTAAATCTGTAATAAGCACTATTTGGCCAGGTTCAGATACTAATGCTTTAGTCTCAACCTTAACCCGTCTTCCATCCTTGAGGGATATTTCATGACCATCATCACTTCTTGGTGCAAAGGCCCTGCTAATGATATTGAGCCAGGTTTCACCAAGGATAGGTAAACCAAGCATATTTTCGGCTAGCGCATTGAATTCTTGCACGATTCCATGCCCATCTATAACGATCACGCCACTTGGTAGGGTGGATAAAATTCCTTCTAAGCGTTCAGCCAAACGATTACGTTCTTCAAATTGCTGTTCTTTTTCTGCTGTCTGAGCAGCTAACTCGTCACTTAGTCGGTCAATATGTCTTTCAAGGTGACTATAGGAATCGATAAATTTACGGGTCATATCGGAAAACTGTGACAGTGCCTGATTTTGATTGCTAGATTTTTCTAGCGACAGGTCAATCTTCTCAGTATCATCCACTCCAGAGGTTTGTTTCCCTTGATTTAAAATTGCTCTCAAGTCTCCAGAGGTAACTTCTTTATTCCAGACTGGCTGTGTGCCTGATGTCATGAATAACTCCCAACAATGAATTTAATAATCCCTTTGTGTCAGACTTCTGTCACTTAAGGTACATTATGTTGGTATCTAGCAATTTTTGTGCCTGTTAATTTTTATCTTTATATTCAGACAGTTAGATATAATAAAAGATGAGATGTCATTTTAGTGACGTTTATTCTTGCTTATGGATTTCATACTTACGCATTTTTTCAACAAGGGTAGTTCTACGCATTTCTAATTTATTTGCAGCCCTGGCTACAACCCAATTACAATCCTCTAAAGCTTGTATAATATACATTTTTTCCACTTCAACAAGATAGTCCTTAAGATTAAAACCATCTTCAGGTATTGGCCGCAAGGAACGCTTGCTTGAACCTTTCTGAGATTGTTCAACCAGTTTTGGTTCATCAGCCCTCATCAAACCCTCATCATATTTGTATTTAATAGGTAATTCGGCCAAGTCGACTATTCCTTCGGGGAAAAGTATGGATAGGCGTTCCATCAAATTAGCTAATTCACGCACATTACCTGGCCAATCATGTCGAGTTAAGGAAACCATCGCATTGGCACTGAACCTGATCTTACTCATTCCCGCTTTTATCAGTCTTTCTGCAAAACTATTAATGAGGAGTGGTATATCTTCTGCGCGCTCTTTTAAGGCAGGCATTTCTATGGGAAATACGTTTAATCGATAGTAAAGATCTTCTCTAAAACTGCCCTCTTCCACAGCCTTTTCGAGATCCCTATGGGTTGCAGCAATAATGCGTACATCAACCTTTATGGTTTTTGTGCCACCGACTCTTTCAAAAATTCTTTCCTCGATAACCCTAAGTAGCTTAACTTGCATTGGCATAGGCATATCACCAATTTCATCGAGAAATATAGTTCCGCCCTTAGCTAACTCAAAACGCCCTTGTCTAGCAGTTATAGCCCCTGTGAAAGCACCCTTTTCATGGCCGAAAAGTTCACTCTCTAGCAATTCAGCGGGTATAGCACCGCAATTAATAGGTACAAAAGGACAAATACTTCGGTTGGAACTAGCGTGAAGATTCTGAGCGACCACTTCCTTACCCGTACCTGATTCACCAAGAATTAATACATTAGCATCAGTCTTAGCCACTTGGCTGATAAGCTTTCTTACATCTGACATGGAAGGACTTTTGCCCACAAGAGCACGAACAGCAACTTTTGGTTGATTCAGTTCATCACTATTACCTGTTGAGGGCAGCACAGCAGCAACTGCATGACTATTGTCACGACAAAGCTGACACAGATGTAGTGAATTTAACCATTGTTGTTGTTCTGCAGCTCTTGGTAGAATTGATACAATTTGAATTGCAATTGCTTCATCAAGACCTGTAAGGAAGTCAATCTCTGAGTCTTCAGCAATTATTATGATAGGAATGAGATGATTCCACTTGTGTATTGCAGTTAATATCTTTACAAGATCCGTAGCAATCAAGCTGCTATCCAATATAAACCCTAACAGTTCATCATACTTCTTCACATCATGATGCCAACTGCCCGAAGTTAACACTAATGAATCTTCGCCTATGAAGTTTAATAAAGGGTGCAGTGAATTATTTTCGGTTGATTTATCATCGATAATAATTAATGGCATGGGTTTCCACATAGCGTTATTCCTGTACTCATTCTAGCTTGATTATTATTGTGCTTTGTATTCTATTAGATTCACTGACTTAATCAAGTAAGACTGTCAAATAATTGTCGTTTTTGTAATTCTTTCGAATTTTTACTATTCATTATAGGCAATTTATTGCCACTTTTTTCATCGATGAGACTCTTCAACCTTTTATGAAAATACCTTCAAGCGGCAATATTTAGTCGTGGCAATTGCCCTTCCGGCAACTCTTTGCCTCATTAAACAACATTCATCTCATTGTTTTTATTGAATTTATTTTTTTTAATTATTTTCTAAAGGATTTCGCACAGCTGTCGAAACCCACTTTGAAAGCAATAACAAAGGTCACAAAGGCCTCCTGGAAATTGTAAGCGTCCAGACCCTAAAACTTTTCGCATCAATGGTACAGAATAGGAGTACAGAACAATGGGTAACGTAATTCAAACAAATGTAGCGTCGCTTAACTCGCAACGTAACTTATTTAGGACCAACATAGGATTGAACGAAACATTTCAACGTCTATCGTCTGGTTTTAGAATTAACAGTGCAAAGGACGATGCTGCAGGATTGCAGATATCGAATCAATTAACCTCCCAGATCAACGGCTTGTCAGTAGGTATTCGTAATGCAAACGACGGTCTTTCTGTGGCTCAAGTGGGTGAAGGTGCACAACAAGAAATAACTAACATCCTGCAAAGAATGAGAGAACTAGCTTTGACAGCCGCTAACGGAACAACAGCTGATTCTGGACCAGAAAAGATCGCACTCAACGCAGAATATCAGCAACTAATATCGGAAGTATCTAGAATAGCCACGACTACAGCGTTTGGTGGCACTCAGCTACTTGATGGTACCTTTGGTACTAACACTCTGCAAGTGGGAGCAAATGCAGGTGAAACCATTGCAATTTCTATGGTTGATGCCACAACTTTAGGAATTTTGAGTGTTGTTAATATTACTAACGCTGCTGCTGCAAGTGGAGCACTGACAACTATTGATACTGATATCACCACAATTGATACCAATAGATCACAGCTCGGTGCGATACAAAATCGTCTTAGTTCAACCATAGCAAACTTATCGAACATTATTGAGAATGCTTCAGCATCACGATCCCGTTTAAGAGATGCAGACTATGCTTTAGAAACATCAAATCTTGCAAGGTTACAGGTATTACAGCAAGCAGGCTTGTCAGTATTAGCTCAGGCTAATGCCCAGTCGCAAGGGGTATTGAGTTTACTACAGTAAGTAAATAGCCGATCAAGCTAGAAAAGAGTTAGCTTACGCAAGCAGTTAACAAGGGATTTAAAAAGAAACGCACAGGAAGTGCAATAAAAATGGGGAGCCAGGATTAGGGCCTGACTCCCCATAAGGTGAGAAAGGTTCTTCATAAATACAAGTTCTCAGTTCTCATAAATATGAAAGTACGAACACTTTCTGCTTCTTGCAAGCAATGAATAGACAGCGGAAGACCTATCATGGGTATGTCAAGATTTTAACCATCTGAGCTACTCAATGAATAATATAGCAACTAATATGCCAACTAATTGAAAATAAGTAGTTAATTTTTATGAACAACGACCATTTACTATGGTACAACCAACTGAATAAAATTATAAAATAATTCAATTTAATTTTAACAACGTTATCAATCACTTACCTCGAATAATTATCTAAAGATGGATAATTATTGTTTTTCTGTGCAAAAAATTTAAAGTTTCCAATTATCCGCCCGATAAACTCTTTGAAACCAATTCATTGTTCTCAGCAGTAATTTGGTTATACTTATTGTTAAATCTGAGTTCTCAGCTCTAATTTAATAATGTCAATCGGTTCATATGTCTGTAAGCAGCATAGAATCGAAATTCTGAAACGCTTTGTAAGTGACTGAATTAATTGGCTTAATGCCATGCAATCGGACACATCAAAGGTACGGGAGATCTATCATGGGTAATGTAGCACAAACCAATGTGGCGTCTTTGAACGCCCAAAGAAATCTGTTTAAAACAAACAATGCACTAAACACCACTTTCCAACGTCTATCATCTGGATTTCGTATTAACAGTGCGAAGGACGATGCAGCTGGCCTTGTTATATCAAATCAGTTAAGTGCACAGATTGTTTCATTAAATGTTGCAATTCGTAACGCTGGCGACGGTATATCTATCGCTCAAACTGCTGAAGGAGCATTACAAGAAGTTACAAACTTGCTGCTTCGTGGTCGTGAACTTGCAATTTCAGCAGCGTCAGGTCAAAACTCTACTGATGCAAGAACTGCTCTGAATGCTGAGTACACCGCTATTGGTGCTGAGATTACAAGAATTTCAGGTAACACTGATTTCGGTGGTCAAGCATTACTATCTTCAGCTCTAACTTTCGCTATTCAAGTTGGTGCCGACTCAGGTGATACTATTAGCGTCACAACTGTCGATGCCGCAGCTATTGGTACAGCAATTACAGGTGGTGCCCTAGATACTGCAGCCAATGCTGCAACAGCACTTGGTGTTCTTGATACTCAGCTAACAGCAGTCGATACGGCTCGTGGTAGCTTAGGTGCACAACAAAACAGACTATCATCTACTATCTCAAATTTACAAAACATCGTTGAAAACGTATCAGCATCTCGTTCTCGTATCAGAGATACTGACTTTGCAGCTGAAACAGCTAACCTTGCTAGGAATCAAATTCTACAGCAAGCAGGCTTATCAATCCTGGCTCAGGCAAACGCTTCTAACCAAAGTATTTTGTCATTGCTCCAGTAAGCATAATAAAGGCTTGATGAATAAAGACCAGAGATTGTTCTGGTCTTTACTTACAACACTCTTTATATGCATTGTTAGTTTATGCAAAAGGATTGAATAACATGACAACTGATATCGTAAGCACAATTTCAACAACCGGGCAGCAAGCTGCCCAGTTACGTCAGTTGCCGTCTGTAAAAACTAATCACTCAGAGGAAAAAGCGGACAATATTATCCGAATTAATTTCCAACAGCGGCAAGGGGTTGCCAAAACTGATCAACCATCAGCCGAGCCTACACTTGCCAAAGCTAGTTCACTTCAATCACAAGAAAGGGTTGAACAAACACTAGATGAATTGAATAATTCTAATCAAGTTGTTACTAGAAATCTGGAGTTTCGTATTGATCAAAATTCAGGACGGACAGTAATAACCGTTAGAGATAGTCAATCTAAGGAAGTTATAAGGCAAATACCTTCGGAAAAATTGTTAAAAATATCTGAAAGATTGAAAGAATTACAAAATAGCGGTGATGGTAACAGTGCTACAACGGGTATATTATTTACAAGCCAGACTTGATAATAATATCTATAAAGAAATAATAATCAAATACTAGACTAATTGTCTATTATTGGTACGAGTTTTGCTGTGGTTATAGCTATAATCTAAATAGCTATATAGTATTATAAGACTAGGAGTACCTAATGGGTTTAATAACATCCGCAGGTGTAGGTTCAGGCATCAATATCGAAGCTATCATTGACGCTATTCTGAATGCAGAGCGCGCACCTAAAGAATCTAGTTTAAAGCGTAATGAGCAAAGAGTTGAATCGACTCTATCGGCACTTGGACAACTTTCATCATCCCTAGACGCCCTAAACACTACTCTAGACAGCCTCAATAACCTATCTGATTTTAGAATTCGAACTGCAATAAGTTCAGATGAGGAATTTATTACTGCCACCGCCACTCCTGAAGCTTCAACTGGCTCATTTTCAATCATTGTAGATTCCCTGGCTCAGGGAAGCAGACTAGAATCAACTGCAGGACTATTTTCAGACATCACTGATACCGTTGGTTCAGGTGTGCTAACATTCACAGCTGGCGGCAATACCTTTGATGTTACAATTGGTGCTAGTGATACTTTAGAAACCATCAGAGATAACATTAATGCCGCTACCGATAATTTTGGCGTTAATGTCAACATCATCAATGGTGTTTCTGGACCGATCCTATCTATCAATTCGACGGTAACGGGTGATGGAAATTCATTAACTATTACTAATGATAATGCTAGCCTCGATAGTATTTCTACAAACTTAACTTCAATTCAATCGGCTGCTAATGCCTCGGCACAAATTAATGGTATAGCTGTTACTAGCGACAGTAATGTGTTTACAGATGCTATCCAGGACTTATCCTTCACAGCTGTAAGAGTCACAGAAGTCGGAGCGCCAATTACTTTAGATATTACTGTTGATACAACTGCAGTAAAAGAACTCATTGTTGGTTTTGTTAAAGCCGTCAACGATTTTCAAGAATTATCCCAAAAACTAGGTCAGTCATCCGTGGATTCATCAGGTGCTCTTTCCGGTGATGTGACACTTAGATTACTTAATCAAAGCATTATATCTACACTACAAAATACTGTTTCTGGTCTAAGTGGCAACTTTACTACATTAAATTCCATCGGTGTAACTTTTGATGATTCAGGCAACATTCAAATTGATGACGATACGCTAGATGCAGCCATAGAGAATAACTTTGATGACATAGCTAACATCTTTGCATCAACCAATGGTGTCTCTAATAGTCTTCAAACCATTACTGATAGTTATACTGGGTCAGGTAGTTTAATTGAGATTAGAGAGAAAAGTTTAAATGACCAAAAAAGGCGATTAGAAACCGACCGACTAAATTTTGATTATAGAATGGAGCAACTTGAAACCCAGCTTAGGCGAAAATTTGGCGCTATGGATTCTTTAGTTGCTGGATTCAACAGTACAGGTGCTTTTTTAGCAACTCAGTTGGCAAATTTACCTGGATTTACTAATGAATAATCAAACTGGACTAAACTAGTAATATATATTTTCAACCATAAGGAATATAGAATGAGTGTACGCGGCGCAGCAGCTTACCAGAAAGTAGGTACCCAATCGGGAGCTGAATTTGCAACTCCTCATCGTTTAATTCAAATGCTTCTTGAAGGAGCACTCGAAAAAATGGTTATTGCCAAAAGCCATTTGCAACGCAATGATATCCAGGGTAAGGGCGAAAATATTAATTGGGCAATTCGAATTATTGGCGGTTTACAAGCTAGTATTGATAAAGATAAGGGTGGGGAAGTTGCTGAAACACTAGCCTCCCTCTATAACTATATTGTCACTCGGCTCTCTGAAGCTAATAGTGAAAACGACATATCTAAAATTGATGAATCTATTGCTATTATTCATAACATTAAAGACGGTTGGGATGGCATTAGTGAAGAAGCAGATAAAATTCATCACCAACAATCATCTCAAGGTGAGTAGGTCCTGATGCCTCGTTTAATTGAAAGTGAAATAGCGACTCTCATTGATCAATCAAACGATATTGCTATGCATGTTCGTCAGGAACATTGGGACAGGGTTGAGCAATTAACAGAAATAAGACAACTAGCCCTAGAAGATTTTTTTAACTTACCTATACCAAAACAGAGTATTGGCTTGATTGAAAAAATGATTCGAAAAATTATGGCAATTGATCATGGTTTAGTCGAATTTATAGAACAGGAAAAGAAAAGTACCTTTAGGAAATTTGCTAATTTACAGAATAACAATAAAGCAAAACTGACCTATCAAAACGTAGCTACACTGCATCTTCCCTAACGCTAATTCATGTGCTCTGACTATTTATTTAGAGAAGCAACATTAGATGACCTGCCATTAATTTTTAAATGGACTAAGGCATTAATGGAACATGAGTCATTGGATGCTAAGCTTGAACTCCCCCTTACAAATAATATATCAGAGTTACTAGAAGACTGGTTGAGAAATTTAATTTCTGATAAAAACTCTCTTATTATTATTACCACACAAAGTACTGAAACTAAACCTCTTGGGTTGATTATTGGCTACCTACAAGTGCAGCCGAATAACTTTACCGTTTTTGAAATGCATGGTGTTATTCAAATGGTTTGGGTCGATCAAGAGTACCGAAGGAAAGGCTTGGCTAGACTTTTAGTCAATCACATGGAAGATACATTCCAAAATCTAAAAGTCCCTTACTGTGAAATTCAATATAGTTCATCGAATGTCGAAGCCAAAGCCTTCTGGAAGAAAGCTGGCTATGAAGTTACTAGTGTCACCTGTCGAAAGCTATTTTCAAAAAGCTGATACTCATGTATATTTTTCTACATCAGTATTATCTCAAGAAATTAAATAAAGATAGGTTCTGAATTCTTACAAAACTAGCTTGGGCAGCTTCTAAACCTATTTTCCTTAAATTAAGATCAGTAATTGCCTCAGCCATATCTAAATCCCTAACGCTTGATAAGGTTATTCTGCTATTAATGATAAAGTCTATATTAATTAATTTTTGACTATCGAGAACATTTAATCGAGTTCCCACCTCAGCGTGAATCGTTCCAATATGTTCCATACCTTGATCTAGATCGATAAGAGCTCTTTGTAATGCATTATTCATTTGTGCATTTTGCGCCGGGGTAGAAACACTGGTCGTAAGGGCTGCTAGTGCATTTTGAACGGTTGTAAATATATCCTGACGACTACTAGGAGTGAGACTAAAACTATCGCCAATTGCAGGGGCACCTGAGATGTTAAAACTAACACCATTAAATGCAATATCGCCTCCTTCAACAAAGGTGGCACTGGTTATTACCGCACCGCTAGTAGCTCCAGTAACATCATAGCCAAGAACACCACCACCTAGATCTACTAGGTCGATTGTATAGGTATCAGGGATATAAGCCGAATTATCAACTACGCTGCCCTCATTAATAACACCCGTGCCAGTATTAGAAAGATTCTGAGCACCAACAAAGTCACCGTTACCATTGAGCATGTTCTGGAATATTTCATAACCCGAATCATTCATGGCAATTCGTGTACTGGTACTAATCTGAATATTTCGCACACCCTGATCACCATTATATTGGTAAGATCCAGCAGCGGTCTTAGTAAAGGGCTCTACATTGATTTTATTGCCTGAGAACATATAGTCCCCCGCGGATGATTTTTGATTAGCTAGGCCAACCATCTGTGATAATAGTTCATCCATCTCAACTGCTAGGCTATTTCTTTCATTGTCTCCATAGGTTGCGTTACCACCCGATAAAATGAGTTCCCTCACTCTCTGCAGAATATCAGTAAAGCTTTGTAATACAGTTTCTTCAACACCTAAATTTGACGTACCAATATCGCCATTGGCGATGTAGCGATTTGTTAAAGAAATTTCTTGTTCTAAATTGATAATCGAAATGGTAGCAATGGGATCATCACTAGGTTTTTGAACTCTTTGTCCAGTAGCAATTTGTTGTTGAGTTCTGTTTAAACCACTTTGTTGATCGAGAATTGAATTTAATCCCGATTGATAAAATTGATTCGTTGATATTCTCATAGTATGCCCGTGTATTAAAAGTAGTTATCTGCTATAGGTACCTATCGCACTGCTGCGATGAGGGTATCAAAAATGATTGTTGCTGTAGAAATAATCTGTGCCGAGGCTTGATATGACTGCTGAAATTTTATTAATTTAGCCGCCTCTTCGTCAAGGTTAACTCCAGATATACTTTGAACTCTTGCCTCAGTTTGTCTTAATAAGCTTTGAGCAGCACCCAGACTAATTTGCCCTTCATTCGTTCTTGTTCCCACTTCCGATACTAACAGTCCATAGGATTCTTGTATGGTTGAATTACCATTGTTAATTACTTTTTGTGATTGGATATCTGCCATGGCTAAAGCATTACTATTATCACCTATACCGCCTGTGTTGTATTCAGATCTGAATGTATCACCAATAACAGCTGCACCACCTATCTGTATTTCGTATCCAAGACTTAAGCCTGCCTGGCTTAACATATTATTTTCCTGATTCGCCGTAAAAGTTATTCCGGCAGCTAATACAGCACTAGTGGTGTCGTTTAATACGCTATAGGTTGTAGGGCCTGTAAATACTATTCTAACCGGTGGATTTAATGATCCTGACACTGAAAATGAAGCATTTGTTGTGTCAGTAACTTGGGTTCCTGTAATTTCGGCTGAACCTGTATTAGCTATATCAGCAACACCTCGCATTGGAGATGCTGCAGCTATTTGAGTTAAATCGGTAATAGCTTTGTTTAACCCACCAACAGCCTCTCTTGTTGGTGTTACTAAGAAGCTATCACCATCAGCCACAACACCAGCAGTGAAGTTAATAGTGATCCCCTCCCCTGCAACAATTCGACTTCCAGGTACCCCAGGGTTTAGAAAGCTATCGACGACTGAATTGTCCTTAGTATTGATTAAGGTAAAGGTAGTTGTACCGGCACTATATTCTAGCCTGTAATCATCAACTGAGACTTGATCTACGTCTGAAATTGTCAGAGTAACTTGTGCCGTTCCGGCATTCGCAACATTTTCTTTAACTCGATTTGCTTCAGATGTAGCGCTATTTATGTCCGAGAAAAACAAGCCTCCAACTTGCCCATTTAGCTCCATTCCAAGCTGATGTTGGGCATTTATATTAGATGATAAACCCAGAGCAACAAGACCTAGTCTATTAATGGCTGGTTTTAACATCTCATTTCTATAATCGATGAGTCCACCCAGTTTACCACCAACTAGTTGATTGGTAACCGGTATAGTTTGATTGCCTTGTATTATAACTAATCGACTATTTAAAGGATCGGCAGGATCAGCCTCTGCTCTCAATTCATTTGCTTGAAGGCCAATAACTAGCGTCTGACCATTTCCAATAAAGATACTGTTAGAACCATCTCTTTGCTCAATTACAGAGACTTTGACTAATTTACTTAGCTCATTGACCAATTGATCTCGTTTATCTAGTAAATCGTTTGGTTGTCCACCACTTGCACTTGCTCCTAATGCTGCAACGATATCTCTATTAATATCTGCTATAGCTTGACCAAGGGTTGTAACCTGACCCGCTACTGCTTGTAATTCATTATTGATACTTATTCTTTGGGTGTTTAATTGATTATCAAGAATTTTAAAACGCTCAATAACCAGGTCAGTCTGACTAAAGAGTGACTGACGTGCTGCAGTGGAACCTGGAGTGTTAGCAACTGCCTGTATCGAGTCAAAAAATCCTTGAATGGCTGGAGATAAACCTGTTGTTGGATCAGCAACTATACGATCCACTCTATCTGCTTGGCTAACGAAAGTCTCTAGACTATTAAAGTTAGTGATATTACTACGCAAATCAAGTAATGACAGAGAATCTATCACTCTCTCAACATTATTGATGACTACACCGGTACCAATATAGCTACCGCCAAAAAAGTTTGGAGTATTGGCATCAAAGCTGATTATTTGACGGTTGTACCCTTCAGTATTGATATTTGCAATATTGTTTGAAGTCGTGGCTATGGCAGACTGTGCACTGAGCAAGCCTGATATTCCGATATTTAAAAAATTACCCATTTTCCCTCCTGACAATAATTTCGCCAGTATCAATTTAGCTTTAAATTAAGGCATCTCCACAAACATTTGAATTGCGTTATTTAATGTTGGTGAATTGTAAATTTCATTTATTTTATTTGCATAATTAGGATCTGTTGCATATCCAGCTGCTTGTAACTCTTGTGTATAAAGTTCAGGTTTTAATACTACTTTAACGGCTCCCTGATAACGTTCTTTATCATTGATAAATTGAGCATAATCATTGAAACTATCAGCATAACTTGCATAACTTCTAAAACTTGCCTGCTTAAGTTGTAACCGGCCGTCTTCAACTTCTAGGCTTTTAACACTAGTGGTTTCGCCCTGCCAAGATTTGGAGGCCTTTATCCCAAATAGATTTTTACTCGATGTCCCTGCTTCTGTACGCATGACATACTTACCCCATCCAGTTTCTAAGGCCGCTTGAGCGATTAGCATTTTCGGATCAAGTTGTAATACCTTTCCTGCAGCTTGTGCATAGGGCCATAAGCTACTAACAAATGCTATCGGTGATGAAAAATCTAATCCTCTTTCATGCTTTTCCTTTACAACAGCAAGTTCTTTTTCTTCAGCGCTTATTTTTTCAACAATTGAACTTTCAAGGCTTTCTGAATTATCATTAGTCGAGCTCTTAGGTTCAGAAATAGTAACAACTGGAGCTGCTTGGGATGATTGGATAATTGATAATAGATCACTACTTTTTTGTTCAGTGGTGTCCAAATAATTTGCTCGAGTAACTCTTCTGGGGGAAAACTCTTTGTCTTCTAGTTTTTTATCAGTATCGGATGCAGGATTGCCTGTTAATTGTTGCACTAATATATCCGTAAGACCAAGCCCAGAAGTTGAACCAAGATGGAGCGTTAATTGCTCATCATACATATCTTGATACATGCCTAATTGGGCCGAATCAAGCATTGGTTCATTAATTATTGCAGTATTTGCATCTCGCATTGACTTCAACATCATGCCCATAAAAATCGATTCAAATTGTTTTGCAACTTCACGGATGGTTTCAGGATCATCCTTCTTGCCTTTAAGTTGATTTAAACTATTCAGATCATGGTAAACCCTTGCTGATTCAAATTGGGTCTGAGTTGTTAGTTGTCCGTTTAACATGACTGTACTCTAAATAACCACTAGTTCAGCATGCAGGGCACCAGCTTCTTTAAGTGCCTCTAAAATAGCCATTAAATCGCCTGGAGCAGTACCTACAGCATTAATAGACTTAACAATATCTTCAAGCTTAATACCCCCTTGTAATACAAACATACGAGCATTTTCTTGAACCACATCAACAGTGGAGTCTGGTGTTATAGCTGTTTCTCCTCCCTGTGAAAAAGGTTCAGGTTGACTGACATTAATATTTTCATTAATCGTTACAATCAAATTGCCATGGGCTACAGCCGCTTGACTGACCCTGACATTTCTGCCCATCACTATAGTTCCAGTGCGTGAGTTAACCACAACTTTTGCTTGACCTTCTGCTTCAACAACTTGCAAATTTTCAAGTGTTGCTAAGTACATAACTCTCTGGGATGGATCAAGGGGGGCACTGACTTTGATTGACGCTCCGTCTAGTGGAAAAGCTGTACCTGGACCAAGTAAACCATTTATTGCATCAGCAACCCTCTTAGCTGTTGTGAAATCAGGTCGGTGTAAATTTAGTGTTAAACTATCACCACTAGCAAAGGCAGAATGGATCATACGTTCCACAATCGCACCGCTAGGAATTCTACCTACCGTAGGTATATTAACGGTAACTGAAGATCCATCCGCACCAGAGATACCGAAACCACCCACCACTAGGTTACCTTGAGCTATGGCATATATTTGTCCATCAATTCCTGTTAAGGGACTCATCAGTAAAGAGCCTCCTCTTAAACTTTTTGCATCACCAAGGCTTGATACAGTGACATCGATTGTTTGACCAGGTTTTATAAAAGCAGGCATTTCTGCATGAATAGCAACCGCTGCTATATTTTTAAGCTTCGGGTTAACATTAGCTGGTAAGGTAATACCAAAACGTTTTAACATTGTCTTAAAGGTTTGGGTTGTATAGGTTGTTTGTTCACCCGTTCCATCAAGACCAACCACTAATCCATATCCAACCAGTGGATTTGAACGCACTCCTTGAATTTCAACAATATCTTTTAATCTTTCTGCGCTCAGTTGGTAGGTAGAACAAATCATCAACAAGATAATTGCTTTTAATAAGTGCTCTTTTATATGGCTTGATATAATCATTCTCTATCTCCTGTTCGGTTTTAGATAATCTAAAACGGGAACCAACTAGTATTGAAAAATTGAGATAGCCATCCCATTTCATTTGACTGTTGGAGAGCACCTGTACCACTGTATGATATTCTGGCATTTGCTACTCGGGTGGATGAAATAGTGTTTTCCGTTGAAATATCTTCAGGTCGGATAATACCTGATAGTCTAATAAATTCATTGCCTTGATTTAAGGTTAACCATTTTTCGCCCTTGATGAATAAATTTCCATTCGGTAATACTTGAGCCACTGTTACAGTAATCGTGCCATTTAGGCTATTGGCTTGGGCTGTATCAGCTTCTGCTTTAAATCGTCTTTCGGCATCTACGTCAAAGGAGATTGGATTACCATTCCAGCTAGGTATACGACCTGATATAAGTGGTTCCGCCATTGTATTGCTATCACGTTTTCTAATTTCAGTATCAGCGTTCTTAGTTGCATTAGTGCTTTCATTAAGGTTTATAGTAATTAAGTCGCCAACTCTAGATGCTGTTCTATCTGAATATAAAAAACTCGCATTGTTTACTTTATATATAGCCCCTGTTTGGGCTTGCATATTCACATTTGAACCATGTTGAGGAATTACAGGTGCGTAGTAGGGATCATTTGGCTGTGGAGGAATAAACTGGGCACAGGCAGACAAGAAAACCACTGCTGTGACCAAGATCAATCGTTGATAATTCATAATTCTACTCCTAAACCATTAACTCGTTTCTAAAGTGCTTGATTGACGTAGGACAACATATCATCAACTGCCGATATGACCTTAGCGTTCATCTCATAAGAACGTTGTGTCTCGATCAAACCAACAAGCTCTTCTACAACGCTTACATTAGAGCTTTCAAGTGCTCCTGATAGTAAAGTTCCCACACCAGCTAAACCTGGGGTTCCCGTTGTTGGCGAGCCACTTGCCGTAGTCTCTAAATAAAGATTTTCACCGTTTGGTTGTAATCCCATAGGATTTGCAAAACCGATAATTTGAATGTTTCCTACAATCGATGGTGCCGCTGAACCTGCCTGCATAACTGATACGGAGCCATCTGAGCCAATGGTAACACTGGTAGCGTCATTGGGAATTGTTATAGCTGGCTGCATAACATAGCCATTACCTGAGGTAACAATCTGTCCATTTTGATCAAGCCCAAATTGACCGTTTCTTGTATAGGCAGAAGTTCCGTCAGGTCTTAAAACTTCAAAAAAACCAGTACCGTTAATAGCCATATCTAAGGCATTTTGAGTCACTTGGATAGTGCCCTGATTAAAGGACTTTTGAGTACCTGTTATCTGAACACCTGTACCCAGCATCAAACCACTGGGCAAGGTAGTATTTTGGGAAGACTGACTGCCTGGCTGACGAACATTTTGATAGAGTAAATCTTCAAATACGGCTCGAGATTTTTTAAATCCAATGGTACTAGCATTGGCCAGATTATTTGATATAACCGATATATCCGTTTGCATGGCGTCTAGGCCAGTTTTACTTRTCCAAAGGGCGGGAAACATCTTCTATTCTCCTACTAACTTATTTATAAGGGGTGTTTTTAACTGACTCGCATGAGTGCGTCAGTTTTATCACCCAAATCTTTAAAATTTTTCATAAACTTAACTTTTAATTCAAATTGACGAGATAAGGCAATCATGTCAGTCAATTCACTAATAGCATTAACATTACTGCCTTCAAGGGCTTCGGTAACTAATGACACTGAGCCATCAGCAATGGCTATATCTCCATAGATGCTCTCGAATAAACCATCGGTACCTTTCTGAAGATTGCCAGCAACAGGATTCACTAACTTTATTCGATCGAGTATTTGAACCGCTGTTTTAGGGGCGCCAACGGGTAAAATGGTAATGGTGCCATCGGGACCTATTTGAATTTTTTCAACTGGCGGTACTGATATGGGACCATTGTCTCCCATGATTTGAAAGCCACGTCCATTTTCAAGAATGCCATTAACATCGATTCTTAAGTCCCCTGCTCTGGTGTAAGCTTCACTGCCATCAGGTCGTTGGACGGTGATCCAACCTTCACCTTTTATGGCAATATCAAGAGGATTACCCGTGGTCATTAAACCACCTTCACCTAAGTTGTAACCTGGACGTTCTGACTGAACAAAGACTCTTGACTGAAGACCATCGCCCACTGAAGCCATGGACCTAAAGTTATGTAAATCAGCTCTAAATCCCGTTGTGGAAGCGTTGGCTAAATTGTTAGCTACACGGGCTTGAGCATGCATGCTCTCCCGTGCTCCACTCATCAATAAATATACGCCCTTGTCCATATCAGTTTCTCAGTTAGTTTCTCATTTAGTTATTTTTGACTTAACGAATCTGTAAGATAGCTTGGGTTACAGTATTTGAAGTCTCAATAGATTTCGCATTGGCTTGGAAGTTTCGCTGGGCAGTAATTAGATTCACTAACTCTGCGGTCAAGTCAACATTAGAAGATTCTAGAGCGCCTGAACGAATCAAACCAAAACTTGCGCTGCCAGCTTCACCGGCGATGGCAAGTCCAGAATCAATAGTTTCAGACCAAGCCGTATTTCCTTCCTGTCTTAAGCCTTGTGGGTTAGAGAAGCGGGATAGAGCGATTTTTCCAAGAGCCGTTGAGGTACCATTGGTATAGTTAGCACGTATTACGCCTTCATCACTAATATCTAATCCAGACAATTGACCTGTACCAAAACCGTTGTGACTTAAGGTATTTACCGCAAATCCGGAAGCAAACTGTGTTGGTGAATTACTCGCATAATCAATAATAAGCGTTTGAGTCGCGTCAGAGCCATTAGTAAAACCAAGCGGCGCTGTTACCATGGGTTGAGGCGTATTACTGGCAAAGTTACCAGCATTATCATATGAAATTGTTCCATAAAGCTGCCCCCCTGCACCAGCAGTACCGCCAGCTACATCAACTCCGATACCATCAACCTGAATATATTGGGCCCAAGTGTTAGGAGTAGTCACATCTTTTATATAATAAAAAGTCGTAACGTGGGTTTCACCTAAACTATCAACAATTGAAATTGATGTTGAAGCGCTATAGGTTATTGGATTGACTGGATCAAAGAGTGTGGGGTCTAGGGCTGTTGCTCCAGCTGGTAAGTTCATTCCTATCTCAATTTCAGTAGATACGGTAGGTGATCCAGAAGTTGCTGGTAATTGTAGTGCTACCGAACTACTTAAGCTTGTGGCGGATACACTTCCATCAGCATTCACCGGAAAAACTTTTAAAAATTGTCCCGAAGAGTTAACAACAAAACCATCGGCATCAACACCCAGAGCGCCTGCTCTAGTGAAGATCAGTTCCTGTGAAGTTAAACTAGGTGACATTACAAAAAAACCATCACCACTGATGGCTAAATCTAAACTGTTTGAAGTAAAGTCTAGGTTTCCCTGATTAAATTGTTGAGCAACTTTACTGAGCAACACACCACTACCAATAGCTGTTGAGCTACTGCCTAATGACGATGTGGCAAAGATATCGCCAAACTCTGCACGGGATTCTTTAAATCCTACAGTATTTACATTAGCAATGTCGTTACTGGTAACAGACAAGTCTGCCTGTGCTGCATTTAGTCCACTTAGTGCTGTATTGAATGACATATTTAGCTCCTCAGCCGTTTTACTTTTTTAATTCATATAAATGTATTTTTAATTTATTAATTTTTAATCTGACTAACATCATCGAGTGAAACACTACCCAAGCCGTCAAGATTAAGGTAAACACCACCTTGAGCCCCGCCAAGGTTGACGCTATCAACTCGCGCATAAACCCCAGTTGGTAATCGAGTTTCACGGCCAAATACACTGCCCGTTACTGATATGCTGTAAAATCCTGGTGCAACTGCAGAACCAGCTTCATTCGTACCATCCCAGGTAAAATCGTTGGGTCCTTGTTCTAAATCTCCCAGTTCGATTGTTTTAATTAACTGACCAGCTTCATCTTCAATTCGAAGCACGACATTTTGAGTGTTTTCTGATAAGGCAACCATGCCCTGTACTTCACTTGTTCCATTAAAAGAGGCAACATTAGAAGGTACCAACACCGTTCTACCCACAAGGGCCGAAGCTTGAAGTGCTTGATTAGACGTCATGGCAGATGCAAGATCCGAAAAGCTTGTCTGCATTGATTGCAGACTTTCAAGACTACTAAATTGAGCCATCTGAGCCACAAACTCAGTATTATCTAATGGTTTAAAGGGATCTTGTTGAGCTAACTGAACGGTTAATAAGGCAAAGAAGTCTTCCTGCGACAGTTCACCTTGTTTTTTAGTATTCAGATCATCAGCATTAGTAATGCCTAAATTTTGGAGTACTGCGTTATCGGTGTTAATCATAAATTCGCTCCACTAAAACTATTGACCAAGGGTCAAAGTACGTTGTAATAATTGCTTAGCCGTTGTGGCTACCTGAAGATTCGTTTGATAAGAACGTGAGGCAGCTATCATATTTGCCATCTCTTCAATAATATTAATATTGGCTGTATAAATAAAACCATCTGAATCTGCCATGGGATGATCCGGAGAATGCTTTCTAATGGGATCGGCATTACCATCGACAATATCAGTTACTTTTACGCCAGGTGAATGCATTGTTTTATTTAGCTTATTTTGATAAAGGGTTTCAAAAACTGGATATTTACCCCTATAGGTTTCACCACTACTGCTTGACACACTTTGTGCATTGGCAATATTACTTGCCGTAGTATTTAACATGACTGAATTCGCGCTTAACGCTGAACCAGCTATCCCGAATATGTTATAGAGTGACATTGTTATTCACCTGTTTATTCACCTGTTTATTCACCTTTAATTGCTGATAATAAACCTTTAATTTTTCCGTTAAGAAATCTAAGGCTCATCTGATATTCCATAGCATTTTCGGCAAAGGCAACTTGCTGACTGGGTAAATCAACACTGTTACCATCACCGGTACCGGCTTGGAAAGGATTTATATATTGAAGTCGTACCGGTAGGTTTGAATCAACACCAGAAAAATGAGATTGATGTGTTCTTGATAACCCACTTGTTTGCTGACTAGTGGCAACTTTAAGTGCTTTATGAAAATCAAAATCTCTTGCTTTGAAACCCGGTGTGTTTGCATTGGCGATATTGGATGCAAGAATTTCAGCACGCTTTGCCCGTAGCAAAAGTGCATTCTCGTTTAATCCTAATATACTGTTGAAACTCATTGCCATCTGAAAACTGCCTTATTGTTTAGCGTTTTCTTGATATAGAGCAACTAGCGTGCCAAGATTATTTTTATAGTTATATCAAAGGCTTAGATAGCCAGTACAAAGGTGGCCAATTGAATTACGGCAAGGGACGTCCGAACGGCGGCAAGAAGATTGCCACCCGGCAAAGGTTGTGTAAGGTTTTATTTATAAATACTATCTTGATCTAGTTATCGTATAAAGCGAGAATATCTTTAATATTAATTATTGTAAAATTGATTTTAACTAAGTTACTCTTCAACAAAATCTGAGTCTTTTAACTGGGCTTGGACTGCAGCGGCAAGCTCATCAGGATCGAACTTGGGAATAAAATTGTCGGCGCCAACTTTTTCAACCATTGCCTTATTAAAAACACCACTTAGGGAGGTATGTAACAGGATGTTGAGATCTTTCAAATCAGGATCAGCACGCACTTCTGTTGTAAAGGTATAACCGTCCATTTCAGGCATTTCTATATCTGAAATCACCATAATGAGTTGATCATATATATTACCTTTCTGCGCCATATCTTTAAGCAGATTCAGAGCTTCAAGTCCATCCTTAGCTAATACACTTTTTATACCTAATTGTTCAACTGTTCGTTGAATTTGCTTACGTGCCACAGCAGAATCATCCGATATAAGAACCATTCTAGGGTCATTTGGATTATGAGTACCTTCGGATAACTGTTCCTCAGAAATAGCAGTACTAGGAGGATTAATTTCAGAAAGAATTTGCTCCACATCAATAATTTCAACGATATGTTCATCCAACTTAGTGATAGCTGTCAAGTAACTATTTTTACCGGCTCCCTTTGGCGGAGGTAAAATCTCAGACCACTTCATGTTGATAATGCGCTCTACTGCATTTACCATGAAGCCTGTTATGGTTCTATTATATTCAGCAATTATCACAAAGGCAGTACTGGTATCTTCAATTCTCGGTCCACCGATGGCCATACTCATATCGATAATAGAAGTTGCACTACCTCTGATATGGGCCACACCACGTATTACACGATGAGAATGGGGCAAGATCGTTAGTTTAGGACAGGTTAGTACTTCTTTTACCTTAAAAACATTAATGCCGTAAATCTGTTTACTGTGTAATCTGAACAATAGTAATTCAAGTCGATTTTGTCCTACCATTTGGGTACGTTGATTGACGCTTTCCATTATTCCCGACATGTGTAACTCCGTAATGTTTAAAAGAGTGAGTCTATTAAAAACCTACTAATAATAATCTAGGCATAGGAATTGCTAGACTATTCGTATTGATATTCAATATGACAATATATTGACGCCTTTATTAAAAATAAAGTACGTCCACAGATAACTAAAGTCTAGGCTAAAACTATGAAATTCGGTAGCTTTTTGATCACTATTTTAATTTTTTATAATCCAATGACTTTGGAAGCAGTTGAAATTCAAGACTTAAAGACAATAAAACATGCTGCTAAGACTTATGCCTTAACAAAAACTACAGTCAAATCAAATGACCAGAGACGGGTAGAAATTCGTATAGGCAACTTGGATCCAAGGTTACGTCTTATAAAGTGCTCAGAAGATTTAATCATATTTACTCCACCAGGTAGCCGATTGCAAGGCAATACCACCTTAGGAGTTCGTTGTAATAGTCCTAAAACCTGGTCAATTTATATCGCTTTGAAAATAAGTATTTTTGAAAAGGCCATTGTAAGTATAAGAAAGATGACTAGAGGAGATATAATCGCTCAAAATGATATTTCACTCACTGAAGTAGATACATCAAGGGTTAGAGGACGTTCATTCGTTGATTATAAAGAGTTGGTAGGAACTAAATTAAAAACAAGTTTAAAAGCAAATCAGGTTATAAGTTCAACCGCTATCTGCCTTATTTGCAAAGGTGATGCTGTGGCTATTCGTTCCAATAACAGCTCTGTATCAGTTTCAGTGGCAGGAATTGCCCTAAATGATGGCGGTAAAGGCGATAAAATTCGAGTTCAAAATAATTCATCTCGGCGTATTGTTGATGCTACGATTACCAAAATTGGTGTTGTAAGTGTGGATATTTAGAGTAAATTATGGATTTTTATCATATTTTTTTAGGAAACAGTAAAGATTTGCTAAAGAGCATGGCACAATAGCCGATAAGAAGAGGTACATATAATGTCGGACCCATTTATGCCCATAGACTTAAGACAGATAAATACAAGCCAAGCTGGAGCTAACACTAAGGGAGCAAACAACTCTCTTGATGTGGCAAAGGAAAACGGTGAGTCAAAATCTGCTAATAATGTTGCTAATCAAGACTCAGTTGAACTTAGTAGTAAGTCGCAACTGGTTAGCTCCCTGCTGAAAGAAATATCTAATCAGCCTGAGGTTAATGCGTCTAAAGTTGATGAACTTCGTAACTCTATTGCATCTGGTGAATATACTGTTTCCGCTGACAAGGTAGCAAATAAATTGCTCACCCTTGACTTCGGACACAGGAAACTGAGTTAATGAACAGCACCAAATATACTTCTGAATCAAACACCCAAACATCACAAAAACTTTCAAAACTTCTTATACAAGAAACAGAATTGGCGAAAAATCTAGTGGCATTAATGCTGGAAGAAAAGACTTTACTTGAACAAAATAAAGCTGACGATCTTTCACAAATCACTAACAAAAAAACCACTTGTCTTGATCAAATTGAGTTTGTTTCCCGCAATAGAGCCCAATTATTGCTTGGATTATCTTCTAAGCCAACAACGGCGGAACGCATGAAGGACTTTATATCTAAACAAGTCCTGCAAGCACAAACTATTCTAAACAATAATATTGATGATCTGGAAAAGACTTTAGAAAATTGTCGTCAACAAAACTCAATAAACGGCATGATTATTTCTATGAGCCAAAGGAATGTTCAACGTAATTTGAATATTATCAAGGGTATCGATAACAATTCCATGACCTACACTCAATCAGGTAAAACGACACCCATTGGTCAAAAAACTAAAGGGCTTAAAGTATAAAATTTTCGAATGATTTATCGTTTTCGAGACATAAACATCATTAATCTCGTGCTGATATAACCTATAAATCCTATAGCAAGCATTAGCCGTCCTGCATAATTTACCACCTCACTTGCATCAGTAATACCGTAATACATAACAATTGCTCCTGTTGCAAACAGCAAAACAGATAGGAATGAACTATTTTGTAAACGACGTGTTTTAGCGAAGCGTTTACTGCGCATTTCGCGCATTAACTTTTCGTCATCCATTGAATCAYCAAATTCTGTTTTACAAAATTGGCAAGTTGTAGTCACTGAAGAAATACGTTTTCCACAGGATGGACAATTAATTATTGCCATAGGTTTATTCCTTATATTTCTATTTATTTATGGTAAAAGCCAGCCAAATAAATCTATAGTATGGCTTTACTTGCTATTTCATAGACATCAGGTGAAACATTTTTTAATTCCATCATCCGTTTGAGTTGTTGTTGCATTAAGGTTTTTCTATTGTCATCAAAATGTTTCCAGCGATTAAACGACGCCGTAAGTCTCGCTGCGATTTGAGGATTGATTTTATTTAATTTAACAATAACATCCCCCACAAGTTGATAACCTGCCCCATCAGCCCTATGAAAATTTTGTAAGTTACTTTTTGCAAATGAACCTATTAAAGCTCTGACTTTATTAGGATTTGACAACTGAAAATCAGCATGTTCAAGCAAGTTATAAATATCAGAAATAGCTGTCTCAGCAGGATTAGTTGCCTGAACTGAAAACCACTTGTCTAAGACTAATTCTTCATCTTGCCAGCGTTGATAAAAGGTGTCTAGTGCTGATGGTTTATTGTCATATTCCCCATGGGCAATAACCTTTAATGCCGCTAAAGAATTAGTCATGTCTTTTGCATCTTCAAATTGTTGTTGTGCAAGAGTTTTGAAACCCTGGTCAGAAGAACAATCTAATAGTGTCAGGCAAGCATTCGCTAATCGTCTCCAACCAACAGCATCTTTAGTGTTAGCTGACGCTTTTTCAAATGAATATTTATAGGCCTCATTAAGCTTCTCTTTTAAATGATCAGCTAACTGTTGATTAAAGGTATTATACGCCATAACAAGTTCATCAAGGGCTACTTGCTCAAATTGTTCCACAAGATAGTCTAATCCTGGCACTTTTAAGGTCATGGCTAATAAGCTAGGATCAAGAGAAAGTTGAAGATTTAGTTTTGTCTCAAACGCTGCTAATACGAGATCTGGTATGAATAGTTTTTCACTGGTACTGACTGCTGCAGTCATGTCTTTAATCACTGATATCATTAAGCTCTGACCAGCTTCCCAATTAGAGTAACTGTCATTATCATAACTCAACAATAGAGCAAGATCAGACTGTTGATATTGATAATCAATCTTTATAGGCGCACAAAAGCCCCTCAGCAATGAAAGAATTGGTTCAGCGCCCAAACCACTGAACACAAGTGTCTGGTTGTACTGACTTAGTTGTAAAATAATTTCTTTACCATCATCAGAAATATGGTGCTCTACGGCTTGATTATTGGATTCGACCCGTATATCAAGTAAGTCTCCACCTTTTGAATATAAAGCCATGCGAAATGGTATGAGATAAGCATCTTTATGCAATTGACCTGGAGTAGGTTGACATGATTGTACAAAGGTAATGGTTAACATCTCTTTATCAGAATCCCAAGCTGAGCTAATTTCGACCTCAGGTGTTCCTGCCTGAGTGTACCAATTTCTAAATAAGGTTAAATCTGTGGAAGTTGCATCTTCCATAGCTTTAATAAAATCTTCACAGGTAACAGCCTGTCCATCATGACGTTTGAAATAAAGTTGCATACCATCTTGAAAACCTTCTTTACCGAGAATAGTTTCGATCATACGAATTACTTCAGCACCTTTATGATAGACAGTACTGGTATAAAAGTTGTTCATTTCGATATAGGAGTCAGGTCTGATTGGATGGGCTTGTGGGCCTGCATCTTCCACGAACTGATGTAATTTCATTAGCTGTACATCTTCAACTCGCTTAACTGCCCTAGAGTTCATATCTGAGCTGAATTCCTGATCCCTAAAAACAGTTAATCCTTCCTTAAGAGACAGTTGAAACCAGTCCCTACAAGTTACTCTATTACCCGTCCAATTATGAAAATACTCGTGGGCTATGACACTCTCAACACCTTCAAAATCAGAATCAGTAGCCGTTTTATCATTTGCTAAAACGTAGCGAGTATTAAAAATATTTAATCCTTTGTTTTCCATAGCGCCCATATTAAAGTCACTCACAGCGACTATCATGTAGATGTCTAAATCATATTCTAACCCATAGACATCTTGATCCCAGGCCATAGCTTTTTTTAATGATTCCATGGCGTGATGACACTGACTTAACTTGCCCTTTTCCACAAATATTTGTAGGGCTATTTCTCGATCAGATGAGGTAATAAAAGAATCTTCAAGTAAGTTAAAATCCCCTGCCACCAATGCAAATAAATAGCAAGGCTTAGGAAAAGGGTCGTGCCATGTTGCAAAATGCCTATCCTGCTGCAAATCTCCAGAATCTATTAGGTTACCATTAGACAGTAAAAAGGGATATTTTGACTTAGAGGCTTCAATTCTTGTGGTAAAACAAGCCATCACATCGGGCCTATCGGGATAAAATGTTATTTTACGGAATCCCTCTGCTTCACACTGGGTAGAATACATACCAGAAGACTTATAGAGACCTTCAAGACTAGTATTTTTAGATGGATTGATTTCAGTTTCTATCTCTAAGGTAAATTTTGCAGGTAAATCATCAATGATGAGATGCTTATTATCCAACCTGTAGCTACTTCTTGGTAAAGATATATTATCCAGCTTCAAATCTAATAGTTTTAAATTTTCACCATTGAGTGTTAGTTCACAACAATTACTGCCTGTAGCTTGAGTAAGGGGATTTTGTTTTATTGTCATGGTATTTCTAACAAGGGTAATCTGGTCATCTAATTGAAAACATAAAGCTAACTTTTCAACGAGATAGTTAGGTGCCTTATAGTCTTTTCGAAATTTTTCTACGGATGTTTGTTCAGCACTGGTTTTTGATACTTCTGACATTTGATATTACCATTTAAATGTTAATGTTAGCTTAATTAGAGAAAACCTAGTTCAACAAAGCTGCTGCTATTTCAGTTGAATGATTATCTAAATCATCCTGTAAGTTTACACTATGAGAGATGCTTTTAACGCTCGGCAGCATAATTTGATAGGGTTTACCCAAAAATTCAGTTCGAATAGGACAGATTGTTTTAGCTCCAACAGCTCCAGCGAGTGCTAATACTGCTGTGCCCACAGAGAAAACCAAATCTAATGCTAAAATCAACGATGCCAGATCATCTTGATCATTTCTCAGATCTATAGTTGTAAAGTTAAGAAATCGCTCCCCTAGTGTTGCTGACAGGAGGTTAACTTCCTCTTCTGTATAATCGTATTGTATATTGACAAGAACGCAATCTAGATCAACAAAAATACTGCAGATATCTTCCGCCGTCAAATGCCCCATATCCCTCATATCACCTTGAATACCTGAGCGCCAACAGACTCCCACACATTTTTTCGATGTTTTTAGCTCAAGCTGCTCTTTCCAGAAGCCGACCCTTTGCTGATCAGCAATAAGATGAGCCGGTATTATATTACCCAACTCATATTGTTTTTGTGCTTCTAGTATTTCAGGCGTTAAATACTTACCGAGACTAACAAGCGCCATTTCAGCATCATAGTTTCTGAAGTTTTCATTATAGAAAACATCGACAACTTTCTCACCTGTAAACTCAAGTTCTGGGAAGGATCGAGTCATTATAGCAAGCAGTCTTTCATCAACTTGAATTTTGGCTTTGACATTTTTATTTGTAAGATATCTGAACATCCAAGACCAAATAAATTGATCGCCTAACCCCTGTTCATTCCAGATAAATAATTTTGTATTCTCAATGCTTTGTGGATAGGTTAATCGACCCTCTAGAAAAGGCATAGAACTAGCAATACGGCTTTCATAATATTCAAAGCCCTTATCCAAATACCCTTTTTCAAGTAAACAATGGCCATAGTTCAATCGAAATAATGTTACGTCAGGATATTGGGCGATTACCTTCTCATAATACTGCAATGAAGAATCTTGACCATCAATAAAAGCTAAGTTAGTTAAAGCTAAAACATTACCCGGCTCTCTATTTAAAATGTACTGATTAATAAATTTGCCCTTGAAATAATTCATTTTGTAGGTTAAATGATAAAGAGCTATTTCTGCTAAAACGGTAAACCTATGGTGCTTCTTAAGTAAGTAGACAAAAAAGTTTCTTGATTTTGAATGCTCCCCTAACTCCGCAAGTGAATTAGCGTAGAGTAAACGTATTTCAACTGGTATATTATCATTGCTCTGAAGATAATCAKAAAACTCAATTACTTTCTGAAAGTCTTTAGATTTGTAGAGGTGATGCACAAGTAAATTTTTATAATGTTCATTTTCAGGATCAAGAGACAAGGCACTTTGCATATATTCTTTAGCTTTATTTATATTGCCACAATCATAAAATGCCTTAGATATATACTCGAATATAGAAGGGTAATATAATTTTTTTTCTAAAAAGTAGTAACAAATTTTCAACACTTGCTTTAAATCATTTTGCAAATAGAAAATCATTAACATGCGTTCAACTATCAGGATATTTTCAGGGGCAATATCATTCAATTGCTTATAGATCACTAGAGCTTCTTGCCATTTTTCCTGCTGCTCTAGTATTAGCGCGCTGTACGTACCACAATTGACATGATTAGAGTTTAGTCGAAAGCCTGACTGAAAAGCCTCTAATGCAAGCAGGTTATCATCGAGTTTTAAACATAAATTTCCTAATAAGTAAAAATTTTCAGCCGTAGGTTTTCCCTTATTAATTCTTTTAAGTACCTTTTTAGTTTCTCGTAGAACAGGCAAATACGCTGGCCCATAGCCACTTCCTGTCTTTATTATTTTTTTGATACTTTTTTCTAGACCTTTAGTGTCCATGTATATTCCTGTTTAGTTCTCAGAAAATAAAAGTAGATGAAAAAACCTCCACTAAGATAATAACTTGAAAAACAGAGACTTAAAAGCCTTGCTTTAATTATTTAAAAATTCAAATTAGTTAGTTCTACTCAATATTAATTCCCTTGAGACTTTGCATTTACTGACAAAAATTAACCCAGTTATTTTTAACCTTTTATAATCAAATTAAGGTATCCTCCATCACATATCTTTAAAAGCTTAATTTTGAAAATTTGGAGCATATTTTTTGTCAATTCCTCCCACGATAAAAAACAACACGATTTTATTCATGTTTGTCTTTTCAGGAAACAACACCCATGTCAGTTAGATATCTCATCTATACAATGGCCTTCGCTACAGGGTTTGCCATCATGGCTGCACAGATGCTTGGTGGCCGCATATTAGCACCTTGGTTTGGTGGCTCTATCTATATCTGGGGCAGTATTATTACCATTTTCCTAATTGCCTTATCCCTAGGATATCTAGTAGGTGGTCAGGTATCTCTGATAAGACCAAGTTTACGTAAATATGGCTTACTATTTATTGCTTCAGGATTGGCATTACTGCCCATTATATTATTCTCTGATTTCCTAATGGACTTGACCTTTGTGGTTACAGAAGACCCTCGTTATGGTTCATTACTAGCCGGTGCCCTACTCTTCCTACTACCAGCGTTTATAATGGGTATGATTTCACCCTACTCAATTCGTCTACTGGTTAAGTCTCAAGCTGACAGCGGTCATACCGCTGGTCGATTGTATTTTACATCAACTCTGGGAAGTGCTCTTGGCACAGTAGGAACAGCATTTTATTTCGTACTTTACTTTGAAGTAAATCAAATTTTAGTTACTGCTCTATTTTGTTTAATAATTCCTGGTATTTTATGCCAACTCAGCTCTTGGACTCCAGATGAAAAAACTAGCTCTTAGTTTATTATATTTAGTACTAATGCTTGCTGTTAACTCCCAGCCAGTTAACGCAAAAATTTTACATTCCGAAAAGTCACTCTATAGAAATATTATCGTTGAACAAAAAGGTAATAAACGCTGTATGGTATTCGGACGAATGTCTAGGCACCCAGATAAACAAAGCTGTATTGATATGTCTAATCCTGAATACCTAGTATTTAGCTATACAAAACTTGTCATGGCAAGTCTCGATATCCAACCAAATCCAAATAGCATTTTGATCATAGGATTAGGCGGAGGAACCTTACCTGTCAGCTATGAAAGCCTGTATCCAACAGCCCTGATAGATACTGTTGAAATCGATGAAGCTGTGGTGAAAGTTGCTGAAAAATGGTTTAAATATAAGCAGACTGATAAGCAAAAGGTGGCACTAGTCGATGGTCGAGTTTTTGTTAAGCGTCAAATTAGAAGAAATAAACAATATGATCTGGTGATTCTTGATGCATTTAATGGAGACTATATTCCTGAGCACTTAATGACTGAAGAATTTCTAACCGAAATAAAGCAACTTTTAACGGCAAATGGTTTATTAGTCGCTAATACCTTTTCTAAAAATAAGCTTTATGATAATGAATCGGTAACTTATCAAAAGGTATTTGGTGACTTTAGTTATATTCATTCTGTCACATCAGGGAACAGAATCATTTACGCCCAAACTCATAATAATGAAATAAAGCTAAACGCCCTGAAGAATAACCAAGTTATTAAAAAGCTGGAGGAAATAGGTGTTGACTTGGACGAATTTAGAGATCGAATGAGAAGTCGTCCTGATTGGGATCAAACTGCCCGCCCACTTACTGATCAATATTCGCCAGCCAACCTATTGAATCAGTAGTTTAACCGATTGCAAATGCTTGCTCTAAATCATTGATCAGATCAGCCTCTGACTCTATGCCTACGGACAATCTAACAAAGTTGTCAGCAATGCCTAGCTCTTCTCGCTTTTCAGCAGGAAGTGAAGCATGGGTCATTATAGCGGGATGATTAACTAAACTTTCTACTCCACCGAGACTCTCAGCTAAGGTAAATAGCTTTAAAGCTTCAAGGAAACGTCTACATCTTGCTAAATCCCCTTGGATGAATAGAGATATCATACCTGAAAATCCACTCATCTGACTGGCAGCAAGCTCATATTGAGGATGACTTTCTAGACCTGGGTATATTACTTGATCAACATCAGGATGTTGTTCTAACCATTTAGCTATAGCCAACCCACTTTGATTATGACGTTGCATGCGTAAGGCTAAGGTTTTTATTCCTCTTAGGACTAGGAAACTGTCAAATGGACCAGCAATTGCGCCCACAGCAAATTGCAGGAATTTAAGTGACTCTTGCAGTTCTTCATTATCACCAACAACCAAGGCCCCACCAATGATATCTGAGTGACCATTGACATACTTGGTCGTTGAATGCATCACAACATCAAAACCTAATTCTAGAGGACGTTGGTTATAGGGTGTTGCAAAGGTATTATCCACAACGGTAATTAGATTATGTTTTTTAGCAACTGCAACTATTCCTCTCAGATCTGCAATTCTGAGCAAAGGATTAGAGGGTGTTTCTACCCAAATCATTCTTGTTTCAGGTCGAATGGCTGCTTCTATTGCAGACATATCAGACATGTCAACATGACTGAAGGCAAGATTAGATGTGCGAGCCTTAATACGGTTGAACAATCTAAATGTCCCACCGTACAAATCATCCATGGCGAGTACATGTGAACCGACTTCTAAATGATCCAATACAGCTGATATGGCAGCTAAGCCCGATGAAAATGCAAGACCTAGGCTACCACTCTCAAGTGCGGCTATAGAGCGTTCAAAAGCCATTCTAGTAGGATTTTCAGAGCGTCCATATTCATAGCCTTGATGTACACCTGGGCTTGATTGAACGTAGGTTGAAGTAGCATAAATTGGTTGCATCACTGCACCTGTTGCAGGATCAGGGGACTGTCCCGCATGGATAACTTTGCTATCAAAATGTAGTTGTTTATCATTACTCATAAATAGGTGTATCCTGTAGAGAATTACTAGACTAAATACTTTGAGCCAAATCTATCACGAAATCGAGTTTACTATCGAGATAATTAGTAAATAATTGTTATGAACTCACGTTTTAAGTTTTGTTTATAAGGATAAAACTGAATGACCGTTATCTGCATTACCCAAGCTAGGATGAATTCTTCACGGTTACCTGGAAAAATACTAAAAAAAATAAACGCTATTCCACTCATTGAATATCATTGTGTTAGGGTTGCACGAAGTCAGAAGGTTGATTTACATATCATCGCAACGACTAACTCTGAGATGGACAAAGCTTGTGTTGACTACTGTGAATCGAAAAATCTAAATTATTTCTGCGGTAGTGAGAAAGACGTATTAGAACGTTTTTACATGGCAGCCAAAACTTTTGGTGCAGCTAATGAAGACTTGATTGTTAGATTAACTGCCGATTGTCCTTTAATAGCACCTGAGCTAATAGATGCGGTAATTACTGCACATCAAAAGAAACAATCCAAAACCTACAGTCGCTTAAGCCTTGAGCATTTTCCCAGAGGCTTTGATGTAGAGGTCTTTTCCATGTCAACTCTTAGACAGGCTTATGAAAAGTCATCTAGTGAGTTTGAACGCGAGCACGTCACGCCTTTTATGTACAAACCGGAATTCAGTAAGTCAGTTCAAACAATAACTATTGGAGATAAAAAGTGGGCTGACATCCGTTTGTGTGTTGATCAGCTGGAAGACTTTAAGCTCCTAGAACAGCTTTTATTACACTATAAGAATGACTGGCAAGATGTTAAATATACTGCAATTTGTCAGTATATGTTAGCCAATCCAGAGTTGATGTCTATTAATGCAAAGGTGCAACAAAAGTAATTACTCAGAATGGTTTACAGGCTCATCTAAATTTTGTTACAGCTTCTGATAGTGTAATAAAACCTGCCTTAGAGGCTTCATTGTCACTTTAAAATCAGAGATTGAAACAGCCTTTTCTATCCATTTCAAATTAAATGATGCGTCTAGATAAGACGTAGTTATTGATAAGGCTTTTGTAAAACATTCTCTACTTTCAGCTAATACTTCTGTGTTTGGCATAGCTAAGTTAGAAGGATCGTTATCAATAGAACTCAGCAAGATACAAATACCTAGATTATTCCAGCAAGCTGCATCATCTGGATCTGTTAGAGTAGCCTTCTTAAATTGAGATGTAGCCTGATTGAAATCACCTGACTTGATATAATATAATCCTCTATAGAAATAAGCCTTAGCACTTATCCTATAATCTAGTGACTTATTGGTTCTCGATATTTCACTGATGAGTATCTTAAAACCGTCTTCCCAATGTCCTAATAAATAGAGGATAGAAACGAAGTCTAAGCAATTCTGTTCAGCCGCTAAATTTCTTCTGTACACAGCTGAACGAATAAATTCCACGCTGTATTGATTTAATATAGCTTTTGAAAACTCCACAACTTCATCAATATTAGCACTAACATTGTTTCTATGGCGTCTAATGAATACAAGAGCTTCATCAAGATAGATAAAGTGTCCTCCTTGGGCAAATTTTATCCAAAGATCCCAATCCTCACAGATTCGAATTTGAGTATTAAATCCTGCATAGGATTCAAAAGTGCTCTTTTTTAGTATAGTGCCGGATAAATAAATTTGATTTCTAACAAATTCATATCCCAACATTTCACTATCATCAACCTGCTTGAAACGGCTTATTCCTTGGAATGAATCGCCATTTTCATCTATTTGTTGATAGGCACAGAACAGAATATCAGTTTTGTTGCTTACTAAATAATCTTGAGCTTTGCTTACAAGCTTACTATCGATTAGATCATCAGCGTCCAGCAGTAAAAAATATTGTGACTTAACCAATGTTACTGCTTTATTCCTTGTGTAGGAAACCCCCCTATTTTGACTATTTTGATGAAATTCTATTGAAGCATTATTTACACAAAACTGACGTATGATCTCTACAGACTTATCAGTACTGCAATCGTCAATAATAATAATTTGTAGCAAAGGAACTGTTTGATTCAATAAACTTGCTAGAGTATCAGCCAAGTACTTCTCAGCATTGAAAACTGGGACAATTGCTGAAATAGGCTGAATCATAATTCACCCAGTGATTGTATCGCATCACTAAGATCTTTAACCACAAGTTCAGCTTCATGTTCAATACTGTAACAAGCATGTTTATGCTGTCCAATATTCACTCGAATAGTTTTAAACCCAAGGGGCTTTATACCAATAAAGTCTTTCTTTGCATTGTCAGCAATATAAACAACATTTTCTGGTGATACTTTTTCAGCTTTACAGATGAGGTTAAAGCAATAGGGTGACGGCTTAGCGTTATTTAATCCATATCGATGAGTAATAAATGCTTTTTGAATAAAGCTAGAATCATAGAGCTTGAGTGCTCGTAATTTTCTTTCTTGAACAAGTTTATGGCCATCGGTGACGATGTATATTGAATAGCTCTCAGCTAATTTTTTTATGGCTTCTAATGTGGATGAATATAAATATATCTGAGGCTCATGTTGCCTGTATAACTGAATGCAGCGCTTTAAATTTGCTTGATTAAAAAAACCAATCTCTTTCAATACTCGATTAAATATCTCTGAACGACTAATTTCTAAAGATTTCAAAAGAAGTTTGTATAATGTTTGCTTAGGGATGCAGAACTCTTCAGTAAGGCTAAAGGCAACCTGTTCTAGTCCACTTCTCACATAGTCAAGTTCTGAATAAAGAGTGTCATCGAGATCAAAAACAATCACTTTTAAAAGCGTTAGCGGTTTCTTAACACGGGTTATTTGAACATTCATATTTCAACTATTTTATCCATAGCATATCGAACTTGTTTGAGTTGTTTTTTTGTGCGCTTCATTGGATAAGTGTCAAGGCTTTCACCAATAGATTCCAGAACAAACCAAAATAAGCTATCTAAACCAGCAGCGATGCTTAATGTGGAAGCTCCTCCAAAACGTGAATTTAACTCAATGACTTTATACTTATTATGTTTAGTTTTAATAAGTTGAAATACTCCATGACCAGTTAAGCCTAGTGACTCGCCAATTGATTGACAAAGATTTTCCATGACTGTGTCTTCAAGAGTTGAGGTGACTTGGGATTCACCATGAATTATCACTTCTCTTTTCCGAGGAATAACCCCCATGCATTGAGATTGTTTGTTGAAAAAGACATCAACACTGAATTCGTCACCTTCAATAAATGGTTGGAACATTGGATGTTTGAGTTTTTTTGCATAGGCTATTGCTTGTTGCTTAGTAACTGCAATGGCCATACCGATTGAACCTGCACCATATCGTTCTTTTACTACGAATCGTTCAGATTTTAATTGTTCAACATCTAAACTGCTCTCTATGACAGAAAAATTAGATTGCTTTAAGGTTTCTGTAAACAATAATTTGTCGAGGCAGATGTTAACAGTTTGCTCATTTGAGAGCATTAAATGAACTCCTATATCCTCGAGCAATTTTCTCTTACTAGAAAAATACAAAAGTTCTGCATCTCGAGTTGGTATAATTCCTGTTATCTGAAATTGATTAATTACAGCAATAAGTGCATCATCCGATAAATCTGATGTCAAAGGCATTTCCCAGAAATCGTCAACAAAATATGAGCCAATACAAAATTTATCAATATCTGCACCTATGATACGACCCTGAGTAGATATTTTCGACAAAGCCTTTTGAAGCTCACGAATTAAAGGCACTTTTTTAGATAAACTTGTCACTAATATTTTAGGGACTCTATCAGTATTCATAACTCTCACTTAAAGAGCGCATAAGTTGTATTAAATTCTCCGATCCATGACTAGCATAAGCTGATTTGGTATATAGGTGTATTTTTTCAAGACACTTATTGTCATTCCAAAGCTCTATTAATTGATCACCCAGTAACTCTATATCTACCCTATCTCTAAAATCAATCATTTTGCAAGCCCCCAATCTTTCTGCCTGTCTAGTAGTTGCAAACTGGTTATCGGCAACTACTACTAACAAACTTGGAGTAGCACAAGCTGAAAGCTCAAATTGACAACCGCCAGCTGCAGAGACAACCAATTTAGACTGTAAAAAATGTTCTGCTACATTTTGACAATTGTGATAGTGGTTAATTGTTAATTCTGATGATTGAATAAAGTCAGATAAAAGAGAAACGTCTTTATAGGCGGAGCCT
This sequence comes from Gammaproteobacteria bacterium, assembly GCA_002746155.1. Lineage (GTDB taxonomy): Bacteria > Pseudomonadota > Gammaproteobacteria > Enterobacterales. The sequence goes on along the minus strand of NVWF01000002.1, from coordinate 194,590 downwards.
GTGATCACATTTATGGGTAGTTCAATATTCAGCTGCTGAAATTCCCTTAGTGCTAACTTCTTTAGCTCTAATTCCTTTAATAATGGCAAGGTAAGTTTTAAAGAATCACTTCCACCCATGATAATAGTTAGACTGGTTCTCTCACCCATTGAAGGTATAGGTAGTTTCAGTTGTGTAAATTCTTGCCTTAAAATTCTATATTTCTCACCTAAAGCTAATAGTGCCTTTTCTGACGTTTTCTCATATCCTAAATTTACTGCATGGGATGATGAATTGATGATCATGTCCACATCTGACACCCCCTCATCATTATAATCATCAAATATAACTAAAGGCATCATCATTGTTTTTGATTGTAAATTATATGCATTGAGGAACTGATAGCCATCAACTAGAAAAAGATCATATTCATTGAGATTAAGATTGTTTTTTATCCAGAAAATTTCATCTTCTTGAGGTAGCGACTCTGGTAAAATCACTATTTTCCCTACCCAGTCTTCTCGTGACATACAATATTCAAGGCTTGATGGTTGAATTAAGAAGGTTGTTGTAATACTTTCAATCGCACCGGCTTGAGATAAAGCCAAACAGCGCATTAAATGTCCTGTGCCTAAGCCAAAACTAGCGTCCACTCGGCAAAGGATATTCATAACTACTTTACCAACTGCCAATTTAGGGCTGTACCTTTCTCAATATCAAATTTAGCTAATTTTCCCAAAACATCTTGCCAATATCTTGGTTCCAAACCAAAAGCAGGCCTAATAATTTTAATATTATCAATAGTAAAAGCTGTACCCGCAGATATATCTCTGGTGACGTAAATAGAACGTCGATATTGTTTTGATGCTTCCTCGGCTGTTGTTCCTCCATAAGTTACTTCACCAATGGATTGCCAAGCTCGATTTGATTCAACGACTAAATGGGTAAATTCTTCCGGTTGAAGAGAAAACTCTGCGTCAACACCACCTGCAGCTCTATCTAAAACAAAATGTTTTTCAATGATCACTATACCAAAAGCTACACTTGTTACAGCAACGCCAATACCTGCACTGTGATCGGATAATCCAACAAGACAGTTAAATTTTTCTTTCATATCAGGAATAGTGCTTAGGTTACTATTTTTAGATGAAGCTGGATAAGTACTCGTACACTTAAGTAAGATTATTTCATGGCAACCAGCACTTTGAGCGGTAAGAATCGCATCATTAATCTCCTCTATACTTGCCATGCCAGTAGAAATAATTAAGGGTTTACCCTTAGATGCTGCTTTAGAAATTAATGGTAAATCAGTAATTTCAAAGGATGCAATCTTAAAACAAGGTACGTTCAAATCATCTAAAAAATCTACTGCTGCTTCATCAAATGGAGAACTAAATGCTTCCAAACCTAAAGATTTAGCATGGTCGAAAAGCTGTTTATGCCATGAATAAGGTGTTGCTGCCTTCTTATACAACTGGTGTAGCTTCTCACCATGCCAAAGGCTATCTTCTTCTTTAATTAAAAATTCATCACTATCGATATCAAGTGTCATGGTGTCAGCAGTATAAGTTTGCAATTTAATTGCATGGACTCCTGCTAAGGCAGCAGCATCTATCATGGCAAGTGCTGTGGCTAAGTCTTGACCATGATTACCACTAAGTTCTGCAATAATAAATGGCGGAAAATTTTCTCCAACCCTATAATTTCCAATTCTTATTTCAGTCACTCTAAATATCTCATAATAATATGTTAATACAATAGTACTTGTCTGTAATTTAAATTGAAATGAATGATTTTAAAATGTTTTAAAACCTTGATCTGCTTCTTCCTTAGTTAAATTATAATTTTAATAACTTATTCAGTTTTACTATAAATCATACTTCAGCTTTAACATTACTTATTGGCAGTCTTAAACAATTTGATGACCACTCTAACTGTGCCACAATAAACCTTTCAGGTTTTCACCTTCAATTTACTTATAAAAGAACATCATGAAAAATACTAGTATTTTTCACTTATCCATTGACCAGACAATAACATTACGGGAAGATAAACTGATATTGATGCTTTTATTGTTTAATAATACTAACCAGAGTACATTCTTAAGAATCATCTTATAATAATTAAGACCTTAAACTAGGAATATTATATGCGACCCTATGTAAATCATTATGATTTACTCTATTCTGATAAGCCATACGAGAATGACATTAAAGTTTTTAATGAGCTAAATGCAATTCCTAATAACGGTACAACTTTATTAGAATTCGGAGCGGGAACGGGGAGACACAGTGAATTATTACTTGAACAATGTAAATATTTGGATATTGTAGAAATTGATGATGATTTTATTGAGAAGTTATCATCTCGTCTAAATGGAATCACCCATTTTAATATTGGCCGAACGGTTTCTGATCTTGGCAGCCCCTTAAAATATGATGCAGCCTGTGCATTCTTTAATGTCATTAACTACATCGAGACAAAAGACGAACTTCAAATTATTTTTAAAAATATTGCACATTATTTAAAACCTAAAAGTCGTTTCCTGTTTGACATTTGGAATGGTGATGCAATGTTACATAGTCCTCCAAAAGAAGAAACTCGTGTTAAACAAGCTGAAAATTGGAAAGCAACGATTAAAATAGTGCCTGATTTGAATATTATCACCAGATACATGACAATGAAGTATCAAGTAGAGCTACAATTTACCGATAAAGATAATGAAAACTACAATGAGGAATTAAATCTCAAAGCATGGTTGCCCACAGAAATAAAAACAATGTTAATTACATCAGGCTTTAACAGAGTAGATATTGTTCCTACTAGAGATATAAACAGTGCTATTCGAGAAGATGATTGGACACTGTGGTTCTTAGCAACAAAACTATAACAGAGAATAAAACGATACAGATGAATAAAACACTTAAACTTCACTTAGGTTGTGGTCATGTCCACTTACCAGGTTTCTTAAATATTGATATAAACCCTAAACTTCATATCGATCTTTGTGCAGATATAAGTAACTTACCGTTTGATTCTTCGTCAGTTGATCTAATATATGCCTCTTCGGTACTTGAACACTTTGGCCGACATACTTGGTTAGTTGTACTTTCACATTGGTCAAGTCTGCTGAAACCAGGTGGAATTATGAGACTGTCAGTACCAGATTTTTTACAAGCAACACTAAGATATCAATCGAATAAAGACTTGAGCGAACTTATAGGACTTGTCATGGGAGGTCAAAATGACAAAAATGATCACCATGGAATGATATTTGATTTTCAAACTCTAGAAAAAGGTCTGAATACTGTTGGTATTAGTAACGTTGAAAGATATAAATGGCAAGAAAGTGATGTTGGAATTTTGGATATTGATGATTTTTCACAAGCTTACTTACCACATATGGATAAGGACAATGGCAGACTAATGGTACTTAATGTTGAAGGTATAAAGATTTGAATTATATCAAACAAAATATACCTTATATAAGCGTAGCATTCGCAAATCGAAATGATAATTACGGTGGAGAACTCTCCCTGAGAATAGAACGCTTTATTGACTACTACGAACCCTTTGTTAAAGCTGATCCTGATTTATTTGAATTCATAATTTGTGACTGGAATCCTCCTGCAGATAAACCATCCCTAAGAAAAGGTTTTGAATGGAACAGATTAGGTAATGTTGTACATCTTGAAGTATCAGAACCAATACATAAACAATATTCTGCGGATAGTGACTTTCCAATTATGGATTATACAGCCAGAAATGCTGCTATAAGAAGGAGCAAAGGTGATTTTTGCTTAATACTAAATCATGATATCTATGTTTCTAAAAGTATAATTGATGTCTTAATGCAACGAAATTTAGATAAAAATAGTTTTTATCGTGCTGATCGTGTGGATTATGATTTTACTGAATCAAAAATTGCTGCATCAGAAGAGCTTGAGAAATTGGCTCTGAAAAATGCATTTTTGGTCTGTAGAAAACATTCATCAAATCATTCCCTTATTTCAAATGAGTACAATGTTTCTCTTGGTGATAAATATTTTTCAACACCGGAAACTGGAGATTTAATTGATCAAAATGAAAATTCAATTATAAGTGTATCTGCAAATAATTATCGTGATATATGTCTTGAAGAAATAAAATCAGGTACTTTTGAAGCAAATCACTTAGATCATGATCTGTATCAGCAGTTTTATTTACACACTAATGCTAGTGGTGACTTTATATTAGCACCCAAAGAAGCTTTTTTTAAAATTCAGGGGTTAATTGAGACTTCTAAATTTTATATGCACTTAGATGGTTATGGCATTTTTCAATTATTTGCTGCAGGTTATACTCAAAGAGTATTTCAGTATCCTCATATGATTTTTCACGCTGATCATGATCGAAGTGCAAGGGCGGATCGACGTGAAGGCATGACCTATGAAGAACATAAAGATGCCTTTTCTAAAATTTTAACCAATCAACTATCCTATAAATTAAACGATTCAAATTGGGGTTTAGCTAAATATGATATATTTTGTAAGGAAGACATAGATGAATGATAGATTATGTTCAAAAAATACAACTTCTCCAGATATTATAATCTTAGGTAATAGCATATCAGGACTTAGCCTAGCCTATTCTTTGATAAAAGAATCTCCTGATCTTAATATTGTTGTCGTTGGACCAAAGGGTAGAAAAGGATCTGCGACTACTGCTGCAGGTGCAATGATTAATGCATTTGGTGAACTAACATTAAACCAATTATCTTTCCCTGCCTTTCGCGAACGATTTGAACTAGCAGCAAATGCAATGCCACTCTGGGATAATTTATGCGCTGAATTATCTGAATATTCAGACAGACCATTTAATATAAAATGGGGTTCTTATGTAATATCAAATGCAAAAGGAAGAGATGGAGAAAAACATGTACTTCAATACATCAATAAAATATCAAGTGAATACAAATACGAGTCTTCAATAATTGATCCAGATTCGATTAAGTGGTATTCACCAGCTCCGGATGCTGTTAGTAATCAAATAATTTCAATTCCTGATGGTAGAGTAAATCCTCATGAAGTCCTAGCTGCCTATGAATGCGCCCTAACAGCATTAGGTGTTAAACTAATTGATGACAAAGCTAGTCAGTTTAAAATAGCTGAAACTTCTGTTAAACATCAGGTATATATTTCAGAACACAAACAATGGCTTGCTGCGGAAAAAATAGTTTTTGCCAATGGTACATTTGCACAGCAATTAATTGATCAAGCACCTGTATTACAGAAACAAACACCTAGACTTCTCTGGGGTGCTGGTAGCGCCCTTAGAATCACCTTCCCAGACTGGATTCATCAATATGGTGGCCTTGAACCTAATATTTTTAACATGGATAAGGTTATTCGTACTATCGACCGAGGCGGCGCCTGTGGTTTGCATGTAGTGCCGAGAGACGATGGCAGCTTTTATGTGGGAGCCTCATCAGGGGTTTGGATGGAGCCAGAGGATAAACCTCGCTTGCATGCAATTAATGGCATCAGCCACGCTGTTATAGATGAAATCAGTAAAGCATTTTTTTATGGCACTATAGAGTTGATAGGTAACGGATTCAGACCTGTTACTGTTGATTGTTTTCCGCTTATTGGTGAAAGCGATATATCGGGTATCTGGTTTAGCAATGGATTTAAACGTGATGGATTTACATGTTCCGCTTCTGTTTCCCCTAAACTTGCAAAAGCAATATTAGGTCAGAAAAATGAACTTCCCGAAATATTCAAACCTAGTCGTAAATTGATTTCATACAAATCCAAAGATATAGCAATTTCAGAAGCAGCAGTTAATCATGCAGCTGGAGATATGATGCATGGTTTACATGTGCCTAGTTTTGCATATGACAGTTATATACAAAATAAGCAAATTTCAATATCAAAAATCTATCAACAACGTAACATTGAAGACTTTGGAATTCATCCTGAAGTCCTACATTTCTACGAAAATGATGAATTTTTTACTAAAATTAATCACCCTAAAGGAAAGGCGATCTACGCTGACAGTTAAATGATGAATCTAGATGTAAATAAAACAGAGTTAGATGGTGTACTACTTATTAAGCCTTTTACTCAATTTGAAGACTTTAGGGGGAATTACATAGAATCTTATAATGAAAAGGCCTATAAAAAAGCTGGCATTACGTCTGATTTTATACAAGATGATATATCAACATCTAAATATAATGTACTGAGAGGATTACATGGTGATGAAAAAACAGAAAAATTAGTCACCTGCCCTTATGGAAGTTTATTTTTTGTAGCTGTTAATAACAATCCTTTATCTAAACAATACAAAAAATGGTTTTCAACAACTTTATCGGATAAAAATAAACTACAAGTTTATGTTCCGTCAAACTTTGCCATTGGATTTTTAGTGGTCAGCGAAGTCGGTCTATTTCAGTATAAACAAACAACTTATTATGAAGACTGCAATCAATTTACACTTGCTTGGAATGATCCTCAACTTAATATAGCCTGGCCTGTTGACAATCCGATACTCTCCAAACGTGATATGATTTAGTGTTTTATGTCATATTTAATAAAAATTATCATCAAGTATCACAGAATTTAAATTGAAATGTGAACTAACCCTAAATTATTAGCAAGAGGATCTTATGAGTAAATCCCCAACGTTAAAAAACGTTAAGGACTATTGGAATCTACGTCCTTGTAATATTTTGCATTCCCAAAAAAAGGTTGGGAGTAAAGAATATTTTAATGATGTAGAAAGCCGTAAGTATTTTGTAGAACCACATATCCCAGACTTTGCTAATTTCAATCTGTGGACCAGTAAAAATGTTTTAGAAATTGGTTGTGGAATCGGTACTGACGCCATTAATTTCGCTCGTGCTGGTGCGAATTACACCGCCATAGAGCTCTCCGATGAGAGTTTGAAAATAGCAAAACAAAGATTTGAAACTTTTGACCTTAAGGGAACCTTTATAGAATGTAATGCAGAAGAGTTATCATCAAAACTGCCACTAAAAGCTTATGATCTTGTATACTCATTTGGAGTTCTCCATCACACGCCAAACCCACAAAAGGCATTTAAGGAGATTAGAAAGGTTTTAAAGGATGACGGTGAATTACGCATTATGCTTTATGCTAGAAATAGCTGGAAAGCACATATGATTAATGCTGGATACGACCAACCAGAGGCACAGTTTGGTTGTCCAATAGCCGATACTTATACGCGAGAACAAGTCCATAAAATTTTACAAGGATTTAAAGTAATTTCAATCACGCAAGATCATATATTTCCCTATAAAATCCCTGATTACAAAACTTATAATTATGTAAAAGAAGACTGGTTCGAAGCTATGCCTGAAGATATGTTTCGTTCTCTTGAAAAATCTTTGGGTTGGCATCTTTTAATTACAGCGAAACCTCTTTAGGAACCATTAATTAGACAGGTGGAACAACCGTATTATTCTAAAAACCGCTTAGTGACCGTCTCTAAGATGACGAAGTATCTCCTCTTCAACATTGATACTTGTCGGATTGTAGGATTTGTACCCTGTCGCTCTTAACTTTAATTTGTTATTTATTCTATTTTTAAATTTTTGCCACTTAGATAAAGTCGACTTTTCTGTTTTACCCCAAACTGGATTAACTTTTTTGTTACTCTCTATCTCCCGCCAATCTTTTTTGTTAATTGAGGACAGCATCTCTTTAACAACACTTTCTGTAGATTTTAAGTTAATATTTAAATTGTGATACGTTAAAAAGGTTATCAACTTCTCAAAATTATAATCTGCCTGTTTCATAAATATCATTTTAACCACAAGACACCTGCCTGCATCAGCAGGGTAATCGCCATAATAATCGAGTATATGACAATCATAACCATGGCATATCATTTTATTAATCAATTTTTCAAGGTGCATGAACACTTGTTTTTGACCATGATTTTCAGTTACAAAGTCAGTCCCATCAAAAGAATAAGCATCCTCTAATATTATACTGCTGTAATTCGAAACTAAATAATCGACTAACTGATTTGTTGTCTGAAATGCATAGGAACAAACAAAACGACTATGGAAGATTGCACCTTCATCGGCTTGAAAATCGGACCAGTCATTAAATATATTGATACTTTTATTCATTTCTGGGTGTAGTGTTACAGCGGTTAAATTACAAAATTCTGAATTATCAAGCCCGACCCATCTTATCTCTGTATTATCAGTATCAAATTTATCAGCAGAAAATAATTTAACTAACTTATATTTATCTATTGCAGTAAAAAAAGTTTGGCCTAATTCAACAATCTGTGCAGACGGTTTTATAATACTGTTTGAATAAACTAGAGCATTTAAAAGTACGGATACATCGAAGCTTGTTTTATTAACTTGAAAATGTGGATCAATGGCAGACCTATCAAGAACCTGCCATGCCTTCGAATCAAAGTCATGAAGAGCACTCTGCGTTTGTTCTACATTACTCTTTAGAAGTGTGATTTTATCTGTGAGTCTTTTTATTGCAAAATACTCAGTTAAGTACACCCAGGCATACATGCATTCATGGGCTCTGTTACCAGCTAAAGAGCGGCGAATTACAGCTTTTTTTCCTAATTGTAAATCGCCCCATATTAAAATAGGTATTCTCATTTCATTCCATATATTTTAAGTATTAATTTCAAATACCAAACAAGGTATCAATAGCATATTATCATTATAAAATGGCATAACACATCTTGAGAAAATCCAGTTTTCTTAAATGCAAGTGCTCAATGCCACACTCACTTAATAAAGCTAATGTTTCTCCCGGATACTCCTCAAGACCAAGCTCATCAAAAACTAACAAGCTTCCTTTAGGCATTCTAGGTAAAAAATGTTTCAAGCAGGTTTTGGTAGGTTCATAGAGATCACAATCGAGATATAGCATTGCAACTACCAACGCTGGGTTGTCATCAATAAATTGAGGAACTGTTACATCAATATCACCTTTTATAAGTTCTATCTGCCTTCGACCTTTCAACATTCTAAAATCTTCATGAGCTTGGGCGGACAGTCTTAATGATTCATAGCAGTCATCCTTGTACCCACCTTCCTTCAGATGAACCGATTCTCCAGATGCATCTTGTTCACTTATAGATGGAAACCCTTCAAAAGTGTCAAAACCAATGATACGCCTGTAGATGTTATGAGGTTCTAACAAAAAGCTTGAATGTGCGAATGAAAATAGCCCTCCTCCCGAGAACACACCTGCTTCAATAATCGCACCTGGTATATATTTGATAAGTTTGAAAAGTTCATAACGCCCTAGTAGTCTGCCTACTGCCGTGGTTGGCACCATAGATGGAAAATGATCGAGTTTATGCCTTGTAGAACGACTATCCTGATCGAACACTTTTGCCAATTCATCCAGATAAGTACGTCTAGAACTAGTGTCATTTGTTGTTTCCAGCCATGCTGGATCATTATTTTCTGCCATTTTTTTCATCCAACCAAATTGTTTTATGTGGTTGCTCATGTACACCGATACGAGCAACTTTAGAATAATAATAAATGTTCACACTTTTGCGTGCTGTTGTAGCCTTAGTGGTTACTTCATGATAACCATGAAAAGATTCAGAATTAGTATTAAAAATAACAGCTCTATTGAACAAGGGTAGAATGACTTTTTGGCATGATTTTCCATGTCGATCCCATAACTCAAGATTACCGCCAAAATGCTCCTGCCACTCAGAATTTAAGTAGTAAATTAAATTGACTGTCCGGTATGCTTGCAAATCATTATTGAAGTTAAAGTCCGCATGTATCTTTAACTTCCCTCCCGATGGTACGCAATTTAGACCACCACCCAGTAAGGCAGGGTCTGCCTGTAAGTCATCAAAACCTGTTAGTTGTCGTAATTCTTTCACAAAATCTGGCGAGTTAAAAAACTCTACTACCCCTTTAAGGGCAATAGGAAATGCTGCTATATTAGATATTTCAAGTTTAGATGCTACTGAACTATAACTAAATTTCCGCCCTTCTAACTCCCATAGTGGGTCATGTACTTCAGGAAACTCTGTTAAAGCCTGAAACGCATTTTCTTCAGGTATGATATCGTCAATGACTAAGTGAGGAAATGGCTGAGCACTTTTATATTCCCGACTTCTATCATTTAATTTATTAGACACAATACAACTCATTTAAAGCTAACCTCTGATCCCGTTAATTATGATAAAAACAATTAATTCTCTCTTCCAACTGATTTGTCTTATGATAAAGTTGATTTAAGTTCTCTTTATAAATATGTATGATATTAGCCGTCAGAAGAAATGTCATGACCATATTCTTCATACATTAAATCATAATCGACCATTAATTTAGCTAATTCTTTTATTGTTACTTTAGCTTTCCAACCTAATATTTTTTCTGCTTTTGAAGCATCAGCACAGAGATAATCTACCTCATTAGGTCTGAAATGACGCTCATCGATAACAACCATTGTTTTTCCAGAATGCAAGTCAACACCTATCTCATTTTTCCCCTCACCTTGCCAGATTATAATTTTACCAACTGCTTCAAAACAATAAGTAACAAAGTCTCGGACTGTTGTAGATACTCCTGTTCCCAGAACGAAGTCATCGGCTACATCATGCTGAAGTATTCTCCACATTCCTTCTACGTATTCCTTTGCATATCCCCAATCTCTAGAAGAATCTAAGTTACCTAAAACTAGAGCCTCTTGGCTTCCTTTTTCAAGATTGGCTATAGCTTTAGTAATTTTTTTTGTTACAAAAGTATAACCTCTTCTAGGCGATTCATGGTTAAACAAAATACCATTGGAAGCATGAATATCATATGCATCTCTGTAGTTTCTTGTTGTCCAGTAAGCAAAAGCTTTAGCAGATGCATAAGGAGATTGGGGTTCTAAAGGAGTCCATTCATTTTGCGGGCTATTAAATATTTTACCGCCAAACATCTCTGATGATGACGCTTGATAAAAACGGGATGATAGTCCCAGATCTTTAATTGCGGACAGTAATCTTAACGCTCCAATCGCCACTGTATTTGCAGAGTATTCTGGGACATCAAATGAGACTGCTACATGTGATTGAGCAGCCAAATTATAAATTTCATCAGGGGCAATTTTAGATAATAAAGAATATATATTTGCTGAGTCTGTAATGTCGCCGTGATGAGTAATAAAGTCATCTCTTAAAAAAATATGATCAATTCTCCTCGTCATGTAATCAGAATTTCTACGCATTAATCCATGAACTTCATAACCTTTTTCAAGCAATAGTTCTGCTAAATAAGAACCATCTTGTCCAGTAACTCCAGTTATAAATGCAATTTTCTTACTCATAAACTAGAATCCTAATTATAAAATTTTTTAAGTATGGATATGACATATTCAATATCAGATTCATTGAGACCAATATGAATTGGTAGACAAATCCCACGTTGCCACACATCACGGCTTTTAGATAATTTAGTTCTGGAATATCGTTTTAATTTTGGTTGCATATTCATTGGCATAAACATGCCTCTTGTTTGAATAGCTGACATTTCCAGATGTTTCATTAATTCATCTCTGTAATTTGTTAGAATAGGAAATCTGAAAGGTATAAAGTCACAGCCTGACTCAATAGTCATAAATTGTATATCACCTACTCCAGTTAAACCATTAATATACTGCTGCCATTTCTTTTTTCGATCTGCTCTGATGTGAGATATTTTTTTAAATTGTTCAAATGCAATAGCAGCTTGCATATCAGTAATTCTAAAATTCATTCCTAATTCTTGGTGTTCAAACGAACCAGATGATGAACGACCTTGGTTGCGGAGCAATAATATCTTATCGTACANTTTTTTTTCACTTACCAGTACAACGCCACCCTCACCAGAGGTAATTATCTTATCTGAGAAAAGTGAAAATACAGAAATATCGCCATAAGTACCCAGAGGTTTTTGCTGATATTTTACTCCCATTGCCTGGGCTGCGTCTTCAATGATTTTAAGATTATTGTTTTTAGCCCACTCACATATCTCTGCAATATTACTGCACTGGCCATAAATATGAACTGGCATAATAGCTTTAGTAGAAGATGTTAACACAGCTTCAAAATCCTTAAGATCAGCATTTAATGTGTTGCTATTTATGTCAACAAATACAGGTATATGACCAGCAAATATTATTGGTGTTACTGAACCATAGAAGGTGAAATTAGGCACTAAAATCTCACTACCTGGTTCAAGATCCAGGGCAAGGATGGCTAAATATAAACCTAAAGTACCATTAGGAGCAAAAGTAACATATCCAGTCTTAAAGTAAGCTTCTAATGATTGTTTAAAATTTTCAGCTTCGATTCCTTCTGTTAACCACTTCCTGTCCAGACATGCCTTGACAGCGGAAATTTCTTCTTTATCAATACAGAGGTCTATTTGTGTAATCCGATAATCCTTCATATTTCCCTCAATATAATTAAACTGTACTGACTTCCTACTAATATATAGCCAGTAAAATCAGGGTAAGCTACTCATCAAATCATTAAAGTTCTTAGTGTTCACATATAGTTTATACGTGGTTGAATTATTTGTTTAAAATGAATTAATAAAATCTAATCCTTCCTTACCTTCACGACTTTCAATTAATTCGATTATTTCTTCATAAAACATTGATGCTATAATAACAAAGCTCTCTTTCATCATAGTCGAGAAATATTGAGAAGCTGACAAGCTATTATTTTGCCCAGATGTCTCACTTGCATCACTCAATATAAATCCAGAAATATTTATGTTTTTATTTTGTAAAGATTGTTTAACCATTTCTCCTTTAACTCCAGCGCCCCAAATATAAATTTTTCTTTGTTTTGAATGTTTATTAATATATAAGGCGATTCTTTCCCATATACACTCTAAACATTGATCAGTTTCCGAATCACTAACAATAGAGTTAACTTTCATTACATCGACTAAACTTGCAGGTGCTTTAGTACATCCTTCAATAGATTTATATTGAATAGACTGATTCCATGATGGCAATGTAACTATTACATCAGGTAGCCTATACCCAGCCAACCCCCAATTAATGCTATTGTTAATAAAAAAATTTTTTTCTTTAGATTGTCTTAAGTCTAATGACCTAAGTGTAATCATAGATATGTGTGTAAAAACGATTTGTTCTTTAGTTTTATATTGACCTGTATTTACTTGTACTCCAATAGTATGATCAATATGAAAGTGTGGGTGTGTATCATCAAATATAACTTCTTTAAGGTCTGCATGATAACAGGTTAATTCGAATAAACTATCCAGATGGAATGAAAAAGCGTCCAGCTCACTATAGCCTTTCACCTTGTGCCAATCATCACGATGAAGTAGTTGAAAATCTCCACATGCTAATGTATGTAATGAAGAGGTTTTATCACTATTAGCCGGGTTGTTCTGCAAGATAGTTGTCCTTTTATTTCGGTCATTAATAGCTGTTATTCCATGCTTATAGTTCACTTGAAAGCATAGTTCAGGCGCCTTATTTAATTGCTGTTCTGGTGATGATATATCTAAAATAGCTCTATCTACATCCCAACGATTTGACCGATAAATATTGCCTTTCTTCAATCTATTGGAAGTAATTTCAATAAATAGTTTTTCAGATAGTAATATATCAATGTTAGTTGCAAGAATAAACTTTCCACGGGCTCGYCTCACACCAATGTTTTTTGCAATCATTTGATATAATGGCATCAAGTCTGAACAATCATATCGATTGTGTATTTCCTCATCCACAGTAATTATTCTAATGCAAAGGTATGGATGATTCTTTGGGAAGTTAAATTGCTTTGCCATCAAGGGTCTATCATTCGGCGGATTCCATTCAACAATAATCAACTCTAGGTTTACTTGGTGTTTTTCAGCAAGGAATATAATGCTATTAATAAAAATCTGGGTCCTATCAGCCATTCTTTCTACATGAGTATCATTCCTGCTAGTAACTACAATTGACAATGGTACTTCATCTAAAGTATCGACTAAAAAGTCAGTTGAATTTAACGAGTTTGAAGAAAAAGGCAAAGGACTTTCTCCTTCTAAATAAAGTTCTAACTGAGAATCATTAATATAAGAATACAATTCATTTATTTTTGAAGAAGACTCAAAATCATATAAGCGGTTAATATAATCAGCAACTTTAGTTATGCCTAACTGCAGTCTCCAGAAGTTAAGTAACATTTCATCTTGTTCAATCTTTTTAGGTATATTTTTATTGTACATCTTGCATTTGCCTTAGAATGTGAAATCTTTCTTTTCATTAAAACCCAAGATTGATAATTGATCTTTTATGTCATTAATAAATATAGAAGCTATGATGACAAAGGGTTTAGGTGATTTGGAAACTAATTGCATGGGATTAAACAGACACTTATTTTGAAAAGTTTCAGCTTTTGGGAAGCTATCAATATAATATGAAATAACAATGTTTTTATATACCAGCCATTCTCCTAGTCGTTCAGAATATCCTCCCGTTCCCCATAGAGAAATCGGTGTAGAATTAGACTGTATATTTTGTAACAAACTAGATAGTTCATTCGAAACACTATCTTGTAATAAAAAATATATATTTTCACTTGTTGTTTTACTTAAGTCTAATTTTTGCTCTTTCAATTGTCGACGTAATAACTTCATGTCAGAGACCGACTCATTAAATGGAAAAAATTTCTTAGCACGCCATAAAAACTGACGTACATCTTCCCATAACTCTTTMTTAGATCTAATWTCAATCGAGTTCTGTAAATAAAATAAGAATGTTTTTAATTCATTTGTTTGATTAAATTCAAAATTCTTATCAATGTTCTTATTTGTATTCTCTTTACAAGGCAAAATTAAATTATTGCTAATAATATAGTTTCTAGCATTGTCTAGATCCTTGATATGCCCTTGGGATATTTCTTTATTTTTTTGATTTGATTGACCAAGTAAAGACTCATTTAAGCCCCTGGCATACCCATGGAAAGGATGAAGCAAATGAAAAATTTGTGTTGCATCAAGTATGGCAGCTTTTTTTTTATTTGCGTAAGACAATAACCAATTGTCCCATTGTGTTCTACCTATCTCAAAAGCAGGGATTTCATCAAATAAATGCCTACTATATAAAAACATATCTATTGCATTTGGACCATCCCAAATACCATACTCTTTATTTAATTTCTCGAGTTGTTTTATAGCAATTAAAAAGTCTGGAGAGAATTCAATATAAGGAACTGTTCTTCGGCGTGCTGTCATGAATTTATATTTTTCATCAAAACTATGATCAATAAAAAGTTCTAGAGCAGTTAGAAATGATTCGCTTAGGACAATATCTGCATTTAAATAACACAAATATTCAGTATTTGAATAGGTTAAAGCATTTGCAAATAAACTATTAACAAATGGTATGCCATCACTAGAGGTTTCAATTTTCGGCACATAAGTACAACCATGTTTATTTGCAGTTTCTCTAGCCCCCTCTTCCTCACCCATGATAATAACGTCTAGCCCTAAGTTACGCCACGATTGTATCGCTAAATTTTGAAAAGATGCTGATTCACCAAGGAATGGCTTGCAGGTCGTAAAAATAGTCAGTGGATAGCTCATTATTTATGGTATAAGTTTTGACACTTTCCCATCTGAATATAATTAATCTTAAATTTCTTGGCATTATTCTCACAATGTCGCCAAGGATCAATTAATGTTGAAGTTGATTTCATAATGGCTGGAACCGATTTAAAGTCATTCCAGGGAGTRKTKWYMATTRCNTNWWMTGMGMNGTKKWGTWNTMYYATSKSYRRKGRMTWANTYMAYWSTMATANNTWMKSRTRARAMKTMTCYTKNTTTARTGYYWKYWTGCKGWTYARRNTNRYTWTAWCYATRRWNCSCWTMTYMYTWARYCRTWTGCWANAGWKYGAWGYNCMYRAYTTTTATCTACTTCACAAGTATCTATCTTATAGGACAATCCTAAAACGGCTATTGTATCTAACGGTTTAACTATCCTTGTAATACAGTTAATCATGCGGTTAATTTGACGGTTATTGATCGCGTCAGTGGCTATTGCAATGTCACAATTTACTCCTACTTCCTTGCCAATGGCAGCAAATGCTTTATTATCTCTTGGAAAACATGGACCCGCATAGCCTATTGCGCCAGTAAGATATTTGTTTCCTATTCGACTGTCCCCACCAACTGCTTCCGTGACTACGTTAACATCTGCTCCGGGCAGTTGTTCACACAGTTCAGCAAGCATATTTGCGTAAGATATTTTTGTAGTTACATAGGTGTTTATAGAAATTTTAGTTAGTTCAGCATTAATAAAATTCATCCTGTGTATTTCAGGATTGTTTAAACTTATCTGATTATGTATTGATTCAAGTATATCACCTGCTGTGGGATCACTTTCACCAATTAGCGTAATATCAGGTTTAAGCATATTATCAATAACGCTACCTAGAGCTATAAATTCTGGATTATAACAAAGACCTAGTAATCCAGATCCAATTAACTTGCCAGAAGAATCTTCCAAGGATGATTTTATTAAGCCATCCATTGAACCGGGTAAAACGGTACTACTAATAACGACAAGGTGATAATCAGTTTTATATTTAAGTTCATGTCCTATTTGTTTGATTGCAGTTAAGACATAATCAATGTTAAATAAATCATTACTTTGACTAGGAGTTGGAACAATAATGAAGGTAACATCCGATTCAGTTATGGCTTTTTTATAACTTGAAGTGGCTGACAATCGTTCTTTAGCGTTATCGATATATGATTGTAATCCTGGTTCTGATACTGGCGCTTCTTTGTTATTTATTTGATTTATAGTCTCTTGATTAAGATCCAAGCCAATTACATTAAAATCTGAATTCGCTAGAACTGCTGCCATAGGCGCTCCTAGCTTACCTAACCCGACAACACAAATATTTTTTACTTTAGCAGTATTCATTTAGTTATAACTGATTTTTTTACGTTTTTTCATTTCTTTATCATGAACCTGTGAATGGATCCAACTGTATGTTTTTTCTAGCCCTTCTATTAACGTTTTACTCGGAGACCAATTCAATTCTTTTAAAATTAACGAATTATCAGAATTTCTTCCCCTTACTCCTTGAGGCCCATCAATGTGAGAAATGCTAATATTTTTTCCAGCGATGTTCATAATTATCGAAGCCAGTTGATTAATACTTACCATTTCTTCTGAACCAATATTATAAGGCCCTTCTTTATCTGAACGAGTTAGTAGAGTTGAACCGTTAAGACATTCATCAACATAAAGAAAAGAACGAGTTTGAAGCCCATCACCCCACATTTCTATTTCACCACCATCAACAGTTTCAGCAATTTTTCTACATATTGCTGCAGGAGCCTTCTCTTTTCCTCCCTCCCAAGTACCTTCAGGACCATAAATATTATGGTATCTGGCAATTCTGCATTTCATTTTGTAATTACGATTGTAACTTAGATAGAGTCTCTCACTAAACAGTTTTTCCCAGCCATACTCACTATCAGGCTGAGCTGGGTAAGCACTTTGTTCAGCACATAATGGATTTTCAGGATCTGTTTGATTATAAGCTGGATAGATACAAGCAGAAGAGGAATAAAAAACATTATTAATATTGTTTTTTTGACAGGCGGCTAGGACATTCAAATTTATCGATGCTGAGTTATGCATAATGTCAGCATCGTTTTCTCCAGTAAAAATATATCCTGCTCCGCCCATATCAGCGGCAAGTTGATAAACTTCATCAAAGTCACAATCAATAACATTCCGTACAAAAGACTGTTCTCGCAAATCTCCAATATAAAATTCATCAGCCTGTGAATCACTAAATTCAGGATATTTTAAATCGACTCCACGAACCCAAAAGCCTTCTAATTTTAACCGTTTCACCAGATGACTTCCGATAAATCCTCCAGCTCCCAAAACTAGTGCAGTTTTTGTCATTTTTGATCCCTAAATGGGTTTATCAGTTAATTAGCATTCTGCACGGCAATTAATTACCAGTCTCCGGCAGTTTGTGTCATTTGATCCTAAATTATGGGGCCAATATATGTACCAGAATTACATTTAAAACTATAACGTACTAAACATAGCAATTTTTATGCCTTATTAAGTTATGTTTTAATTGATATATTTTTACAGGCTGCATTCAATATTGACGGCATTAAGACTCTCAATAAATTTATTATTTTAAGGAATTGAATTAACTTTATTTTTAAGCCAAAAACAATATCTCACCACCTATACTAAAACAATCCTCAAAACCGCACACACTTCATCAAGTTGCATTTCGCTCATTTGTGGATAGAGTGGAATACTGATCGCCTCACGATAATACTTCTCAGCTGTGGGAAAATCCCCCTCTTTAAAACCGAGTCCTTGGTAATAAGGCTGCAGATGAATGGGTATATAGTGTAGATTCACACCCACACCCTTCTCACGTATAGCGTTAAAAACACCTTTATGACTATGACTAATTTTCTGAAGTTCAAGCCTAATAATATACAGGTGTCTAGATGATTTATGTTCTGATTTCTGTGTTGGTAGATGAATGGGTAAATTCTGAAGTTCCTGATCATAATACTCTGCGATAACATTTCGTCGTTCGACAAATGCCTCGAGCCTATTGAGCTGACTCAAACCAAGTGCGGCTTGCAATTCAGTCATACGATAATTATAACCCAGAGTAATCTGTTGGTAATACCAATCTCCGTGTGATTCCCCTACCATCTGTTGCGTGTCCCTCGTTATTCCATGCCCTCTGAATAACAACATTTTATCTGCAAGTTCAACATCATTAGTAGTAGCTACACCACCTTCACCAGCCGTAATAATTTTAACAGGATGAAAACTAAAAACTGTAATATTACTAAACTGACAACTACCAATCTTATTGCCTTTATATTCAGAGCCAATGGCGTGGGATGCATCTTCAATAATTGAAAAATGATACTCCTTGGCTAGTTTAGATATTTCTAGCATCTCACAAGGCTCACCAGATAAATGAACGAGTATGAGCACTTTTGGTAGTTGCAAGTTATTGGCTTTTGCATAGATTAGCTTTTCTTCTAACTTCGCAGAACAAAGATTGTAAGTAACTGCATCTATATCAACAAAATCAACACTTGCACCGCAATATAAAGCACAATTGGCGGAAGCAACAAAGGAGATAGGTGTTGTCCAAACCAAGTCACCTTTTGAGACTCCTAGAGCTAGGCAGGCGATATGAAGTGCGGAAGTTGCACTATTAACAGCGATGGCATGTTTAGCATTACACTGCTTTTGCATAGCTTGTTCAAAAGCAGGAACTTGAGGACCTTGGGTTAAAAAATCAGACTTTAGAACATCAATAACAGCATCGATGTCTTGTTGATTAATATCTTGCTTGCCATAAGGAATCATAGTGAAAGTTGCACATCCATTGCTCTGATTTCTTCAAGATTCAAAAAGTGTGTATTGGTACCAGAATTATACTCAAACCCCTGTTTAACAGACTTGCCAATTTCGTTTAAATTATTTACTTGAAAATCATTTTCAGCCTTATAAAATTTTATGGTAGGACAGATTAAATAGTGTTTATCAAATTCTATGGTTAAATGTGAGTCATCGCCCGGGCACATGATCTCATTAAGCTTTTCACCAGGACGTATACCAATAATATTAATGGGTAAGTTTGGAGCGTAGGCTTCTGCAAGGTCGATTATTTTCACCGAAGGTAATTTAGGTACAAATATTTCACCACCTTGCATACGTGCAAAATTCTTTAAGACGAAATCAACACCCTGTTGAAGTGTAATCCAAAATCGAGTCATTTTTTCATGGGTTATAGGTAAGGATTCTACCCCCTCTTCGATAAGTTTCTTAAATAGCGGAACAATTGAGCCTCTAGATCCAACCACATTACCATAGCGTACAACAGCAAAGCGAGTTTCACCCAACCCCACCATATTATTTGCTGCAACGAATAATTTATCTGAGGCTAATTTAGTTGCACCATAAAGATTAATAGGATTTGCAGCTTTATCAGTCGATAAGGCTATAACTCTGCTGACATTTTGATCAATGGCCGCCTTAATGACATTCTCAGCACCATAGATATTCGTCTTGATACACTCCATAGGATTATATTCTGCTGCAGGCACTTGCTTAAGAGCAGCTGCGTGAATAACAAAATCTACATTGCGCATACCTTGATTCAATCGATCAGCATCTCGGACATCACCGATAAAATAGCGCATACAATCATCATTTAAATGTTGTTGCATTTCATATTGTTTTTGTTCATCTCTAGAAAAAATAATAATACGACGTGGTTTGTAATTTTTAAGCAAAGTCCGAGTGAACTGATGACCAAACGAGCCAGTGCCTCCGGTTATCAAAATGTTTTTATTATTAAACATTAATTAGCCTTTATATTTTTGCATGAAGTATGTTGATATTTAAGCAACTTCTTAATGCTTAATAGTATTACACAAAGGTAGTTATTTATCAGTATCAAGTTTGTTCTGTTTATAACTCACTATGTTTTTTAAAATTTTCTTTCACTTCTAGGTTGTCTGTTTTATGAGACTAGACTATAAATAGACAAGTAATTGTAAAAAAGGATRAACACAGTGGCACTTATACTAGCAATTGATGATGCAAGAACAATGCGCGAATTAGTCAGAACCATATTAGAGTCAGAAGGTCATACAGTACTTACCGCTGATGATGGTGTAACGGGTGAACTACTTGCTAATGAGCATAAAGCAGACTTGGTGATCACCGATATTCACATGGATGAAATGGATGGCATAACATTAACGGCTAAATTACGTAAATTAGTCGATTATAAAACGACGCCAATTTTGATGCTGACAACTGAAATTAGTGATGAAAAGAAGATCGCAAGCCGCGCCGCTGGTGCATCTGGCTGGTTAAATAAACCTTTTAGTCCACCGAGGCTCATTCGCGCAGTCAATAAGTTACTCGATCTCTAGTTAGTTGATATGCTCACCCCAACAAAGCCCTTTGTGTCTCTACGCAGGGCGCAAAGCACTCGCACATATCCAAAAGAATGGACTTCAAGCATCCGATGTAAAAGTGGTTGCAGGTGCTGCTGGTGGCCCTAAGTGGCTTGTCTTACATGGAATGGATCGGTTTCTGTTTGGTGAATGGTTGTCAAATAACCAACAAGCTATTCATCTTGTGGGCTCGTCAATTGGAGCCTGGCGTTACGCCTCCTACTGTCAAGGGGATTTTCATAAAGCCTTTAAACTTTTCGAACAACTTTACTTCGATCAAAAATATTCAGCAAAAGCGGATGCCGATGAAATAACCCGTGAAATTGAAAAGATGCTCGATGGTTTATTCCATACAACAGCTATCGATGAAATACTCAACAATCAAAAATTTAAATTAAACTTATTTGCAGACCGATGTAAAGGATTGCTGAATACTGACAACAAATTTTCTCTTGCTACTGGTTTATTACTCTGTACCGTTTTTAATCTTTTTTCACGTAAATCTCTCAGTCTATTTTTTGAGCGTACTTTATTTCATCATGCTGATGATCTACCTCCTTTTTATAACATGAGTGACTTTCCCACAGCTAAGGTGCCACTTACCGCTGAAAATATTCGACTTGCTGTTTTAGCATCAGGCTCAATACCCTTAATAATTAAGGGTGTAAAAAACATACCGGGTGCAGCTGCAGGGTTTTACCGTGATGGCGGCTTGGTGGACTATCATATGGCGCTGCCCTATGGTGTTAAAAAAGGTATTGTATTATTACCACATTTTTCTCAAACCATAACTCCCGGCTGGCTAGATAAATTTGCCAAGCTGAGAAAACCTAATCCTAAATACCTTGAAAATGTACTATTGTTAGCACCCACAGCAGCATTTATTGAGTCTCT
The DNA here is from genome assembly GCA_002746155.1 of Gammaproteobacteria bacterium. Classification (GTDB taxonomy): domain Bacteria; phylum Pseudomonadota; class Gammaproteobacteria; order Enterobacterales. Next base: position 172,716 of record NVWF01000002.1, on the reverse strand, counting down.
TCCCTTGTCAAAAATACCTGACCGTACTGACTTTAAACGTTTTGCGGGAGATAATGAAGGCCGAACGGCCTACTGGAAAGAGGTGACTAAGCGCTCCCAAGAACTACCTGAAGCATTAAAATCTCTACTTACTAGCGGTAATATCTTAGAGCACATCAGGCCATTTAAATAGCTAATACATATTAAGGTTAAGCTATGTTAGTGGTATCTTCTCGCTTAGATGAATTGTTTTCATCCTTTTCAAGTGGCACAAGTTTAAACCCTGTATAACCATAAATCACTGAGATTACTGGGTTAACTAAATTAAAAAAGCAAAAGGGTAAATAGGCAAAAGTAGCCACGCCTAAGGTCCCTGCCATAAAAGCACCACAAGTATTCCAAGGTATTAAAGGTGATGTTATGGTAGCCGAATCTTCAAGTACTCTAGAAAGATTTTTAGGATCCAAGCCTCTCTTCTCAAACTCTAACTTATACATTCGACCGGGTATGACAATGGCAATATATTGATCACCAGCCACTATATTAGTTCCGATACAGGTTGCAACTGTTGCAGCTATCATGCTGCCAGTACTTTTAACCAAAGATAAGATTGATCTCACTAATCGTTGGATAATACCAGTCGTTTCAAGTACGGATCCAAATGTCATGGCAGTTATAATCAACCAGATAGTATTAAGCATGCTAGCCATACCACCTCGAGTAAGTAAGTCGTCGATGTTGACATTGCCAGTGGTTGATTTATAGCCAATAGCAATAGCCTCCCAGACGCCCTGAAGCAATGCAGCTGAATTAGCTAACTGAGGTTTGTTGACTGTAGCAATAATATTTTCTGATTGGAAAATTGCACCCACTAGTCCGCCAACTAAAGCGCCTAAAAAGATAGTCACCAGGGCGGGTACTTTTTTCATTGCCATAAACAAAACGAAAACCAAGGGTGCTAATAATATCCAATGAATATAGAATTGTTCTTGAAGTAATATGAGCGTTTTACCCATGGCATCAGCATCACCAGAAACTTCAGAATTTAGACCAATGATGGTAAAGATGATTAAGGCGATACATAAACTAGGTACCGTAGTCCACATCATGTGTCTAATATGAGAAAATAAGTCAGTACCCGTTACAGCCGGAGCTAAATTTGTTGTATCCGATAAAGGAGACATCTTGTCACCAAAGTAGGCACCACTAATTATGGCTCCTGCAGTTATCTCTATGGATAAACCTAAGCCTGAAGCAATTCCTATCAAGCCAATACCAATGGTACCTGCCACTGTCCAAGAACTCCCTATACTAATCGCTATCACTGCACATATAAGACAACTAGCAACGTAAAACCAGTCTGGTGAAAGAAGCATTAACCCATAGTAGATCATAGTCGGCACTATGCCTGCCTGGATCCAAGTTCCAATTAAGCCCCCAACAACCAGTAAAATTAATATGGCTCCCATGGCCATTGAAATACCTTTTACGATACCTTTTTCGATTACGTGCCAAGGAATACCATTTTTAACGCCTATTATGGTTGCAATTCCTGAGCAGAAAAGTAATGCAATCTGATTTCCACCATAGCTAGAATCTGCACCAAAAAAGTAAACACTGGTGAATAATAATCCAATTAAAAATGTAATTGGCGTTAAAGAATCTAGTAGTGAAGGCTCTTTATACTGCTCTGTCATTCAGTAATCCTGTTAAATTTATTGTTTTTATTAATTGGCCTTGTTAATTATTTTGTTACTAAACAGTTACAGCAAATCTATTGCAAAAAACTTACTTAAAACAGTGAGTACAAAAATCATGCTTAAAACAAAGGGAGCTAAATAACTGATTGAAAAATTTATAAAAGTCTCTACAAAAGAACCTGCATAATTTTCATTGCCTAGACTTAATTCTGCTGATAGGTTCTCTTTCTTCCATATATGTGCAGCAAAAATACTGATCATCATTCCACCAAAGGGCAAAAAGGTATCATTTGCAATCCAACCTACAAAGGTCATGAAACTGTTGTCAGTTGCACCTTCACGGGCTAAACCAATAATATCAATAAAATTGGTTAAAATAGAGCTCGCTCCATTGGATAATAATGAAGGAACACCAATTAAGAAGATGAATGTTGCCGTTAACCAAACAGCACGCTTACGAGGGACTTTATGCTCGTCAACAACATAGGCTACAGGCACTTCTAATAGGGACACTGTTGAAGTTAAGGCCGCAAAGGTTAATAAGGTAAAGAATAAAGTACCTACTATCACTCCAATATTAGGTCCTAAATCACTAAACACACCGGGAAGAGTTACAAAAATTAAGCCAGCTCCACCTGTTGGTTCTAATCCTTGTGAAAACACAAAGGGGAATAACATTAAACCAGCAAGAAAAGCTATACCAACATCCATTAAGGTGATGAAAGCTGCAGCCTGAACTATGTTCTGGTCTTTATTCAAATAACTACCGTAGGTAATCAAGGCTCCCATACCTAGTGATAATGAGAAGAATGCTTGACCTAGAGCACTGTAGACCACTTGACCATTTATCTTAGAAAAATCGGGGACTAGATAAAACTCAATACCTGCCATAGCGCCGTCAAGAGTCATGGCATAGGCTGAAAGAGCCACCATAAGCATGATCAAAGATGGCATTAATATTTTGGCTGCCCTTTCAATGCCTGCTTGAATCCCGTGGGACACAATAAATGCTGTAACGCCCATAAAGACCAGTCCGTAAAGGCCAATCTTAAGCCAGTCTTTAATGTAGTCACCAAATTGAGTACCAATTTCAAAATTGCCCATGAGCATTTCAATCACATAACCAAAAGCCCATCCAGCAACGACATTATAAAAAGATAGGATTAAAAGACCCGCAGCGATCCCCATAAATCCGATAAATGCCCATCGGGGTTTGTTCAGCACCTTAAAAGCACCAACTGCGTTGCGTTGAGTTCTTCGACCTATGGCTATTTCAGCTGTCATAACTGGAAAGCAAAGTAAAAAACAAAAGACAAGGTACATGACCACAAAAGCAGCACCACCACCATCGCCTACTTCAAATGGAAATTTCCAAATATTACCTAAACCAACGGCTGAACCAGCCGCTGCAAGAATGAATCCTAACCTAGAACTAAAGTGACCACGTGAGGTTGCCATAGAATTTTCCATTTATTGTTATGTGATTAATGTTATGTGGTAAATATTAAGTAATTATTATTGTTAAGAGCATATTAAGTGATGCTTAAGTGATAATTGCTCAATTAATATTGTTTAATTATTATTGCGAATTTAATAAACTAACAGGTAAAATCAAATTCATTGAACTTTCAAGGATCTATAAAACCACAAATAGKGCCAATTTGACAAGTTACAAGGTGTAATTATTTTATAAAAAACTTGCAGGAGTAAATTTCTTGCAATAAAAAAGGGTCTTTTTAGACCCTTTTTTGAGGTATTAAACTTATGCTAATTCATTATCCAGTTCAGGCAAAGCGGTGAATAAGTCTGCCACTAAACCATAATCGGCAATCTGAAATATAGGTGCCTCTTCATCTTTATTGATAGCGACGATGACTTTGGAGTCTTTCATGCCGGCTAAATGTTGAATAGCGCCTGATATACCTACGGCTATATACAGATCCGGTGCAACAATTTTACCCGTTTGACCCACTTGATAGTCATTAGGTACAAAGCCTGCATCAACAGCTGCTCTAGAAGCGCCAATTGCAGCTCCTAATTTATCGGCAATCTTCTCAAGCAAGTGGAAGTTTTCTCCACTTTGCATACCACGCCCACCTGAGATAATAATTTTCGCCGCAGTAAGCTCAGGCCTTTCTGAAACGGTTAAATCTTGACTGACAAAGGCAGAACGAGAAGAAGAAGAAGTAGATGTGTAGGCTTGTTCTTCAATCTCAGCATTTCCTCCCTCAGTTGCTAAGGCGTCAAATCCTGTTGCTCTCACTGTGATAACTTTAATAGAATCTTTAGTTTGAACCGTAGCGATAGCATTCCCGGCATAAATAGGGCGCACAAAGGTATCAGCACTTTCTATCGCCGTTATATCGGATATCTGAGCCATATCAAGCAAAGCGGCAACTCGTGGAATAAAGTTTTTACCAAAGGTCGTGGCACCGGCTAATATATGTTCATAGTCTGAAGCTTTCGTCATAACCACTGCAGTAATAGCTTCTGCTGTTAAGTGATTAAGTTCAGCGTCTTGCACAAGTATTACCTTGTTTACGCCTTCTGCTTTAGCTGCTTGCTCAGCCACTACCATACAATTATCACCGGCAACAAGCACATGAACATCAGCCTTTAACTTAACTGCTGCTGCGATGGTGTTATAAGTTGCACCTACAAGTTCACCCTTGTTGTGTTCTGCAATTACTAGGCTAGTCATGATATCACCTTCGCTTCATTTCTTAGTTTATCAACAAGCTCTGCCACTGATTCAACAATAATTCCAGCCTGACGTCCCTCGGGAGTTGCCACTTTTAGGATATCAACACGGGGATTAACATCCACACCTAAGTCTTCAGGACTCATGGATTCAAATGGCTTTCTCTTGGCTTTCATGATGTTTGGCAGGGAAGCAAATCGTGGTTCGTTAAGGCGTAGATCCGTAGTCACTACAGCAGGGAGGCTAATAGCGATAGTTTCAAGTCCACCATCTATCTCTCTTACAACCGTGACATCATTATCCGAAATAGTAACTTCTGAAGCGAAAGTACCTTGTGGCCAATCAAGTAGTGCTGCGAGCATTTGACCCGTTTGATTATTATCAGTATCAATCGCCTGTTTGCCCAAAATAATAAGATCTGGAGATTCTTTTTCCGCAAGTGCCATCAGAATTTTTGCAACACCTAGGGATTCAACAGCAACATCGGTTACTACTTGAATAGCTCTGTCGGCACCTAATGCCAGGGCTGTTCTTAATGTTTCTTGTGTCTGCTGAGGTCCAACAGAAACCACTAAAATTTCATCAACACCACCCTTCTCTTTTAAACGAACCGCTTCCTCAATAGCAATTTCGCAAAAAGGGTTCATTGACATTTTAACGTTAGCTGTTTCAATACCGGTTTGATCCGACTTAACTCGAATTTTGACGTAGGCGTCAACAACTCGTTTTACAGCGACAAGAATCTTCATTTAGCTTTTCTCCATAGCCAGATATTTAATCAAATACTGTGTGAATTAATCTTAGCGCAGAGGATACCATATCAAGATGCTAAAGCGACTGTTATTACTACCAATAACCCTAAAGAGTTACATTATTTGCTTTATGACAATCATTATTATTTTCTTATCTAAGCATTGATAATTTCATTGATAATTACCTAGATAATTACATTGAATAATTAACTAAGATTATTTTATGTTTTAAAGCAAAAAAGTTGATATTAATATACTACAAGGACTTTTAGATCTGCTACAACTAGGTATAATAAACAACTCTTATAGTTTGCTTTGGAGTTGATTTGTGCAACGTGAATCCATGGAGTTTGATGTCGTTATCGTTGGTGGTGGTCCTGCTGGACTTGCGGCTGCGATAAAGATCCGTCAGTTGAGTGAACAGTCAGGTAAAGATCTCAGTGTGGTGGTGGTGGAAAAAGGCGCAGAAATTGGTGCTCATATTCTCTCAGGTGCTGTGATAGAACCCAAAGCCTTAGATGAATTAATTCCTGATTGGAGAGAGCTGGGTGCTCCCCTAAATACCCCAGTTACAAAAGAGAAATTTCTCTTTTTGAGTAGCAAAAAGTCCTTTAGTTGGCCAACAGCACTCTTGATACCCCAACAAAAAAATCATGGCAACTATATAGCCAGTCTTGGCAATCTCTGTCGTTGGATGGGTGAGCAGTCAGAAGCTGCTGGTGTTGAGCTATTTCCTGGTTTTGCCGCTAGTGAAGTTCTTTATCATGAAGATGGTAGTGTCAAGGGTATCGCAACTGGAGATATGGGTGTAGCTGCTGATGGCACTGAAAAATCTACTTATCAAGCTGGATATGAACTCCATGGCAAGTACACTATATTTGCTGAAGGATGTCGTGGACATTTAGGAAAAGCGTTAAAAGCAAAATTTAAGCTTGAGGATAATAATGATCCTCAACATTATGGCATTGGCATAAAAGAACTATGGACAATTCCACCAGAACAACACCAGCAAGGCCTAGTTGTGCATTCAGCTGGCTGGCCAATGGATAATAAAACCTACGGTGGTTCCTTTTTATATCATCTTGAAAATAATCAAGTAGCCGTGGGCTTTGTTATAGGACTTAATTATGAAAACCCCTATTTAAGTCCTTTTGATGAATTTCAGCGATTTAAAACTCATCCGGCCATCGCTAAATATTTAAACGGTGGTGAACGTGTATCCTACGGGGCTAGAGCTTTAAATGAAGGTGGTTTTCAATCCTTACCCAAGCTGCATTTCCCCGGTGGCGTATTAGCAGGCTGTGAAGCTGGCTTTTTAAACCTACCAAAAATTAAAGGCACTCATACTGCCATGAAATCCGGAATGCTTGCAGCAGAAGCTATCTTTAATAAATTAACTGCAGATGAAGAGTTCAAAACTTCCGACCTACCTGAGTACGAGCAGGCCTACAAAGATTCTTGGATATATGATGAGCTTTACAGAGCAAGAAATACCTACCCTGCTTTTCACAAATGGGGGCTCATTGGAGGCATTCTATTTACAGGTATTGATCAGTTGATCTTTAGAGGTAAGTTACCCTTCACCTTGAGTGTTAAAGAACCTGATCATAAATCTCTAAAACCTGCGGCTCAGTCGAAAAAAATAAGCTATCCCAAGCCAGATGGTAAATTGTCTTTTGATAAACTTTCTTCAGTCTATATCTCAAATACTAATCATGAAGAAGATCAACCTGTGCATCTGCAACTAAAAGATCAATCAATAGCCATTAGCCATAACTTAGCGATTTATGATGAACCTGCTCAGCTTTATTGTCCCGCTGGCGTATACGAAATAATTCGAGATGACGATGGTAGTAACCCTAGATTACAGATCAATTCTCAAAATTGTGTACATTGTAAGACTTGCGATATTAAAGACCCAGCTCAGAATATAACCTGGGTGGTTCCAGAAGGAGCCGGTGGTCCAAATTATCCTAATATGTAAATCAACTATCAACAGTCCAATGGTGAACAGTATAAAAAAGGCAGCTAATTAGTTGACTTTTTTACGACGCCAAAGGACTAAACTACCCAATAATAGACTCAGAAAACCAATACTTCCCGCTCCGTCATTAATATCTCTTCTAACCTGATCCCTAGCTGCTCTTCTAATTTCAGTACAATCAGTGGGTGTAGTATCAGCTGTTGGGATTAACATGAAAGACCTAGATTTACCCTCAAACACACCAGTTCCAGTTATATAACCTGCATCGTTAATACCAGTAGCATTATAAAGCTCCCAGTTCAAAGAGCAGTCAACCATATCGTTTAAATTGATTAAACTTCCAGTGTTATAATCATACATAAAAGCAGTATTACCATTCGTAGCTGCTGTACTAAATTGTGCAGTTCCCACCACTTGATTATTATTATTAATATCTCTAGCTACGGAAAATTTAAATTCTTCTTGCTCAGAAAACTCAGGAATCCTGATCAGTGGAGTTGCCAGGCTAGCATCATAAATGAAAGCAATACTTTCGTTGGTATTAAATTCTATTGATGTATCAGAGGTGCCAACAATTATTCCATTATCATTGATAGCCCAAGCTGCACTGGTAAAACCACCAAAAGTTCCTAAGTCAACAGACAATTCCGGAGAAGCAGGATCCCAGCGTAAAGCATGGGGAGGATTATTCACTTCTTCGGAAGAAGCCCATCCAACAACCACACCTGAACTATTAATGGCTCGTGCTGATCCACTACGAGCAATTTCATTACTAAAAAGTGGAATTATAGAGAGTGAATCATTATCATAATCATACACATAAGGCTGTATTAGAGTGTTAGAAGCACCTTCATCGTCAAACTTTCTAAACAAGGTATAACCAACTACTAGACGATTATTTGATATATCGAGGGCTCGTTGTCGGGGTTGGGTGTTAGCAGCTAAGTCTAGATCAAGAGGAAAAGGTATTGCCACTACCTGAGCACCAGAAAAGGATATCAAAGCTGTTTCTTGAGTTGCAATTATTTCGTTGTCTGCATTTATGGTCGGTACAATGCCAAAACCAACAACAACTGAATCATCATTTATACCCAAGCCGTGACTATTAGAAAGACCTAAATCACCTAGGTCAACCATTGCACTATTAGTAAATAAGAAAGCGTGTGTACAAAATACTCTATTGATGTTATCCGCACATAAGTCAGGTGGATTATCAGGATCAATATCATCCTCAAGGACAATTGTACCTTCAGAGGTGCCAGTAACTTCATTGAGATTATTAATTGCAAATGAGAAAGCGTCGCCGTCACCCAAGGCTCCTAAGTCAATAAGGTCATAGGGAGCTGCTTGTATTGCAGTAGAAAATGTTAATCCAGTAATAAATGTACTTATCAACAACCTAGTATAACTTTTTTTCGACATGAATATTTCCTGTAAATGCATTGTCTAAACTATATGTCTGAATTATGTGTCTAAATTATATGTCTAAACTATGCGTATAAATTATGTGTATCAATAAAGGATATAAATAGAACTAAGGCGCGAATTATACCTGAATTTATTTCTAACATGGAACCTTAAAGCCTAGTTACTTCTACTAATTACATGAAGTTTCTTTAAAGACAGCGGTTGTTAGTATTAATTCAATGAATTTTTAAAATAAACTTATTTGCAATTAATTGCAGTTGCAACTATTTATCTGTATTATCAAGCTAATTTCATCACCTTAAGCGGTACAGTTTAATGATTAAACCTGTAACAACCATAGATCAGCAAGACTTGGTTAGTGATTTAGACTGGTCAAAAATTAGTTACCTATTAATGATGTCTAGAGCTGTTGATGATATCGAAGAACAGACTTTAGTTCCTGAAAAGCTAGTTAATTTGCAATTTTCTGCAAGAGGACATGACCTTGCTCAAATAATACTTGGCTCGTTACTTACCCATCCCCACGATGGAGCTACAGGTTACTATCGTTCACGGCCCTTTATGCTATCCCTTGGATTAGACATAACTGACACCCTTACAGCTTCCATGGCAAAGTCCGGTAGTTATAGTGATGGCAGGGATATTGGTGTAGTTTGTAACTACCCAAATACCAACAGAACGGGTGCCATGCTTTTTCCCATGTGTGGTGGTGTTGGATCACAATACTCTCCAATTTCCGGCTGGGCTCAATCCATTGTCTATAATCGTGATCAGTTAAAAAACTCTACGTATAAAGGGGCAATTGGCGTTTCAATGGGTGGAGATTCATCCATGTCCACCAGTGGGTTTTGGGCGGCACTCAATATATCAACGACTAACAACCTACCTCATTTATTTGTCATTGAAGATAATGGATATGGCATATCTACCGAGCAAAGCGTTCAAACTCCCGGTGGTGATCAGGTTGCGAACCTTTCGGCCTATAAAAATCTAAAGATTGTGGATGGTGATGGTACTGATCCTATTGCTACCCCAAAGCTTATTCAAGAAGCCGTAAACTATGTACGCTCTGGTGAGGGTGCTTGTTTGCTAAGACTTAAGGTTCCTCGTCTAAGTGGCCACAGTTATCAGGATACTCAAGCTTACAAATCCCCTACCCTTGTTGATGAAGAAAAAGCGAAGGATCCCCTGCCTAAATTAAAGCAATATTTAATTAGTACTGGCATGCTAAGCAAAACAGAATGGCAAGCTCTCGAACAAAAGGCCATGGACGAAGTATTAGTCGCTGTGGAAAAGGCCAAACAACACCCAACACCTAATCCAGAAAACATAACACGCTATGTCTATGCAGAAACCGATCAAACCAACCAACCAGAATTACAACTTCGTGGAGGCTTGCACGGTAATAATCATAAGTTCCCAACGAGCTCAGAGGTTGCTAAACCTGAAGGCGCCAGACTTAATATGCTAACCGCCATCAGGCAAGTTTTAGATCATGAACTTGAAACTAATCCAAAAGTTTTAGTCTTTGGAGAGGATGTTGGCCCTAAAGGTGGCGTACATGCTGCAACCTTAGGCTTAAATGCCAAATTTGGTGACAAGAGAGTATTTAACACCAGCTTATCTGAAGAGGGAATAATTGGTCGATCTGTAGGTATGGCCTTAAGTGGTTTGTTGCCGGTGCCTGAAATTCAATTTCGTAAATATGCTGAACCCGCAGCGGAACAAATAACCGATGTTGGCACCATGCGTTGGCGCACCAATAACCAATTCGCTGCTCCCATGGTAATTCGTATGCCAGGCGGGTTTGCAGGACGAGGTGATCCTTGGCATTCAATGAGTGATGAGGTTGAATGGGCCCATAAAATAGGTTGGCAAGTTGCCATGCCTTCAAACGCGGAGGATGCGGTAGGATTACTTCGCTTCGCTTTGCGTGATAATAATCCAAGCATATTCTTTGAACATCGTTCTTTACTAGATGCTGCCTCAGCCCGACGCTGTTACCCTGGAAACGAGTTCATCATTCCTTTCGGTAAAGCCAAGATAGTTACTGAGGGAGATAACTTAACGGTGGTAACTTGGGGTGCTATGGTTGAACGATGTGTTGCAGCCGCTAAATCACTGGATGATGGCATAGAAGTTATCGATTTAAGAACTATTCAACCTTGGGATAAGCAGTGCATTCTAACATCCGTAAGACGTACAGGTCGTTGTCTTATTGTTCATGAGGATAACCTAACTGCAGGTTTTGGTGCTGAAATTTCTGCGGTATTGGCTAAAGAAGCCTTCTATGATTTAGACGCTCCTATTGAACGTTTAGCCATGCCCAATATCCCCGTTCCTTATAATATAGATTTGCTGAACGCTAGTTTGCCCACTAAAGAGCGTATTCAATTGATGATGAAAAAATCTCTCAACATCTAACTCTCCACATCTAAATAACATAGAAGAGCATTATGGCTAAAACTATCGACATAAAATTATCAGCAGATGAGCTAGAAGGCACAGAAGCTACTATCTCCCAATGGCTTATTAAAGAGGGTGAGTTGATCCAACAGGGTGAACCCCTTGTGGAATTGGAAACAGATAAGGTGAGTATGGAAATATGTGCTGCCGAAACAGGTATTTTAAAGCAAATATTTGTTCAAGTTGGCGAAAAGGTTGAAACTGACCTTGTGCTAGGCATTTTAACTGATCAGACTAATATGGATTATACCCCTGCAGTTGAAATAACGCCTGATACTGTTACCAATCAAAAAAATGGCAAAGCATTACTTAGTCCCGCCGTTAGACGTTTATTAAAAGAAAATGATCTTGATAACAAGCAAATTTTTGGTACAGGTCGAGATGGTCGTGTAACCAGAAAAGATGTTGAAGCTTATCTGCAAAGCACTACGTCTTTACTTGCAAAACCACCAGTTGAAGAGCCCCTAGTTGAAACATCCAACGTTGCTACAGCCAAAGTTGCTACGCCCTTCTCTCATTGTTCCACTGAAGTCTTAACTCAGTCTCGCCTAGCTCCAAGTAAATTAGTCCCCCATAGCAACATGAGAAAAACCATAGCTAAGCACATGGTGAGCAGTTTATTAGAAACCTCGCCCCATGTAACAAGCGTTTTCGACATGGACATGAGTAACGTCATTGAACATAGAAAGTGGCATAAAAAGGAATACGCTGAGTTAGGTGTAAAACTCACCTTCACTGCCTATTTTCTTCAAGCTATGGCCAAGGCAGTTAAATCAGTTCCCCAAGTGAATGCTAAGTTTCATGACCATGCATTAGAATTATTTAGCGACGTTAATATTGGTGTGGGCACCGCTCTCGGTGACTCGGGCTTAGTTGTTCCGGTGGTTCAACAGGTTCAACTGATGAATCTATTTGAAATTGCCACCTGCCTAAATCAACAAACAGATAAAGCACGCAATAATAAGCTAAAGCCTAGTGATATGAAAAATGGCACTTTAACCCTATCTAATCATGGTGTCAGTGGTAGTTTATTTGCAACACCCATTATAATAAATCAACCTCAGGTGGCAATTTTAGGCGTTGGTAAGTTAGAAAAAAGAGTGGTCGTCAATGATATTAATGGTGAGGATATTATTGAGATAAAACCCAAATGCTATGTCTCTCTTTCAATTGATCACCGAGCTTTAGATGCCCATCAAACAAATTTATACTTATCTGAGTTTGTGAATATTATTGAAAATTGGGGAAGCTAGAAGCTATTACTTCTTCGCTTGTGGCATGTTAGAAAAAACTAAGGCCGCGCATATTTAGCTCTTTAATGGGTGATTTGAGTCCTGATAACTTGGCCTGTCAGGTTGGACATCAGTTAGTGCTTCTATTAATCTCATTGATTCTAAAGAACGTTTTGCTAATTCAACGTATTCATTTGTGCCGGAAGTTTTCCATTTAACTTCTTCTTCAGTTAAGGTTTTAATTATTTTTGCTGGTGTTCCCATCACCATAGAACGTGGTGGACAGGTAAACTTAGCGCGGACAAAAGATGAAGCGGCAACGATAGATTCACTGCCAATGATCGCTTCATCCATAATCACTGCATTTATACCAATTAAAGCATTTTCTTCAACAGTACAACCATGAAGAATGGCACCATGGCCCACATGGCTAAAAGGCTTTAAGATAGCTGAATAATTGGGGAAACTATGAAGCACACAATTATCTTGAATATTGCTGTGATGATGGACATGAATAGTGCCAAAATCACCTCGTAGAACCGCATTAGGGCCAATATAACAGTGTTCTTCGATGATAACATCGCCTATAATCTCGGCGCTAGGGTGTACATAGCTGTTGGATTTTATTACAGGAATAAGATCTTCAATAGCATAAACTGGCATGACTGACTCCATTGTTTTAAACAAATTTGAATAACAAAATAAGTATTACAGTATAAATGAGTATTTAAAAGGAACCAAATGACTAGCGATTTTTATACCTTAACGATTTCTGAAGTAACTGAACTTACTCGAGAGTCTATTGCCATCAGTTTTAATGTTCCTGATCAATTGATAAAAGTCTTTCAATTTATTCAAGGACAGTACCTTACCTTATCAATGATGATTGAAGGTGAAGAAGTTCGACGCTGCTACTCAATTTGTTGCGATGTTAATAAACAAACCCTCCAAGTGGGCATCAAGCGTGTCCTAGACGGCGTATTTTCAAATTATGCCATGGAAAACTTTAAAGTGGGTATGCCAATTGAAGTCATGGTCCCCCAAGGGAATTTTTATACTGAGCTTGCAGAAAATAATCAAAAACATTATCTATGCATTGCTGCAGGCAGTGGCATTACTCCTATTCTTTCGCAGATTAGCTCCATTTTAAGTACTGAGAAAAATTCTAGCGTTAGCCTCATATTTTCAAATAAATCCACTGCTTTGATGATGTTCCGTGAAAAGCTAAGTTTCATTAAGAATCAATATCTCAATCGCTTCGAGTGGATTAATCTTTTCACTAATGAACAACATGAAGCCGACATATTTAATGGTAGGATTTCTGCTAATAAGCTTGCTGCCCTTAATGAAAAACATTTGATTGCTTTTGATGATATTAACGATGTATTTGTCTGTGGTCCTGAAGAGTTGCTTGAGAATATTACACCATTCCTCGAATCTAAGGGTTTAACTGACAATAATATTCACTATGAGTTATTTTTTTCCGATTCAGCTGAGCATAAGTCGAAGGAAAAACAACAACAGCGCGAGGCTACATTCGGTGATGAGGCTAGCAGGGTGACCGTTACGCTTTCTGGTCGTCAAACTAGTTTTTCTTTGCCTTTTAAGGGTCAGAATATTCTTGACGCTGCTCTTTATGAAGGTGCTGATCTGCCCTTTTCCTGTAAGGCTGGCGTTTGCTCTACTTGCAAGGCTCAGTTGATTAAGGGCGAAGTTGAAATGGATCAAAATCATTCACTGACTGATGAGGAAGTTGCTGATGGGATGATCCTTACTTGTCAGTCACATCCACTTAGTGGTGAGGTTGACATCGATTTTGATGTTGTTTGACGGCGGTTTTATTGATAACATTTTAGACATGCCTTTGGACTATTTTCTTGGGGGCTTAGACCTAGTGCTTACTTAGTGCTTGGACTTAGGACTAAGGGCTATGGGCTTATATTTTTGACAGTGCTTTGGCTCAGAGACAGAACCTTTTTAGATTGTTTGTAATCGTTTAGACTTGTTTTATTACTTATTTTAACTTTATAAAGATACTATATGATGACTTCTTCTACATCCGATACAAAACCTTCCCCCGTTACTTTTGTTGTTAACGACTGCGTTGGCGTTATTACTATTGATTATCCTCCTGTGAATGCCTTGGGTCAGGCGGTTCGACTTGGACTTGTTGAAGCGGTTGAAGCGCTGGAGACTGATGAGTTTTGTAAGGTGATCATTATTCAGTGTGTTGGTCGAACTTTTATTGCTGGGGCTGATATTAAAGAGTTTGGCTCTCCTCCCCTTGAGCCTTTTTTGCCCGATGTTGTTAATCGAATTGAGGATTGTACTAAGCCTGTTATAGCCTCTTTGTTTGGTACTTCACTTGGCGGTGGTTTGGAAGTTGCTTTGGCCTGTCATTACCGGGTTGCTCTTGCTACTAGTAAGGTCGGCTTGCCTGAGGTTAATCTTGGCTTGATTCCTGGTGCTGGTGGAACTCAGCGATTAATGCGTTTGGTTGGTGTTGAGTCTGCCCTTGATATGATTACTTCTGGTAAACATCTTGTGGCTTCTGAGCTGCAAGATAGTGGCTTTTTTGATGCTCTGTTTTCCCTGCAGTCTGATCATGCTGTTACTGAATTACAGCAGCTGACCTTAACCTTTGCTCGTCAGCTTATTGCTAATGATCACTTAGTTGTTGATGCTGTGGGTAAACGCTCAGTTGAGGCATCTAATTTTGATTGGGATTTGGCTAAACAAGCGGTTAAGAAAAAGGCCCGTGGTCGAATTGCTCCATTAGTTGCTCTGGATGTATTACAAAGAACTTGGCATAAGCCCATTGAACAAGGTATGGCGGTTGAGCGTGAAGCATTCATCAAGTTGCTTGCCTCTGACCAGTCTGCAGCCCTGCGCCATGCCTTTGCTGCTGAAAAGAAGGCGGGGAAAAGCCCTATTAAAGCTAAAGCTCTTGCTGTTAAACAGGTTGGCATTATTGGTGGTGGAACTATGGGCGCCGGCATTGCAACGGCTTTTTTGTCTAAAGGGTATTTTGTCATACTTATTGAACAAACTGCTGAGGCTGCTAAAGCTGCTTATGAGCGTATACATAACAACATTACTAACAATGTTAAACGTGGCCGGATGACGGCTGAACAGGCCTCAAGATGTATGAGTAGCCTGTCTACAGGCTCGGACAAGCAGTCTCTTGTCAAGTGTGAACTCATTATTGAAGCTATTTTTGAGGATATGGCGGTTAAGAAAGCACTTTTTGCTGAATTAGATACCATCTGTCCCAGCTCTATTATTTTTGCCACCAATACCTCTTATCTTGATATCAATGAAATCGCTACTGCTACTCAGCATCCGGAACGAGTTATTGGCATGCACTTTTTTAGTCCCGCTAACATTATGAAGTTACTTGAAGTGGTTCAGGCTGATAAGTCGTCTGAGCAGGCCTTAGCAACGGCCATGGAGGTTGGTAAAAAGCTTGGTAAGGTATCYGTACTGGTGAATGTTTGTTTTGGATTCGCCGGTAATCGTATGTACAGTCGCTATGGTCGTGAAATCCAACAGATGTTACTAGAGGGGGCAAAAGTTGAACAAATAGATGCAGCCATGACATCTTGGGGTATGGCTATGGGTCCCCTGGCTGTTCAAGATCTGTCTGGTATTGATATAGGCTATAAAGCCCGTAATTCAAGAGATTTTCCTGAACATGACCCAGGATATTTCAAACCTGCTGCTGCCATGGTTGAAAATGGCCGTTTGGGTAGGAAGACCAAAGCAGGCTTTTATCGTTATGACGAGTCAGGCAAGGCACAGGTTGATCCGGCAGTTGGACAACTTATCAAGGAAAAATCAATAGCGTTAGCTATAAAACAACATAATTTTAGCGACGAAGAAATTGTTACACGTGCACTTTTTGCCCTGATTTCGGAAGGCTTGCAACTATTTAACGATGGAATTGTTCAAAGACTTTCAGATATCGATGTAATTTGGTTGCATGGATATGGCTTCCCGCGATACCGTGGAGGCCCAATGTTCCAAGCTCAACAACTTGGATCGGAAAAAGTACAACAGCAAATGTTGAAATTTCAACAACAATTTGGCATGGCTATTTGGCCTGACGTGAACTATGAAAACTGATGATCCTCAAGATAAAAAAGATCAAGAAAGTAATTCTTCTATAAAAGCTGAAGCAGGTAAAGTCCGTTATACCATCGACTTACAGAGCTTTTTACCCTATGTCATGTATCGGTTCGGCGCAAAAATGGCCCAAGCTGGTCACAAACTACCCGCTTTATTGCAAGCTACTGGTGTATCAATAGGTGAAAGGGAGTGGCGCATCATCTCGGTTTTAGGCGCCTATGGTGGTTTAACGAATGGTCAACTAGCTGAGATCCTAGTAACAGATGCTGCGACTGTCACTAGGGGAGTAAAGGTACTAAAACAATTAAATTTTGTGGACACTAAAAATTCTAAACGGGATCGACGGAGGATCATGATATATCTAACCCAGCCTGGTGCTGACTTCCACGATATTATCACGCCTAAACGCATTGAAACTGGTGAGCTAATAGATTCCTGCTTTGATTATGAAGAAAAAGAACAGTTGTTTCAACTATTCAACAAACTCGACCGCCATCTAAAACATCTAGAACATGAACTTGATGATGAATGGGAATAATATCAATATATATCAATATATATCAATAATATATAATACATATCTAATACATTACATTAATTAAATTTAATGATTGTCTACTCATAAAAACTAACTGAATCATCCAGTTCAGCCCTAACTGTCCGAGCTTTATTGGCATCAACATCATCTGCGTAGCCAAACGACATACCAAAGAGCACTCCTCTTTCTTCGCCAAGATTAAACAGTCTATGGATAGGCTCTGGAAATTGTCCTAGGGCACCTTGCATACAGCTGGCTATGCCCTGCTCATTCATTAAAAGAGACAGGGTTTGCGCATAGATCCCTATATCCASCRYRYYMATWWTWTCRARATMYKTANSRARKGYAAAWATNWGCCACATGGGGCGCATCAAAAAATTGCCAGTTGCGAAGCATGGCCATTTGACGTTTAGCTTTATCTTCTCTTTTTATATCCATTGCTGAATAAAGAGCGTTGGCAGAGCCAAATTGACGCTCCCGGTGAACACCTTGATATGCTACATTCCAATTAAAATCTGGATTAGGGATTTGTTGCTTAATCACAGCTTCAACAAGCTCTTTTTTGAGTTGTTGCTTCTTTTCACCGGATACCACCAATACTTGCCATGGCTGAACATTGCAATTAGACGGTGATTGTTGTGCAGTTCGAAAGATACTTGTTAATAATTCTGTGCTAATGGACTCTGTTTTAAACCCTCTACACGAATATCTGCTTTCTAAAAGGTCTGATACATTCATTATTAAATCCTCTTAACTAGTTTTCTAGTTTTTATTAAATGATTTCTGAGTATTACACCCACTCCACCTCAAGATGCACGTTTCTAGTCATGCTGAAATATTCAGCTTGAGGTGGAAAGTGTATTCGACAATTCATTGATTAATTTTGCTGTTTCTTCAGGTTGTTCTAATGGGAAAAGATGTGCTCCAGGAAAGGCTATCATTTTAAAATTTGGATAGTATTTCTTCCACCAGTTAATATCATCTTGATTAAACACATCACTCGTCTGACCATAAATTATCGTGCCCTTAATTTTGCTAAAGCTTTTGGCAAAACTTTTGGGGATTCTTGTAGGTGTATTTTTAAAGATATCAGCTTCGACTTGGGCAGAAAAAGACAATTCAACACCTTCCTTTGCTTGTTTCAAGCCATGCTCTATATAGCTGTCATAGGATTTAGTATGAAAGTCCTTAAACAAGGCCTTAGTTTTAAAATAATCAAATGCCTGTTGCTTATCATCAAAGTTTGTTCTTCTTCGCAGGGCTTTTCTTGCAGGTCCCTTAGACGCCCATAATCCGAGTAATTTCAGTAGTCGGATACCAAACCTTTTTTTACGGCCAAAAATAATCGGATCTAATAAGATCACTTGTGCAAACAAATCAGGACGTTTAGCAGCGGCCAATAAGGTGGCAGCAGCGCCTGATGAGTGACCTATTCCAATTACCGGATCTTTGTGATGTGATTCTATCACTTCAATCAATTCATCCCTAAGGTGGGCTAAATCGCCTTTATTGATACGTTCATCATGTCCCATCGTATTGATGTAATGAACATCTGCAGCCGTTATCAGTGAAAACATATATTCGTAGGTTTTAGCTGGAAAGCCATTAGCGTGTGCAAATTGTATATCTGACATAAACTACTCTTTCTATTCTAAGGATTCCCAGCGTTGAAAAAGCACGTCCAGCTCTTTCTCAAGACTAGCTAGTTCATCAAGAACAGGTTGAGTAACACTGTTATCACTATTGAAAAATTCAGGGTCATTAATCTTTTCCTGCAATTCACTCATATGACCTTCAATATTAGCAATTTTATCAGGCAACTGCTCCAATTCACGTTGTTCTTTAAAACTGAGTTTATTAGCCGGGCTCTTAGGCTTAGTTTTAGCTTGTTGTTGGACTTTCCTCACTTGCTTAGCCTGTTCAATTTGATAGTTAAACCAATCGCTATAACCACCAACAAACTCTGAGACGTTACCCTTACCATCTAGGCAGATAAGWGATGTCACAGTATTATCAATAAAAGCTCGGTCATGAGAGACCAGCAAAAGAGTACCTTGATAGTCAGCAATTTGTTGTTCTAATAGCTCAAGGGTTGCCAAATCAAGGTCATTAGTGGGTTCATCGAGAACCAGTAAATTGGTTGGCTTTGAAAACAATTTAGCAAGCATCAAGCGGCTGAATTCTCCACCTGAAAGAGCTTTAGCAGGAGTTCGAATACGATCTGGCGTAAATAAGAAATCCTGTAAATAACTAATAACGTGTCGTTGATTGCCATTAATCATTATAAAGTCATTKNCCATYRGMRRYAYTKTCAYMWWCCGTTTTTTCTGGATCGATTTGACTACGAGTTTGATCAAAATAAGCAATATCAAGGTTAGTACCTAAATAGATTTCACCTGAATCAGCTTCGATTTCACCTAATATCAACTTTAGAAGCGTGCTCTTACCACTACCATTTTCACCTAAAATTCCAATTCGATCACCCTTGATGATGCGAGTACTGAAATCATTGATGACTGCTTTGCCTTCATAGTCTTTACAAACATTCTTCAGTTCCGAAACAAGTTTGCCGGAAGTTTGTGCAGCTGAAATCTGAATATTAGCATTGCCACCAACAACTCTTCTGGCAGATCGTTGTTCACGGAGGGCTTTTAAGTCCCTCACCCGCCCTTCGTTTCTAGTACGCCTCGCCTTAATACCCTGTCTCACCCACACTTCTTCGGCAGCAAGTTTTTTATCAAATAGCTTATTTTCACGCTCTTCGATTTCAAGCTGTTCTTGTTTACGTTGATAATAGCCTGCAAAGGTGCCGGGATAACTTTTTAACTGTCCCCGGTCAATTTCCACAATGCGAGTAGCCAAGGCATCCACAAAATGGCGATCATGGGTAATGAACATGATAGTTTTAGCGATGGATGGCAAGTTTTTTTCCAGCCATTGGATGCTTTCTAAATCTAGATGATTAGTGGGCTCATCAAGAAGCAGTAAATCAGGTTGACTCACTAGTGCTTGGGCTAAAGCGGCACGACGACGTCTACCACCTGATAAACTACTCATCATAGCATCAGCATCAAGTTGCAAACGATTAATGGCTGTAGCGATACGTTGTTCATACTGCCAAGCATCTTCTGAATCTAATTTATCTTGGATCTCTTGTAAGACTTCAAGATCCTTCATGGTTGAATCAGCCGTTATGGACTGGGAACAATTATGATAATCTAAGAGTAATTGATAACAATCACCTGCCCCATGGGCCACATAGCTGTAGACGGTCTGCTCAGATGCTTCAGGTAAGTCCTGACCGAGCATACTAACCCTAAGGTGTTTTTGTTTACGGATAACCCCTTCATCAGGCAGTAGCTGACCATCCAACATTTTCAATAAGGTTGACTTGCCAGCACCGTTTCTACCTAATAGGCACAGTCGCTCACCCGCTTCAATTGATAATTCAGCCTTATCGAGCAAGCTTGCGGAACCAAAACTGATGGTTATTTTATCAAGATTTAACAGTGCCATTTTTGAAAAATACCTTTAGAGAGTTACAAATAGAGAATTACAAATAGAAACTTACGTATTTTAATATAGCCAAGAATAACTCATTTTTAAAAATAAGATTTTATCAGTTTTCTGAAGCTGATTAAAACTGTCATCTTCAAAGGAAGAGTCTGAGTAACCGAGAAAGAACACCGTCTGCTGATTAATTTTATAGGAGTATAATAGTTGGGTTGCTAAATTTTTACTCTTAGCATCCACTGGATCTAGATAGAGACTTTGATTTCTTTCAGTGTCTGAGTATTGTACAACCAGACGAAGAAAGCTTTGAACGGAGAATTGATAAATAAGCCGCGCATCCACTAAAGTTGAATTAAATAGCTCTCCCCCTTCTACATCTAAAATAAGCTTTGTATAACGCAGTTCTGTTTGAAAGTGTAGGCCTAAGTTCAATTTAATGCGTGGTGATAAGCGCAAAGTATCAGCGGCCCTTGAATTAGTAAAATCAATATTTTTACCAGCAGAAGCAACAAAGAATAAATTAATGCCAGCAAGGGGCACTAGTTGTAGATCGAAACTTATATCATTAATATCATAGGCAACACCCTGCCAGTAAGTTTCACCTGAGACAGTGTTCACCTCAAATTTTGATTGTAATGGCCCCGATATATTGAAAAAACCATAAACAGTAGAATCTAGCGATTGCCCATCAATAGTCTCTTCTTCCAGTGCGACAAGTCCAAGTGACATTTCATTCCACCAGTTACCACTTTCCTGATACCAATAACGGGCGACACCAGCGAGATATTTCTTATAACCTACTCTGGGTAAAAAGCCCAAATCTGCACGAAACTCTTGATCAATTTGGGTGTAACGTCCCCAATAAGCCCAATTTCTACCTTGGTGGCGATAGAAGAAATCTAAAGCAGATCCTTTAGATTCATTCGACACTAGGCCAAATTCATCCACAATAGCTTGGGGATCTTCAGTATCCGAAAGAAGTACTTGAGCTCTAATCAGATCTGTATCAGAGAAGCGGTAAACTCCATCTAGTCCATAGACAGTATTTTGATAATCATCAGCTTCACGTCTAGTAATTAACGTACCAATTGATGAGGTATTTTCAAGATCCCTGCGATACCTAAATACAGCATTATTGCTGCCGGTTGTAAGGCTAGCAATATTCGAACTTGAGTGACCTGGAAGAAAATAATTCGTTTCAGTATCGTTAGCGATAAAGGCAGCATAGTTATTACTATTACTGCTGTGGGTAACCTTGGCACCATAATCAGGATCACTAATGTTTCGAGTATAAACAATGTTCATTAAACTCTGGTAGTAATCTGATCCTTCAATAAAGAAAGGCCTTTTTTCAGGAAAAAACAATGAAAAGGTTTGATTAGCATCAAGTTGAGCCACATCTGATTCCACTTGTGAAAAGTCAGGGTTTAAGGAAGCATTGATCGTGGTATCAGCAGTTACCCCCCAACGTAAATCAAAACCAAAGTCAGTTTCCACTCCAGAATCTGTCCAGGGATCAGTAATGGGGTTTACCCGCTGCTCATGCTGTATTGCTGTCATAAACGGCACAACTGTTAAGTTATTACCAGTTTTTATATCTCTAAGGCCAGTGAAGGTTGGGTTTTGACACAATTTACAGGATATATTTCTATCAACCTTGTTCATAGAAATCCTATGTCTGACGCCCCTTGGATAAAAACGCAGTAGGTCAAATCCCCATTTTTGCACATCAAGAGAGTCATTAAAACGTAATATACTAAGGGGCACCGAAAATTCAACTTGATAACCCTGCTCAGTTTTTATGCCAGCAGATTCCCAAATAGCATTCCAGGACAGATCGTCTTTTCCAATGACCCCATCTTCAATGGAATCATGTTTTACACCGAGGTAGTTTGCAAAAAACTGATATGAGCGTAAGGAATCATTGTAGGTATCGACTTTAAATCCAACTAGATCATCATCAAAAATAAAATCATGGTCATGGTAGTGAGCGACTATTTTTGAAGGGTCTGGATCGTAAGCAATAAAAGCAAGGTTTAGGTTTTCTCCATCTTCATACATATAGACAGTAGTTCGAACCGGTGCTTTGGTATTTTCACCAGGAGCAGTCTCAATATTCAGTTCGAACTGGGCGGCTTTTTTCCACACAGCCTCATCTACTTTACCGTCCACAGTAATTTGTTCATTAAAATGAGGTAGATTGAAATTTTCTTTGCTCGGCTTATTAATTTCAGCTGCAATCAATGATCCCGTTGAATAGAGGGTAAGCAACAATATACAATTTAAATAATTGGTTGATCTCATTAAGTATGCTCTTTAGTTTTTAGATGTTGAATAGCTGGGAACAAAGTTTTGATTAGATTCAACTTTGGGTTCAAGATTAATCTCAACGCGATACAACTCAACTGTCCAATCTAATGTTTCGGTATCAAGCAATCTAGCAGAAACGGCTATTTGCTGATCATCAAGCAAATTAAACGATATGTGCTTTTCCTCCCAAGTGTTATCCATAAAGACCTTTCGGGGCGTTATATCATCAAAATCAGGAACGATAATTAATGTATGCTCGCCAGGTGCAAGTAGCGCATCTTCAACAAGATCGGTCACCACCCAACCATCAATAGAAATTACTTTAACGGGATATAAAAAATGCTCAGCATCATAAGCAGTTAGAAATAATTGACCGTGTTCAACATCATTCAAAACGATTGGGCTCGTTACCACTATGACTTGCTCCTTATTAACAGGAATATTTTTATCCAAGTCAGATAGTAAAATGGTAGACGGTTCTTTTTCTATAGGAAGGTTATCTGTAGGAATGCTTTCTGCAGCAAGGTAGGCTGATGAAGATATAAAACTGAGTAAAAGTAGGGCTAAAAATTCTATTTTCATTATTTCCATTATTTCCAAAAAAACACAAAAGCCAAAGAGATAAGCATTACTAAACTAGTCTAGCAAAAAAAGCAGGAAATTCCTATCCACGAGAGTTAAAGCGAACTAAACTCTCTGACAAAAATACTGTTAATTTATCAATGTTTCTGCGATAATTTCGCGCAAATTAATACAGTCTGAACTAATCGGATTGTTCGTCTAGTGAGTTACCAAGAGGTATAGTGAAAATGTCTTTAAATTCAACGAGTTCTGTACATAGTCAACATATAGATCTTGAACCATCAGAATTAATTGAACATGCTTTACAAAGAAATGAAGGCTGTCTTGCTAGTAATGGTGCTCTAACCGTTATTACAGGTAAGCGTACAGGTCGCTCACCTCTGGACCGATATATCGTAAAAGAAAGCACAACTGAAGCAGAAATTGATTGGGGATTGATAAACCGCCCCTTCGAAGAGACTAAGTTTAATGCACTTTGGGAAAAAGTTGAGCAGCACCTAGCTGACCAAGACTCTCACTACCTTGCAAACCTTCATGTGGGTTCTGACGACGAATATTATTTACCTCTTCATGTACGAACAGAGACGGCGTGGCAGAATCTATTTGCACGAAACCTTTTTATTAAACCAGAAATCTTTAATCCTAGTAATAAAAAACCGTGGCAAATCCTAAATGCTGCTGGCTTTAAGTGTGATCCTGACCTTGACGGAACTCACTCAGATGGTGTGGTAATTATTAACTTCGCCCAGCAAAAAGTCCTTCTTGCCGGCATGCGCTATGCAGGAGAAATGAAAAAGGCAATGTTCTCAGTGCAAAACTTCCTGCTTCCAGCAAGAGATGTACTTCCTATGCACTGTGCTGCTAATGCAAGCCATGAAGGGGAAGTTACTCTGTTCTTTGGTCTGAGTGGAACAGGTAAAACTACCCTTTCTGCTGATCCAGAACGTTTACTCATAGGTGATGATGAGCACGGTTGGGGTAAAGGTACTGTTTTTAACATTGAAGGTGGCTGTTACGCTAAATGCATTAACTTAAGCCAAAAAAATGAACCTGTCATTTGGGATGCTATCCGTCATGGTTCAATTTTAGAAAATGTAGTGCTATCTGATGATGGCTCTATTCCAGATTATGATGATGTTAGTCTAACTCAGAATTCTAGAGCTGCTTATCCCCGAGAACATATTGATCTTCGTGTTCCCAATAATAGAGGGCAAGAGCCAAATGCTATCATCTTCTTAACCTGTGATCTAACGGGTGTATTACCTCCTGTTTCACTGTTAAACAAAGAGGCTGCAGCCTATCATTTCTTAAGTGGTTATACGGCTTTAGTTGGCTCCACTGAAATGGGCTCCGGTTCAGGCATTAAGTCAACTTTTTCAACCTGCTTCGGCGCMCCTTTYWTKCCACKTCMMSCTWCMRAATAYGCCRAWWTGTTAAKKAAAARAATGRMTGARKCAGRTGTTMAKGTWTRSYTASTWAACACAGGTTGGACAGGTGGGGCCCATGGACGTGGTGGTAAGCGATTTAGCATCCCTACAACTCGTATGTTCATTCAGGCGATTCAGGCTGGTGCTTTAAGTGACGTTGAAACTGTTGAGCTTGAAGGTTTAAACCTTTCTGTCCCCCTATCCGTGCCGGGCATTGACCCTGCAATACTTCAACCCAGAAAAACTTGGGCTGATGGTGATGCCTATGATGCTGAAATGGCAGACTTATGTAAGCAGTTCGTTGATAACTTTAGCAAATTTGATGTGGATGAAAAGATTATTGCAGCAGGACCTTCTCTTTCTGCATAAAACACTAATTGAGGTAACAGTATGTTCCATGAAGTAGCCCATGGTTTAGGCATTAAAAATACCCTTGATGGAAAGCCTTCACTTAAATTGGATTAACAATCAATTCTAAAGCTCAGACTAAGTGCTAACTGGCCCAGCAACAAGGGTCAGTTAGCAGCTTCAGGGCACATAACAAGACGACTAATATTCCCTAAGACAGCCACCAAGTCATCCTATAAATTTTAAGCCGTATCAGGAAATTTGCTCACATTATTAGACTTGGCTGAAATCATCGAAGGCGATTGAACTTTCCTCCACTCCTTTAGCTTTTAGCAATTTAATAGTGTCTGTCATCATAGTGTTCGGTCCGCAAATATAAAATTCAATATTACTCAACTGGTCAATTTCATCGAGATGTTCTTCCAATACTTGTTGAACATAACCCGACTTACCAAGCCAATCATCTTCAGGCTGTGACAGGACGGTATAAAAATTAAAGTTACTAAACTTCTTACTCAAGGCAATAAACTCTTGGTTATAAACCAGATCCTTTTCCGTTCTGGCACCAAAATAATAATACATCTTACGATGAGTATTATATTTTTCTAACTGTTCAAAAATTAATGATTTTAGTGGTGACATACCGGCACCAGCCCCTATCATCACCATTGTTTTCTTACTGTCAGGGTTAGCGAAGAATTCTTCAAATGGACCTAAAGCTTCAATCGTTTCACCTTCGCTTAGATTACAAATGTAGTTAGAACCAACACCAGGCGATAGATTATGCTCAGGGGCTGATTGTATTTTTACCGTAAACACCAATTCTTCTGTCTGGGTATCATAATTTGATAAGGAGTAACTTCTGCTACAAGCAAGATGTTTATACTCCAGATGTTCAATATGATGCCAGTGGGGATGAAATTCCTCTGGTAAGCCTTTAGGTTTAGTTTGATTATTCGCTTCTGGAATAAAAAATCGCATGTAGGCACCAGACTTAAAACTCAGATTAGAACCATCTTTAATGTTAAATCGCAGTTCCTTCACAAAGGGTGATAAAAATTCTGAAGAGGTTAGCACCAGCGTTCGTTTTGTTGCATGGATATAATCGAGTAAAGTCAAAGACTCCACTTCATCACTTCTATGTTGGCAAGCTAAGCGATATCCTTCTTCTAGTTTCTGGCTACTCAGATGATGACTATCCGCTGAAGTCGTACTGGCATCTGTTGAAAGTATTAACTTACACTTCCCACAAGTCCCTCCCCCGSCACAACTGGAAGGTAGTGCAATCTCATTATCAACTAGACTATCAAGTATATTTTTATGGCTTGCAAGGTAGAAACTGCCTAGGCTTTGTCGACCGGAGTCCATCACTTCAATTTGGCGTTTTTTAGAAAAGAAGCCTAAGCGATAACTTCCGTTAAACAGCAAATCAACTGTCCAAATAAGTCCAGTGAGTGTTAACCAGGTGGTAACGATTGCAAAAAGAATAATTTGCCAACTATTAAAATTGCCATTGGAGCCATAATCCATAAAGTGCAACATAAGAAATATTTCAAACAAACGTTTATCGTCATTACTATGGCCCACAAGTCGACCGGTTGCGGCATCAACATAAACACTGGTATTAAGCTGATCATCGAAATTCATTTGCCAGACGGGATTTTGCTCACGGAGAAAATCACTGATAGGAGGAGACATCTTGATGGAAGATAGCAGATTTCCAGGACCTGTATAGGATAGCTTGGCAAGACTGGTTGCCAAGGGCTTATCAATTACTATTTGCTCTGCTGTATAGGCATCTACTAATGAATAACTATTCACAAAATGAGCATATAAACCTTTCTCATGGCTAAGCAGATAATAGGGTTTGTTTAATAAGGTCATCAGTTTTAAAGATTGACTGGCAGGATATTCTTGTAATATCAATTTTGCTTCAATCAACTTTGATTTATCTATGTCTGGTATTTCTTGGCTTAGCTGTAGATATTGTTTACCACTGGCTTTTTGTGAGTCCATTAAATTAAAGTAATATCCACTAACAATCCAGATTAAAAGCTGAAGCCCTACAAACAAGGACGCCCATTTATGTATCGATCTCAGCAATTGCACTAGACTAATTCCTCAGTAACATCCTTTTTAAACACACGGAAATAAACTAATACCAAACCAGATAGAGCAGTTGCGAAACTGAAACTAATAACAAAAAATAACAAATAGTTATGAATACTTGAATCTTCACCATAGTCCATAAGATGAAAGCGAAACATCCAATCAAAGAGACGCCAAAAGTTATGTCGCTTACCGACCAGCTTGCCTGTTTCAGCAGAAATATAAATTGAGGGGCTGCCAAAGGCATCGAAATTAACTCGCCATGCCGGAAGAGAACGGGGATTTAGCTCAAAAGGTGGATTCTCGGTGATAAGTTCAACCTCAGAGACATCATGATCAGCACTATAATGATGTTGAGAAACTTTTATGGCTAATGCTTTACTAAGCGGTGACAACAGCTCACCGGTTTGTGCACTGAGTAAATATTGATTACCGTCAACGTTAAAACGATAGACATTTTGCTCGATTAACTTGCCTACTTCGAGTTTCGAAGCCTGTGGATATTTATCATACAATTTAGCCATAGAGTAATGAATATTGTCAGGCTTGATGGTATCTTGTGGATTACTAACTAGACTATTTCCATGAATATAGTTAATATCAAAAATGACCATATAGGCCCCTGATATTGACCAAACCACAAACTGTAAGCCAATGAATAACATCAGCCACTTATGAAATTTTCGACTAACTTTAAGTAGGCCAAACGGTCTGTTATTTGCCTTTGTTTTCTTACTACGCCAGAGTATAAATATTGACAGTATTGTCAGAAGTAAGAAAATTACAACGATCTTCATATACTAGACACCTAATTTAAATCAGTAAATTATAATGCCATAGCCGTTGCCCTAACCTCAAGAGCCATTCCACTTAAAGATGCATGTTTTAATGTACAGCTGTTTTAATGCACAGCTAGAAATATCGAGCTAACTCAACCATAACAAAGGAATCATTACGAACACTAAAGAAAGGGCTATCAAAAGGCCTAGATTCATCAACATCACGAATAAGACGAGCCTCCAAGGTAATTTTCCAACTATCGCCTAGTCTCCTACTCGCCTCAACATTCCAAAACTGATTACGAGCATCTTCATTAATAGATAGCCCAATTAAAAACTCCGTTGATTGCTCATCGTTAAATGCAAATCGAGACCCTATCACTAGTGAGTCCTGAACCTTGAAACCCGAAACATCTACATGTCGATCATCAAATTGATATTCAACAATCACTCCCACATCAATACCAGACTCAGCAACATCATAAAAACTGTATTCAAAACCACCTACAGCCGCAGTATAGCGATCGATATCACTACCGCTATTGGTTATAACTTCAAGCTTCCATAACACGATATCGAGGGTAGCTTGAATATCTAAGCTCGTCTGATCCATGGTGTTATAAAGCGGTTGAAGAACAAGACCTTCAGTAGTTAAGGTTGGAACTAAAATAGGGCTTCTACTTGTGCCACTAAAGTGAGCTATTCCAACGTCCCAATCACCGAGGGTATGTGACCATCTTATAGCTCCATCAATACGCTCTTGACCACTGGATGACTCGTATTGGGCATTATCAACATCTACTTTAATAGGAGCACGAAATCGGCCATCCACACCAGGAAAAGTGCGCTCTCTAAAGCCTGGGAGAATAAAAATATCTAAGGTTCCCCAGTCTCTAAGCAGGGTCAGATTAATCATAGCTTGACCGAGCTTATCTTCACCGTCAATGTTCTCAACAGCATCGGTCTGATTGATAATATCCACAAGATGGGCTGATTCTGCAACACCCCAAAAAACTTTCGAAATGCCTACCTTAAATTCCCAATCATCACCATAGGTCAGCCAGCTCAACTCTCGTATATCAAAATGGCTACGCTGATCATCCATACTGTCTTTTCGCAGCAAAACTCTGAAATTAAATAGGGATGAATCTTCATCCGATACATGAATATATTCTGGTTCAAAACGAAGGGAATATTGTTCTGAATCTTGCATAAAGTCTGCATCCTCCAAAAAGAATCGACTTTCAATGGCT
Source organism: Gammaproteobacteria bacterium (assembly GCA_002746155.1). Lineage (GTDB taxonomy): Bacteria > Pseudomonadota > Gammaproteobacteria > Enterobacterales. The sequence goes on along the minus strand of NVWF01000002.1, from coordinate 143,487 downwards.
ATATTGCCACGCCATTCACCAGCGAAACTTATGGAGGAAAAAGCCAAGCCTTGAATTAGGCTTAGGGCTATCAAGACTATTAGTTTTTTAATCATTATTTTTTATCATAACTTGTAATCATAGTTTGATAGTTATTTAATACGTTTTAAACTATTTTTAGCAAAATCTCGAACTTTGTAGCCATTACCAAACACTATATCGCTCCAAATTAAATCTGTTCGTTTACCCGTTTGATGGTTCTCCATTACCATAAAAAGTGCACGCCAAAACCGATCATTGTGTAATTGAAATTTACTATTGTTCAGGGTTTTAAGCAGTGACTTTTTACGATCATAAAAATCAATTTTAATCGCATAGTATTCAGTTTTATGGATCCAAACTATCTGTTTGGTGTAACCGGATTTTTTATCCAGAGGCACTCTTTGAACCCTATAAGTTGCAACACCATCAAGCTCCTCTTCACCCAGAAAACTCCAGGTATATTTTTCAACTTCCTGAGAACCAAGATCCTCAAATGCAAACTCACTGCCCATAAAAGGCCCAGATTTATTACTCGAAGACATGCGTTTTATTTTTGCAAGTGCTGGTAGATACAACCATTGATCATCGTTTTTTCGTTTATGACTGAAGGTTAGAAGAGCCGTACCTTTTACATCGGCCGGTGTATCGAAGATAGTCATGGATTTGTCACCATCGTTTTCCACTTCCATGGCACGTACGCGCAGCTCTCTGCTACTGGACTCACCATGGCGATTGGTTAGGATCATTCTCATCTTGGCTGAAGAATCGATAAAACCATTTGAACGCTTATCCGATTCAATGGCTATTTCTAAGCCTTTATTAGCTTCTTCTCCAAGCATGGAGTTGGATGCAAAAACAAACAATATAGAAATTAAAATTAATGAAATACGCATTTAGCTTTCCTTAACAAGTTGAGCGGTTGTGTCGACACCTTTACTAGTAGCATTAGTGGCACAAATTTTTGAAAATCGTTTTGATGTCTTTTTATCGACCATAATAAGTAAACCCGGTAGAAAGAGGAAATCAACAATTAAAGCCATGGCAATGGTAATACTGGTTAATAAACCATTATCAGCGTTCATGGTGAAGGTTGAAAATATCATCACTGAGAAGCCTAATACTAGGATAATCGTGGTTTGACTCAGTGCAACACCCACGGTTTCAAATGAATAGCGTACAGCCTCTTTAGCATTTAACCCCTGCTCTCTTCTTGCCCTTAGATATTTAGATAAAAAGTGCACCGTATCATCCACAACTATCCCTAAGGTCATACCAACCACCACCGATAAACCCATACCTACCGTTCCATCAATCAATGCCCAGATACCAAAGCCCATGGCTGCAGGCGCTAAATTGGGAACAAAACTCACTAGACCGTATTTAAAGGAACGTAAGGCGACAATTAATATCAGGGAGATAATAACAAGTGCGATGCTGGTTCCTCCCATCATACTCACCACATTCGACATTCCAATATGAGCAAAGATAAGGTCAGAACTGGTACCTTCACTATGCATATACTCCGGTGTATTTGCCTTTAGCCAACTAGTAGCCCTCTGTTCTAAAGCCAACATTTCTTTGGTTGATAATTGTTGTAAAGTAACCACTAGTCGCATGGCAGATTTATCAACATTTATCTGATTATTTAAATCCAGTCCTTGGGGCAAAGACAGCTCATAAAGTAAGGTATATTGCGCAGCTAATTGTTTATTTTCAGGGAGCTTATAAAAAGCGGGATCATCCTGATTGAGGTTTTGATTTAGCTTTTTCAAAACCGTATTAAAAACATTCACATGATATGTTTCAGGTTGCTGTTCAAACCAATTAGCAAATTTCTCCACATTAGCTAAATATTGAGTGTTATTAATGCCATTTTCTTCTCCTGAACCAAGGGAATATTGAATGGTATTAATACCGGTTAAATTGTCGCGAGTATATTCAATATTTTGTCTTGCTTCCATGGATTCATCAAAATATTCGATCCAGATATCATTAAGTTCATTTAGAGGGATCAAAAGCACAAGGGCTAAAATTACAGTGCCAGAGGAGTAAAAAAGACGACGATTGTGTTCTATCACCCAGTCAGCAAATCTCAACATTAGCTTACTTTCTGTGGATGCCTTTCTGTAAGTAGGCATGGGTAATATCATTAACAAAGCCGGTAAAAGAGTAAGGGACAAGATGAAAGCGGCAGTAACGCCTATGGCGACCACATTCCCAAGATCTTGAAACGGAGGCCCTTCGGCAAAGTTTAAGGTTAAAAATCCAATAACAGTGGTCAGACTTGTTAAAAATATCGGCTGTAAATTAATGCGTAAACTTTCAATAAGCGCTTTACGCTTGTCATTGCCTTTACTCATCAAATGGAAAAAGGTGTTAGTGACATGTAAACAATCTGCTACAGCCAAGGTCATTATCATGATTGCTGAATTAAGTACCGGTGGAGAACCAGGTATACCTAACCATCCAAGAGCACCTAATCCAAATGCTATAGAACTAAAGATAACGACAACGGTGGCTAACATGGCGTTGAAGTTTCGATAGAAGAATAATAATCCCAGAAATATGACTAAAAAGGTTATGGGGTATAAAGTGGTCATGTCTGATTTTGAGGCTTCACCAAAGGCATTATTCATAGACTGATTGCCAGAGATACGAAACTCTACCTTGGGATATTTATGCTCTAATTCAGCTTTTAACTCCCGCGCTGCTTTTATAAGACTGGGTAACTCATTTGCCTGATCAATACCAGGCATATTAATTGTGGCAACAACTGCTGTCACATCACCTTTTTCTGAAATTAATCGTTTTACTAATAGAGGTTCCCCCATGGCAGCAGATTTAATAGCATCTAGATTCTGTTGCAAGTCGGGACCTTGAAAAAGATCCTCATCTAAAACAAGATCCTCAACTAACAAATCATCTTCATCAACTTCTGTGTATTGGAAATTGCTAATGGAATCTGTGCGAATAACAAAGGGCAGTTGCCATACTCTGTCAGTGGCCTCAACGACAGATTCAAGGGTGTTTTTTGTAAAAACATTGCCATCTTTTGCTGTGATTACAAACATCAAAGCATCAACTTTAGTATAGACTTTTTCGAGTTTCTCGAATTCCAATAACCAAGGATTATCCTCGGAAAAAAATACCCGATAATCTGTAGCCAATTTAATTTTAGTTACTCCGTATCCCATTGAAAGACATATGCCTAAGGCTAGTATTACAACAAGGTATTTTAAATTGAGAAGTCGTTCAGAAAACGAAGTGCTCATGAATTTTCTCCAGCTTGATCTATTAGTTGTTAAATAGTTGTTAAGTTAGTATTCATCTTCGGATGAAGGATAATAACTGTAAATTATTTCTCGGAATCTCACAGAATAGTTAGCAATTAATTGTTTGCGTTTATCAGTTAGACTGTAGGTTTCCCAACCAACACCATTCAAGAATAGTTGTGCATTAGCTCTTAATAAATCTTTTGGATGGGGTAAGGGTATAGCACTGGCACAGCCATTTTGGGTTAAGGTATAGATACCGTGTGCAAGTCCCCATCCTCCGAAGGCTATATATTCAGCGTTTGAATTTTCTTTCAGTTTGAGCTGTTTGTTATCGATAGCCTTATTAACAATATCAACGACTAATTGAAAGGTTCTTTGTTCGATCTTATGAGATTCATTTAAAAGCTCATCAGGGACTTTGGTACTAAAAGGCTGAGAGTCAGCTAGGTTTTTTAACTGGATATCATCATGTCGCAATTCTTGTAAGAGTATAAAAGCTTCAAATATTAAAATAATCTGTAGCCTTGCATTCAGTTGTTTTTCTTTTTCAATAAAACTAAAAAGCTCGAACACGAGGGTACAAAAACGACTACAAAGAGAAATTATTATGCATTCTTTACAATTAAAGTGTTGATAGATGGTACCTTTTGAGTACTCCATTTCTATAGCAATACTATCCATAGTTACTGAGTGATAACCATTAGCTATGAACAAATATCTAGCTTTAGCCAAGATTTGTTCATGTCGTTCTATGATTTCTCTTTGTTTACGACTTGTCATAATGATTTTTGTATAACTTATTTTAAAGTAAATTATTTAGGTAAGTTTTTAACTAAATGTCATTTTTTGACTATTCGTCATATTATGACGATAAGTTAATATGAAGTCAACAATCAAAATAGGATTAAGTTAAATAGATGATATATACCCATTCAATTGGAACGGGTATAGTTACCCTATGAAGAACTGGACGGAATTATTACAACAGGAAAAACAGGCTGATTATTTTCTATCAGTCTTGGACTTTGTTGAACAAAAACGCCAAATGGGGCAAGTTATCTACCCTGCAAAAGAAATGGTTTTTAACGCTTTTCGACTCACTAGTTTTGAAAATATACGAGTGGTTATCCTAGGACAAGATCCTTATCACGGTTCAGGACAGGCCCATGGACTATGTTTTWCTGTGCAAAAAGGTGTAAAGGTTCCTCCTTCGTTAAAAAATATCTACAAGGAACTCTCCAGTGATTTGGGGATAAATATTCCATGTCATGGTTTTTTAGAATCTTGGGCAAAACAGGGAGTGTTTCTGTTAAACACCGTCTTGACCGTTAATGCAGGCCAGGCTAATTCACATCGAAATAAGGGTTGGGRAGCTTTTACTGAWCAGGTCATTAAAATAATCAGTGATAATGCAGAGCATGTGGTTTTTTTACTTTGGGGAAGCCCCGCTCAAAAGAAAATTCAGTTGATTAATGAAAGCAAACACACTATTTTAACCACTGTACACCCCTCTCCTCTTTCAGCCTATAGAGGATTTTTGGGTTGTAAGCATTTTTCAAAGACTAATGAAGCACTTATCAAACATCATCAGAAAGCCATTAATTGGAATATAGCTGATTAATAGCAATAAAATCTAAAGGATTTACAATGCACGAAATTCTCTCAATTGATCAACTTGATGACGCCTTATCTGTACAAGGTTTATCTTTTAGAAAGACGCCTTATCGATCCTATGAACAGCGTATAAGTGACTTAAAAAATCTAAAAAAAATGTTACTGGATAATCAACAGGATTTTATAGATGCCATGAGTTCGGATTTTGGGCATCGAAGTGAGGATGACAGTATTGTCGGTGATATTCTTACTAGCGTATCAGGCATTAACTACAGTATTAAACACTTGAAATCTTGGATGAAACCAAAACGTAAACACATTGGACTACTCTTTCAACCTGCTAGTGGCAAAGTAATACAACAACCTCTGGGTGTGGTGGGTATTATTGCCCCTTGGAATTATCCAATATTYTTATCCGTTGGCCCCCTAACAGCTGCCCTTGCAGCTGGAAATAATGCCATGATAAAAATGTCTGAATTCACACCTAAAACCAGTCTATTATTGGCTGAGCTCTTGGCAAATTATTTTCCGAAGGACAAAGTAGCTGTTGTGGCAGGAGATGTAAAAATCGCAGCGGCTTTTTCATGCTTGAAGTTTGATCATCTCTTTTACACAGGCTCAACCACAGTGGGTAAATTGGTGATGAAGGCTGCTGCTGAAAATCTTGTACCCGTTACCTTAGAACTAGGTGGTAAGTCTCCCTCAATCATCGATGAAAAGATGGACATGAAAACCACTGTTTCAAGATTTATCTTGGCCAAAACCTTAAATTCAGGTCAAACCTGTGTTGCACCAGATTACTTATTATGCCCTAGGGAAAAGGTAAATGAGCTGATCTTAGAATTAAAAAAGCTATACCTTAAAATGTATCCCACCATCACTGATAATATGGACTGCACTAGCATTGTAAATCAAGCTCAATATGCAAGACTCAAGGGATTACTCGAAGATGCTAAGGATAAAGGAGCGTCTTTAATACCCTTATCCTATGACGAAGATAATGATTCACTAAGAAGAATGCCGCTTACACTTTTGCTAGATACAACTGATGAAATGAAGGTTATGCAACAAGAAATATTTGGTCCAATTCTACCCATCGTTGCCTATGATACGCTTGATCAGGCAATCGACTATGTTAACGACAGACCAAGACCCCTTGCGCTTTACATCTTTAGTTTTGACAAACAATTCCAACAGAAAATCCTGCTAAATACCCATGCCGGTGGCGTTTGTATTAATGATGCAGCCTTTCATGTGGCTAATGACGATTTACCCTTTGGAGGAATTGGACCTTCTGGTATGGGTTCTTATCATGGGGATGAAGGCTTTAAAACCTTCTCCCACGCAAAGTCAGTGTTAACTCGGGGTAAGATCAATCTGGCTCCCTTGTTATTTCCGCCCTATGGAAAAATGCTTCATAAAATGATTTATAAGTTCTTCATTCGCTAAACTAGCGATTTAGGATTTTAACTTTTTAAGCAACTAGCTAATCAACTATCTCTTTAAGGACTTTGCGAAACGCCAGTAAAGACTCATTTTCCAAGGCATGATTGCCTGACGTTATGACTTGTTTCCCAGAAACAAATACATCTTTAATTGGATTAGCGTTGCAAGCAAATATCATCGAATCTATTAGCTGATCCTTTGATTTGCTGAACAAAGAAGGGTTATTTCCATCAAGAATGATCCAGTCAGCAAGATATCCAACAGCAATTTTACCTGTTTTACGACCAACAGCTTGGGCACCACCCTCTAGTGCTCCTTGATAGAGTGTACGACCTACTGAAGGTACAGCCTCATCACATAAAATAGCTCTTTGTTGATGGACAAGTCTTTGGCCATATTCAAGTAGCCTTAGTTCTTCAAGGGCAGAAACTGTAATATGACTGTCAGAACCAATACCGAATTTACCCTTCTCTTGCAAATAGAATGAAGCGGGGAAAATACCATCACCTAGGTTAGCTTCAGTGGTCAAACAAAGACCAGCAACAGCACCTGATTGTGCTATCTCCCAAGTTTCCTGCTCATTAATGTGAGTTGCATGAATCAAACACCAGCGTTTGTTTACATCAAAATTATCATACAAGTGTTGAACCGGGCGCTGACCCGTATGGGCTATACAATCATCGACTTCCGCTAGTTGTTCTGCTATATGAATATGAATGGGTGCTTTAGTATTATAATTATCAAGAGTCTCAATTGCTCCACAAATATCTTTACTCGACACAGCACGAAGTGAATGGGGAGCAATACCAATTTGTATTCGTTGATCCTGTTTATAATATTTAAAAAGCTTATGAATTAATTGATAATAATCATCGGCCGTATGTGTGAAGCGTTTTTGAGCATCAGAAGCTGGTTTATGATTAAAGCCGGCATGTCGGTAATAAACCGGTAGATGGGTGATATCGATGCCCACATCAAAAGCTGCATTAATTACCTGATGGGACATTTCAGCTGGATCATCATAATGTTTTCCAGAGGCCGAATGGTGTAAATAATGAAACTCTGCAACTGAGGTATAACCACCTTTCAACATCTCAATATAAAGTTGTCTGGCAATAACATAAACCTGTTCAGGTGTCAGTTTTTCAACAAACTGGTACATAATTTTTCGCCAAGACCAAAAACTATCATTTGCCTGACCAGCTGATTCAGAAAAACCTGCAAAGGCTCTTTGAAAGGCATGGGAATGAAGATTAGCAATGCCTGGTAGTAATGTACCTTCTAACCTCACAACTTCACCGTTAATTTTACTGGTAGGGATAATTTTATTAATAGGGATAAGCGATTCAATAATACCCTTAGACGAGACGCTGATCAAAACATCAGTAACCCAACCATCATCAGTAAGAGCTGTTTCTGCAAAATATAAAGTGGACATAAAAAGTAACAGTGTTTTATAGGAATAGGTTAGGTAGAATAACAGAAAGCAATGATGAAGACCTAAAACCATGACCAATACTTTTACAGATAACTTTACAAATACACCTACAATTAATAATTGCCACCATCTCTTTACTGGAAGTCATTTGTTCACTGCACAAGGCGGTGAAAGACAAATCATTCATAATGGTGCAGTGGCGATAAAAGACGAAACCATCGTCTGGTTAGGCAAAGAAGCAGAATTGCCAGAAGCCTTTCAAAACCCCAGTATTTCAACTCACCACCTAGACAAGGGTTGGATAACTCCCGGACTTATCGATTGCCATAGCCACCTAGTCTATGGAGGCAACCGCTCAAATGRATTTAAGCAACGCTTGGAGGGAGCAAGTTACCAAGAAATTGCAAAACAAGGTGGAGGGATATTATCAACCGTAAAAGCAACGAGAAGTGCATCAGAAGAATCACTATTAGCTTCAGCTGCAAAAAGAATTCAAACCCTCATTAAAGAAGGTGTTACCACAGTTGAAATAAAATCAGGCTATGGGCTCGACCTAGATACAGAACTAAAAATGTTAAGGGTAGCAAGAAAGTTAGCTGAACAGTTTCCATTAGAGGTAAAAACCACCCTGTTAGCAGCCCACGCCCTACCCCCAGAATACAAAGGTAGAGCCGATGATTACATAAACCTAATATGCGATGAAATACTACCGCAAGTAATAAAAGAAAATTTAGCGGACGCCCTAGACGCCTTCTGTGAAACTATCGGATTTACAACTGAACAGGTAGACAAACTTTTTAAAGCAGCAAAAGCCCACCAATTACCCGTAAAGCTTCATGCAGAACAACTATCCAACCAACAGGGAGCAAAGCTAGCCGCTAGTCACCAAGCACTATCTGCTGATCATCTAGAATACCTAGACGAAGACGGCGCCAGAGCCATGGCACAAAATAACACCACGGCTGTACTACTCCCAGGTGCTTTCTACTACCTAAGAGAAACCAAACTACCACCCATTGATCTATTAAGAAAATACAAGGTTCCAATAGCAATAGCAACCGACAACAACCCGGGGAGTTCCCCCTGTAACAGCCTGCTACTCATGTTAAACATGGCCTGCACGCAATTTAAAATGACCACAGAAGAGGCCTTAATGGGCGTAACGAAACACGCTGCCAAAGCCCTAGGCCTAGAAGCTACCCACGGTCAATTAAAAATAGGCATGCAAGCAGATCTAGTACATTGGGACATAGATGAACCAGAAGATCTAGCCTACTACTTCGGCACAAACCCCTGCAATAAAGTTATCAAGAAAGGTAAAACAGTAATTTCTAGCAAGGTGGCACTAGCAGTCTTTTAGAAACTCAGCATTCAAATGATGAGCCAAGCTCATAAACTCAAACGTTGAATGACCTTGCGTCCAAAATACCACAGTCTGTTTAGTGAATCGGTTAGGTTCGTATCCTGCCGGGTGCACCATTTTAGGATGAACTATTGTTAAAATAGTGTCCCTGTAAAGAATAGGTGTTTCTCGTCATTCCATTGAGTATCACAAATGTAATATGGTTACCTAACATCTAACAATGATAATTAAAGGTAACGATAATGGTACAGGATCAATTAAAAAAGTCTGAAAATATGACTGTCAAAGCCATAAAGCCGACTAAGCCAGTCTTCTTTGATACGAATTCGCTAAGTTGGCTACCTTGGGTAATAGAGGGCACTTGGTTCAAGCTGTTGAATGTCGATATGAAGACGGGCGGCTATTCGATGTTACTTAAGGTAGATCCCGACAATGATGCTCCAGTACATGGTCATCTTGGCGCGGTGGAAGGTATTATTCTCGAAGGTGAATTTGGTTATGACGATGATCGTGGAAGCCATTTACACTATGTATGGGAGGCTGCCGGAGCAGTACATCAACCCGACTCTCCTGGTGGATTTACCATGTTTGCCGTTTTGCATTCCCCTCTAGTAGGATACAACGATGATGGTAGCCTCGCTGGTGTGATCGATGGAAAAATGATGTATACAATGGCTCGTGACGGTGGTCAAGCTGCTCACCTGGAAGTTGATTACCCCGACCTTGAATAAATCTTGACCATTAAAATTAATCTTGTGAAGACCGACTTCTAAACCAGCTTAAGGTAATAGGTGGTTGTTTTCATTGACCTAAAGTGGCTTTTGACTCATTATAAGGTGATATTTTCGAGGTAAAATGACATTGCATAATCTATATAATACGCATTCTAAGTTATCCCACTCAAATCTTTATGGTGATATTGCGGACTGCTATGATTTTCAAGAACTCGAAACAGTGCTGCTTAATTCGCTCACTGAAAAAATTGGTGCCGATACTAGCGCTTTACTACATTTTAAACAAGATGATGGAGACTTACAGCTAGTCCATGACTTGGCTCAAGGTGTACACAATAAGATCCATAGTCAATACACTGATAAATTTTACCGCGAAGATCCCATACTCACAAATCGTAAAATGATTTCAACATTCAACAAAAAAAGTGATGCCCTTGCCGATGTCTATCGTCTTTCGGATGTTTGTGAAAAGAACGAGTTTATTAAAACAGATTACTACAATGACTTTTTGAAACCAAGCGGGATCAGACATGTGCTCGCCTTAGCAATTCGCCCCAAATTACCCAATGGTAATCTGTTGGTTTTACTGGGGTTTCATCGCTCTGCTGGGCAATCCGACTTTAGTGAAAGAGCAATTCGCAAGGCGATTAATGTCGCGCCTATCATTGGTTCAACCGTTGCAAGAATAACCTTTAAAGAGCAACTATCAGATGTCACATTTTGCAATGAAAATTTAAGGTTAGCGCTAGGCAAAACGGGCTACCTCGTTCTTGATGATTCAATGCAGATACTCGAAGCAAGTGATTCAGTGCTATCGAATAAGTATGGTGAGCTACCCTTCCTCATGCAGAATATTCTTCAGGGGGTTCAATCCCTTAATCTAAATGCTTTACAGCATTTGAAAGTTAACTGCAAACGTAAAGATTCCGCTAGAACCAGGCTCAATGAAAACATCTGTATTAACATAAAACGTTTAGCCACCACGGGTGAGCCACTGCGCTTTATCGTTCAGGTGGGCTTTGTCCACAGCAGTATTGCAATCGCTAGATGCAAAGACGCCTTCTCTTGGACTAATCGAGAGGCTGAGATAGTCATGGCATTGGCTCAAGGGCTTAGTAACACGCAAATTTCTGATTTGCTAGTCATTAGTATTAGAACCGTCGAAAACCATTTACGTTCGATTTATTGTAAGGCTAACGTATCTAGCCGCACGCAACTACTAAGGCAGTTATTGCACGACACCCCCGCACATCACTGATCCCTTAAGCAGTCTTTATATATCTCACGAAGCGTTGTCTTCTTTATTTTACCCGTGGCCGTAAGCGGGATCTCATCCACAAAAAATATCGCATCTGGCATCCACCATTTAGCAATTTTATCCTTTAAAAAATCATGCATTTCGCTAGCAACCATAGTCTGCCCAGCAACTAGTCTAATCACCAAGATAGGACGCTCTTCCCACTTAGGGTGGTAAATCCCAACCACGCCAGCCTGTAACACTTTCTCATGTGCTACGGCCAAATTCTCAATATCAATTGAGCTGATCCATTCGCCACCTGATTTGATCACATCCTTGGCGCGATCAGTGATTTTCATAAATCCATATTGATCAATTGTTACCACATCGCCGGTAGGGAACCAGCCATCTTGATCGAGAAATCCACCGCCTTCGTTCTTGTAATAACAGGAGGTGACCCAAGAACCTTTGACCCATAAGTCGCCAAAGGAAACACCATCTCTTGGCACAAGGTTGCCTTGTTCATCAATGATCTTGACCTCCAAGCCAAATTGGATTCTTCCCTGTTTATACATCACCTCTTCTTTTTCAACGGGTGATAATGCATCTACCTGGGGTGTTGGAGATGAAATGACTCCCAGAGGACTGGTTTCGGTCATACCCCAGATTTGTAAAACAGTCACTCCATAGACATCAAGAAATTTTTTACTCATTGCCTTGGGCACTGCAGAGCCTCCAATCATAGTCCGTTGTAGTGCTTCAACTTTTTTGCCACTTTCTTCAAGGTACTGAAATAACATCGAGAAGAGTGTTGGCACGGCACAGGCGAAAGTCACTTTTTCACTTTCAATCAATTGGTGAATATGCTCTCCGTCCAGTTTTGACGCCGGTAAGACCAGTTTTGCTCCCAACATAGGTGCTATATAGGGTAAACCCCAACCATTTGCGTGGTACATTGGAGAAATAGGCATAATGGTCTCATAGACTGACAATCCGAAGGCGCTATTTTGTGACGCYGACAAGGCATGAATGATCGTTGAACGATGGCTATACAGCACTCCCTTTGGATTGCCCGTTGTACCGCTGGTATAGCAAAGAGAGGATGCGGAACGCTCGTCAAATGTTGGCCAATGATAGTCCGACTCAGCTTCAACAGAAGCGAGTAACCCCTCATAAGACAGGACATCGTCTAACGAAGTTTCAGGCATTTGTGCTTGATCGGTTAGAACAATAATTTTCTCAACACAACTTAGATCGGACAAGAGTCTTTCCACTAAGGGTACAAAGTCCACATCAACAAACAGTACTCGATCTTCAGCATGGTTGATAATATAGCTGACCTGATCATCAAACAGTCGTGGATTAATAGTATGAAGTACCGCACCCATGCCAGAAACACCATAAAACAATTCAAAATGGCGATAGGTACTCCATCCTAAAGTACCTACGCGATCACCTTTTTTGATATCTAATTGGCTGATCAATGCGCATGCAAGGCGTTTACATCTTGCTTCAGCTTCTTTGTAGGTATAGCGGTGGTGAATATCGCCGTCCTCTGCTCGGGTAACAATTTCCACTGAACCATGATTTTCAGCAGCATAGCGGATCAGTGATGAAATCATTAAATCATTTTCTTGCATTAACCCGAACATAGTCATTTGCGTTCTCTCATTATTAGGCGTTACTTATTTATGTTAATTGAGGTTACTTATCAAACTAACCGAGTGTCCGTACAGGATCTTTGCCATCCCAGTTGATCGAGGCTTCTTTTACAGCCGAAAAGAAACCTTCGACAGCTGGATTCAGCTCGATCAGTTCTATCATTCCACCCAGCTCATCGAAAGTATCAACATAAGCAGCTCGCCCGTTAACAGGTGATACCAACCCGTACAACACTTCGTCATTTCCCGACGAGATATGTTCAGCTAGATCGTCATCAAAATGGTTGGTAGAAACCGCCCAATGGTGAAATCCATAGCCTTTTTTATCGACGACATCTTTATATACAGACGGGTTACTACAATGCTGCACGATTAATTCAAAACACATGGAGCCAGAAAAACCCAAGGCAATTGTGATATCGAGTTCAGCAGGTTTTCCTCTATAACGATAGTCATCTAGAGCAAAATTTTCGAACAGAAAAAACGGGCCCACCCCTAGTTTATTCGTCCAATGATGCATTGCCTTTTCGATGTCTTCGACAACATAGGCTACTTGCATGATAGCCCCTTGAGGTTGCCCAAATGATAATAATTTAGTCATAAGAATAGTCCCTATATTTAGCATGAATTATAATTTCTGTCTGGACATACTCTGACAATTTTAAGGTGGGTTAGGCAATAGCGGGAATTACTCAAATCTACATTTAATTAGTGACACGGCGTAAATAACTTTTCTTCAGGAGTTTGATTTTCTCTTTTAACAAGTCATTTTTGATCACGGGTTCTTCTGTAAATACCATCCATTGATTTTGACCAGGCTTTTGTTTTGGCCAGTGAACTAGATTGCTTTTAGGTACACTCTTATTAGGAGCGTACTTATTAGGAGCGTACTTAATAGGATTGTACATATTAGGATCATGGCTGTTGATAAAGTTTATCCAGTACTGGCGCATGGTTACTATTTTTTTATTTTCCCTATCAAAGAGGTTGATCGCTGCTGCGGCATGTTTAGTTGCATTTGGATTAGGATCAAATAAATACAGGTAAGCGGCCTGTCCTACGTTTTCCATCTGTTGTGCCATATAGTAGCTGGCAAACACATATCGCATGTCGCCAAATATTCTACTGATCCCCCGTAGTTCACTCTTTTGGAAGTCGTTTTTATACAGTTCACTTACTCTATTTTGATCGCCATTTAGCAGTGTTAAGACAGACTCATTTGAGATGTTTGATAGGGGAAATACACTTCCATCAAAGCTATTTCCACCGGTCATGAAGGGCACTTTATGTTGTAACCCCTTAGCGAACATCAGGGCGGATTCCTCAGGCAACGTTATGCCATCAACAAGGGGTAAGTGAAAGCCTTCAACGGCATTCACCAAACTGTCGGCACTAATCGTTAATAATTGTGCTCTATCAAGGGTCTTCGTGGATGTATTTCGGCTGGCTTTATTAGCAATGTTAATTGCAATTGCTTCTGCGCTAGGAGAAGCCTTCATTGTTGTGACGGCCCTAGTGCGAGGTTTTGGCCAAGTGCCATAACCGCTTTGGGCGATGGCCGCACTAAATAAGCCTTTTGCCTGGGGGTTTACCATTAACAGTTGTACTCCCATGGCACCTGCAGATACGCCCATAATAGTTAGGCGTTCTCTGTCACCTCCAAAAGACTCAATATTATTGTCAAGCCATCCTAAGGCTGCCGTCATATCCATTAGACCAAAGTTTGCACCAAGRCGATTATCTAATGAGGGGTGAGCAAAGAATCCCAAAGCGCCTAGCCGGTAGTTAAAACTAACAAAAATGATATTGCTTTCATTCCATACTCTACTACCAAAAACAGCAGAAGCTCCACTTCCTGCGACCAGTCCACCACCATGGATCCACACCAGTACTGGCAGTTTAGTATCCGCTGAAATATTGTTGGGTATGGATATATTTAGGGTTAAACAATCTTCAGACATGGCGCTTATTCTAGTCACATTATCCTTGGGATGTTTTTGTGGGCAATTGGCACCAAAGCTGGTGGATTGCCTGATCCCTTGCCATGCTAGGGCAGACTTTGGCGGCTGCCAGCGTAACTCACCTGATGGAGGCTGAGCATAGGGGATCCCGCGAAAATGCCTTGCGCCTTGTTCGACAATGCCTGCAACGATTCCTTCAGTAGTGCTAATGTTGCCCGCAGAAAGTTGTTCGTAGGCAACTAATCGACACTGAAAAAGTAACAGCCAGATAAGAGCAAGAGTGGCGGGCTTAGCCCAATTAACCATTTAATTGCATACCACCATCCACCACAAATTGAGCGCCGGTGATATGCTTAGCCTCATCTGAAGCTAGAAAAAGCACCATATAGGCAATATCATTAGGTTCGCCAAATTCTCCGAGGGGGATTTTCCCAAGAAAATTTTGTTCCATGTCTTCGACAGGAATACCGGCTTGATTTGATGCCTCAAGAAACAGTTTCTCAAGCATGGGAGTTTTTATCTGACCGGGATGTACGCTGTTGCATCGAACTTTCGAACCTGAAGTTGCACAGTGCATGGCAACAGACATGGTCAATTGTCGAACTGCTGCTTTGCTAGCACCATAAGAGGTGATAAAAGGAGTTGCAACTATCGAAGCAATAGAAGACATATTAATAATTGAGCCACCGCCACTGTTACGCATAGTATTAATGGCATTTTTACAACCGAGGAAAACACTATCGCTATTTATTTTTTGTACTTTTTGCCATTCTTCTAAGCTGGTCGTTTCAGGATCAGTACCGAGAGCCTTGCCGCTGATGCCTGCATTATTGACTAAAATATCAAGCCGCCCATATTTTTCGTTGATTTGCTGTAAAACGTCAATCCAACGGGCTTCGTTCGAAACATCTTGTTGAAAAAAATCTGCGCCGATTTCCTTAGCCAGTCGTTGACCTGGTTCTGCTTGAATGTCCGTTATAATGGTTTTAGCACCGGCTTCAATCATCACTGATGCTATTGCCAAACCAATACCGGAACCGCCACCAGTGATCAAGGCAACCTTGTCTTTAACGCGTTGATTATTTTCTAGTAGCATATTGAGCTTCTCCTTCGGGTCAAAAAATCAATCAATGTTGTTGAGATATTGTGCGATATCAGCTAGACAGTCTTTTCCACTATCAATGGCGCCAGCAAAGATCATGAAACCATGAATAGTTCCATCGTATGTCAAATAATCAGCCTTAACAGAATTTTGGTGCAGTAGTTGGTAGAAAGCCTTAGCCTCATCACGCAACATATCCATACCAGCTGTCAATATTAATGTTTGAGGCCAATCATCAAATTCAGACATTCTAAGGGGAGAAAGAAGTGGGTTATTAATACTGTCTTCATTTTGGCAATAATTGTCCCTGATCCACTCCACATCTTTTGACCCGAGGAAATAATCCCCATTGCCATAAAGAGCACGGGAAGGATAATCGGCATCAAGCGCTAAATCGCAGCAAGGGTAAAGCATTACAATGGATGCAATTGCTACGCCTCCACGTTGTTTACTCAATTGAGCAACGCCTGCGCACAAGTTTGCCCCGGCACTGTCTCCAAAAATTGATATTTTGTTCGAGTTAATACCAAGCTCGGAAGCCTTATCACCAACCCATTGCAGCGCATGGTAGCAATCCTCTAATCCAGCAGGAAAGACGTATTCTGGTGCTAGGCGATAATCAACACTAATGATTTTATGCCCTGTATTCAAACATAAATAGCGTGCAGTACTGTCATGTGTATCCATATCGCCAAGCATGAAACCGCCACCATGAAAAAGTAGCAAAGCAGGTGTATCCGTTTGTTCATCATCCGTGGGCGAATAAATACGGACTCTGTAATCACCACCATCATAAGAAATAGGGTAATCTTCAATGTTACCAATTTCACAGGGAGGCAGTTGCAGTGAGAGACTCACTTCCTTAAGCAGGTTGCGCGCTTGTTCTATTGGTAATTCGTAAAGTTTTGGTGCTGGGTTGTCTTTCATTCCAGCAAGTAGTGCTGCGGTCTGGTGGTCGGGTGATTGAGGCATTGGAATTACTTTCCTTAATGATAAAAATTACTACTAAAGCTACACGCTATCGCATAAAAATTCAAAGAACAATGACGGAATATACCCATTGCGGATGACTATCCACAAGGGGTATATTCTTCAAAGCAAATAAAATGATTATTTAAAATTATGGTCATTAACGTAAAAAAATCAGATTAACCTAAGGAACAATTATGTCTAAGTCGTTCGCTTCATCAGCCGATCTCGGTGTGAAAATTGAAACTCTAGAAGTTTTAGCTGAAGGTGTCTATGCACTAACTGCAGAAGGTGATCCAAATATTGGAGCCATAGAGGGAGAGGATTTCATTGTCGCCTTTGAAGCCAGAGCAACGCCTGTTGCGGCGTCTGATTGGCTCAAAAAACTCCGTGAACATACGGATAAACCCATTAAATACCTAGTGCTTTCTCATTATCATGCGGTACGGGTGTTAGGAGCTTCGGCTTTCAATGCTGAAAGTATCATTGCACATGAAAATACGAGGTTGCTGATTAACGAGAGGGGTGAGCAGGATTGGGCGAGTGAGTATGGAAGAATGCCTCGCCTGTTTCGAGATCCAAATTCTATTCCCGGACTAACGCATCCAGATATAGTCTTTAATGATCGACTTGAAATTGAGCTCGGCGGTGATCGCGGTTCTTTAATTCTTGAATATTGTGGGCGTGGTCATACCGCTGGCGATATTGTTGCATGGTTGCCTAAACATAAAATTTTATTTGCTGGTGATTTAGTTGAGGCAGAAGCAGCGCTCTATACTGGCGATGCGTTTCATATGGACTGGGCGACTGCAACCCTTGATAAAGTGAAAACCTACAACGCAGAAATTATCATTGGTGGCCGCGGCCGAGTAGCACGGGGAGCTACTCAAGTAAACGCGGCTATTGAGCAAACGAGAGAGTTTCTAAATGGCATGATCAAGCATGTTGGTGAAGTTCATCAACGGGGCGGAACTTTAAAGGAAGCTTTTGAGGCAACGCAGACGGCACTTGCGCCGAAGTTCGGTGCCTGGCCCATTTTTGAACATTGCTTACCTTTTGATGTGCAACGGTTGTGGGATGAACTGGATGGAACTGATTGGCCGAGGATCTGGACTGCTGAACGAGATCGTGAAGTTTGGGCTCAGCTACAAGACTAAATGATATATCTAAAGGTAATGTGACTATGCCATATGTCCCTCCTAAATATGCTGCTTTAATACCTGAAGCAGTACAAGGCGCTAAAATTGAGCAAGCTCCTATTCTAGTAGTCGGTGCTGGCCCGATTGGCTTAGCTTTCGCTCTTGAAATGGGCTTGATGGGTCATCAGGTCATCATAATCAATCGAGAAACACAAATAACGGATGGATCGCGAGCCATCTGTTATGCCAAGCGCCCTTTGGAAATACTCGACCGATTAGGGATCGCAGAAAAAATGGTCTCCAAGGGTGTTAGTTGGAATATAGGCAGAGTTTTCTTCAAAGCAGCAAACGAGCCTGTCTATAGTTTTGATCTGTTACCGATTAAGGATCAAAAACTTCCGGCAATGATAAATCTCCAACAATATTATAACGAGCAATATAATATTGAAGCCCTACAGCGGCTCGATAATGTTGAACTTCGATGGGGAAATGAACTAACCGAAATTGAACAGTTAGACGATGGCGTTCTCGCCAGCATATCCACGGAGAAAGGAAATTATAAACTCAGAGCAAAGTGGCTAATCGCTTGTGATGGCTCAGCAAGCCCGACGCGTAAAATGCTTGAGTTGGGATTTGCTGGAGAGACTTTTCAGGATAATTTTTTAATTGCAGATGTGAAGTTTAAAAAATCATACCCCACTGAAAGACACTTCTGGTTTGATCCACCCTTCAATCCTGGACAATCAGTTTTACTTCATAAGCAACCGGATGATGTGTGGCGAATTGACTTTCAAGTAGGCTGGGATATTGATCGAACTGAGATTGTAAAGCCGAAAAATATCACGCCTCGCATTAAGGCCATGTTTGGTGATGAGGTAGAATTCGAGTATGAGTGGATCAGTATCTACACGTTCAATTGCCGTCAAATTGACACCATGTATCAAGGTAATGTTATTTTTGCTGGTGACTCAGCCCATTTGGTATCACCTTTTGGCGCGCGCGGCGCGAATACTGGCTTTCAAGATACGGACAATCTTGCTTGGAAGTTGGACTTGATCATCAAGGGTAAGGCTGACCAAGGTCTGCTGCAATCATATGATGAAGAACGATCACTCGCTGCTAAAGTCAATATCTTAAATTCAACTCGATCAACTGATTTTATCACTCCTAAAAGCGCGGCATCTAAGCACTTCCGTGATGCTGTTTTACAACTGTCAACCGAACATGAATTTGCAAGAGGCTTTGTCAATTCGGGACGTCTTTCCTTACCAGTGGCTTATCCAAACTCATCCTTAAACACTGAGGATGAAGACACCTGGATTGCGGGAATTCCTCCCGGTACAAACTGTATCGATGCGCCTGTTTCAGAGCGAGGAGAAGCAAAGTGGTTGTTGAACTATTTAGGTTGGGAGTTCAAACTGATTATTTTTATTGACACAGAAGATGTCGATTCTGCCGTGCTAGAAGCCGAGTTAAAACAGAGTGATATACCAATCGGCTGCATTTTTATCAGTCAAATGGCCATAGGTCAAAAAAGCAGTCTTGTTGATGTAAAAGGGCTTGCCGCAGAGCGATATGGTATTGATAAAACAGGCGTTTACCTTATTCGACCAGATCAGTATGTTGCAGCGCGCTGGCATCATCTTGATATCTGTAAAATTAGAAATGCGGTGCAACGTTCCATAGGCTGCTGTAATGTGTAAAAGGTAAAACCAATGACTAAGAAGCTTCATTTAACAACTAACTTGACTGACTGTGATGATGTCTACCAAATGCTGATCGATATGCACTTTGAACTAACATCTGAAGAATCTCAAACCGCCAACGCTAAGTTGATTTTAGCACTAGCAAACCACATTGGCGATTCGGCATTAATCCAACAAGCAATCAACATTGTTCGAGCTAACACCATCAATTGGAGGAGTGAGATGCAATCGAGTGAGTAGATTCCGCTATGGTTATAATTTTGAGTCTGTGGCCAACTGTTTGTACAACAAATAATAATAGAGCACTGCTTAAGTGAGGAAAAATAATGATTAAAATATCCAAACCCAATACAACTGGGCTTCTGAGTCACACTGCTACCTGGGTGGCACTGGCAATTGTTTTAACAGGGTTCAGCTCCACCATCTACTCACAGGAAGAAGAGGTAGAAAAAGAGAATAAGGGGATTGAGAACACCATTGTTGTCGTTCGTAAACGAGCTGAAAATATGCAAGAAACACCGATTGCTATTTCTGCATTAACCGCCGTTCAACTCGAAGAAAGAAATCTGACAAATCTCATGGAAGTCGGTTCTTTTGTGCCCAATGTGACCATGAATACATCTCCGAGCAGTAGTGGTGGTGGTAATAATTYTCAAATATATATTCGTGGTATAGGCCAGTCTGACTTTCTCTTTACCACAGATCCAGGTGTTGGTCTGTACGTAGATGGTGTATTTTATCCCAGAACACTTGGCGGTGTACTAGATCTTCTGGATCTGCAACAGGTTGAAGTTCTTCGTGGCCCACAAGGTACTTTGTTTGGTAAAAACACCATCGGTGGTGCAATCAGCTTGACATCAAAAAAGCCAATGGGTGACGGAACCGGTTATTTAGAACTGGCAATAGGTGACTTTAACAGGCGTGATCTCCGTGGTAGTTATGATTTTGCCATCAGCGATACTTTAGCAGCAAAGTTCTCTCTTACCAGTAAGAATCGTGATGGTATTGGTAATCGTCTCGAATTTGGCACTGACAGGGTGGTGGATGATGTAGGTGACGAAAATGTACTTGCAACCCGTCTAGCACTTCGTTGGAAGGCATCTGAAAATGTCTTGGTTGATTTTAGTGCTGATTACACCAAGGAACGCGAGAAAGGCGTGCCGATAGTTCTTACCTACGTTGGTGCTGGTAGCCTTACGGGTCTATGGAACTTTCTCGTTGGAGGACCAACTGGTCAGTTGATGAACGATGACTTTATCATTCCTAATAATCGATATGATTCATATGCAACAGGCGAAAATCGTAACGATCTAGATGCCTTTGGTGTTGGTATGAACATTGACTGGACAGTCAACGACAATCTTTCTGTCCGATCAATTACTGCCTACCGTGAGATGGAAGCCTTCTATGCTGGAGATGCTGATTCTTCTCCTCTTTCCTATCAACAAACCGCACAAGAACAGGATCAAGATCAGTTCAGTCAGGAAGTTCAGCTCATTGGTTCATCAATGGATGACAAGTTGGATTGGGTATTAGGTGCCTTCTATTTTGATGAGTTTGGCCGTGACGTCAATGCTGTAAGGTTAGCTTCCGGTCTGTATGATGCACTGGAAGCATTTCCTTTCCCACTGGATGGTTCTCCAATTACAGCGCCTACTGCTCCCGGTGGCCCAGGTAACCCTATCAATCCAGCGCTTGATCTCGACTTTAGTATATTTAATGAGATAAATATCACCAGTTTCGCTATTTTCTCTCAGGGTACCTATGCGGTGTCGGATAAAGTAAATATCACAGCCGGAATACGTTATACCAATGAAGAAAAAGAATATTACCTTGATCACTCTCGTATTAACTCAGGTGTTCCGATTATTCTTCCCACAACGATTGTTAATGATTGGAGTTCTGTCACACCCATGGCAAGCATTGACTATAAGGTTAATGAGGATGCAATGATTTATGGATCAGTAACGCAAGGCTTTAAGAGTGGCGGATTTAACGGACGCCCTACTACGGTGGGTGCTGTTGACTCATTTGATCCAGAAGAAGTGCTCTCCTATGAGTTTGGATTTAAAACGGATTTGGCCAATAATACTTTACGATTGAATGGCGCAATATTCCTAGCGGACTACTCCGATATGCAGTTAGGTAGTATCAGTGCTGATGCTACAGGTAATCTGGTGCTTCGAATTCAGAACGCCGGCAAAGCTGAAATTACTGGTTTTGAACTGGAGATGCAGGCCATACCGATCGCCAATCTGGATATCGTGGCTAGCATTGGATATGTTGATTTCAAAATCAAAGAATTGGATCCTGGTGTAGTCGATTTTAATCTTGACACCAAGGCTGTCAAGACTCCTGAGTGGAATGCATCACTGGGGGTGCAATACACCTGGGAACTGGAAGGTAATAATCTATTGTCGTTTCGTGCTGATGGCTCTTATCAGGATAAAACCTATCAGGATGTCCAAAACACAGAAATGATTGCAGCCGATGCTTACACTCTATTCAGTGCTCGGCTGGTCTATGATAACTTTGATAGTGGATGGGAAGTTGCCTTATTTGCGACCAACCTGACCGACAAAGAATATATTACCAATTCATTCCAGACCTTACCCAGCTTTGGTTTGGCTAATGTAATGTTTGGACGTCCACGGGAAATAGGGCTTTCATTCAAAAAAACCTTCTAACCTAAACAGCCTTCTGACCTAAACAACTAGGCTAATCCATTTTGGGGAAGACAACCCCAAAGTGGAATAACCACTCTCCACTTGTAATCCCCCCGAAAAAAACCAACTGTTATTTTTCCTGCTTGGTTGACTTGTTAACTGTTGATCTCCAATAAGTATCCCAGCCATTTTGCACAATAATTGCCTGCTTTGGAACTTGGTAAGCAATCATGGTTATAGCTGCTATATCACCCGCAGCAAAGCCAGCATTTAAAATGGATGCAATAACTAACCAAGACGGCACGGTTGTATACAGAGCAACAAACATTGGGATAACGGAAATGAGAAAGAATGGCATTACATATACTAATAGCCACCTGTTCCTTGTAAGGGCGCCATCGTACATGGCGTAAAAAGCTCCCATTTTAGGCCAGAAACCAAACATTATTTTCTTAGAGTCTTTGATAGGATAAATCATTCCATGAAAGAGTTCATGAACTGGAAAAACAATTAACAAAATTAACGCATAACCAATAAAGCCAGTTTGAAAAAAATATTTAGGTGTATTCCCATCAATCATCCACCAAACAAAAAAGAAGACCCCCCATAGAGCAACTTGGATAAAACTTGCAATATACATGAACTTCGATTTTTCAGGCTCTTTTAGTCGAATGAACTCCTTAAAGTCGTGATGAATGTTTTTCGGTATCTCACCAATGATGAATTTCAATATATCTTCCTCCGAAACAGTTAACGCTGAAGTTCAGCTGTTGGCATAAGTGGCGGTTCTTTTGTCTAATCTTATTAACAAATACAACCATTATGGTTCTTTCGCAAAGTTGGTATTTTTATCCCTGTTTCAGATGAGGCAATCAATATGCCAAGCCTTCTTAATCGCGTTTCATCTTCCCAAGTTGTATTAATGATTCTTCGTTTTTTGGAATGTCCTTTTTCATCTGCTTATCTCTTATTCAAGCGTCCGGAGCTATTAGACCAGTTCACGCATGTTTCCAATCAAGTAAAGACTGTATTATTTTTTGTAAGTGAATTTTTACTTTTACAGCCTTCACCGGATCCCACTCTAAAGTCTTTTCGTCAAGGTAGGTAGCCTGTGAAAGTTCCAATTGAAGTGCTTGGATATTATTTGCAGGATCACCATAACAGCGAGTTATGTATCCACCTTTGAAGCGGCCATTATAGATAGCACTGAAGGGCAAAAAATTTATTTTTCCAATCGATTCAAAAATACTAGTGGAACAGCTTTTACCACCTGCATTTCCAAAATTAAAATCAAGTAGTTTTCCCTCAAAAAATCGTGGTACTTCTGAAGCTATCGAGTGGGCATCAAATAACAAGGCATAACCATGTTCATCTACCATCTCACCTAGTACTTTTGCGATGTACTGATGATATGGATGCCAAGCTGTTTCGAGGCGTTTTTCTATTTCAGTCTCATCAGGCAAGAGGCCATCGAGATAGAGTTCTTGATTATTAAAGTTAGTGGTTGGACATAACTCAGTATTATCAGCCCCTGGATAGAGATCTCTTCCAGATGGGTCGCGATTGAGATCGATATAATATCGAGAAAAAGCCGGTGTTAGTGTATGAACACCTAAGTCATGAGCAAAATCGTACAACTTATCAATAAACCAGTCAGTATCTTTTGACAATTGTGCTTCTGGATTTAAACGCTTAGCAAGGGATATGGGGATCTTGGAAGAGTTATGGGGCATGCTGATTAAAAGAGGTTTTGTCCCTCTTGTATAGTTAAAACTATCAGTCATTCTACTAATTTCCCTGTATTGCCTACTCAGTTAAAGACTCATTGATAAGTGAACAATAGAACTAATTTTTATTTATTCACAACATCGATCAGCAGACCAATAAACATGGCACCTAGCATAAAGAAAAACATGCCCAACATATAGCTCACTAAAGCCTTAAGATAGCTTGCTATTTTTCCTTTATCAAAAAACTGTCCGATTCCCCATGAGACGTATAAAATGCCAAGGAGATATCCTTTGTCTGCCACTTCTAAATCAACCCAACTATCAATAATTCCAAAGAATGAAAAAATTAACATTCCAACACCCATCAAGAAGCTTACAAGAATAAGAATTTCAAAATAATTGTAGTTGTGCTTTCTAAAAAATAGCTTAATCCAAAATGCTACAAAAGCAACAATAATGATATTCGCGTAGCCATAGTTTTCGGTTATCAACTGGAATATAGTTTCAGCTGCAGAATCCTTTTCGAGTGAAAAAGCTACATATCCATCTTCAAATTGGAACAAGTTTAGAATAATTGTGTAGACCAACGAACATATAACGATAAACAAAACCGGTTTTACCAGTCGGTTGCGATCACCACTAATGAACTTTTGAACACTAGAACCCGGACGGAGCAGTAATTCTTTGATGGTGTAAAATATACCCTTTTCAAAATCTATGATACTTCTAAGTTCGGATAGAATGTATCGCCCGTTTATTCTATTTGGTTCTTTAGGATACCCACAATTAGAGCAAAATTTATCAAACAATTCACTTCCACAATGGTTACATTTTTCAACTTGTTTTTGCTCTAGCATTTATTTTAATCTCAGAATTACTTTCCCATAATTTAGAAGTAGTTATTGATCCAGTATGTAATTATTCTACTGAGTAAAATCATCATACCCGTTTTAAAGACTCAACCCTAGATTATTATCTCATAATCATATACATGGTCAGTGCTCCAACAATAATACCCAAGTTGATTGATACGATTAATGAAACGATTGACCAGGTTGCTGAGCTTCTTTGACTTTCTTCAGTTGTAGAATTTTGGTTTAACATTATGAGTTCTTTTTGAGTAATTTCAAAAACGGCACAGAGACTCATTAATGTTTCACTTGATGCTGTTCCATACCGCTCTACACGTTGAATTGTTCTTAAACTTAAGTCACAAGCATCAGCCAGAGTTTGCTGAGTCCAGCCTAATTTAGTACGGTATTCTTTTACCTTGGTGGCATTAATCTCCATAATATCCTCAGAACCAGGTTTTAATTATTTTGATGGTAAAAAAACCTATAAATGCACCGCTAATAAAACCAGCTAAGATAAAAGTCATGAGTTGTTTTATGGTCGCAACCTGTAATTTAATTGTCTTAACATGTACACCGTTCTTTATTAATGTGCATTCGATTTTACTTTTTAAAAAACTAGTCACATTAAATTCGACCTCATAGTCGTCCTCTTGAACTTTCAATTGATGAATAGACCGTACCTTGAATGAGCGCTGTTCACTAATATTTATACCATTAAGGTATATAATTTCTTTGCCAGAAAAAGATGAACTGTAGGCAATGATCTCTCGGTCATCATCATAAAAGTTAAATTTCAGACCTGCTAGTAAAGAAATTTCACTCTCATTCGTTACAGCTTGTGTTTTATCTAGTTTAGTCATAATTATCTCTGCTTTACATAATTGGATGTCCATTAAAACTGAATTATTGTCATAGTAATACGACAAGGGCATGACAGTACCACAAACTGTCATATGACATCTGATGCGACACTTTAAGAGGATGAATCATATCTATTTGAGTTCCATCATCACCTTAAAAGTGTGTTCTATCTAGACAATTATCTCAATATCAGTTACTTCTTAGCGTATATAATCTTTCTCAGGCCGTTACATCACTTGAATTGTTTGATTAAGTTGATTAAATAGTCAAACTGAATTAAAATTTTGATTCAGTTATTATTTTTCTAAAGACGCAATAAACAATAATGCTTAGGTGTCTACGAACTCTTATTTGAGAAAAAAGGCTGTAATAATAGTTAAATGGCAAAAGATTGCCATAAAAATATAAAAATATAAAAATATAAAAATAATATCCATTCAATGAGGAGTGACCAATGCGAACCTTAAAGTTATTCGGTATAGCAGTTCTAGCAAGTACAATACCAATAAACCAACAACTGATAGCTGCTGAAGATGCCAATGAAGCAGAGGATGATAGATCAGAAGTTATCATCGTAACCGCCTCTAAACGAGAGCAGGGCTTACAACAAACACCTATCGCCATTACAGTGGTCAGTGAAGAGGACATACTGCAAACTAAAATTCTTGATATCTATGACTTACAAGCTATTGTTCCAACACTGAGAGTTACACCTTTACAACGTTCTGTTAACACTGGTTTCGCCCTTCGAGGGTTTGGAAACGGCACAAATAACACCGGAATCGAACCTTCAGTCGGTGTTTTTATCGATGGTGTCTATCGATCACGTGCATCCTCTCAAATAGGAGATTTACCAAGACTTGATCAAATAGAAGTATTGAGCGGACCCCAGAGTACTTTATTTGGTAAGAATGCCTCGGCAGGTGTTATCAATGTAAGAACTAAAGCACCATCCCAGGATCTTGAAGGAAGAATTGAAGGAACCTTTGGTAATTTTAATCAAAAAATATTTAAAGCCTATGTCACCAATGGCATCAATGATAATTTAGCCTTTAGTTTATCTGCTGGTGTAAATAAGCGAGATGGCTATTCCGATAGTGTTATAGGACTTAGTTCATTGAATAACCGTGATCGTTGGAATATTCGCGGACAGTTATTGTTTGAACCATCCGAAGATATGAGTTTTCGGTTAATAGTAGACAAGAGTGAAATTGATGAAATCTGCTGTACTGTATCCAGTTATATTACTGGTCCTACTGCAGGCGCAGTTCAAGCATTAGGTGGTATTGTTCCAGATGATGAAACACCATTTGCTTACGAATCAGCGCTTAATTCAGATCCTACAAATGCCGTTGATGACAGTGGCTTTTCTCTACAAGCAGACATTGAATTTGATAGTTTCACCTTAACCTCTATCACGGCATCACGTAGCAATGACTCTGGCTTTAACAATGACGTAGATTTCACCTCTTTAGATATTATAAGTGAAACTGCACAAGTCGAGATTGACACCTTTACACAGGAATTCAGATTAACCTCAACGGGTACAAACAAATTAGATTGGATGGTTGGTGCCTTTATTTTCTCAGAAGATGTCGATGCCACAGACACACTATTATTCGGCTCTAGCATGAGAAGCTACTTTGATGTGCTCCTAGCTGCCGGTGGAGCTGCTGGGTTGTTGGGCGGCGTTGAAGGTGTATATGGTCTTGCGCCAGGTTCATTTTTCTCTTCTGACTCCTTAGCAGCTACGAGTTATACCCAGAAAAACGATGCCTATTCATTGTATGCAACCTTTGATTACCATATTTCAGACAAGTTAACTGCAACATTTGGTATGAGTTATACTAATGATGAAAAAGACGTTGCTGTGAGCCAGATAAATACTGATGCACTTTCTAACATCGATCTGATAAATGACTTAACTCTCTTTGGTGTACCTCTACCCTTTATTCCTAGCTTAGCACCTGCAATTCCCACACTACAAAGTTTTCAGTTTTTACAACCCGTCTTAGGTTTCCCTAATACAGTGGAAAGTGGTAGTACTTCCGATAGCGATACAACTTGGTCTGTTAGACTAGCTTATGAACTAAACGATGAGGTTAATTTATTTGCAACTGCTTCCACAGGATTTAAGGCAACATCATGGAACTTATCTCGAAACACTCTTCCATTTGCTGCCGATTCAGCAGCATTAATGAGTGCAGGTTTAGCCCGTGGCGACCAACTGTATGGCACTCGTTTTGCCGGTCCTGAAGAGTCCACTGTCTATGAACTAGGTATGAAGTCAAAGTTTGAAAATGGCACTTTCAATATCACCTATTTTGACCAAACAATTGAGGGATTCCAATCATCAATATTTATCGGAACTGGTTTTGTTTTAGCCAATGCTGGCCAACAGAGCACCAGAGGAATCGAATTTGATTATTTTTATCTGCCCAATGAAAACTGGACATTTACCTTAGCAGGAATCTTCCTAGATCCTATTTATGACTCTTTTGTTGGAGCTTCAGGTCCTAACGGTCCTACAGATTTAACCGGTGCGAAACCAGCTGGTGTCCATGAGCGCAGTATTACCGCAGGCGTCAAGTATGACTTCGAGTTCGAAAACGGCAGTTACGGTTATGTCAGAACTGATTACATCTACGAGAGTGATGCTCTACTTGTTTCGAACCTTCCTGATACGTTAACCCGTGAGGTAAGCACTTTTAATGCGAGTGCTGGTTTAGTCCTCACTAACGATGTAAGCTTGCAGCTCTGGGTACGAAACCTAAATAATGACGAATATTTCATGTCAGGTTTCCCCCCGCCAATTCAAGCTGGCAGCGTGGCAGTATATCCAAATCAACCTCGCACTTTCGGTGTAACGATTTCATACGATTTTTAACCCGCACTAAAATTTGACATCACGGCAGCATCTCTGCTGTCGTGATGTTGATTTCTTAGCTTTAAGCCTAGCAAAACAGTGCTTCGGAAATGTCATTTAGAGAACGCTTAAACATGAAACGCCTACCATTTTTTCTTTTGATTTTAAGCTCTAGCCTGAGTGTTTACAGTGCCGAAAATTCAACCGCCGAATCCAATAGTAATGCTTTCTCAAAAGATGGGCTAGAGAGATTGACTAACCATTTTCAATCCTATGTGGATGATGGCAAACTTGCGGGCCTTACGACCTTAATTGCCCATAAAGGTAAACTGGTACATTTTAAGACCTATGGACAACAGGATAAGGCTGCGGGCATTCCCACAGCTAAAGATACTATATATCGCATCTATTCGATGACTAAACCTATTACGAGCGTCGCCATGATGATGCTCTGGGAAGACGGTAAATATAAGTTAGATGAACCCATATCTAAATACCTGCCTAGTTTCAAAAATCAGCAAGTTTATTCAAGCCTTGATGACACAGGAAACATCCAAACTAAACCATTAAAGCGTGAAGCAACTATACGCGATTTAATGCGACATACAGCGGGGTTGACCTATGGAACTTTTGGCAACACTCCGGTTGATAAACTCTATCGCTCTTCTGGTCTATTTAACCCTAAGCATGACTTGAAATCCTTCGTAGAAATACTAGGTAAACATCCCTTACTTTACCAACCTGGTGAAGCTTGGGTCTATTCATTTTCTACGGATGTTCAGGGGCGTTTGATCGAGGTATTGTCAGGTATGACTTTGGATATCTTTTTTAATAAACGAATTTTTAAACCTTTAGAAATGATAGATACTGGATTTCAGCTTACATCTGAGCAAATTACACAACTTTCTGACATTTACACTCAAGACAAAGAGATAGGTTTAACAACTTATCGAAGAGGATTTAATCGGGATTTCACAAAGCCACCACCCAGCCTGTCAGGTGGTGGTGGCCTTGTATCAAGCACAACTGACTTTTGGAGATTTGCCCAGATGCTGGCAAACGGCGGCGTACTTGATGATGTTAGATTATTAAAAGAAGAAACGGTTGCAATGATGTCTAGGAATCAATTACCCGATTCCCTTCAAGCCCAGTCTGGTGACAAGACCGGTTTTGGCTTTGGTTTTGGTTTCGCAGTGGTCAAAGATGCACAGAAAAATGGCAGCTTTGGCCGAGTCGGAGAATATTTCTGGAATGGGCTTGCTAACACCTCCTTTTGGATCGATCCAAAAGAGCAGCTTGTGGCTATCTTGATGACTAACATTTTTCCATCGAGGATCTACCCCCTAAGAGCTGAAATCCGTGAATATGTCTATGCAGCACTAGAAGAGCAGTAAAAAGCCCAAGTAGCTACCTATCACTTTTAGTCAATCGATCTCGAATGGAAAGTATTCTAGTGTTCGATAATGCTGCTCACTACAAATAAGCGGTTATTGAAATGGCAGATTGGATTGCCTCAGGCACAATAACCCCCGTCAATGGGTATGGCTGTACCCGTTATAAACTTCGAACTATCGCTGCATAACCAGGCAATAGCTGCTGCGATCTCTTCAGGCTCTCCAAGACGTTGCATCGGGTTAGATTCAGCTACCTTTGTAACAACGTCTGGAGCAGCCTGTTGAAGTGATTCAAACATTGGCGTTCTGATCGGACTTGGACAGAGGGCATTTACGCGAATGTTGTATTTCGCATACTCCACGGCGGCGGTCTTTGTTAAACCGATGACACCATGTTTACTGGCAGCATAGGCGCCAAAAAATGCCGCCGAATTTAAACCTGCAACAGAAGCCATATTAATGATATTGCCTCCGCCTTTACGGGACATGATGTCCAATTCATGTTTCATACAAAGCCAGGTGCCTTTTAAGTTGATGTTAATGACTCTGTCAAAGGTTTGTTCATCAATTTTAGCCAAGGGTAACAATGGATGAGCAATACCGGCGTTGTTGATAGCACAATCCAGTTTAGAATATTGCTGATCAATCATTTTAAAGAGAGCTTCAACTTCCTTCGTCTTGCTGATATCGACCTTAACAAAAGTACAGGGGTAACCTTCAGCAGACAGTTCCTTTTCTAACCCCTTACCTTGCTCCTCATCATAATCTACCAATATAAGCGTCGCACCCTCTGAGGCAAGAACTTTTGCCGCTTCTCTGCCAATACCAGCACTGGCCCCGGTGAGTAAAATTGTTTTATTTGATAGCATTTTGTTTTGTACCTAATTGAATTTATTAAGTTATATACGATATGATCAATCTCGTTTTCAAACAAGGGCATGTCAGTACCATAAACTGTTATATGACATCTAAAGTGATTCATGATATCAATAACCACTCATTAATTAACTTGTATATACAAGTTAATTAATATAAATTACCTTCATGATGACAGAAGCACGGTACATTCAGGTAAAAAATTACCTGCTTAAAGGGATTAGAGAACACCTTTGGGTTGAAGGCCAACGTATTGCTTCAGAAAATCAACTAGTAAAAACCTGCTCAGTATCAAGAATGACAGCCAGACGTGCGGTAAAAGAGTTAACGGCTGAAGGTGTGTTAATAAGTCGTCAAGGACAAGGTACTTTTGTTGCATCAGCAAAATCAAGATCATCGGTGATGACCTTGAGAAATATTGCCGATGAAATCCATGAGCGCGATAATATCCACCATTGCAAAATTCTCAATTTAGAAGCATTGAATCTTAAGAACAGCAGCAACAGCTTATTAAAAACAGAATTTGGTTCAAACTTTCTGAATAACAATGAGCAAAGAGTTTTCTTTTCAAGAATTATCCACTTTGAAAATGATCAGCCAATCCAGTTAGAAGAACGATTTGTAAATCCTGAATTAGCAGAAAATTACTTAGAGCAAGATTTTTTAAAATTTACACCTAACGAATATTTAATGAAGGTCTGCCCAGTCAGTGAAGCCGAACACAAGGTTGAGGCTGTTATGCCCTCCTTGCAGCAAAGTAATTGGCTTTCTATAACAACAGGTCAGCCCTGTCTAAAAATATCAAGAACGACTTACTCTGATGACAAGGTTGCAAGTTTCGCCTTACTGTATCATCCGGGAGATCGTTTTCAGTTAGGCAATCATATTAAGATTAAAGAGGAATAATCCATGAGTAACAATCAGCTTAATGACCCACGTATTGATCACAGCCGTGTTATACGAGCCAAACAGGGTACAGAATTAGATGCTAAGTCCTGGTTAACTGAAGCCCCTCTCAGAATGCTGATGAATAACCTTGATCCAGAAGTCGCCGAAATACCCGGTGAGTTAGTTGTTTACGGTGGTATAGGTCGTGCTGCCAGAAACTGGGCTTGTTATGACAAAATTGTAGAGACTCTTAAAAGTCTTGAGGATGATGAAACACTTCTCGTGCAATCAGGCAAGCCTGTTGGGGTATTTAGAACCCATAGCGAAGCGCCGAGAGTCATCATTGCTAATTCCAATCTTGTTCCCCACTGGGCAACTTGGGAACATTTTAATGAGCTCGATAAACAGGGTCTAATGATGTATGGCCAGATGACAGCAGGGTCTTGGATCTATATCGGTAGTCAGGGCATCGTTCAGGGCACCTATGAAACCTTTATCTCAATCGCCAAAACTCACTTTAATGGTGATATTACCGGTAAATGGGTATTAACAGCTGGTCTTGGTGGTATGGGAGGAGCACAACCCCTAGCGGCTACCATGGCAGGCGCTTCAATGCTTGCCGTTGAGTGTGATCCCATTCGAATTCAGAAACGTCTAGAAACCGGTTATCTCGATTTCAAAACCGATTCCCTTGATGAAGCTCTAAAATTGATGGCTCAAGCCAAAGAAGACGGTAAAGCTATATCCATTGGTCTATTAGGCAATGCCGCCGAAGTGTTTCCAGCAATTTTGCGTGGCGACATCCAACCTGATGTAGTCACTGACCAAACAAGTGCCCATGACCCTTTAAACGGTTACCTTCCCCTAGGATGGAGTCTTGATCAAGCGGTGCAGGAGAGAATTAATAATCCAACAAACGTTGTGGAAGCAGCTAAAGAGTCCATGGCAATTCAAGTATCAGCCATGTTGAAATTCCATGAAAGAGGCATCCCTACCCTAGACTACGGCAATAACATTCGCCAAATGGCACAGGAAAAAGGCGTGCAGAATGCCTTTGATTTCCCAGGTTTTGTACCCGCCTACATTCGCCCTTTATTTTGCAAAGGTATAGGTCCATTCCGCTGGGTTGCCCTATCAGGTGATCCTGAGGATATTTATAAAACCGATGCCAAGGTAAAAGAACTTATTGCTGACGATACTCATCTACATAATTGGCTTGATATGGCGCGCGAGAGAATTCAGTTCCAAGGATTACCTTCACGTATCTGTTGGGTAGGACTTGGTCAACGCCATCGACTAGGCCTTGCTTTTAATGAAATGGTCAGAAATGGCGAATTGAAAGCACCCATTGTTATCGGACGTGATCACCTAGATTCAGGTTCAGTGGCTTCCCCAAATAGGGAAACTGAAAGCATGAAGGACGGCAGTGATGCTGTTTCCGATTGGCCATTACTTAACGCCATGCTCAATGTAGCCAGTGGAGCAACTTGGGTCAGTTTGCACCATGGTGGCGGTGTTGGAATGGGTTTTTCTCAACACTCAGGCGTGGTTATTTGTTGTGATGGCAGCGAAGCAGCTGATAAACGAATTGAACGCGTACTATTCAATGATCCCGCCACTGGCGTAATGCGTCATGCTGATGCTGGATATGATACGGCCATTGATTCAGCCCATGAGCAAAACCTCAACTTACCTATGATTAAAGGCAGGGATAGCCAAGGGGATAAAATCTGATGACTGATTTTCAATTAACGCCAGGTTCACTGACGCTTAAACAGCTCAAAAATATATTTTCGGCGGTTGGAGAGTATCAATTATCACTTAATCCTGATTGCTTTGCGGCAATTCAAGCCTCTACACAAACCGTCGCCGATATCATCAGTGACAATAAAACCGTCTATGGCATTAACACAGGTTTTGGATTATTAGCCTCAACACGTATTGAAGACAATGACTTGGCCCTACTTCAACGAAGCCTCGTATTGTCACATTCCACAGGTTTGGGGCAACTCTTAGATGATGATGTTGTGGCTTTGGTAATGCTGTTGAAGATTAACAGTTTAGCCCGTGGATTTTCAGGCATCAGACTTGAAGTGATTGAACTATTGATAAGCCTGTTCAATCGAGGAATTTATCCCTGTATTCCTTCAAAGGGATCCGTTGGAGCTAGTGGAGATCTAGCACCCCTCGCCCACATGAGCTGCGCCTTAATTGGTGAATCTGACGTTCGCTTCAAGGGTAAGATAAGACCTGCCGCTGAAGTACTTGCTGAACAAGGGTTAAACCCTGTATCACTAGGACCTAAGGAAGGATTAGCCTTATTAAATGGCACTAACGTTTCCACKGCTTTAGCGCTAAAAGGCTTATTCTGGGCAGAAAATAACTTTGCAGCTGCCCTAGTTTCCGGTGCCATGAGTGTCGATGCAGCCATGGGTTCCAGTGCCCCTTTTGATGAACGTATTCACCTTGTAAGGGGACATAAGGGTCAGTTAGATGTGGCAAAGATCTATCGCGAACTACTACAGGGCTCAATCATTAGAAACTCCCACGCCGACTGCGATAGAGTACAAGATCCCTATTCACTGAGATGCCAACCTCAAGTCATGGGAGCTTGTCTTGATCAAATGCGCTATACCGCCTCGGTTATGCTCACAGAAGCAAATGCAGTATCTGACAACCCACTGGTGTTTAGTGACACGGGTGATATTCTATCCGGTGGTAACTTTCACGCTGAACCTATCGCCCTAAGCTCTGATACGCTAGCCACCAGCATGTGTGAAGTTGGTTCTATAGCGGAAAGACGAATTGCCCTGCTACTTGATAAAAACCTCAGTAATCTACCCGCTTTTCTRGTTGMAAATAGTGGYGTAAAYTCWGGSTTCATGATTGCTCAAGTRACRGCTGCAGCACTTGCCAGTGAAAACAAATSYCTCGCCCAYCCCKCAAGCGTTGACAGTATCCCWACCTCAGCTAATCAAGAGGATCATGTGAGCATGGCAACCTACGCTGCTAGACGCCTTAGTGATATTGCTGAGAATGTAACCGGTATCCTTGCCGTTGAATGTTTAGCAGCAGCTCAGGGTATAGAGCTAAGAAAACCTCTTAAAACTTCAGGTCAACTACAAGAAGTAATATCTGTTATTCGTAGTGAGGTTGCTTTTTACGAAGCTGATCGTTATTTTGCAGATGATTTAAACAAGATGTCAGAGATTATTAAGCGAGGTGAGCTATCTCGGTTTATTTCTATGGACATAATCCGTAGCAACTGATTATTTTAGGACTAATGAATTAAATGGGAAAAAATGGGGTCGGTATGTCTTAGCTTATTCCATGACCAATTTTCAAGCTTGTTGCTATCCAGTAAAGTTTGAGACCTCTTGGCTTCACCGATCAATGCAAAATATCGGGCTTTCGCATAAACAAGTCCTGGCACGCGATCCGGATCTTTTGTAAACCCAGTAATATTTTTCCAAGCTTTCGCCAGGTTTTCTTTGCTCTTATCTTTTTGCTCTGTTATTTGATAACAATAGGCGAGGTTAAGTTCATGGGAGATCCCCACCCCATAGTCATCAATTAGACTAAATAATTCGGGTTTATTCAAGTACATACTTTCATAGTGTTTTATGGCATTAATACAGTCATTTTGCCAGAATGAATGAGCACCTGGGAGCAAAATGTGTCGATCACTTTTACTGTGGTTATTTAACTTTAAGATTAGCGCGCTATTGCTATTAACTTGCAACCAGTTTTCCATCATCTTGGCTCGTTTATAGACGTAGACATCAGAATAATAGACATCAACCCTGTCTAATTCGTCTGTGGCTTTGTTCCAGAGACCGTTTGCCTGCAAATTCAGAATCTTTGCAAAGAGTAAATAGGGATCGGTTTTTGGCAAAATAGCATTTGCTTTTTTAACTAATTGATCAGCTTGTGCCATATTATTGAGGGTTCTATAGACAAAAGCCAGACCAAGTAAACAGCCAGTATTTTTTGGTAGGATGGTAAGACAATACTCATAGCTTTTTATAGCGTCATCAATTTTTCCCAAATTAGTCAGTGTATCGCCTATGGCAAAATGGCTCATTGGCGCTAAAGGGTTATATTCGAGGGTCTTGATAAAATAAGGTAGTGATTGCTCATAACGATGTTGACTCCAAAGCAAAAAGCCGAAATTATGCAGTGCAATTGTCAATCGAGGGTTAATAGCCAAGGCTCTTTTATAATTACTTTCAGCAGAATCAAAGGCTGATCTATAGGTGTACATTAAACCTCTTGCAGCAAAGGCCTGGGCTAAATTAGGATTAAGCTTAATCGCACTATTGATATGGGTGGTAGCCTGGGCAAAGGCTAATTTTGGCTTTAATATCCCTCTTTGATATAATAATAAGCTAACCGTTGCAATTCCTGCATGGGCCAAGGCGTAATCCGGTGCCAGTTCAGTCGCTTTTTTAAAGGCCATGAGAGATTGTTGCAGATTTTTAGCACCGCCTAAATTTGCGTAGGTTTGAGCCTTAAGAAAACTTTGGTAAGCTCCTAGGGCAGCCGGGTGGTAGGGTGTTAGGTTTTTTGAGAAGGCCTTTTCATTAAGCCCAAATGAGCCTGCAACTGCTTCGCCAATTTGCTTTTGCAGCTCAAATAATCGCGCGTCCGTAGCGCGAAATTCTTTTGACCAAAGGTGAAAATCGGTACGTGCATCAATCAACTGAATTGTCACAAGAAAATCTTTGTCTTTTTGAATAGAACCCTCAATAAGGTAATTAACATTGAGCTTTTTTGCGATATCTTTCAGGCTTAATGGACTATTTTTAAATCGTGAAGAAGAGGTTCTCGATATAACTTTAAATTGTGTCACCGAGGCAAGTTGATGAATAATCTGCTCTGTTAAGCCATTTGCGAAAAAGTTATATTCCGCTGTTTTTGAGAAATTGTCTAGGGGCAATACGGCAATTGAATATTGCTTGTCAGAGGGGATATTAACAGTAAAAGGTTGAATAAAATAAGCAATAGTACCGAGCAAAAAGAATAGAAGGATCACCGAAAGACCTATTTTCCATTTCCGCCGGCGGTAAAGGTTATTGGGTATTCTTTGGTTATTTTGGGGTTTCAACCAGGTGATAGGCGCATTTATTTGATAGCCTAATTTTGGCTTGGTCTTAATATATTCGTCTATTAGATCGTCTTTTAAATGATTTCTTAAAATCGAAATACTGGTGCTTAAGGCATTATCACCAACAACCTGTTCTCCCCAAACCTTATCAAAAAGCATTTTTCTGGAAACCACTTTGCCATTTGCTTCGGCCAAGACGCAAAGCAATAGCATCATTTTAGGCTCCAGTTCGATGACTTGACTGGTTGTTTTAATGGTTTTGTTAGAAGGAAAAACTTGCCAAGATCCAAGAGAAAAATCAGAAAATGACACCAAATCTCGAACAGAAAAATATTGGTTTATCACTTTACTCCCAGGTTCAACACTAGGTTTCATGTTTACTCCGCGGTTGGAACTCAAGTACTAGAAGTAAATTCTATCAGTAATGGCACTAATGTTACAGCTAAGTGTCCTCGGTACAGATACCTGAACTTAATTGTAAATTAACAAGATCATAAGGTTTCCCAAATCTTTTCCTAAGTTTAAATCCGAACATTTGTTGTACCTTTACTGTCTAGTGGTAAGGAGAACCATACAAATGAAATGCCCAGTTTACCAAATAGGACTAGTAGAAGATGATCCATTAACAAATGACCGTATTCGAGCTGCTATCGATAAGCATTCCGATCTGTCTGTTGTGGCTGTGGGTCATAACTGTTTTCAAGGTAGGCAATTAATTAGGCAAAACAAACTCGACCTTCTTCTAGTTGATTTAGGTTTACCTGATGGACATGGTTGTGAGCTGATCCGTCTTGCTCAGTCTATATCGCCTGCAACTGAAATTATGGTGGTGACCATTTTTGGCGATGAAAAAAATGTTTTGACTGCTATAGAAGCTGGCGCAACTGGCTATTTACTCAAAGATGGTGATACCACTTATATTGGCCAGTCGATCAAACAAATTATTAATGGCGGCTCGCCAATTTCAGCCTCAATTGCCAGACATCTGCTTAAACGATTTCATCCAATGGCGAACAAATCCCAAACGGTTCAATCCTGCACTATTCAACCCTGCACCAATCAATCAAAGACTTCGCTATTAACAGCAAGAGAAAAACAAGTTTTACAATTGGTCGCTAAAGGATTTTCTTACTCAGAAATATCGTCTAGCCTGGAAATATCGATACATACCGTCACCAGCCATATAAAGCATATTTACAAAAAGCTCAGGGTACATTCCGGCGGTGAAGCAGTTTTTGAAGCAATGCAACTGGGTTTAATTGCCAATTTTCAATTCTGAGTTAAAACAAGTAGCATAAAATGCCTAAACGCCGAGTTGTTTATGTCAAAATCATCCTCGCTTTTTTATTAGCTATTGTGTCACTGTATCTATTAATCGCCTTTACCAATAATCTGTCCAATCCAAAAGTTGCGGTTGTAATCAGCAAAATGCAGTTTCAGACTAGTCTGGCGACGACGCCTCCTCTACCAAATTCCATTTGGCAGACTGTACTACTCCCTGATGACTGGAGCCTTCGTCAACAAAAAGAAGCAAATGCTTGGTATCAATATAAATTCACTATTGAGGTGCCGCCAAATCGGCTTTGGGGTTTGTACTTACCCAATATAAGTGACAATGTTGCTATATACCTTAACCAAAATTTACTTGGCGGYTCTGGACAATTTGACCAACCTGTTTCGCGAAATAGTAATCGACCTCTTTATTATTCCATTCCTAATGGTCAAATTATACCTGGCGAAAACACCCTCCACGTCAGATTAAAGTCTGATCCTGCACAAAACGGTTTATTGTCGCCATTATATATGGGACCCCATATACACCTTTATCCTTTTTATCAGGCCAAGTACTTTTTTCGCTACTCCTTAACTCAGTTTATTGTGATCATTCTTATTGTCACTAGTATTTTAATGCTTATGTTATGGTGGCATCGACGCSATGAATCACTCTATATTTGGTATGCACTGGCATTATCAGTTTGGACTATCCATAATTTAAACTTGATCGTCATTAATATTCCTGTCAATGCCAGAGCATGGGACTGGTTAATATTTGTCAGCATGCTTTGGTTTCCGGTATTTGCAAACTGTTTTGTGCAACGTTTTATCGGCCTTATTAATCAAAGAGTTGAAAAAACGTCCTTTGCTGTTGCGCTGCTCCTCAGTTTATTATTAGTNGTTCTACCCACTGATTTTTTTTACTGGACAGGAACCAAAATTACCAATTCTGCTGCCTTAATATTCGGTCTCTATCCTATCTACAGACTTTACCTTCATATACAACTAAAGCGTATTGAAGAAGGTTATCTGCTCATCTTTACCGGTTTTATGCTAATCGTTTTTGGCTTGCATGATGTGCTGCTCGTCAATCGCTTGATTGATCGTCATCAAGGTCTGCTGATGCACTACAGTGCGCCGCCTGGATTATTACTTTTTGCCTATATCCTACTTAAACAATTTGTTGAGGCATTAAACGAAACCGAAGATTTAAATAAAAATTTAGCTTCACAGGTTGCGCACAAACATCAGCAACTCGAAACGAGCTATAAACAACTTAAAGCAATGGATCGGGAAAAAGTGCTCGCTGAGGAAAGGCAACGATTAATGCTGGATATCCACGATGGAATGGGTGGCCAGCTGGTTTCAATCATCGCGCTTTTAGAGTCGCAATCTGTAGCCAACAACACGATTAAAATGGCACTGCATACAGCTTTAGATGATTTAAGGCTAATGATTGATTCCATGGAGGATGTGAATGGTGACCTACGATCGATACTTGCTATGTTGCGTGAACGCCTGGAGCCAAGATTATCAGCTGCTGGTATAAAGATAGAGTGGCAGTTAGATGATTTGCCGGCGTTGCCAGATATGGGGCCGGAAAAGTCACTTCAATTACTCAGGATCTTTCAAGAGGCAATAACTAACGTACTCAAACATGCTAGAGCGACATGTATTATCCTTCGAGCGGGGTTATCGTCAGACAAAAGCGGCTGTCAGGGAATCTTAATTGRATGCCGCGATAATGGTCAGGGGTTAAGAGCAGGCAAGGCTAACCCTTACCACTCTGGTCGGGGATTAGGTAACATTCAAAAACGAGCAGCAGTCCTTGGTGGTGTTGCAAAAATAAAAGATCTACAAAATGCTGGCGTCATTGTTAGTTTGTGGATTCCACTTCAACAAGCTATCACCAATTCATGGGATAGGCAGCAAGGCGACTAGAGAACATAATATTTCCTATAGTAATCTTACCGACAATCTTATAGGAAA
The DNA here is from genome assembly GCA_002746155.1 of Gammaproteobacteria bacterium. Classification (GTDB taxonomy): domain Bacteria; phylum Pseudomonadota; class Gammaproteobacteria; order Enterobacterales. The sequence continues at coordinate 103,315 of NVWF01000002.1, read as the reverse complement.
TATTGTGCTTTTACGTTTTGTTAATCAGCTAGTCTATGCTCTTCGATTCCAAAAATGTGCAATTTTTTTGATCCTGCCAGTATTGTTGGGTGCAAATTATCTAAAAGCGGCCCCCTTAATAAAATTGAACTCACTAGCAGACGCAAAGATTGAACTGCTGGGTAAGTTTGGCGAAAATTGCGCTGGATGTGAGATACGAGTTAGCTATAGTCCTCATTTTATCTATGCCTACAAGCCTGAACTATGGACGCCAAACCGACTGGTTTTTAAACTAAAAGATTTCGGACTATCAACAAGGGTCAGTATTTCAGTAAAAACCGCTACAGGCATTAGCGCGCCAATCAGACACGACATAAAACTGAAATTTGAAAACAATTCCTCTAAAAATGATGGCTTAAATAGGATCTCAAAAGCCCACAAAGATCCGTTTGGCGGTAAGGGAATAGATCGATTTGATGTTAGCAGTCAAAAACCATTTTGCAATAAACAGCAAGCCGTTTTTCATTCGGCGAAATTGTTAATTAAATCAAATCGTTTTGGTGATGCCAGAATTGAGCATAGGCCAACTCAAGGTTGTACCAGTTGTTCAAAACTAAGCATTCGTTGGTTCCATGAACCTACTGGAAAAATTGAATATCAAATTAAAATACAAAAAAGACTGATCGATGGAATTTGCTCCACCAAGGAACGACGCTAATGAAAAAGTACGCAATTAATTTTATGGCTGCGGTTGTTTTATCTTCATCCATAATTGCTCAGGCCGAACCTGTTTTTCAGTTGGATAAGATATCCGATCTAGAGGGCAACACTTTGGATGAATGGGTAGCTCACAACCAACCTTTAATAATCCGGCTTTCTATCGAACAGTTAATAGGCAGAGAGCAAAATAGTATAAATGAATTAAAGATTGTACCGCAATTTCTAATTATGCTCGGTAATTCTGACATTACCGATTTGTTTGAATTTACTAATAACCGATTGGTGTTTCCAGGCGGGTTAGCGCTACCCCCAGGCGAAAATCAACTAAGGATCAGCCAACTAACGAAGGGCCAATGGATTGAAATAGCCACTCACCCGCTGAATGTGATGACCTCCGCTGGTTTTAAACAGGCAGAGTGGACGCCCAGCCTGAATCTTAATATTAACAGCCAACTCGATGAGCAGGTTTCAGGTGATAATCTGGGATCTCAGCGACCAACTTACTCAGATGTGACGGCAAGCATTGGACTCGCAGGTCACCATAAGAATGATGATTTCTCAATAGACACCAATATTAATTTGTTAGCCGTTTCTAATCGTCAGCAAGCCATTCAGTACTCTAATAAACTTAATCAGGCAAGAAAATGGGATGTCTCAAATTACTCTGTTAAGTTTAAAAGCGGCAACAATCGAATTATTGTAGGGCATACCAGTTATGGCAATAATCCGCTGTTAATTAGTAATTTATCGCGACGTGGTGTGAGCTGGCAGTACCAAAATGAAAATCAACTGACCTTTAATGGCGCGATATTGAGTGGTTCAGATATTGTTGGTTACAATAATTTTTTGGGATTAGCCAACTACAGCCAACAATTTGTTAATTCACTGGGGTTTGGTTTTAATACCTTCAGCGACTCTCGGATATCAGTGCGCATCGAAGGCACTTATCTCGACGCCCAGCGACAGGCGCAAAACGATTTTGGTATTGGTGAAATTGCCAGTGCAGAAAAAAATCAGGGTATGGGGTTTCGGTTGATTGCAAATGATTCCAAAGGTAGGTTGAATGCCGACCTTTCTATCGGATTAAGTCGCTATACTAACCCAGAGGATCTAAATTTAAGTTTTGGCGATGAGCTGGTAACACTAAAAACCGAAACCGCAATGGCTTATAACTTGAATATGAGTTATCAACTGATACAACAATGGGAAACACCCTGGGGATCAAACACCAACCTCACTTTAAATGCCAACAGTTCCAGTACCGATCCGCTCTATCAAACCCTGACCGCTTTTGTCCAGGCCAACATAGAAAACAACCTGCTTGGCGCTCAATATCAAGTGGGCAGTGTAAGCGGCAACCTGAGTACCCGTTCTTCAAGGGATAATCTGGATAACCTAGTAAGCCTGTTAACCACTGAAACAAAAAACGATAGTTTTAGCGCAAACATGCCTCTAGCACAAATATTAAGTTCAGATGAAGATATTTATACAAACAAGACATGGTTGCCTAGTCTGAATTACAGTTTTCAACAAACCCATCAATATGCGATCAACTCTCCTGGTGCCAATATTAGCGGATTTAACGGTGCTAGCCATTTGCCCGATCAATTAACCACTAATCACAGCCTTGCCTCAAATTGGCAATTTGAGCATTATTCCTTATCATTGCAATCAAATTATAACCAGCAAGACAATCGACAGATTGGTCGAGAGTTGGCAGACTTCAGCAATTTGCGACACGCCGCTAGCGTCAATATTCAACAAGGTAACACCACATCTTGGTCCTTTTCCCTTGGAAAAAATCGTTTGTATGACTTGGAAAATAATAAAAAACAATATAGCAAATCAGCAACGGTATCTTATAACTGGCAATCAATAGATGGATTGTCTGTCAGCGTTAACTATGGTTTAAGTAAAAACGATGATTCATTAGATGAAGCCAGTAGCACCTCGACAAACGCGGATATTGGGCTAGTAAAAAATCTGATTAAGGGTGGATGGTGGTTCCAGCTCAATGGCAGCATTAGTCTCAGGATTAATTACAACGACAGCGAATCTATTAATAGGGTGTTTGATCAAGCTAGTCGTTTTGGCAGCAAAACCGTTCAACTTAACGTTAACCTAAGTTATTAATCAAAATTAACCTTTTTAAGGAATAAGCAAAATGAACAAGGCTACAATAAACATTTTCAAGATAACGCTTATTTTTGTTATAACCCTCATGGCAACTCAGGTTTACGCTGTGACAGGGAGACATCCAACCGGCGTTAATGTAAATGCCAATGGTGTATCAACGGTGCTTATTACCTTTCATAATCTCGAACCTAATGAAAGGTCTGTTGCTGCTTTCTGGTGCGGTGACGTTACCAGCACTGGCGTTGTGGTCGGTGTTAATCCCTGCGTTCCCGGTACCTTGCTTGGGCATTTACCCCAACAATTTGATTTGTCTCGTACCCAGACTGTTGCATCAGCGACTTCACCAAGAAACCTGACAGATATCATGAGTATTCCCACGGCAGTGATCCGGCGTGCTTATCAAGAGGCGAAGGAAGGTGCTTCTTCTGAATTCTTTTATATTAGAGAGTTTGTAAATAATGGTGTGAGTACTTTTGTCACTGTCACCTGTCGTATGGGTGGCGGTGGTGCCAGAACACCCTTAGCACTAACTAAGGTCGATCTGGACTTTAACGGCGAAGGCTATCGGCAAGCGATTACCCTAGTAAAGCAAAATGAAGAACTGCCTAAACTCAGTGCCAAAATCCAATTTAATGGTTCAGGACTATTAAAAGGCCGTTGGGAAATAGTAAGGCCGGGTGAAGCCGAACCGAGCCAATTCGATTTGCTGTCTGAGGCCAGTTTATCGGCAGAGGATCGCCCATTGCAAAAACGCTACCGGTTAATCAGCCGATTTCAAACCTTCTTATCACCCACCGGCACCACCATTATTCCAGGACCCGATCCAAAGTTACTTCCGTCTATGGAAAAAGGACTCTACCGAATATTACTGAGAATAGAAGCCAGTAACGATAATGAAGGCAATTCAGATACCACTGCCGGCATTTTAAATACCGGAGGTGTTGCAGGATTCCCGATGCCAACCCTGCGCTATTTTGTCGGTGATAGGGAGCAGCTAAAACAGGTAAAATCTTATCCACCTATCTCCTTGTTATTACCTAGCAGCAATCAATTTTTATCAGCTGAGAAAATCAACTTTACTTGGTTTGATCTACAGGACTCCAAGGATGTGGCGATCTATAAAATTGAATTTTATGAAAAAGATGGCGAGCGAAAGCTCTTGGCCAGCGCATTCAAAAAACCCGGTGAATCAAGTTACAAACCAGCAAACAGTTTGTTAAAAAAATTGAACCAGCCTTTCTTGTGGAGAGTAGTGGCGATGACTGACAAGGGCAACGTTTTATCCAGTAGCCCATTGCGGCGGTTACAGCTAACGAAATAAGACATGGACGGGTTTAGGGCACAGATTTTTCTAAACAGACATTTTTTAACTAAGGAGATAAAAATGAGTAGAGATAAAGTCATATGGCTAATCGTATTGAGCGGCCTTCTTTTGTATAACGGAACCGGGGTTTCAGCTAACGTGGGGTTCAATAAAGATCGAAACCTTAAATCAAGCAAACCGTCGAGAAAAAGCGCGAATCGGAACAATCAACGCCGTGGTGTACCCTTTACCCGAATTACAGTTAATAGCAATCAAACCCTGAGTATGACGGGTACTGCACAGTCGGTAGCAACCTTTACCCCAATCACAACCATTAGCAATCAAACCTTGAGTATGACGGGTACTGCACAGTCGGTAGTAGCCTTTACCCCAATTACAGTCAACAGCAGTCAAACCTTAAGCATGACAGGCCGACGCAACTAATCGATGAAATCTAGATACTTTCAAATAACTTCATGAGGAAATATACGATGACAATTTTAAATAAAATCAAAACTAAACTAAGTAAGGCGCAAAGTTTAACACTTGTAACGCTGATATTTTTTTCATTCCAGCTTCAAGCGGTTGATTTCACTATCAATCAAAGGGTCAAATTAAACAATATTCAAGAAGATATTACTAGAGTAGCACTAAAATGTGCGCTGACCTGCAAGGCGAGACCAACTGACTTTAACCCCAATTGGATGGGGGATCTCTTTGCAGAGAACTCTAATTATATCTCTGGATACAGACTAGCAGCCAACAGCCAAACGGTTAACTTGCCACTGAACAATGGCGCAGTTGACACAAATACCACCTTTAGAATAACTATTGAAAATAATGAGTACGCGCAATACCCGATAAAAAAAGAGAATGTAGATGGGTTTGTATGTGTGCTCGGCTTCTGGACTGGCGGAAGTCATCCCGTAACAGGTAACGAAGTACAACAACAAGGACTGAACTGGACTCAACAAGGTAACAGCCCATCACCACCGGGTATTCAGCTACTTCCATTCAAGGTTGAAACCACGGGGCAAATCTCAAACCCGCATAACCTGTATAACTCTCAGAATTGCGTGGACTAGTCGACTATTAAAAACAGTCTAACTGATTGATAAGAAAATCTGAGGACATAATGATGCTAAGCCGTTTCCACTTTATGCTTACATTATGTCCTCAGAATCCCATTTGGCAGACTAATGACAGGTTTAATGTTCCCTATTCACTGGGATACTAACCACAGGTCAACTACAAGGGGTATTGTCTGTTATTCGCAATGAAGTCGCTTTTAAGAAGCTGATCGGTATTATGCAGATGATTTAAGAGGTATTTTGAAAAACTTTTATGCCTATGGCGAGGACTGACGAAAAGAGTTTTACTCAAGGTTTTCAATGACATAAGCCGGAGCAATTGATTTGACAATGGGTGCTGAGCTTCCCATTTCAGCTAAGGTTCTTGCTTGCAAGTTACCCAGAATTATGGGAAAGGCAGGCTAGCTTCAGGACTAAGCTGCCGATATTCTACTGATAATAATTAATTTTTAGATCTTTGCAGAACTATGAACAAATCGAAAGTAGTGTCTGGTTTTACAGCTAGGCAAATTCTTACCTTTAGATGTTAATCTATAGGTACTGTGTCACCAATATGCTTGTCCAGAAAATCAAGTATCTTACTGTATACCTTTAATCGATTGGCTTCATCATAGTAACCATGGCCTTCATTGCTCATCTCCAACCACTCATATGGTTTTTTAATTTTATCAAAAGCACTTTTTAATGATTCTGCCTGTTCGATTGGGGCGCGCTCATCTTTAGCGCCATGAATGAGTAATATTTCAGCGGAAATTTTATCAACATTATAGACAGGAGAGCGAGATTTTTGATCATTAATGTCATCACCTAACACATCTCTTAAATAGGCAAGGCCGCTCTTTCGTTCAGAAATATCACCTTCTTCAAACATCATAGGCAAATCATAGACTCCCATAGAGCCAATAGCACATTTGTATAATTCAGGCTCCTTAACAACCCCCATCAATGCAGCATAGCCACCATAACTTGCTCCATAGATACAAATTCGTTCAGGGTCTACTATTCCTAGATCAATGACTGCTCTTGTAGCATCTGTAATATCATCTTGCATTAATGTGCCCCACTTTCCATAACCCTGTTCTTGAAAATCAATACCAAAGCCACCACTGCCTCTATAATTTACTTGCAAGACTGCATAGCCTCTACTTGCAAGTAGTTGCGCCTCCCAATCGAACCCCCAATAGTCCCTCACGCCATGTGGGCCACCATGGGGCAAAACGATGAGAGGGGTTTTCACTGAAGCTACCTTAGGTTTAGTTAGGTAACCATGAATCGTAAAATCATCTCTTGTTGTTATTTTAATTGATTCCATGGGTAACATTTGCTCGAGTTCTATCCAGGGGCGTCGAGTGAGCAAATACTGGGCGTTATAAGTTTTAGAATCAAATAAATAATAATCACCTGGGTTCGCATCTGAATAGACATAAACAATGATGTGTTTACTATCTTCAGTGCTACTTGTAATAACGATATCATGGCCCATAAACGTTTTTTTAAGCACTTTATGTAATTTAACTTTTAAACTTTCCTTATCAAGGTAATGATATTCTGGTAAAGCCAGATCAGTTCCTACTCCTACGACGCGGCGACCTGAAAAATCTTTAATCACAGAGCTTATATCAACAGACTGGTCGTGGAATAACTTCTCAAAAGTCTTATCTTTTAGATTAAAACGATAGAGAGCACGAGTTCCATTACTAACATTTGCTGTTAAATAAACACTGTTATTATCAGCGGAAAAGCTAAGTGGCCTAAGGCGTTTTCCTTCAAAATTATCTACATTAAACTCCTCCCAATCAATTTTACGGGACTCTTTATAGTAAAGTTTGAATTCATTATCATCATTTGTTCCAATAGCAAATCTTACTTCACCTTTTATGTCAGCAATGCCTGAAGCTCCCGCTATTGGTAGTATGCCTTGTTTTCGCTTGGCGCCTGTGCGCACATTTAGCTTGTAAACTCTTGGTACTGCATCAGGATTGTGTCGCCATGTATTACCGAAAAGTTTCCAAGGGTAAAATGCAATGAGTATATTTTTTTCATCATCTTTGAGTAAATCGATAATTTCATGGCTTCCATATTCAGATTGCTTTTTCTTTATTCGAGATCCTGTTTGTTGCTCTCCAGCTTGATAACCAAAGATTAGTCTGTGCTTTGAACCATCTATATTGACGCCGACCAACTCACCGGTGCTCCTCAACTGTTTATCCCAGTTAAAACTCTTAGTGACACTATAAATTAACCGGGTATTACTCACCCAGTGAACAGTGCCAATACCATTATTGTTGCCACGAGAGCGAAAGGCATGAACTGGCTTTAGCGTCTTCCTATCTAGGATGGCTAGAAGTTCATTTTTACCCTTTTTGTAAATAAGAGAGAGGTGCTTACCATCGGGTGAAATTAAAACATTACGTTGGCTGGGTAACTTTACAAAGTCAGCAAGCTTCATTGGTTGTATAACGCTTTCMGCMSRCWAATWWMAWKWATTTAAAATGATGGCAATGACTAGAATAATTTGATTTTTACAACGAGAATGCATTAGATTTATATTCCTTATAGTTTTTTTATATCCGTATCTTTTAGCGTAACGACTATACTCACATACAAAAATTAGAGCAAGTACGATCAGTAAATGCCTATCAAGAATCACTTCCGGAAGTAATATATCCATGAGTGCTGTCATTGCCGGAACTACCTACTGGAATACTGGTGATATTCGTACTAAAAACTATGTGAAAGTGCTTTAATCTTTAAACTTAATTCAACTATATTGACTTAAGTCAAAATAGGTCTGGTTTCATACTGATAGTATCCGTAAAATAAACCATTATTTAATGCTTTAAAATTAGGATATCTGTATGAACTCTATTTATAAACACCCTAAGTATAACTACAATGTTGTACGTCAATTCTCACTCATGACAGTAGTTTGGGGAATTATAGGGATGTTGGTGGGGGTATTGATTGCTGCGCAGTTGGTGTGGCCCGAACTCAATTTCAATTCCCAGTATCTTCATTTTGGAAGGTTACGACCACTACATACTAATGCAGTGGTGTTTGCCTTTGGCGGTTGTGCACTTTTTGCCACTTCTTATTTCGTGGTGCAACGTACTTGCCAGACTCGGCTCGCCTTCCCTGCCTTAGTCGCCTTTACTTTTTGGGGTTGGCAAGCAGTGATTGTTGCTGCAGTGATTACTCTGCCTCTGGGTCTGACTACTTCAAAAGAATACGCTGAACTGGAATGGCCAATTGATATTTTAATTACCCTAGTATGGGTGTCTTATGCCATCGTGTTTATCGGCACAATTATGCGACGCAAGACTCAGCACATCTATGTCGCTAACTGGTTTTTCTTGGCCTTTATTCTCGTTGTTGCTTTATTGCATGTGGTTAACAGTGCTGCATTGCCTGTTAGTATGTGGAAATCCTATTCTGTATATTCTGGCGCCATAGATGCCATGGTTCAATGGTGGTATGGCCATAATGCTGTTGGCTTCTTTTTAACAGCCGGCTTTTTAGGAATTATGTATTATTTTGTGCCCAAACAGGCCGAAAGACCCGTTTATTCCTATCGTTTGTCAATCGTTCATTTCTGGTCATTAATTGCCATCTATATGTGGGCTGGAGGCCATCATTTACATTATAGTGCCCTGCCTGATTGGGCGCAGAATGTCTCCATGGTGATGTCAATCGTTTTACTGGCGCCCAGTTGGGGAGGAATGATCAATGGCATGATGACCTTAGCAGGTGCTTGGCGTAAATTACGCACCGACCCAATTTTAAGATTTCTAGTGGTTTCATTGTCATTTTATGGTATGTCCACTTTTGAAGGCCCAATGATGAGTATTAAAACGGTTAATGCCTTATCTCATAATACAGATTGGACAATTGCCCATGTCCATGCAGGTGCCTTAGGCTGGGTGGCAATGGTCACCATTGGCGCCATGTATCACATGCTACCCATTATGTACGGCAGGAAATATGGTCAGATGTATTCAATCCGACTGATTAACGCGCACTTCTGGCTATCGACTATCGGTACAGTACTTTATATAGCATCTATGTGGGTTAATGGATTAATGCAAGGCTTAATGTGGCGAGCAGTAAACAATGACGGCACCTTAACCTATAGTTTTGTGCAATCACTTGAAGCCAGTTATCCGGGCTACATTATTCGGGTAATCGGTGGTGCTTTGTTTCTATTGGGAATGCTAATTATGGGTTATAACGTTTGGCGGACTTCACAGGGATTAACCGCAGATGAAGGTTTAATAACTGATACTAATAACTTAGCTCAACCTGCTACAACTTAAGGAACAGTTGATGAAACATGAAAAAATTGAAACCAATATTGGCCTGATGAGCTTATTGGTCATTGTGGTAGTTAGTTTTGGTGGTTTGGTTGAAATCGTACCCCAATTTTTTGACCGACAGGTAATCGAACCCGTAAAAGGGTTGAAGCCCTACACAGCTTTGCAGTTAGAAGGACGGGATATATATATTCGCGAAGGATGTCATGTTTGTCATACACAGATGATCAGACCGTTACGTGCAGAAACAGAACGTTATGGTCATTACACTGTTGCCGGTGAACAGGTTTATGAACACCCTTTCTTATGGGGCTCTAAACGCACTGGCCCGGATTTAGCAAGAGTAGGTGGACGTTATAGCGATGACTGGCAATATGCGCATTTGTTTAATCCCAGAGACGTAGTTCCTGCATCAAATATGCCAGCTTTTCCCTGGTTGTTCGAAGCTGAGTTAGACGGGAAGTATACCAGTAAAAAAATGACCGTTTTAAAACAATTAGGCGTACCCTACACTGCTGAAGAAATTGCTAAGGCAAAAGCTGCAGTAGTGGGTAAAACTGAAGCCGAGGCTCTAGTGGCTTATCTTCAGGTATTGGGCACAGTCATTAAGAGCAGGCGATAAATTATGGATATTAATGTATTAAGAGGTGCGTTTACTGTGGTGATGTTGATCACCTTTTTGATTTTATTTGTTTGGGCATTTAGTCCTAAACGCAAAGCAAGTTTTGATGAAGCCGCTAATTTACCCTTTGCCGATCCTGAAATAAAGAATGAGGTAACTTCCGATGAGTGATTTTTGGAGTTGGTACATTATCATTCTCACTTTAGGCATGATTTTCTTTGTTGCCTGGTTGGGCATAACTTATAGAGAGACAAAGTTAAGCAATAAAGATCAGGAGCAATTAACGTCTGAGTCTGGGGTACCCACTACTGGCCATAATTTTGATGGGATTGAAGAATATGACAATCCTCTACCGAGTTGGTGGTTTTGGTTATATATCTTGAGCATTGTCTTTGCTCTTGTTTATTTGTTCCTCTATCCAGGATTGGGAAATTACAAAGGCTATTTAAATTGGACTTCAACGGGACAGTGGCAGGAAGAAGTAAAACTTGCAGAGCAGCAATACGGTCCAATATTTGAACGTTACGGAAGTATTCCCATTGATAAGTTATTAGAGGAGCCCGCTGCACTAAAAATGGGCCAACGAATATTTGCCAATAATTGCTCTTCTTGTCATGGATCTAGTGCAACAGGTTCAAGAGGCTACCCAAATTTGACCGATGACGACTGGTTATATGGCGGTTCTGCTGAAACCATCAAGACATCTATCACCCAGGGGCGCCAAGCAGTGATGCCAGCACTGGGAGCTGTAATTGGTGAGGATGGTGTGCAAAATGTAACCGCTTACATCCGAAGCTTAAGTGGTCTAAGTGTTGAAGCAGATCAAGTTAAACTAGGTGAAACAGTTTATAAGACAATGTGTTTTGCCTGTCATGGTATAGATGCTAAAGGTCAACAGCTGATGGGAGCTCCCGACCTCACGGATACTACTTGGTTGTATGGTAGTTCCATAAAGTATGTCAGCGAGAGTATTGACAAGGGTCGCAGCGGACAGATGCCAGCATTTTCAGCCCAGTTAAATGAGCATCAAATTCATCTGGTTGCTGCTTATGTTTATAGCTTAACCCGAGCTTCTAATTAACAGCTGATGTCAGATAATGGAAATAACCGGACTTTTCCTACTGCAGCTTTTCCTACTGCAACAAAGGCAGTGGAAATTGTTCCTATTAGTCATAATCTTTATGAAAAAAGAGTCAAGATCCAGACTCGCAACGTTAAAGGCAGATTCCAAAGATTAAGAGCTTATACCGGCTGGTTTTTCCTTGTTCTCTTTTTTGCTGCAGTTTGGCTGCAATGGGGAACTAGACAGGCCATTCTCTGGGATTTACCAACCAGAAAGTTTTATATTTTTGAACTGACAATCTGGCCTCAAGATTTGATCTTATTATCAGGGCTGTTAATTATTTCAGCCTTAAGCTTATTTTTTGTGACCATTTGGCTCGGGCGAGTCTGGTGTGGATATCTCTGTCCGCAAACAGTATGGACAAACGTTTTTATGTGGGTGGAGAGGTTATGCGAAGGTAATCGAAATCAACGCATCAAAATGGATAATTCTCCAATCAGTGTGGCTAAATTTTTTCGAAGGGGTAGCAAACACCTTTTATGGCTATGTTTTTCCTTTATCACGGCTATCACCTTTGTTGGCTACTTTATTCCAATTCGCGAACTGTTTGTACAGTTCTGGGAGTTACAACTTACTTTAACAACCCTATTCTGGATAGCTTTATTCACTATGGCTACTTATCTTAATGCAGGATGGTTGAGAGAACAGGTCTGTATTTATATGTGTCCCTACGCACGTTTTCAGAGTGCCATGTATGATCCTGATACATTAGTAGTCACTTATGACAAGGATCGCGGCGATAAAAGAGGGCCAAGAAAGAAAAATCAAAATCCACGGGAAATTGATCTAGGTGATTGTGTGGATTGTACCGTGTGTGTACAGGTTTGTCCTACAGGAATCGATATACGTGACGGCCTACAATATGAATGCATCAGTTGTGCCTTATGTATTGATGCCTGCAATGAAGTTATGGCTAAAATAGGTTATGCACCGGATTTGATTCTTTATGCGACAGAACATGAGATGGCTGGCACTAAAACCAATAACTTAAGGCCTAGACTTGCCGGTTATGGGCTAGTGATAATCCTTATGATCATGCTGTTTATAGGGTCATTAATCACCCGTGATACCTTAGCTCTTGATGTCATCAGAGACAGAAATCAATTATTTAGAATAACTTCTGAGAACTTCATTGAGAACAGTTATACCCTGAAAATTATGAACAAAACCCAGCATCAGAAAACTTATAGCCTAATGGTTTCAGGTTTAGAAGGTATCACACTCTCAGGTATTAAAAAGTTAACTTTGCAGCCTGGAGAAATACGTGATCTACCGATCCGTCTCTTACTAAAACATGGATTACTCAAAAGAAAAACAGAAGTCATCTCCTTCCATTTGCTGGACACCGCCGAGGTTGACGTTAGTGTTGTCGAGGAAAGTCGATTCATAGGACCACTATTATTCAAGGAATACAATGAATAAAACAAATCATCAACAGTATAATAAGATATTGAACTATGAGTCCGAAGGTCCCTGGTATAAACAAGAATGGGCCTGGTTTGTATTAACCCCATTGATAGTTGTGGTATTTATGGGTATTGGACTTTTAGTGGTAGCAATTAACACTCAAGACTCAATTGTCATTGATGATTATTACAAAGAAGGTCTTGCCATAAACCAAACTAAGGATGCTGAGCAACAAGCTTTTGCGTTGAATGTCAGTACTAATTTATGGCTGGATGATTTGACAGGTGAGGTGAGGGCTCAGTTATCGGGTAACACTGCACCTGACTCATTATCCTTGAAGTTCTATCATCCAACTTTAAAAACTAAAGACTTTCGGTTGTTTCTTAATATCGGTCCCAATGGTTTTTATTATGGCCAATTAAAAACGCCATTAAAAGGACGTTGGTATTTAGTCATTGAACCGGTAACAGATCTATCGGAAACGGCTGAACCTTGGCGTTTAAAAACTGAACTACATCTACCCTTGGATATTCCAATTACTTTACTGGCTAATCGTTAACTATTATGGATGTCTCTAACAACAACTGCTTTCACTGTGGATTAACCATTCCAGCTGGATCAGTCTTTGAAGTGAAGTTTGAAGACAGTGTTGAATTCACCTGTTGTCCAGGTTGCCAAACAGTATGTCGCTGCATTTTGGACAGTGGTTTGAGCAATTTTTATAAGTACAGGACTGCTTATGCTGAACCCGTTAAAGTCGCTGAAAGTCAAACAACTGATTCATCCGATAGAAATAAACAGAACTCTGAAAATTGGCATTATTTTGATACTGAAGAAATTCAGGTTGGCTTTGTAAGGAATATTGAAAACGGTCATAAACGCTTGGAGTTACAAATACAGGGAATGGTATGTGCGGCTTGTGTATGGTTGTTGCAAAGAAAACTTGAATCTCTAGTGGCGGTGAAACAGGTTTGCCTGAATTTGGAAAGACAAAGTTTGCGTCTGGACTTTGATCCTAAAACAATAAAGGTCAGCGACGTTTTCGCAGCAATAGAATCCTGTGGATACCGACCTTATCCCTGGATAGAAGACGTTGTAGAACTTCGCCGCCAACAGGAAAACAATCAACATCTAAAACGTTTAGCTGTTGCTGGACTAGGAACAATGCAAGTGATGATGTTGACACTCGGGCTATACTCAAGCGATATGCCACAGCTAGGCAGTTACGCCAGTTTACTCAAGTGGACTTCTCTTATTTTTGCAACTGCTGTGGTTTTTTATAGTGCACAAGTTTTTTTTACAGGTGCCTTACGGGATCTCAGTAATCGCAGAGTTGGTATGGATGTACCCGTTGCCCTAGCCATTGCTGTGGCTTACATAGCGAGTTTGGTATCAACTGTTAGAGGTGTTGGTGCTGTTTACTACGAATCAGTAACCATGTTTAGTTTTCTATTATTACTCGGCCGTTACCTTGAATTAAAGGTACGTTGGCAAATGAGTAGGCAGGATCGAAACCTTGCAGAATTATTACCTCTAAAGTGTTGTTTAAAAACAACAGGAGGAGAAAAGTGGGTAACTCCTTTGCAATTGAAGATTGGAGACAGGGTTATTATCAAGGCTGGAGAAAGAGTACCTGTCGATGGAGAAGTGACTGATGGCGACGGCTATTTTGACGAGTCGGCATTAACCGGAGAGTTTATGGCAAAAAGACACGGTTGTGGTGAAACTGTATTGGCTGGTAGTATCCTCTGTGATGGTTTTGTTGAAATTAAAGTACTGCGTAATGTTGAACAATCTGCGGTGAGTGTAATTTTAGATCTTATGTCACTAACCACTAAACATAAATCAACAAGTCTAAGTCTCGCCCATAAAATTGCTTCAATATTTATCAGTCTGATATTAATACTTGCAGTGCTAGTTGGCAGTTATTGGTGGGTCGTTGATGCATCAATGGTGCTACCTGTAGTAGTCAGCCTATTGGTAGTTAGTTGTCCCTGTGCCTTGTCTTTGGCAACTCCTGTTGCCCATACTGCGGCGAGTATCGGATTGCGCAAACAAGGTATTTTGTTGGTGGAAAATAAGGTCATTGATGAAATATTTAATGTCACGGATGTTATTTTTGATAAAACCGGAACCCTAACCACTGGGCAAATCTCAATTAAAAAAACCACCTGTTTTTCAGATCTGAACATAGCTTTTTGTAATAGGTTGGCAGCTGGTTTGGAAAAAGCTTCAGCTCACCCTATTGCTTCAGCTTTCAAGGGATTTGATACTGTTGATATGTCTGATGTAGAGGTATTGTCTGGACGTGGCATAACAGGGACATATCAAGATAAAAATTATGCTATCGGCAGTAGAGAGTATATTTTGGAGTTCTCACCTTCAGTGGATAAGCTCTTATTGGATGAGTTAAATAGCCAGAGAAGAATTTTTCTGGTTGACCACAAGCAGTTAATAGCCAGTTTTACCCTCTATGACCCACTAAAGCATGATGTAACCAGCACCCTTAATGATCCCTGGTTAAAATCCCTTACCAGACACCTACTTAGTGGAGATACTTCTGCCGAAGTTCAACGATTGGCAAAGCAATTGGAATTTAATCAAATGTTAAGTGGTGTCAGTGCTGATAAAAAGAAACAGTATGTAAGCGACCTATCAGCCAGCGGCAAGTTCACCATGACTCTGGGTGACGGAGTAAATGATGGCCCAGTGCTAGCCGCAAGTGGGATTTCTATAGCCGTTGCAGAGGCCACTAGCTTAGCCCAGTCCCGTGCTGATGTTATTTTTCTAAGTCCCGGATTAGGTTCTCTGTTGCAATTACAACAGATGGCGATAAAAACGAAAACTATTATAAGGCAAAATTACGGTTGGACATTTGCCTATAATATTATCGCGATCCCCTTTGCAGTCTCTGGTTTAATGGTACCTTGGATTGCAGCATTGGGTATGTCTTTAAGTTCATTATTAGTGGTACTCAACGCAACGCGGCTTATTAGATACCCAGACAAACCCCAAGCATCATTAAAAACACTTTTACCACCACTGACTGAGCCAAGAACAGGAACGATTTAATGGATATATTGTATTTATTACTACCGGTGAGTCTGCTGATATTTGCTCTGGCAATAGCGGCTTTTTTCTGGGCCATGTCGAGCAATCAATTTGAAGATTTAGATCGCCAAGCCTATAGTATTTTACATGACTGCACACCTAAAACTGATAAGACAGTGCAAAAGCAGAACAATGATTGAGATAATGCTAGTAGGTTTTTTAATCGGCTTTTTAGGCAGCGCCCATTGCCTTGGGATGTGCGGTGGCTTAGTTATAGCTACTGGAACTCACCGCATACAAAATAAAAGAGACCGATATTTCAACCTACTAACTTATAATTTAGGAAGAATATGCAGCTATTCTCTACTGGGTTTAATTGCAGGTTTAATTGGACTGGAACTTGGAAGTAGGTACTTAGCTCTCGTATTACCACTGCGAATTGTAGCAGGCCTAATGCTAATTGCCATGGGTTGTTATATTGCAGGCTGGTGGTTTGGATTGAGGAAACTAGAACAGATTGGAGGGCGGCTGTTTAAACCATTACAAAAACGATTCAGCACTGCTCTGGGCAGTCATTCATTCGGTGGACGATTTAGAGCAGGATTACTTTGGGGATACATTCCCTGTGGCCTTGTCTACAGTGCCCTTACTTTAGCCATTGCTAACGCAAACCCTCTGGAATCCGCAAGCCTTATGTTTGCTTTTGGTATTGGTACACTACCATCAATCGTACTTGGATCAGTTTTACACCATTCATTGGTTGATAAATTGAGGGTTCAATCAGTGAGACAGGGTGCTGGTATTTTATTAATTTTGGCTGGGCTTTGGACATTTAGTGCGCCCCAGATTTTAAATTTGTTTGGACATCATACTAATGGTTTATTTTAAACCTAGTATTAAAATAAAACTGTCAGTGTTAATACTGGCAAATAATGAGGTGAGTATATGAATATGCTTAGACATATCTGGGGGCTATTTAGCCACCCTGAAGAAGAATGGGAAAGAATTCATCAGCTTCCAAAAGCTAACTTTATGCATTATCTGGTTTATGTCATGTTGCTGTCGCTAATCCCTTCAGTTTCCTGGTATATAGGAACCACCCAGGTTGGTTGGACAGTCGGCGCTGGTGATGCAGTAAAATTAACAAGTGATAGCTCTTTTCAGATAGCGCTTCTCTTTTATGTTGCTATGCTGGTTGGGATCTTTGTCTTAGGTGTGATGATTCACTGGATGGCTAAGACCTATAAGTCTGAATCTACCTTGGCTAAAGGTTATGCAATTGCTGCCTTTACCTGCACCCCTTTATTTTTGGTGGGGATACTAGGACTATACCCTGTAATTTGGCTGCATATGATAGCGGGGTTATGTGCGGTGTCTTATACCGTCTATTTATTGTACTCAGGCTTACCCATAGTCATGGGTATCAGTAAAGAGAGAGGGTTTCTTTTCGCCAGTGCTGTTGTGGCTGTGGGATTAGTGATGTTTGTAGGTTTACTTGGTGTAACGGTTATCTTGTGGGGATTAGGTGCAGCTCCAGTATTTATCGATTAATTCAACATCCTCTTCCTGATGATTATCACTAGTACACTTTGAGAATCAAGAGGAGCATGTGAGCCTAACAACCTAGGTGGTTAGACGCCTTACTGATATGTCAGAAATAATTATAAGAGGTGAGTTATCTCGGTTTATTTATTTGCGCGTAATTTAAAGATAATCTGAAGGTATTTTGAAAATATTTTATTTTAGTGAAATTAAATTCGTTTTTTTAAGATTAATTTATTCTTAAAAATATTAGGGTTAAACCAAAAACTTATTAAAAGGGTGATTTATCTAACAAAGAACTTTAACTAATGAGTCTATTGCATTGAATTATATAACTTTATTCAATAAACTCTTTTGCAATCAGGTAATTTTACATTTTTCGAGAATTCATCTAAGGTAAGTATAAGCAAAAGCGTAGGTTCCAGGTTTTTGCAGCGCAAAGTTTTACCCTTGTTGTTGATTTTATGTTGTTATGTAGTTCACGGCTTGCCCCCCTGCAAGCCGTTTTTTTATGTTCTACTGGTTAATCTTACATAAAATTAAGCTACATTAAGCTTTTCATCTTGTTTTGAGGCTAGGTTAGGAAACCAAGATTTAGGATAAGCGTCCACTTGAATAGCATCCCATCGGGCTGCAGCGGCTTCTTTTAATAAAACTACTTCCTGTTTAGTCAAAATATCGTTTTTCACAGCACTACTTAATTGTTTCTCATATGAGGATTGTTTTTCTAGCTGATTTTTCTTAATCGCTTTTGAGAGCTTTTTAGCAGCATCTGCCGCGACTAATACCTTTGTGAACGCATTTTCTATTCGACCGGTTACATCATTCTCAGATTTTCCCACATAACAGTTAGTCGTTAGACGATCTCTTAAGTCACTATCACAGAGCATAGGTTTAACGATTTCATGATCCAATCGATCCGATGCTTTATGATAAGTTTTCCCCCAAGGGAAAATGATTAAGCTAAGTGCTTTACCGATAAACGGAGAACTGAAATTGGCTAAGAAATCTCTAAAAGCTTCTTCAATTGATGCTAATGAATTCTGGCAATTCCAGTGGACGTAGTCTAATTCGTCACTATTACGACCCTCATCTTCATAATATTTTAGCACTGAAGTTGCCATATACAGATGACTTAACACATCACCTAAACGTGCTGATAACCTTTCGCGTCTCTTTAAATCACCTCCGATAATTGCCATGGCAAGATCGGATACCAAGGCAAGAGCAGAGCTCATTCGTGTTAACTGCTTATAGTACCTTTCTGTCTCACCACTAACCGGTGTACGCACTAATCGAGCCCCAGTAATTCCAAGCCAAAAAGTTCTGACAAAATTACTACAGGCGTACCCTATGTGGCAGAAAAAGGCCCGATCAAATTGTTTAATACCAGCGACCTTATCTTTCGCTGCTATTGACTGCATTTCCTCGAAAACCCAAGGATGACAACGTATTGCTCCCTGTCCAAATATCATTAGGTTACGGGTTAAGATGTTCGCACCTTCAACGGTAATCGATACGGGAAGTGCATTGTATGCTGCTGCAAGATAATTACGCTCTCCGTCGATTAATCCTCGACCACCGTGTATATCCATAGAGTCATTAATAACCACTCTACCCATTTCAGTCATGTGATATTTAGCGATTGCTGAAACAACCGCTGGCTTAACCCCTAAATCAACTGCATTGGCTGTCATTCTGCGCATAGCTTCTAAGCGATAGGTTAATCCAGCGATTCGAGCCAGAGATTCTTCCACACCTTCAAAGTTACCAATGGAGGTATTAAATTGTTCACGAACTCTTGCGTAAGCTCCCGTTAAACGGTAACTCATTTTTCCACAGGCAGTTCCCATGGCTGGTAGAGATATGGCACGTCCAATTGAAAGTAGTTCAACCAACATTCTCCAGCCCTTGCCCACATAGTCTTGGCCACCAACTACAAAATCCATAGGGATGAATACCTTGTCGCCGTAGGTTGGTCCATTCATAAAGGCACTATTCATGGGAAGATGTCTATCGCCAACGATGACACCGGGATGATCAGTTGGTATCAACGCACAAGTAATACCAATATCTTCCTTAACTCCTATAAGTTTATTGGGATCCTGTAATTTAAAAGCTAATCCTAATACCGTGGCAATTGGAGCCAGAGTGATATAGCGTTTATTCCAAGTAACTTCGATACCTAATACTTTTTCACCTTCAAAATCACCCATTTTTACAATGCCTACGTCTGGCATAGCTCCTGCGTCACTACCAGCTAAAGGCCCAGTTAACGCAAAACAGGGAATCTCTATTCCCTTAGCTAGGCGTGGTAGATAATGTTGCTTCTGCTCACTTGTGCCGTAATGCATTAATAATTCAGCGGGTCCGAGGGAATTAGGTACCATCACCGAAACCGCAGCAGTGGCACTACGACTAGATAACTTGGTAACGATAGTTGAATGGGCTATGGCAGAAAATCCTAGACCACCATACTCCTTGGGAATAATGATACCTAAGAAGCCCTGCTCTTTGATAAAGCTCCATACTTCCTCTGGTAGATCCATATCTTGTAAAATTTGCCAATCATCAATCATGTCACATAATTTTTCTGTTTGGTTATCTAGAAACTCTTGTTCTTCAGTTGTCAATTGTGGTTTAGGAATGTCGAGGATTTTCTTCCAATCAGGATCACCCTGAAATAGGTCACCATCTATCCATACATCTCCTGCCTCCAATGCATCACTTTCTGTTTCACTCATAGCAGGCATAATCTTGGCAAATAAATGGTAAACAGGCGTTGAGATATACTGTCTTCTGAGATCTGGCATCAGGTAGGACACACTGGTCAGTAAAACAATCAACCAGGGTATAAAACTAAAGCCATCAATTACCGTCAATAGCAGCAAGCAAGAAGTTATGATGATTAATGAAACTTGAAATGTTTTCCTAAAATAAAGGCAGTAGGATGTGATGATGACAAGTAGTAAAAGCTGTATTAACATAATGATTTTCTCATAGTAGTTATTATTTGATTAAAGGGCTCAATTAAAGGGATTCAATTAAAGATGGTTCGGTTAAAGTTGGTTGCATGGCAGCGGTTAAAAATGGAATTAAATGATGTACGATACCTGTTACATCAACCTTTTCATTAAAATCTGCTTCGGCTATATCAGACAAAGCCCGCTGTCCCGCCAGAGCAAAAACAAATGTCCCTAACATAAAGTGTAATCTCCAGAACATTTCCCGAGAGTCTAATTCTGGATTTGCTTGATTAACTAAAACAGTAAACTGAATTAATAAATATCCATACTTTTCTGTTAAAAATAATTTTAGGTGACCTTGAGACTCTGTGTAAGCTCTGCCTAACAATCGCATAAAGGTAGAAGCTCCCTCTGGTCTTATTTCATTTAGTTTTAAAATAGGTTCCACCAAGGACTCCAATAAAGCTCGGGTGGTTAATTTTTTCTCACTATTTTCATATTTGGCAAACTCCTTTTCCAAATATTCCGTGAAACTAATGAAATATCGATCAATTACCGCTTGGATCAATATCTTTTTAGAACCAAAGTGATAGTTAACCGCAGCCAAATTGACATCAGCAACACTGGTAATAATCCGTAAGGATGTCTCATTAAAACCATGCTCGGCAAACAATATTTCAGCTGAATTGAGTATTCGATTCTTTGTATCTATCATGATCACCTTGAAGTTATTTAAATAACAATTAAAACACTTGTTTGAAACATACGTTTTAAAGGTCTTTTTGTCAAGCTTAAGCAACAAATAAATGTAATATAAAGTAAGAAATGCAGCAGTCTCTAGGTAATTATTTATAATTTAAAAAATTACTGTTAAAAGTGAAAGTTGTTCTATACTCAACTATCCTTAGAGGAAATTAGGAAGAGTAATGGCCCATAAGCCCAATGGACAATTTAATAAAAACGTAGCAGAGCTTACTCGCCTCGCAGCAGCACAAATTCGAGTTGCTGTGACAGAGTCCACTGATAGTGTCGATACCTTATCTACTTCATTCACTGAAATTGTCAGCCAAGACAAAATGATACGCCAAAAGATTGAACTCTTGTCTGATGATGCTGAAACACTACAAATTAAACAAGAGATAGCAGCTATCTCAAGTGAACTGAGAGAAAATATAGACAAGGCGGTTATAGCCTTTCAATTCTATGACAGACTGTGCCAACGATTAGATCATACCAGTGAATGTTTGAGAAAATTATCTGAAATTAAAGAGCAAGAAGTAGATTCAAAAGCAGAAGAAGTGCTAAGACTTCGAGATAATGTCTATAACCATTTCACCATGTTAGAAG
Organism: Gammaproteobacteria bacterium; assembly: GCA_002746155.1. Taxonomy (GTDB): domain Bacteria; phylum Pseudomonadota; class Gammaproteobacteria; order Enterobacterales. The sequence continues at coordinate 81,718 of NVWF01000002.1, read as the reverse complement.
AACGCCAATTATTTGATGCTGTTATATCCAGTCAAAATTTTGAACAGGCTATTGCAGACTACACTGTAGCAAGACAAAATAGTTTAGAATCTGAGTCTGAATCTGACCATGACATTGAGCTATTCTAAAAATTGAATTAAGTCATCCAGATCAAAGGGCCAGCCTAGTTCAGCCCCCGTATCACCTCTTTTCAGTACAGGTATTCTAATACCATAAAGTTCTACAAGACCATCATCATCGGCTATATCAATAGGCTTTATTGCCTCTGACAAGTTGTAACCATACTGATTGAAAATCAGCTCTGCTTGCTCACAAAGATGGCAGCCGCTGGTGGTATAAAAGCTTAATGATGACATGGATTTCATGCCAGTTCTTTCTTAAATTCCCAGCATTGGTGTGGTGCTCTTTGTCTTGAAAAGTCTCGAGATAATGATTTTCTACCATGATAAAAACTAGTGTAAGATTCTTCTAACAGCCCATCTAACTTAAAACCACGACGATTAGTGGAAAATATTAGTGTGCCATCATCAGCGAGTAGTTCCATGGTCTTTTCAATTAGATATTTATGATCCCGTTGGATATCAAGATTGCCATCCATGGATTTTGAATTTGAAAAACTAGGTGGATCAAGAAAAATCAAATCAAACTTTTGATCTGCAGTTTTAATCCATTCGAGACAATTAGCCTTAAGAAACTTATTATTCCAGACACTAAAGTTGTTCAGTAGCATATTGTCCTCTGCCCATTGTAAATAGGTGTTAGACATATCGATGGTTAAGGTTGAGCTGGCACCACCATCAGCAGCATAAACAGAAACAGCTCCCGTATAGGCAAATAGGTTAAGAAAGCTTTTATCCTTGGCGAGTTTACGAATTCGAGAGCGAATTTTTCGGTGATCAAGAAATAACCCTGTATCAATATAATCCGTCAAATTAACCAAAAAGGTGAGCCCTTGTTCCTGGACCTTAAGTCGTTTTTTCTCTTTTGCCACCTTATTATATTGATTAGTACCTTTTTGAATTTGCCGAGTCTTTAGAAAAATGTTTTCTGACGGAATGCCAGTAGCATCAGGCAAAATTCTTAAGATTTGCTGGATATGTCTTTTTGCAGTCTTCTCAGGAATTGAAGCTGGAGCAGCAGACTCTTGTACATGGAGATTATTAGCATAGCGATCAATTGCCACCGCAAATTCAGGAATGTCGTGATCGTAAATTCGATAAGCATCGGTTGGTAATTGCTGAGCCCAACCGGTAATTTTGCGGATGTTTTTTTCTATTCGGTTTTTAAGCGCTTCAACCTCTGGAGGTAACTTATGGCCTCTTTCAGGATCAATATAATTATCATCATTAAGATTAAAACAGTATAAATTACAGTCCAATGTTCCATTTTGAAAACGATATCGCTTATCAGCATGAATCGAAATATTTTTAGCTAACTCCGTTTCACTAGTAATGATTGCAGCCGAGTAACCTGAAAACTGCTTTAACCAGACGCCCAATTGTTGATAGACAGGTATCAACTCATGTACCTGCCCCATTCTTTCCCCGTAGGGGGGATTTGAAATGATTAAACCTCTGTTGCTATCACTTTCAAAGATATCAGCAGTAGAATCAGTTTTTTGAAAAGCACTATTTACAACCTGTATATGCTCCTGAAGACCCGCCCTATCAATGTTTTCTCTTGCACTTCGAACTGTTCGATTGTCTGCTTCAAAGCCAGTGACATTTAATTGTAATTTTTCAATTCCCTTGACTTGCCTTTCAACCGCTTCATCGAGTAATTCTTGCCATACCTCAGGTTTATGTCCACGCCAATACTCAAATCCAAATCTCTGCCTGAATAAACCAGGGGCAATATCTGCTGCCATCAAGACAGCTTCAATGAGTAGAGTTCCAGAACCACAGAGAGGATCAATTAAGTTGGCTTGTTGTTCCATCAACTTTGGCCAACCAGCTCGTATCAATAAGGCAGCAGCTAAATTTTCTTTTATGGGCGCTATACCGGTTACACTTCTATATCCACGTCTATGTAAACTTGGCCCAGAGAGATCCAGTGAAATTCTCACTTGGTTTTTATGTAGTGATGCTTGAATATTAATATCTGGATCATCAAATTCAACCGAAGGCCGTTTATCCTGCTCCGCCATGAATTGGTCGACAATTGCATCTTTAACCCTTCTAGCACCAAATTGCTCATGCCGAATGGCGCCAGTGGTGCCTCTAAAGTCTATTTTAAAGGTCTGATTAACACCAAAATGCATTTCCCAATCAATATCACTAGTAACCTTGTACAAGTCATCAGATGACTCCACAGGTCCTGTGTTTAAAGGCATGAGAATGCGATTAGCTAGACGTGACCAGAGGGTGGCTCTATAGGCTGTTGTAAGTTCACCTTCAAAGGTCACAGACCCATAAGATTCTTTAACGGACTGACCACCCAAGACTTTAATTTCTTCTACAAGAAGAGATTCCAGTCCCTTAGGGCAAATTGCTACAAATGATTGACTCAATGGTTTGTCCTTTAATACAAGCTAGATTGTAATTCGGGGGGATTATACCCGTTCCATCTCAAGATGTATGTTTAAAACCAGCTACTGTCTAAAGAGTCCTTACAGCGTCGATATTGTGTTCCATAAAGACTTGCTCGTGTGGCTACCTTGTCAGCAACCTTCACTAACCAGGCTTTCTTTTTCCAGGTACCCCGTCGATAGCCACCCCAGCCCTCATGATAATTCAAGTACAACTCTTTGGTATTCCAAACTGAGATTTTATTAAGCTTATTGGTTTGTCTTATGTACCAACCTATGAAATCCATGGCATCGTCAATATCATCCCGATCTGCACCCCTATTACCCGTGCTTTTTATATAATCAGACCAGGCTTCATTTTGAGCTTGGGCATAACCATAGGCAGAAGATACATAGCCCCAAGGAATTACCCATAATAAATAATCTTTTGGAGGTCTTGCATCTTCTTTAAAATGGGACTCTTGATACATAAAAGCCATGGGGATTTGCAATGGTACCTTCCAGCGTTTCTCCATATCAATTGCTGCATCATACATATCATCATCATCACGAAATATTTGACATAAATCTTCGGTATTAGTCAAATGCGCAGAAGCGCAAGCAGAAAGGCTTACAATAATGGTTAAAATAATTATAATTCTATTCATGGTAAATTTATACCCGATCCACCTCAAGATGTATATTTCAGCATGACTAGGCTAGGAACGGCTATAAGCTTCGATTTGCTATTTTTTCATTTTCGATTTATCAGCAACCCACTTACCATCATTGTAATGGGCTACCCAACCTGTGGCTTTTCCCTCTTTATTTTCACTCATTACATACTGACTTTTCGTTTTACGCGAAAAACGAATAATAGCAGGACGCTTCTTAGGATCTCTTACAGGAGCCTCTGTTAAATAGTTAAACTTAGGATCAAGTTGATCCTTTACGATTAATAACTCTTCAACTTTAGGTGCTCTGGTTTCTCTGTTTCTTGGAAACTTACTCGCAGCGAGGAATATTCCAGCTGCACCATCGCGTAAGACATAGGTATCTTCAACCTTTTCACATGCAAGCATTGGCATGGGAATAGGATCAGCCTTAGGTGGAGCTGCTTGGCCATTTCTTAACAACTTACGGGTGTTTTTACACTCTTCATTGGTACAACCAAAATACTTACCAAAACGGCCATTTTTTAGCTGCATTTCAGAGCCACATTTATCACAATCAAGTAAGGGTCCTTCATAGCCTTTTATTTTAAATTGGCCTTGCTCAACCTTAACTCCTTCACAGTCAGGATTATTACCACAGACATGGAGCTTTCTTGATTCATCGATGAGATAACTTTCCATGGCGGTGGAACAAATCGGGCATCGTTCTTTAGCCATCAAACTACTGGTTTCAGCATCTTCATCATCCTCAACCGAAACCGCTTCTTCACCAGCGGTAAGGTTTAAGGTTTTTTTACATTGTTCTTTTGCTGGTAAAGCGTAACCCGTGCAACCTAGAAAGACACCAGTCGAAGCCGTTCTTATGGACATATTACGTGAACAATCTGGGCATTTGATATCAATTTCAACTGGGTCATTTTGTCGCATGCCGTCATCGGAATCGGCTTTGGCTAAATTAACACTAAAATCCTCATAAAATTCATTTAGAGTAGCTTTCCAATCAGCTTTACCTGCCGCGATTTCATCAAGTCGTTCTTCCATAGTAGCTGTGAAGCTATAATTCATTAGGTCGGTAAAATTTTCATTCAATCTATCAGTAACAATCTCACCCATTTTTCTAGCATGGAATCGCTTTGCTTCAAGACGCACGTAACCCCTGTCTTGAATGGTAGATATAATATTAGCGTAGGTAGATGGTCTGCCAATGCCTTTTTTCTCCAATTCCTTTACAAGCGTTGCTTCACTATAACGAGCTGGAGGTTTAGTGAAATGCTGTTTCGGATCGAGTTTTTCTAAAACGAGAACTTCACCCACTGTTAAATCAGGAATAACAATATCATCGTCTTTCTTTCTAACTTGAGTTTGAACTCTTGTCCAACCATCAAAGCGTAATACTCGACCACGAGCGGTTAAATTATAATCACCAGCCTTAACATTTAAGGTTGACGCATCATACTGAGCTCGGGTCATTTGGCAGGCTACAAATTGACGCCAGATCAATTCATAAAGCCGTTGAGCATCTCTTTCTTGATCGGATAATGAAGCAGAGGTTCTAGTCACATCAGAAGGTCTAATCGCTTCGTGAGCTTCTTGAGCACCGCCTTTATTGCTGTATATTAAGGCATCATCAGGTAAATATTTTTTACCAAATTGATCATTGATATAGTCACGACAAGAGTCTACAGCATCTTTACTTAGGGAGGTTGAATCGGTACGCATGTAGGTAATATGACCAGCTTCATATAATCTCTGAGCCATTGCCATGGTCTTCTTAACACCAAATCCTAATCGTGTACTGGCAGCTTGTTGCAAGGAAGATGTAATAAAAGGTGCTGAAGGCTTAGAGCTGGTTGGTTTATCAAGTCTTTCAGAAACCACATAGCTCTGTTGATTTAAATAATCAACGCTTTCCATGGCATCGACTTTATTATCGGGTCGATATTTTTTACCCAGATGTTTATTAACCTGCATTCTAAGTGAACTTGCAGATTTAGAGGATTTTACATCCCCATGAAGTTCCCAATACTCTTCTGGATTAAAAGCTCGAATAGAGCGCTCTTTTTCTGTAACCAGTTTAACCGCTACAGATTGAACTCTTCCCGCAGATAATCCTCTGGCAACTTTTTTCCAGAGTAAAGGCGAAACCATAAAACCAACTATGCGATCGAGGAATCGTCTTGTCTGTTGTGCATTGACGTAATTGAGATCAACTTCACTTGGTTTATGAAAAGCTTCTTGGATAGATTTTTTTGTAATTTCATTAAATACAACGCGTTTAAAGCGTTCTGGTCCACCACCGATTAATTCTTGGAGATGCCAGGCTATAGCCTCCCCCTCTCTATCCAAATCCGTCGCGAGATAGATAGTATCAGCTTTAGCAGCTAACTTTATTAGTTCATTAACAACTTTTTCTTTGCCAGGCAAAACTTTATATTGAGCAGCCCAGTCATTATCTGGATCAATACCCATACGGGCGATCAAGGCAATTTTAGCTTTCTTAGCTTTATGTTTAATTTTCTGAGCAGGAGAAAGCTTTCTTGTTATAGCTGCAGCTTTGGCTCGCGCCTTTGCATCGACAGGTTCTTTGCTACCTGCTGTGGGTAAATCGCGAACATGGCCAATACTTGACTTAACAACATAATCGTTGCCCAAATATTTATTTATGGTCTTGGCCTTAGCCGGTGACTCTACAATTACCAAAGATTTTGTCATTATTATTTATAACTGCCTATGAATTAAGTTGAAAATTCCATTTGTCATATGGAAGCATATATAAAGTTTTGAAAGGACGGGGTCAAGTTAAATCAACAACTAATTTAAAAATTAATTTCTGACAAGCTAAATTAAGCGCCCTTTTATTACTTATTGGATCTCCCTAAAACTACTCATGGGTGGTCTTGATATGACACTTCTCGCCGCCATGTTACCTGCAACGCTTATAATAATAATCCCACTTAAAGGACCCGCAACCCACAACCAACCATGTAAACTAAAGGGTAAATCGAAAGCATATTCGTAAAGACCAAAGGCGACAAGCTCTGTACCAGCTGAGGCCATTAAGCCTGCCAATAATCCAAGTAAACTGAATTCTGTCATTAAACTATTTCTCAAATAGCTTTTACTAGCGCCGAGGGTTCTTAAAACCGTTGACTCAAACATACGTTCATCCATGGTTGATTGAATGGTTGCTAGTAACACCATTATTCCTGCTAGAATCACAAACAATAAAATATATTCAACGGCAAGACTCAACTGTTCAATTATCCTTTGTACCTGCTGCATAATGGCGTCCAGCTCAAAGAGGGAAACAGCGGGAAACAGTTCGATTAATCCTGATAGCTGTTTTTTATCTTCCCCAGCAAGATAAAAACTCGTCATCCAATTTGCTGGCATATCCTTAATAGCATCACTAGTGAACATCACCACAAAATTTGGTTTAAAGGAATCCCACTTAACGGAGCGGATACTGGTGATTTCTCCCTTGTAGGTTCTGCCACCTGTATCAAATTCAAGAACATCACCTAAATTTAAACCCAAACGCTCTAAAAAAGATTGTTCTAAACTAATGGCAGGCAATCCTGTTTCCGTTGATTGGGGACTCCACACTCCCTGTTCTAGTTTGTTATGTTTGGGCATATTTTCTGACCAAGTGATATTAACTTCACGACCAACTTTACCCGTGGCTGTCTGAGGTAGATTAATCCGTGAGCGGATCATCGGAAATAAACCTGAGGTTTTAATGTTTTTCTGATCGAAAAACGTTTCCATTGCTGCAGTATCAGAGGCTTCAATATTAACAATGAAATGGTTTGGCGTATCATCAGCGAGTTTTGAGCGCCAGGTATCCAACAGATCATTTCTCAAAAGCAAAATCAGCATCATCACCAACAGTGCCAAGCCAAATGCTAATATTTGAATGGTAGAGGCTTTATCATGACGGGCAAGCTGACTAAACCCAAAACGAACTGATCCTGTCATGTAGGTTTGGAAAAATAGGCCCATTTTTAAAAATAGTCTTGCAATAAAAGTTAACAAGAAACCTGCAATTCCACCGCCAACTAAAAGGATGGCAACCATTTGAATATCACTCGTTTGCCACCACATGATCAGGCCAATGCTGATAACCGTTAAGCCATAGGTGGCATATGAATTTAGAGTGACTGGCGATAACTCTCGCCGTAAAACCCTCAAAGGAGGCACAGCACCAAGCCTTATCAAGGCGGGTAATGCAAAACCTGTAAGGGCAATTAAGCCTGTGACTATGGCAATAAAGAAACTCTCAATACCAGGTTGAGGCAGGTTAGCAGGCAACATAGATTGCATTAACCCAACTAGTCCTAGATGTACAAGATAGCCAGTGACCCCACCTGCAATGCTTGTTAAAAGACCTAAGGCAAATAAGTTAGCGGCATAGATTTTTAACACCAATGCCTGACTTGCTCCAAAGCAGCGTAGTAAGGCAGCATGATCAAAGTGATGTTCAGCATAACGATTAGCCACCATGGCTATTGCAATACCAGCTAAAAGAAGGCTTCCAAGGCTAGCCAAACTTAGAAAGGATTGGGCACGATTAAGTGTTCTTTCTAAGTTGGGTACTCCCTCACTTCCGCCCACCACCGACCAGGTTGAATTGACCTGCTCACCAAGCCAATTTGAATAGTCATTTATTGTGTCTCTTTCTCCGGCAAACTGATATTGCCAGCTGATTCGACTGCCGGGTTGTATAACTTCCGTCAGGGGAACATCGGCATCGTTCATCACTAGACGAGGAATAAAACTTAATAAACTACCGCCGCGACCTGGTTCACTTTCTATAACACCACTTACTCGAAATTCATATACACCAACCTCTACAGTATCACCAATTTTTACTTTAAGTTTTTTGAATAAACGTTCGTCTGCCCAGACCTCTCCCCGCTCAGGTTTATAGTTAATTTGACTCTCAGTGTCATTAGCTGCAAGTAATTTCAAGCTACCTTTTATGGGAAAAACGGTCTCCACTGAACGAACACTGGCTAATTGAAAGTCTTCATCACTGGCCACAACACTGGCAAACAAAACTGATTTAGCCACAGTTAAGCCAGCTTGTTCAGCACGATTCACCCACTCTTCAGGAGCAGCTCTTGAACCGGTAAGTTGTAAATCGGCACCGATAAAAGTGCTCGATTCTTCAACCATAGCAATACGGATTCGTTCACTAAAAAAGTTAATCGAGCTAACCCCCGTTACAGCCACAAGCAAAGCCAAAATTAATATTTTTAATTCACCGCCAGCCCAATCTCGACGCAGTAATTTCCAGGCAAGTTTTATACTAGGCATTCACTAGAACCTTATCTTCAATTAACCGACCTGCTTCTAATATCAATTGGTGATCACATCGTAGAGCGAGTTTTTCATCATGGGTTACTAATACTAGGGTTGTTTCTCTTTCTTTATTTAACTTAAACAGTAAATCAGCAACGGTTTTGCCTGTTTTACTATCTAAATTACCCGTTGGCTCATCAGCAAATAAAATGGATGGATTACTTGCAAAAGCTCGAGCAATTGCCACTCTTTGTTGTTCGCCACCGGATAACTGCTTGGGATAATGAGTAACTCTCTCCTTTAAACCCACTTGATTTAACAAAATATTAGCCTGTTGCTTAGCGTCGGATTCACCTGCAAGATCAAGCGGTAACATGACATTTTCCAAAGCAGTTAAGCTTGCTAAGAGGTGAAATGATTGAAATACAAACCCCACTCTTTGGGCTCGAAAAGCCGCAAGACCATCTTCATCCAAATCTGCTAATAGTTGATCGTCGATAGTTATTGAACCAGCGGAGGGTTGATCAAGACCTGCCAGTAGGCTCAAAAGAGTCGATTTACCAGAACCAGACTCACCGGTAACAGCAACTGACTCACCTTTTGCAATGTCGAATGTTATATCCCGTAATATGTTCAACTCACCTTCTTGGGTAGTGACAAGCTTGCCAAGATCCTTAACTTTAATCATAATTCAACTAATCCTTAATCTATAATCTAATTCGCAAATAAAATTGTATTCTATAGTAAATATCTGGTAACCATTAACCAATAGCTATCTTGCTAGCTTATGTAGGATAATATTGTATTATACCCGTTCCACCTCAAGATGCATGTTTCAGTGTTCAGCTAAAAAATTTGAACAAGGCACAACTTGCAGGAAATGACTAGTCCTTTTCAAAAGTTGTAACGCAGTGCAAGTTTTCTAGCTGAGCACCCGAAGGGCATGTCTAGAAATAGCCTTCTTCTTTGTTAAGCAATTTTCAGCTAGAATGACTAGCTCAAAAATTACTTGCCTCAAATATGACTATTTCTAGCCATGCTGAAATATGTATCTTGAGGTGGAACGGGTATAAACCCGTTCATTGTTAAAAGGATAACACTGTGCAACCAAGAAATGCTTTACAACTTTTGTTATTAATTGTTTCCATATCAGTAACCTCTGCAAGTTTTGCAAAAGTGATCATGGTTTTTGGTGATAGTTTAAGCGCTAGTTATGGTATGAAAGTTGAAGATGGTTGGGTAAAACTACTTGAACAACGCCTTGCTGATAACTCAACAGGTTATAAAGTAGCCAATGCTAGTATATCAGGCGATACCAGTGGCAATGGACTCGGACGCATTAAAACTGATTTAGAATTACATAAACCTAATATATTGATTCTAGAGCTCGGTGGTAATGATGGTCTAAGGGGACATTCCCCTAAACTGTTCAAATCCAATATGGAAAAAATTATTCAACAAGCCCTGTCAAAAAATATCAAGGTATTGTTACTTGGCATTAAGCTTCCTCCAAGTTATGGACGTAAATATGGCAAAGCTTTTGATGCCGTCTTTATCGAGCTTGCAAAAAACTATCCAGTGACTTTGATTCCATATTTTATGGATAAGGTTGGCGGTTATAAAGAGTTAATGCAGTTAGATGGTATCCATCCGAATGAAAAAGGCCAGCCACAGTTGCTTGAAAATGTTTGGCCTTATTTGAATAATATGCTGACTAAATAGGTGCTCTAAACATCCGCTAGAACTTTATCAACGGCCTTAGCAAATTTTTCCATGGCCGTAATAATATCCTCATCAGGAATAACCAGTGAGGGCGCAATTCGAATAACACTTAAACCCGCCACCAGCACCATAACACCTTCTTCTATGGCGGCATTAAGAAATACTTTCGCCTTTCCATGCCACTCTTCTGTTAACGCTGCACCTACTAATAAACCCTTTCCACGAATATCAGAGAAAATACCATGTTTATCGTTGATGGCATTTAGTCCATCTACAATTAGAGTGCGCTTGCTAGCAACACCCGCTAAGGTTTCTGGACGCATCATAATATCAAGAACCTTATTGGCAACGGAACAAGCTAAGGGGTTTCCGCCATAGGTACTACCGTGGGTGCCAATCCCCATACTCTCAGCAATTTTAGTGGTCGTTAACATGGCGCCAATTGGGAAGCCGCCACCTAATGCCTTAGCGGAGGTTAGTATATCTGGCGTTACTCCAAGCCCCATATAAGCATAGAGCTCACCGGTTCGACCCACCCCTGTTTGTACTTCATCATAAACTAGCAAGGCATTATGCTGATTACATAGTTCCCGTACACCCTGGGCGAATTCCTCAGTGGCATTAATAATACCGCCCTCAGCAACAATGGGTTCCATAACAACTGCGCAAGTTTTATCTGAAATTGCAGCTGTTAATGCATCAAGATCATTAAAGGGTAAATGTGTTATTGCTTGGGGAAGAGGCTCGAAACCCTGAGTGTATTTTTCTTGACCACCAACACTGACGGTAAATAAGGTACGACCATGGAAACCATTAAAGAATGAAATAATTTCAACTTTTTCAGGTCCAAAATTATCCTTTGCGTACTTGCGAGCTAGTTTAAAGGCAGCTTCATTAGCTTCGCCACCAGAATTTGCAAAGAACACCTTTTCAGCGAAGGTAAGACTGGTGAGTTTTGTCGCTAATTCCAGAGCAGGTAAATTGGTCCAGACATTACTCAAGTGCCAGAGAGACTCACTTTGCTGTTTTAATACTTCCACTAATTCTGGATGACAATGACCTAATCCACAAACTGCGATACCACCAGAAAGATCAAAATATTCATTACCTTCAGTATCCCAAACTTTCGAACCTCGACCCTTCACAGGTATCATCTTAGCCGGTCCATAATTAGGTACCATAACCTCATCAAAAGTAGCTCTGTTTAAATCATTCGACATTATATTTTTTCCATGGATGTTCAAAGCTGCTATCATCGCTTTTTTATTCTATAATTACCAGAGCCTAAAAAAATATCTGGCTTTATTCAGGAGAATATTTATATGATGCTGATTCGACCAGCAACTTCAGCTGATGTTAAATCCTTATTAGAATTAGCAAATAAAACTGGCCCAGGCTTAACCACTCTGCCGGCTGACAGGGATATTCTTGAAGAAAAGATCGAATCATCTGTTAAAGCCTTTGATCGCAAGGTTCAATCACCGGGTCTCGAGTACTATTTATTTCTACTAGAAGATACTGATACGGGTAAGGTGGTAGGTACTAGCGCCTTAGCAGCTACTGTTGGTCTCGATCAAGCCTTTTACACTTATCATCTTGGCACTGTTGTCCATACTTCTGAAGAATTAAATGTGCATAATGTCATTAACACCCTTTATATGGGTAATGACTACACGGGTACAACGGAAATTTGCACCTTGTTTCTAGATCCTGACTATCGAAAAGACGGTAATGGACAACTACTGTCACGCTGTCGATTTCTATTTATGGCCTTGAATCAACAGCGTTTTGCTCCAAAGGTAATAGCAGAGATGAGAGGGGTTTCAGACGCTGAAGGCAATTCTCCTTTTTGGAATGCCGTAGGCAGTCACTTCTTTTCCATGTCATTTTCTGATGCTGATGCCATAAGTGGTGAAGGACAAAATCAATTTATCGCTGAATTAATGCCAAAATATCCTATCTATCTGCCTCTGCTACCCAAATCAGCAAGGGATGTTATTGGCGTCGTACACCCTGACACTCGGCCCGCCATTAAAATGCTTGAAAAAGAAGGATTTGAATACCGCGGCTATGTTGATATTTTTGACGCTGGGCCAACCATCGAAGTACAAACTAAAAATATTCGAAGTATAAGAAAAAGCATTACCTATAAGGTCAAGATAGAATCAACTGAACAATTTTCCCAAAGCCAAAGCGCTCAGTTTCTGTTAGCTAATCAACGAATAAAACAGTTTCGCGCTTGTTATGGTCAGGCAGTTATAGAGCAAGAAAACATTACTATTAAGCAATCACTAGCCAATATCCTTGAGATTAAATCAGGTGATAATTTGCGAGTTCTTGCCACGGGACGCTAGATAAATGACATCTGCAGTGGAATATAATTTCGATGGCCTAGTCGGCCTAACCCATAACTATGCTGGCTTATCCGTTGGCAATGTCGCTTCATTGAAAAATGCCCAAGGCAGTGCCAATCCAAAGGAAGCAGCCTTGCAGGGGCTGATAAAAATGAAGGCTCTACAGGATATGGGTTTACCTCAAGCTGTGTTAGCCCCTATGGAAAGACCGGATATAGCTACCTTGAGAAGACTAGGTTTTTGTGGAGACGACGCTAAAGTACTTAGAGAGGCAGCAATTAAAGCCCCTCAGTTACTTGTGGCCTGCTCCTCTGCCTCTAGCATGTGGACAGCAAATGCCTGTACGGTATCTCCAAGTGCTGATACCAAGGACTCACGGCTACATATCACACCTGCTAATCTAGCAAGCAAGTTTCATCGCTCCATCGAGTTTGAAACAACTGCAAGAATACTCAAGGCTATGTTTAAGGATGAAAAACATTTCGCCCATCATCAAGCCCTACCACTGGGTGAGTATTTTGGTGATGAAGGCGCCGCAAACCACACACGATTTTGTGACCAATATGGCGATCAAGGATTAGAATTTTTTGTATTTGGTAAATATGCCTTTAAGCAATCCATGCCCGAACCACAAATGTTTCCAGCCAGACAAACCTTCGAGGCTAGTGAAGCACTCGTTAGACTGCATCAATTGCCTGAACAGCATACGGTTATCGCGCAGCAAAACCCTGATGTAATCGACGCTGGTGTTTTTCATAATGATGTTATAGCAGTAGGTAATGGCAATGTACTTTTTTGTCACGAAATGGCGTTTCTGGATCAAAAACAGACACTGGAATCCCTAAGGGATAAATATCCGGGGGAAAGCCTTGAAATAATTGAAGTGACAAGTGAGCAGGTTCCTCTTGAGGATGCCGTGAGTTCATATTTGTTTAACAGTCAATTAGTTAATCATCCTGAAGGTGGCATGATGTTGATATCTCCCGCTGAATGTCAGGCAAATCCACGAGTCAGGGACTATCTACAACGGCTTGTTGAAACTGATAATTCGATAAGTGATGTGCAAATATTCGAAGTACAACAAAGCATGCGTAATGGCGGTGGCCCTGCTTGCTTAAGACAAAGGATTGTTCTTACCGACCCAGAAAGAATGGCCGCTAATTCCGCTGCATTCATGAATGATGAGCTATTCAGCACCTTAAACTCTTGGGTAAATACATATTATCGAGACCGCATGAGTGCTGTAGATTTAGCTGATCCACAACTCTTAATTGAAAATAGAACTGCCTTGGATCAACTGACAAAATTACTAAATCTGGGAAGTGTCTATCCCTTCCAGTTAATCTAGTTCCAAATTTGAATAGCATAAGACTTGACCTAGTCCTAAGGCTAGGGCATGGTAAATCTATAACGACTAATAATAATCAACTATAACGATCAACAATAACTGTTAACCATAAGAATAACGGAAAAAACTATGTCAGACACAAAAAATATGACCCTCAGTTCTCGTATACTTATCGCTATGCTCTCAGGCGCCGTGCTTGGCTTTCTGATCAATGAATTCGGTTCCGGTGTGGCATGGATCAACGGATATATCACCGAGGGCCTATTCGAAGTAGTTGGTAAAATATTCATAGCCTCACTAAAAATGTTAGTCGTACCTCTTGTCTTTGTATCGCTGGTATGTGGAGTGAGTTCATTACAAGACAGTACAAAACTAGGAACCATGGGACTAAAAACCATTCTTCTATACTTATTTACAACAGGTATAGCGGTTGCTCTAGCAATAATTGCAGCCATCCTTGTGGGACCAGGCGAAGGCGCTAACTTCCCCACTCAAGACTATACTGCAAAGGACGCACCTCCTTTAATTAACACCATCATCAATATCGTTCCATCAAACCCTATTAATGCTATGGCTGAAGGAAAGATGTTGCAAGTCATTGTTTTTGCTGTCTTATTTGGTTTAGCTATAACCCAAGCTGGTGAGAAAGGACAAAAAATTGCCCAGTTCTTTCAAAATATCAATGAAGTAATTATGAAAATGGTAACCATCATAATGAAGCTGGCACCTTATGGTGTATTCGCCTTGATAGCACAACTCATGGCCACCCTTGGTGTAGAATCAATCAAACCTTTGATCAAATACTTTTTGGTAGTGGTTTTTGTATTACTACTCCATGGTAGTGCTACTTATACACTGTTACTAAAGTTTGTAGCAAAACTTAACCCTCTAATATTCCTAAAAAAAATGCGCGCCGTTCAATTATTTGCCTTCAGTACAGCTAGTAGTGGAGCTACCATCCCCGTGACCATGGAAACGGTGACTAAACGCCTAGGCGTTAAGAACTCAGTTGCTTCCTTCACCGTACCCCTAGGTGCAACCATCAATATGGATGGCACGGCTATTATGCAGGGTGTTGCCACAGTATTTATCGCACAGGTTTATGGTATACCCCTTGGCTTAACAGAATATCTTGTGGTGATATTAACCGCGGTTCTTGCCTCAGTTGGAACAGCTGCAGTGCCTGGAGTCGGCCTAATTACCCTTGCAATGGTACTACAACAGGTTGGATTACCTGTTCAGGGCATTGCTCTGATTATAGGCGTTGATAGATTACTTGATATGGTTAGAACAGCTGTGAACGTAACCGGTGATGCAACGGTAAGTTGTATAATTGCTAAGAACGAGGGCGACTTTAATATGGATACCTTTAATGATCCTAAAGCCGGATTACTCTTTGAAGAAGTAAACTTACCTGATGGTGAGACTGCAAAGAGTTAATCTTTGGAAGAAATTAATGCCCCGCTCTGGGAATAGATCGGGGCATTTTAGATCTTGTATTATATTGAACACGCTCTTTTATTCTGTTGTGAATTCATTTTTCTGGCTTTTTGCTCCCCTTGGTTGGACTACCCCGATCTGCCAGACGCGACTATACTGTAAATTAAAGTAAAAATAGGTAAATTAAAATTCACACAAAATTAATGGAAGTCAGCCATGAATAATCGACCGTATACTCCAACAGCAAAATATTTAAGAATTAACAACTTAGATATTTTGCGTGGTTTCGCTCTGTTGGGTATTCTTATCATGAATATACAAAGTTTTGCAATGCCTGGCGCAGCCTATGTAAACCCGACGGTATGGGGCGATCTAACTGGCGTGAATCTCTATGTATGGACAATGAGTAACGTAATTGCTGACTCAAAATTCATGGGGTTATTTTCGATACTCTTTGGTGCTGGTGTTTGTTTATTTGCAGAACGAGCGGAAGAAAAAACAGGGAAGTCTGCTGAGTTACATTACAAGCGCAATTTTTGGTTATTAATATTTGGTTTAATTCATGCCCATTTAATTTGGTATGGCGATATTTTATACAGCTATGCACTTTGCGCATTTTGGGTGTATTGGTTTCGTAACAGATCACCTCGATTCTTGATAATATCTGGCATGATACTTCTCTCTATTGCATCGTTTTATTCCTTATTCGTTTATTATGCACTTAACAATAATTACATACCTGAGGAGGATATTAAGGAGATATTGAGCTTTTGGCAGCCAAGTGCAACCCAATTGCAGTCCGAGATAACAGCTTACACCGGTGATCTTAGTACACAACTACATCAACGTAGCCAAAATGCACTTTTCCTGGAAACCCAAGTTTTTCTGAGCACCATAGTATGGCGCGCTGGCGGGATGATGTTATTGGGTATGGCGCTTTATAAAAATGGGGTATTAACCGGTCAAAAAAGCTCAAAATATTACCTGATTCTCTCAATAGTAGGTCTTTCCATCGGATTCTTAGTTTCTAGCTACGGTGTAGTTCAAAATTTCGCCCATGATTTTAGTTTAAATTATTCGATGTTTTTAGGTAATCAATTTAACTACTGGGGAAGTATCTTTACAGTCATCGGTTACATAGGGTTGGTGAATTTAGCAATTAATAAAGAATTCGCAACCAGTTTACAGATTCGACTAGCAAAAGTAGGTCAAATGGCCTTTAGCAATTATATCTTCCACTCGCTTTTTTGTACCTTAATTTTTTATGGACATGGTTTGGGACTGTTTGCTGAACTCGAAAGAATTCAGCAGGTTATGATTGTTTTACTCATCTGGTTGTTGCAATTATGGTATTCGCCAATCTGGTTAAAATATTATTTATATGGACCCTTGGAATGGGCATGGCGTAGTGTTACTTATTGGCAGCGACAACCCATGAAACGTGCTGACTAAAACAGACTTTTTATCTTTGATTAGTAGTTGATTTCCTTGGCGCCTATAAATGAATAAATCATGGCAGAAATAACTACTATTTATTTCATGAACTCAACAACAGCATCAATAACTTGCTGAGGATATTGCATATGTAAGTGATGCCCTCCGTCAAGCTGCTTTGTATTAATGTGTTGTGACATGGATATCCTCTTATTAAAGTCTGGGTATTTTTGTATAAAACCCTCTTTACCGTATAGTAACAAAACAGGCATGGATAAGTTATTGATAAAAGCTTGGGACTGCTCAGGCGTTAATCTAAGATAGGACGGTAGTCGCACTCTAGGGTCTGAACGCCAGCTATGGCCCTGTGCTGTCTTTTCCATATTACGCTCAATAAGAAGTCGAACACTATCATCACTAAGGTCACTGCCCTGCTTTCTTGCTTTCAAAACTGGAGAAATATCTTTGAAATGACTTTTCCTTAAACTTCTGCTTCGTGAACGAATGGCTTTAGCGAGCTGTTCAGGTCCTTCAGAGGCAGGTTGAGTTAAGGGACTTAATCCTTCTAGTAAAATTAATTTATCAATCACTTCAGGAAAAGAACCTGCATAAAGTGAGGCGATAGCAGCCCCCATTGAATGGGCTAAAAAAGACACTTTATCTAAGGTTAAGTAGTCAATTATATCGTGGAGATCTTGAACATATTCAAGCAAATGATACTGCTGCCCCTCAAGTCGATGGTCAGAATGTCCATGACCAGGCCAATCCACGGTAATTAGCAGCAAATTGTTGTCCTTAAGCCAACGAGTATCTTTTAGTAAGGGATAAAAACTTGCCATGTTATCAAGCCAGCCATGGAGAGCTATAATCGGTTTTCCATTAGCATCACCCCAATTTGATGCAGCAACCTCAATATGGCTTAACTTAATGTTATAGTTTTTAATAAGATTTTGTGTATTTTGCATTTGTCAGTCTCTAAACTCTGAACTATCCTATAAATAGAAAATTTTAAATAACAGGATGACAGCAGAACTGTGCTCTGGCAAGATAAGAATCACTGAATACTTAAGGAAACTAACAAGATGTTTAAAGAACAATTTATTACAGATGATATGGAAAATTTGTCAGAAGAGATTGTCTTCGAGGAACTGTCTAAATTGATAGAGGAAGGACAGTATAAGTTTCCTGACACGGCAGTTTCTGTTCAGGACATAGCTGCTATCGCTTTAAATAACATGCCACCTAAATACATCTGCAGTTTTATTGAAAAGCAATATCCCAGACAAAATTTATTAGATGAAGTGAATGATCTTAAGAAATACGCACGTAGACAGCTTATAAAAGCTATAAAAAAAGTTAATGATA
Source organism: Gammaproteobacteria bacterium (assembly GCA_002746155.1). Lineage (GTDB taxonomy): Bacteria > Pseudomonadota > Gammaproteobacteria > Enterobacterales. The sequence goes on along the minus strand of NVWF01000002.1, from coordinate 63,571 downwards.
ATCCACATGAATAGTCAGCAATAATTCTTTGATTTATTTGACTATTTTTTAAATTCTTTAGTTGTATAAATAGTATCTCTTGGATTGTTAGTTCGCTGGATTGCTCTATGCCTTGGAGACGAACTAGTCTGATGGGTATTATTAGCAGCACTACGTCTTACTAATGCTCGTTTGTGAAGAATTTTATTGTTCCTCGCTACTTCTACCGCTTTTGCCTGCCTCCACTGGTTCGTAAGGCGCTGTGTTTTAAATTTCCACTGAGACTGGGCATCACCATTGCGAACAATAATTCCTGGTACTATGGACTTAGTCACAGGTGTAGCTCGACGTGTCATATGTCCATAAAAGGGATGATAGGGATAATAATGACTCTGGTGTGATCTTACTCCATAACCATAGTAGCTATAGCCAAATCGCCAATGTGGATGAAACCCATAGTACCAGTAACCAGGCACAACATAATGGCTTCTATAAGGACTCTTTTTAGGCCAAATATAATGTCCGTCGACTTGGATAACTGGATAACTGTAATTGAACTCACCAATTTTTCCATCTATTTTGTCGGCAAGAGTTCCAACCACGGTAAAGGAGTAGCCCTGTTGATAAACTTCAGGGTCTAGGAACTGATCAATTTTTGCAATAAACCGCCCATCATTATTAAAACGGCTACTACTAGGTCTTCCTGAATCATTTAAATTAAGCGCAAGAATCTCAACCCAAGTATCATTTTCATTATTAATAACCTGTGTTATTACTCCTCCCCAACGAACTGTTTGCCCAGTTAAATTTATAGCTCCTTGTTGAACCGCCAGCAGGGAAATTTCTTCAGGGTTTTCATACTGAATAGACTCAGGCATGTTCGAGCAAGCTGATAATACCAGTATAGTTAGCACCGAAAAAATTAGACGCTTAACTGAACGAATTACTTTTATAACTATCATCCCAACTCTCCTTGCGATCTATTTCATATATATATCACTGATTATACCATCGATTGAGAGCTTTATCTGCTAAAGTCTACAGGCTGCAGCAATTCTCGATGAAAGAAGATTATTAACTCTAAATCCAGCATTCCTTATTTTTAAAAATTATTCAGTCATTTTCCAGCCTCTTTCATTTTTAATGCGTAAATAGCAGGCAAGCGTCTAGCCACACAGCTAAGTGCGATTAACCTGCTTATTAAATTCACATTTTTTTTATAAACTCGTCTTGCTCATCATTTGTCATTAGCAAAAAACTCAACATGGCTTCCCATGAGTTAAAAATAAAAAATTGAATGGTTACTCTCAACGTTTCCCACAAGCTTTGTTTTGAGCCATATCGCTTACGGCAGGCTTGATAAGCTTTATCCGTCAACTCAAAAATTTGATGACAGTAGAAAGCTAGCAGCGTTAATAAGTACATGTTATAACTTAAATATTCTTTGCCATGCCCATAATTATGCTCTAAATGATAGCCTTGATTCTTTAATGTGTTGAAGCATTCGTTTTCTATTTTCCAGCGACATCGACCGGCTTTGACCATCTTTATGATGTTTTTTTCGTTGATTTCAATATCAGTGACCCAGCTATAGGTTGAAGTGACTTTTCCCTGTGAGTTGATGATTTTATGTTCAAAATAATTCACCAAGATGGCATCAGCCTGCCCATGTAAAGGAACTTTATTTTGCCAGCGATATTGATGAGTGCGGCCTTTTTTGTCGGTTATTTCCAGGCTAGGCAGTTCAGGGTAATCATTTAGCCATTCAAAAAGGTATTTGTGATCGCCTGGCTTACAAACAAAAATATAATGCATGTCTTTTGCCAGCACTTCGTTGATCAAGGGTTGGTGCGACATCAATCCATCACCACAAATTAAAAATCGCTGCCGTGGGTAAGTGCTTTTTAACCTTTCTATAAAGCGTTTAGCGGCTTTGGTTTCACAATCTTGTTTTTCTTTTAATGGACTAACCTTGACGGCGGGTTCTGAATTTTGAATAGGCTCAGGCATCACAGGGATCACTTGTTTTTTGTCAGGGTGCATGATGGCGCCTTGTAAAACAGCGTGACTATAAGTTTTTTCACCCGTTTTGTGCTCTTTATGTAAACAGTGCTCACAATGAATTTTCTTAGAGCTGTAATATTGAGTCCCATCAATAGAGCACATCAATACGTTGGGTAAAATCGCATAGTCTTCTAGATGTTTGTGACGTCTTAACCGACCAAAAAAATCTTTAAATACCGGAGCAAGTAAATCACTTGGTATATTATCTAGCACCTCTCTCAGTTGAGAGTCTTGTGGAATTTTTTCGATACCAAATAACGTTCGACAATTATTTTTATGTCGCCCCTCTTGCATCTTTCGTTGAAAATGAAGCAAAGAAGGTTGCTGAAAGTACATACATGCAAATGCACTCATAAGAACATCTGATTGACTGTATGTGCATTTTTTTGATTGGCGGCGATCGGTAACAGCATCGAAATGGGATGTCATTGCCTCTCTAAGGGCGGTAAAATTTAAGTGCTTCTTTGATTTTATTAATGAGCTCAAACGAAAACCTTATGATTAAACGAACATCTATTTGATCAGATCGTGGAATTCATAAGAAGTTCATTTTAATTTTAAAATATCGAAAATGGCCGATTTACTGCGAAAACTATATTTTATAATGGTACAGATAGCACTAAACTAGGGTACTTAAATTTCACCGAGAATTGCTGGCACATTCCGCCTCATCATGGCCAAATAAATGTTCGTTTAATTTGTCATTTACCCTTGATCGTACCCACAGGTTGTCAGTTGAGAGTTGGCAATCAAACCCGTGACGTGGTGGAAGGAGAAATGATGATATTTGATGATTCAATAGAGCATGAAGCCCGTAACTCAAGTAATCAACAAAGAGTCGTTCTTATTTTCGATATTTGGCGACCTGAAATAACTGAGCAAGAGCGTACTATGCTCTGCTCAATTTTCGAAAAAATCGAAGAGTTTGACTAGTTTAACCTCATGCTCAAATAGACCCTTAGTATTGCACCCTACAATTCACACTTTTTCTTCATCCTAGATGTAATTAATTTTCGGATAGAAGCATTACTTTTATCTTTATCAATATATCTTGCAGGCATGTTCTTTAATAAATAAAGATAATCACCCTGTGCATATTGCTCTTCTGTTGCCGCTGGGTTTTTAGGATCAGCTACCATTACAGGACTCATGACCGATGTCACTAAATCAGGCTGCATCGACTCCAGTACAGCTACCGTTCCTAAATAGCCATCACTATGGAAAGAACCATTAAGATGAATCACCTGATGATTGGGGTATTGTGTCATCGCCTGATCAATTGACTCAGCCATTGTCGTATCACGAAGAAGCTGTGCTGCATAGGTGTTCATCATTCTTTTCTTTGCAACTTCATCAGTCTGACCATGCCTGCTACCGGATTCAGTCATAAAAGACATAAACTTTGCCTTATATTTTTCATTTTCAAGATCAAGTTTTCTTGCAGACCAGGCTTGCTGCTCTTCAGGTATCGATTGAAGTACCTCAACACCTTTACGTCCAACACAACGGACAAACATAGCTGGGGCATTGGCAGCAATTACTGGTATTTTCTGTTCCTTGGCAAACTCAACTATCGCTCGGTAAGATCCCTTGTAGTTTGGCCAAGCATTAGCATCATCAATCAGAGTGTTCTCACCGTATTTTCCAGCAAGATACCCATCCAGAATAGGTTGTGCATCACGACCAAACTGCTCCATTGATAAAATCATATTGGGATTTTGTTTGAATAGAGCCTCAAGTAAATCCAGTTGTAACTTATGAGCACCTTGATGAGAGTGAAATTCGCCCATAAAAATCACATGGGTACTTTTAAGGTTTTCAGCAAGTTTAATTACTGATAAGGATTTTTTATTACTACTATCGATAATTTTATATTGATAGAGAGTATTCAGAGTAGTGATATTTGTAATAGGTTTGACTGATGTACAACCAGCGGCCAGTATGGTGAGTATTATGAGCACTGCTAACTTTGATTTCTTCTGCATGAATCTTCCTTTTGAATGTGTCGAATACCAGGTCATCTGGCAGCTAATGTCAGTGTGGTTGTGTGACTTGTACCGTTACGTATATAAATCACTTCAATACGGTCACCTATGCCATGCTTTTTCAACTCGGTGGAGTAACTTCGTAAGTCAGAAACCTTAACACCAGCTAACTGAATGATAACATCACCTTTGTTGATTCCTGCCTTTGCTGCAGGAGAGCCAGCACTGACACTAGCAACCTTTACTCCTTTGCCATTAAAAGCAAAATCAGGCATGACACCTGTAGTCACTTTTCGCCCGACTCTCGTAGGTTTTTCAACAGCATCATTTTTATCGACTTTAGCCCCTTTAAATGTCATTGGTTCAGGTCGTTCAGCAAGATATCTAACAACTTCACGTGCAACCGTTGCCACCTTAACTAAACCTGAAATATCAATTTTGTCAGCTGTATCACCAGGCTTATGATAGTTAACTGAAGAACCTGCAAATAACTGAATGCCTGGAATTCCTGCGGCTACAAATGGCACCTGATCACTGGAGTTGATTTCCTGAGTAACCATTTCTGTTTCTATACCGGTTACAAAACTGGTGCCCATAAAAATAAATTTCCATTCACTGGCAGAGTCCCCATTGAGTACTAGGAGTTTCTTTTCTCCAAGACCGCCAACTGTATCCATATTGATAATTCCAATGGCTTTTTTAGCTGGATATTTCTGCATATTATTGACGTAATATTTGGAGCCTAATAAACCGGCCTCTTCAGCACTGAATGCAGCGAAGATTATACTGCGCTTTGGCTTCATATTCTTCAGTGTAAGCGCCATCTCAATTAATACAGCAACACCACTTGCGTTATCATCTGCACCGTTATGGATCTTGCCTTCATTTTTTTTCGTCACATCAGGCCAGCCGAGTCCAAGATGATCATAGTGTGCACTGATGATCACCGATTCTTCAGTCCATTGTTTATTACTTCCTTGGATAACAGCCAGTACATTTCGAGTAATGACCTTCTTCTTGTTCTTTCCCGCTTTAACCACAAAATCCTGAAAATAAGTACCATTATCACCAGCAGGCAATAAACCTGCCTGTTTAAATTGTTCGGCAATATAATCAGCAGCAACGTCCAGCTCAGTTGAACCTAAACCTCGACCTTTCATTTCATCACTGGCTAAATGTTCGATGGTTTGTTGCATCCTCTCAGCTGAAAATACAGGAGCCAATTTAGCTAATGCAGGTCGCTTAACCAAAGGATTCTTACTACTGTCAAAATCATCTGATAATTTTGTTATCAATGGCGAATTTACTGTTGGCCATTGTCCTTTAGCAACGTTAGATGGTTCAGTACCAGTAAATGCTAGATAGCTGTACTTACCATAATGAGGTAACTTGCGTGCCAGACCGGCCACAGCATCATCAGCATGGGCTGTGAGCCAGACGGCAACTAGATTAGAATTATCAGGATGACGAACACCGACTACAAAACTATTATCGGCTTTCAACAACTTAGTCTTACCTAATGTCACATCCTTAGTAGCAATTTCACCACCATAAGATTTAAGGCCGTTTTCCACAATAGTCCGAAATTTATTATTCCAGCCAAAAATCCAGACTGCACGATCTGAGGGTAATGTATCGATGTCAGTATCTTTAACTATTGAAAACTTTTCTGTTTGTTTTGCCCAGATATTAGTCAAAGTTTCATAACGAGCAACTTCTTCAGATGTGGCTTTTGATGGCAAAATAATCATAACTTTTTCTGCACCAAAGATTTTCGATAGTGATGGAGGAATTTCTGAAAAGTGTAATTTCCTGAACAAATTGAACTGGGGGTCAACATTGATCTGTGTAGGTTTATCTTTCAACTCTAGTGAGTAACTTTGTTGCAAGTTATTCATTGCCACCTTATGTATTGTTACAGCATTTTCACTGTATACAGCAACCGGAATAGCAAGCGTAAATGGTTCAGAATCTTGTAACTGATTGAGAATAAAATCAAGCTTGAATGCACCTTTTTTTCCACTTACTTTTACACTGTTAAGTTGTAACTCAGGAGCACCTGTTCGTTGTAGCCATTGGTCAAAAAAAGCCGTAAGTTCCAAACCACTGGTTGCTTCGAAAGCAGCTTTGATATCAGAGTAACCGGTACGCTTAAATTTGTTGTTTCGGTAAAAGCGTTGGAAAGCCTTGGTGAAATTAACATCACCAACCTTCTCACGTAGCATATCCCACATCATTGCTGATTTTCCATATCCTACAGCTGAACTCGCTGGACTAAATCGTGAAATAAATTCATTCAATGGGAAATCAGATTTTTCATCGACATAATCGGTATAATTTTGCAATGTCGAGCGACGATACTCAGAGGCAATTCCTCTTTGTTCTGCAATCAGGTGATCAGCCATATAGGCAGTTAATCCTTCAGCCCAGTTGCCACTTTCAAAATCAATATAGACACTATTACCCCACCAATTATGCAGTAATTCATGAGGATACGAGGAATGTAGAATAAATGGGAAACGAATAATTTGTTCGCCTAACAGGGTAAATGACGGCATGCCGTAACCGGTTTCCCAAAAATTTTCAACCAAGGCAAACTTTGAATAAGGATAAGGTCCTAACAAAGTACGGTACATTTCCATATATTGAGCTGTAGTTTCTAGGTATTTATTCGCTAATGATTCATCATCGCTTCGCAAAAATGCCATCGCCTTGACAGCTCCGACATCAAGTGAATATTCGCTAAATTTAGCGCCAATTAAATAGATTTCTTCAGTTGGCGTTGTAACGCTCCATGAATCAATATGACGACCATTTTCGTCTTTAGATTCGAGCCTTTTACCCTGACTGACTACTCTCCAACCTTTCGGAGAAGAGCTAGTCAAGTCATAGGTAATATACTCATCACCGAAGCTAGGGATCCAGTAGGTTGAGCCTGCAAGGTATGCACCACGCTCTTCAATCAAGCCTGGTGACTGACTGAATCCCCGAGAATATTCTTCGCCTCTTTGTTCAATCTGATGATTAATTATGCCCTCATAGCTGATGATTAATTATGCCCTCATAGCTGATGCTAAACTGATCTCTTTTACCCTTATAGGACTTACCAAAGGTCAGTATATAGGCAGTAAGTGGAACGGGTGCTGCATTATCAAATTTTTGCTGATCCATGCCTTTATCAATTCCCCTTACATCGGCTTCGATGGCTTTTATACTAGTGCCTGGCGTTAGCGTGCTGATTTTTAAATTACTATGAAGCTTGAACTCAATCTCATTACCTTCAACTTCTTTATCTAACGTTATAATGTTTGTTACCTTCACCTTATGCGTAACAGGTTCATAGCTGACATTAAGCTTATGGTTGATAATAGTCTGATCTGTTGAAGCATTAGTGATTATTGCCAAGCTGCATAAAGCAACTAAAAAAAGTTTTGGTAGTTGGTTAAGTTTATATGTTTTCATTAGTAGTCCAATTTATTGTTATGCATTAATTCAATTCACCATAGCATGGAGTAATAGGGATATTAAAAAAATTTAATGATGCCATAAAAAGTTAAACATTGCCTTGATTCAGCTTTCGATTACTGTCCCGCAGTACAGCTACTTTTTCCGTACGTCTTATATCATTAACAACATGTATTAATGCCTTGGCAGATGAGCGAATAATATCTGTCGCTAAACCCATACCATGAAAGTTTCTAGAATTATAAGCTGCCATGATATTAACCTGACCTAAGGCGTCCATTCCAGTGGAGGTAGAAGCGACTTTAAAATCTTTTATTTCAATTGCATAACCAGTGATTCGACTAATACAACTACAAATAGAGTTTACGGGACCATTACCAATTGCAGCTTCAATAATAATTTCATCACCACACTGTAAAGAAACGGTAGCTGTAGAGGTGTTATTAGAACCTGATTGCACGCTTAATGACTGCAAACTATAAAAGTCATCTTCTTCAGACAAGTTGCTAAATAAAACGAGAGCCTCAAGGTCATAATCGAATATTTGGCCTTTTTTGTCTGCAAGACGGAGAAAGCTTTCATACAGTTCATCCAAATCATAATCACTTGAGGTGTAACCAAGCTCTTCCATACGATGTTTAATAACATGACGACCTGATCGAGAGGTAAGATTTAATTTATTAGTATTAAGTCCCACGGTTTCAGGAGTCATTATTTCATAGGTGTTTTGGCTTTTAAGTACACCATCTTGATGAATACCTGAAGAATGGCTGAAAGCATTAGTACCTACAATTGCCTTATTAGCTTGAATAGGCATGTTGCAAAGGTTTGAAACTAATTGACTAGTTCGATGTATCTCTCTGGTATTAATGTTAGTAAAGGTGGCAAGTTGATCCTTTCGAGTTTCCATAATCATGACAATTTCTTCAAGAGAACAATTTCCTGCCCTTTCTCCTATGCCATTAATTGTACATTCAATTTGTCTAGCCCCTGCTTGTACTGCTGCAATAGAATTAGCCACAGACAGGCCTAAATCATCATGGCAGTGGACAGATATCACAGCCTGATCAATATTTGGCACACGGTTAAACAAGGTTTCAATAATGCCACCAAATTCCGATGGAAGTGTATAACCAACCGTATCAGGAATATTAATAGTGGTGGCCCCTGCCTTTATAGTTTCCTCTACCATACGACATAGATTATCAATGGGTGTCCTTCCAGCATCTTCACAGGAAAACTCCACGTCATCAGTATAATTGCGTGCTCTTTTAACAGCTCTGACTGCCATTTCAACCACATCATCAAAGTTTTTTCTTAGTTTGTTTTCAACATGGATTGTTGAGGTAGCAATGAAGGTATGGATTCTAAAAGCTTCCGCTACTTTTAAGGCCTCGGCAGCTGCATCTATATCCTTATCTAGTGCTCGAGATAGCCCAGCTATTCGGCTATTTTTAATTTCACGGGCAATAGTTTGTACCGATTGAAAATCACCGGGCGAGGAAACAGGAAAACCAGCTTCAATAATATCAACTCCGAGACGTTCAAGTGCAAAGGCTATTTGTAACTTCTCTCGACAGGTTAAACTTGCTGCCAGAGCTTGTTCGCCATCTCTTAAGGTGGTATCAAAGATAATAACTTTGCTTTCAGAATTGTTGTTTGAGTTGCTCTTTAAATTACTAATGGAGTTCATGGTTAACCTTATCGATGCTTTTATTATTAAGCAGGTATAAAAAAACCCGCCTTGTTTGCGGGTTTATGATGTTCTAAGCTTTTTCTATTTTTGTCGCCTAACCATCAATTTCCCGCAGATCCCGAAAGAAGCAGAATGAGAGAGAATAGGTTTAAAGTTAACAAAAACATTTTAGCTATGAATACACCAGTTAAATAATCAAATTCAAGTGTTGTCTAGGAGTGGTATTCTTGTCAAGCTATTTTAATACAAATACACCTTTTTCTAGTTCAAGCAATCGCTGTTTCCTCCATAAACCACCGGCATAGCCTGTGAGTTTTCCATTTTTACCAATTACTCTATGGCAAGGAATAATAATAGCAATACGATTATCAGCATTAGTTTTAGCAACGGCTCTTACTGCCTTAGGATTATTGATGGCCTCTGCCTGTTGTTGATAGGAGCGTGTTTCGCCGTAGGGAATGGCTATTAGTTTCTGCCAGACCCTTTTTTGGAAATCGGTGCCAGGAATATCAAGAGGAACTGTAAACTCAGTTAATTTACCATCAAAATAATCATTGATTTGTTCGTTTAATAATTTTAAAAATCGATGCTCTCCGGGGACTATTTTAGCTGAAAATAATTTACATAATCTGTCTATTTGCACCTCTAATTTAATCCGATCAGTAAACTCTAATAAACAAATACCACGGGTTGTTGTACCAGCAAACATTGGACCCAGAGGAGTTAATATTCGAGAAATTGTTATAACTTGATTTGATTTTGCCTTACTTGGAGCATGACCTGTGATCATTTTAAAGGCATCATTAAAACCACTTAAAGATTCGAAGCCACTTGCATAGGCGCTATCAATAATAGCACCTTGTTTGATTGTCCCAAAGGCCCTGTTTATTCTCATGGCTCTCATGTAAGCCTGAAATGTAATACCATGGTTTTTATTAAACCAGCGTCTCACTTTGGCAGGATCGATTCCACTTTTTTTTAAATCAGCATCTTTAATTTTAATGTCTGGATTTGACGAAACATGTTCCAGCAAGTTATTTAACCAGTCGGGCTTTGTCCCAGAGGGCTGCATGGGAAAACAAACTTTACATGCACGATACCCTTCAGCTAAAGCGCTTTTTGTATCACTAAAATATTTAACATTTTCCAGCTTAGGTTTTTTTGCCGTACAAGTGGGTCTGCAAAATATGCCTGTGGTTTTAATTGCAGCAAAAAATACACACTCAAAGGAAGAATCTCTTTCAATCAAGGCTCGATACATGACCGAGGGCTTAGGTAATTTAACGTTATTCATTTGTTTGCTCATTAACTTCAATCCTGAGTACAAGAATGTTTATAACCGTTAACTAGTATGAATAATTTCTATTGATGCTGCATCCGAAAACTGAACAATGAATTTATTTTACAGAATAATTTTTTATAATTATAATAACTAGCTAGCACACTGAGGAAAAAGTTGGTAAAAGTTTGATGTTGTCTGTTGAGCAATGTCTTCATAAGAAAGGTTATGTAGCTCAGCTAATTGTTTAGCAACCTCTACTACATAGGCAGGTTGATTTTCTTTTCCTCTAAAAGGTACTGGAGCAAGCCATGGACAATCAGTTTCGACTAATATTCTGTCTAATGGAATTGCCTTAGCAACTTCTCGTAACTTCTGGGCTGTTTTAAAGGTGAGAATACCTGAGAATGATATATAAAAGCCCAGTTCAACAGCCTCCTTAGCCATATCAAAGGATTCAGTAAAGCAGTGTAATATGCCACCCACTGATTGCGCCTTTTCTTGTCGAATAATCGAGAGTGTATCTTGCTGGGCATCACGGGTATGAATGATCAGAGGTTTATTAACTTCCCTTGCAGCTTGGATGTGTATTGTTAATGATTCTCTCTGTAGCTCCGCATTATCAGGCGAATAATAATAATCTAGGCCAGTTTCACCTACTGCTATAACTTTTTCATGTCTGGCTTGTTGAATAAGTCGTTGATAGTCAACTTTCACCTGATGTTTTTGAAGAGGGTGTACACCGGCACTACAAAACACATCATTGTGCTCTAAGGCGATATCGATGACAGCATCAAAACCGTCCAGATTAGTCGCTATACAAAGGAACTTCTCAACACCCGCAGCTCTTGCTCGGTTGAGAATGGTGTTGGTATCGCCCGAACTTTCTTCATTCAGACGATCGAGATGACAGTGGGAATCGATTAGCACAGGTGGGCTTACATGGTATGGGTTGGACGTTCAGATTCGAGAGTACCTGCAAGATGGGTTTCTATTTTCCCTCGAGCTTGGCCTTGATCCTGTGGGCTAAATTGTACCCCTACTCCAGCAGCTTTATTGCCTTGAGCACCCTTTGGAGTAATCCAAATGATTTTTCCCGCTACAGGAATTTTTTCTTTCTCATCCATCAAGGATAAAAGCATAAAGACTTCATCACCTAATGCATAGGATTTTGCTGTGGGAATAAATAACCCACCTTCCTTTATAAAAGGCATGTAAGCGGCATATAGCACAGCTTTATCTTTAATGTTTAAAGATAATATCCCGTGCTTTGGTCCCTTTTTAGGTTCCTGATCCATTTACTTACTCCGTTAATAACTTTAAAACTTATACAATTAATCATAGAATAAATCACCTATAGATCAATTAGATAGCCTAATAAGGTCAAGTATGACCTGATCATTTAAAAATTGCAATCCACCGAAACATCAAATCTTCAAGTATTAGCTGGGGATTAATATTACTTGTGGTTGCTAACAATCGCCTTGCTTCTATTATTTTATCAACCCAATTATTGAGTTTTTGAGAATTGCAACTCGCCAAAAATTTTAATAAATGTTGCTGATCACAATTAATTAATTTTTCCAAGGCGATATTTTGGGCTACTTTCTGAGCATCTAAGGCTAAGCTATACATCCAATCAATCGATATCGCAAAATCTAATTTGTTGATTGATGCAACCAACTTTGTTGGATCCATGTTGCCCAAGGCGGCACTTTCCATGGCAGCTAAAAGCTTACGCCTAATCTCTAATTGCTTACTCGCCATTAACTTTAGTGCTTGTAAGGGAGCGTGATTTGACAGCCTCAAGGCTAATAAGACCCTGTCTTCACTTTCCTCAGTATGCTGCCTCAAGTAAGTCATAGCTTGTTCTTCTTCAGGGGCATGTATAGGCATTAACTGACATCGACTTCTAACAGTAGCTGGCAAGTTATTTGAAATAGTGGCGACTAAAATAATTAAGGTATCATCACCTGGTTCTTCAAGGGTTTTAAGAAGAGCATTAGCTGACGCAATATTCATTGCATTACAGGGAGTTATCACAGCCACTCTATACCCCCCTTGATGAGGGCGTTCGATACAAACCTTAACCAGTTGCCGTATTTGATCAACGCCAATTAGCTTTTTATCTTCAGGAATTGTAATTTTATGTAAATCTGGATGTGTTGAAGCTGCTATTAGTAGGCAATCTGAACAGCTACCACAGGCAAAACCTGCTTCAGTAGGTGTTTTACAAAGCATGGAATGGCCTATTGATAAGGCTAAATCATTAATGCCTAGGCCTTGATCACCTCTAAGCATTAATGCATGGGGCAATCTCGACTGTTCTTTTAAAGATTGGATGCGTTGCCAATAGCTTCTAAGCCAAGGATATAGCGGTTCAGTTTGCATTACTTTTATTCTCAAGTACAGTCTCTAATACAGCGGTGATCCTTGATTGAACTTCTCCGATAGTACCACTGGCATCGATTACCTTTAGGCGTTCAGGATGCTGTTCAGCTCGCTTTAGATAGCCCCGTCGTACCGCATTAAAAAACTTGATATCTTCTACCTCAAACCTGTCTGGCGTACTTCTCTCACTAGCTCTTTTTAAACCAAGTTCAACAGAAATATCCAGAAATAAAGTTAAATCAGGCTTAAAACCTTGCAAACACCAATGATCCAGTTCTGTAATTCGATGTATATCTAAACCTCGTCCATAACCTTGATAGGCAAAACTTGCATCGTTAAATCGATCACTAATGACCCAGTCACCTTTTTCAAGATGGGGTATTATAAATTGCTGACAATGTTGAACTCTTGATGCATACATTAATAGAAGCTCTGTATCTGATGCTACTTTTTCTTCTCTATTGGCTAATAATAGTTCTCTTATTTCCTCAGCAATAGGCGTTCCACCAGGCTCTCTTGTGGCGATCAACTTAATGCCCTTAGCTTCAAACCATTGTTTGATAAACTTAAGACTTGTTGACTTGCCTGCCCCTTCAGAGCCTTCAAGAGAAATAAATAATGCTTTGTTTTTCACTGATAACCTTATTGTTTGTTAAGTTGACTCTTTAGCTGACTATTAAGTATGTAACGTCGCACAGCTGTATTATGTTCTTTAAGAGTGGTTGAAAATTGATGACTACCGTCGCCTTTTGCCACAAAGTATAACTCCGTGCCATCTGCCGGATGAACCGCTGCCATGAGTGAGGCTTCGGATGGCATGGCTATGGGTGTTGGCGGTAAGCCTCTACGGCGGTATGTATTGTAGGGTGTATCATTTAACAAATCTCTTTTTCGAATATCACCATCAAAACTATCGCCCATACCGTAAATTACCGTTGGATCTGTCTGAAGTCGCATATTCATATTTAGGCGTCGGATAAAAACACCAGCAATACGATCCCTTTCTCCCGCTAAGCCTGTTTCCTTCTCAATGATCGACGCCATAATCAATACTTCATAAGGTGAAGCATAGGGTAAATCTAAATCTCTTTCCTGCCAGTATTTGTTTAATAGCAACTTCATTTTTTTATGAGCAGCTTGCAATATTTCTAGATCCGATGCACCTTTATGAAAGTTGTAAGTATCAGGGTAAAACCATCCTTCAGGATTATCGTGAGCAATGGATAACTTAGCTGAAATTTGTTTATTGTTATAATTTTTCAAGTCCTGACTTAATCGATTGCTGTTAGATAAAACCTCTAGGAAATCCTTAAGCTTCCATCCTTCTATAAAACGAACTTGGTATACCTTAACCTTGCCACTAACAATCTTGTTAAAAATATCCCTCGGAGACATCCTCTGATTTATGAAATATTCACCACGTTTTAGCTTGGTTAATTCTGGATATAGCTTCGCAGCAAGACGTGGATAAAAAACCGAACGTATGATACCTGCCTCATAAAGTTGCTGGCTAATAGTGTTTATTGTCGCACCTTCAACCACATGTAGATCAATGCCCACTTCAGGAATATTCGCTCGAGAGTTCATAAACCCATTGAAATCCATCCAGATCCAACCAAAGGTAACAGATCCTGCTAAAAGTAATAGTGCAATAGTTTTATAAAATAGTTGTTTCATTTAAAGGCTTGTTAAATTAAGTTTATTCACTGAACTTTGCAACGTTACCATAAGCGGATGCTTTGCTAATTGTTTCATACCAGCACCTTGTTCAATGGAGCAAATTGGCCAAATGCCAATGACTGAATTAGTCACGAAAGCGCCATCAGCAGAAAATAGTTCACGGGATTTTATGCTGGTAATGTTAACAGGAATATTGGCCTGTTGAGCTAAGCTAATAATTAGCCTTCTCATAATACCCTCTACCCCAGAAAAAGTCAGGTCAGGCGTTAATAATTGTTGGTTCTTTATTATAAATAAATTACTCATGGTGCCTTCGATGAAGTTACCTTCTGTGTCTCGCATCAAACCTTCTTGAAATTGATCACCGTGCCATTCATTACGCGCCATTACCTGTTCAAGTCGATTGCAATGCTTGATACCCGCCAGGGTTTTATTTTGGGCAAGTCTCTGCTCACAAATACGTACCTTGATGCCTTGCTTTGAGTAGAGTTCAAGATGAGTTGGCAAGGGTGAAATACTTATCCAATATACCGGTTTAGCTTCAACACATAAGTAACCTCTTTCGCCTGAGCTACGACTGATCGTAATTCTAGCAATACCGTCAGTTACATTTTTTACAGAAGTTTCAAAAGCTAACTTAATATCGGCAAGCGGTACGGAATCAATTTTTAGCCGTTGGCAATCATGAAGTAAACGCTGAAAATGTAACTCAAGATAACGGGCTTTGCCCTCTTTAATAGCAATGGTTGTAAATACGCCATCACCATAGAGCAACCCTCTGTCGGTTGCGATATCCTGGTCAATTATGTCGCCATTTCGATAAGTGTAGGTTCGTTTAGTCAAATCGTTTTAATACCAATGAGCCATTGGTACCACCAAAGCCAAATGAGTTGCAAAGGGCGTAATCCATTGATATTTCTCTCGCTGTGTTAGGTATATAATCAAGATCACAACCCTCATCGGGATTGTCTAGATTGATAGTCGGTGGAGCAATTTGGTTTTTAAGCGCTAGGGCTGTGACAATGGTTTCAAAAGAACCTGAAGCGCCTAACATATGACCCGTCATTGATTTGGTTGAAGAAACAGCAAGATTGAAAGCCTTATCTGCAAAGACAGATTTAATCGCCATGGTTTCTGCCAGATCACCGGCCTTGGTAGAGGTTCCATGGGCATTGATGTATCTGATTAGCTCTTTATTAACCCTAGCATCTTGGATAGCATTTTCCATGGCAAGAGCTGCACCAGCGCCATCTGCTGGCGGTGAAGTCATATGATAGGCATCACTACTCATGCCAAAGCCAACAATTTCAGCCATGATGTTGGCATTTCTACTTTGTGCCTGGTCTAGGGATTCAAGGATTACCATGCCAGCACCATCTGCCAGAACAAATCCATCCCTGTCTCTATCCCAAGGTCGTGATGCTTGACTAGGCTGATCATTACGCTTAGATAAGGCTTTTGCATTTGAAAAGCCTGCTATGCTTAGTGGTGTAGTAGCCATTTCAGAGCCACCTGCAACAACCGCATCGGCGTCACCATAGGCTATCATGCGAGCAGCTTGCCCTATGCAATGTAAGCCAGTAGTACAGGCTGTAGCGATTGCTAGATTAGGCCCTGTGAGGTTGTACTTCATGGAAACCAGACCAGCAGTCATATTGATAATTGAACCAGGTGTAAAAAATGGTGACACCCGTCTCGGCCCTTTTTCTAACATGACAGAGTGGTATTTTTCAATGCTACCCAAACCGCCAATACCAGCGCCAATTAATGTACCTATACGGTGTCGATTACTAGCGGTTATCTCTAATCCTGAATTTTCAATGGCGAGGGATGAAGCAGCAATTCCATATTGAATAAAAAGATCTAGTTTTTTAGCATCTTTAGCAGGAATAAAATCTTCAATCGTAAGGTCATTGATATAACCGCCAATTTTAGTGCTGTAAGCGGTGGTATCAAATATCTCATTTGTTGATATGCCACTTACGCCATCAAGTAGATTTGACCAGACTGTTTTAAGGTCATTTCCTACTGGACTAATAACACCTGAGCCAGTGATAACAACTCGACGATTACTATTCACATTTCCACTCCTGAACTTCTCTCATCACAACAATACCAGGCACAAAAAAGCGGCGTAAGAAACACCGCTTTACAAAATTCCCGAAACCATTTAGCTTCGGTACAGCAAACAATTTTAAATAACTTAGTCTTCGCTGACGTTAGTTATATAGTCAATTGCCGTCTGGACGGTGCTGATTTTTTCAGCTTCTTCGTCAGGAATTTCTGTATCGAATTCTTCCTCAAGAGCCATTACCAATTCTACTGTGTCAAGTGAATCTGCGCCCAGATCATCGACGAAAGAAGATTCATTTTTAACTTCATCTTCACTTACACCTAACTGTTCAACAACAATCTTTTTTACACGCTCTTCAATAGTACTCATGACAAATTTTATCCTCTGATAAATAATAACAATCTTAATAACGTTTAAAATACGTTTAAATTACAACTTTTACTTAAAACTTCTACTTAAAATCCTTCATAGAAGAAGGGTTTCGCCGCTAGTGTATTGATTTTTCAGCAAGTTGCAAGCCTAAAGTGTAAAACTTTTCTCTGGTTTGACCCGTTTTAAAAGTTATTTATTCACTTTAAACTGTTAATTAAGTTTACTTTATAGCTGAATCTGATCAAACAGGCAAAATATTTATCACATATTTTGTTTTAGACCATGTGCATTCCACCATTGACGTTTATGGTTTCACCGGTTATATAAGCTGCACCATCAGACACTAAAAAACCAACCGTTTGGGCAATATCTTCCGGTTTACCTAATCGAGCTGCCGGGATTTGTTGAGTTAGGGCCTTTACTTGCTCATCAGCTAAGGATTTAGTCATATCGGTATCGATAAAACCAGGTGAGACCACATTGACCGTAATGCCACGTACTGCAATTTCTCGACCCAAGGATTTACTGAAGCCAATCAGTCCAGCTTTTGCAGCAGCGTAATTAGATTGGCCAGCATTTCCCATACTGCCAACAACAGAACCTATTGTTATTATCCTCCCCCATCGACTTTTCATCATGCCTCGCATGACAGCCTTAGAGAGTCTGAACACTGAGGTTAAATTGGTAGACATAATATCTGCCCAATCATCTTCTTTCATACGCATTAGGAGGTTATCTCGTGTTATGCCTGCATTGTTTACCAGTATATCTGGAGTCTGGCCATAGTTTTCTTTTATAGCGGCTATTACGGCGGCTATGGACTCAGGATCAGTAACATTCAGCTTCATTCCAACGCCCTTATCAGCTAGATAATCAGATATATTTTGCGCACCTGAATCTGATGTGGCTGTACCTATAACCGTTATGCCTTGAGCACTTAAATGTTCTGCAATAGCTCGACCTATTCCACGACTAGCCCCTGTGACAAGGGCAACTTTATTATCCAAACTCATTTTATTTCAATGCCTCCAAAGATTTGTTAAATGCCGCCTGATCGGCAGTGACCAGGGCAGTAATGCTTTTGTCTATACGTTTACATAAACCTGCTAATACCTTACCAGTTCCACATTCTATTATAGTTGTAATGCCTTCGCTTTGCATAAATTGTATTGTCTCAGTCCATCGAACAGGACTATAGAGTTGCTTAACTAGGGCATTTGTAATCTGTTTAGCTTCAGTCTCAATTGAAACATTCACATTGTTAATAACAGTAATACTCGGCTTAGAGAGCGTTATTTGTCCTAGAGCCTGCTTTAATTTTTCTGCTGCAGGCAGCATCAATGTACAGTGAAAAGGAAAATTAACAGCGATGGGAAGAGCTCGTTTGGCACCGGCTTCTTTACAAAGTACTATTGCCCTATTAACGGCTTCTTTATGACCAGCTATCACTAGTTGACCTGGAGAGTTGTAATTCACTGGTGATACCACTTGTCCAGCTGCAGCTTCACCACAAGCTTTCTCAACAAGCTCGTTGTCCAAGCCGATGATGGCAGCCATGGAACCTGTACCTTCTGGTACAGCTTGCATCATGTATCTACCCCTTTGACGAACTAGTCTCAGGGCATCTGAAAAGTCTAGAACTCCAGCACAAACTAATGCTGAATATTCTCCAAGACTATGACCAGCCATCATCTTAGGCATTTGAGAAGATTGTTGTTGCCATAACCTGAATATCGCCACACTACTAGCTAAAAGAGCCGGTTGGGTTTGATCAGTTCGATTTAATTCTTCTAAAGGACCTTCAAAGAGTAGTTTTGACACATCATACTCGAGTGCCTCAGAAGCATCAGTTAATGTGCTTCGGATTATTTGTTGATTATCATTTAATTCCTTGAGCATACCAAGGCTTTGAGAGCCCTGCCCAGGAAATACAAAAGCCAGACTATCCATATGATTACCTTATGTTTTTCAACTAGATACAGAATATAGTTAATGTATAGTATTAATGCACTATAACGCTAACTGCTTGAACTGTTCATGTATTATAGCTGGTACATTATGTTCTATTTCCCTAATCGCTTCTTCTATAGCTGCTAGGGTCGCCAAGTGATTAGCTCCGCCATGACTTTTTATTACAATGCCTTGCAACCCAATAAAACTAGCACCGTTATATTGATCAGGGTTTACTCTTTTCTTAAATGATTCAAGCACTGGCATAACAATAAACGATAACAAACGAGTCAACAAATTTCTATTTAACTCTTCTTGTAATCGATTACTAAGCATTCTAGCAGTTCCTTCACTACCTTTTAACAATACATTGCCAACAAAACCATCACAGACTATGACATCTGAGACACCTCTGTAAAGAGCATCAGCTTCGACAAATCCTATGTAATTGAGCTGATTAGTCTGTTCAAGTAGCTCAGCTGTGGCTCTGGTTTGTTCATTACCTTTAATGGACTCTGAGCCTATATTTAATAAGCCTACCTTCGGCTTAGGATTATTTTCGATAGCTGACACCATGGCTGAGCCCATTAAAGCAAATTGTAAAAGGTTTTCAGCTGAACAATCAACATTAGCACCTAAATCGATTAGTCGTGTGTGGCCTTTGTCAGTGGGGATGGATGTTGTGATAGCAGGTCTTGCAACACCAGGTATCATTTTAAGAATAAGTCTTGAAAAAGCCATTAAGGCACCTGTATTACCAGCACTTATACAGGCCTGAGCTCTATCTTCTGCAACGGCTTTTAATGCTATAGCCATGGATGAATCTTTTTTCTTACGGAGAACCTGAGAAGGTTTTTCAGACATTAAAATAGTTTGTGAAGCGGCTTCAATGGTAATGCGATCAGTAAATTGTTGGCTATATCGAGCACCGAGATTTTCAAGTTCAGCTTCGATAAGTTCAGGTATACCGACTAGTAATATGGATAAGTTAGGATGTCTTGTGAGGGCTTCACAAGCAGCAGGAACCATTACAGGGGGACCGAAATCTCCCCCCATGCAATCGATAGCAATTGTTATTACTGTCAAACTAGAGCTCAGCTCGAAGTCTTAGATGACTTTCTTGCCTTTGAAGTATCCATCAGCAGTCATATTATGACGCAAGTGAAGTTCACCTGTCACTGAATCTTCAGATACTGCAGCTGCATTTAACGCATCGTGTGAACGGCGCATGCCTCTACGTGAACGTGATTTTTTACTTTTCTGTACAGCCATAATAGACTCCTAACTCTCTTGTTGCTTAAACGAAATTATTTTTTCGTTTTTAAAATCGCAAAGGGTGATATTTTCTTCTCTTCCTGAATAACACCTGAAGTAAAGTTCGTCCTATTGGCACAATCTTTACCTTCAATTTCAATGTGGCTAAAAGCCACGGGCATTGACAGGATGAGTTCATTTGTAACTAATTCACTTAATGCCAAATTATTACTCTCATCAATAACAATCGGCTCAAATTCTTCTTGCAGTCGTTCTACTTGATCTTCAGACTTCAAAGGAAACACTCTAAAGTCTATATCCAGTGGCATGTCCATGGTTTCTAAACACACTTGGCATTGTACTTTTGCCAGACCACTAATATGTCCATCAAGAATAAAACGTTTGTTTTCGTGCCTACCGCCTTTTAGGTCTAGAGTCACATCACACTTTTCAGCAATAATGCCTTCTAATCGCCCTTCTGGCGTCAGGTTAATAACTCTTTCCAGTTGTTCACCTGTTCTGGCAAATCGAAAAGGATCAATCACACGAAATTTCCCTGCATCTATTCAGGCGCGCATAATAACGACATAATAGTGTTGCGTCAAAGGGTTAGGGGGATTTATCCAATAAATTATGTGATTTTTAACAGTATTTAGGTGTCTCAAGGTAAAAAAGTACTAAATATAGGTATTTCATCACAAATTATAGGATTTCAACTCATTTACTCACATCTGACCAACTGTTGAGTTTATTCTTTTCATGGTAGTAGAAAGCAAAAATAAGCAATATTAGAAGGCCAATTGCACCAATTAATAAATAGATTGCTCCAGCAAATACCAATACGACCAATAAAGCCCCTAAAAAGGTGTTTCTTTCAATCTTTCGTTGTTCAGCTACTAGTGTGTTGAATTGTAGTTTCGCCTCTTTATAGAGAGCCTTAGAGTCTTCTGACTGCCAATTATCGAGAGAACCATAACTTTGAACAATGACATCTTTCTCAGTCTCTGATTCTGTTAGTTTAGTTAAAAATATCGAATTGTAGCCAACATTTGAATGTAGCATAATATTTTTATCAATCAGCTTATAACCAGGCAGGTTAATTTCAAGGCGAATAAGTGAACCTAAATAACGCTTTTCTATAGGCAGTTCATACATTCCATTTTTTGGTGAAATGGTCTTGTCAAATAACATTTTTAATTGAGAACCGCTGCCCTTAGCTGAAGCATTTATTCTAATGTGAAAACATGCTTGTGAAGACTCAGGAAAACCATTTATTAACAATCGTGGCATTATTTATAAATATCTTTAAGCTCATCCAGCTTTTTTAATACTAGTTTTATATGGGTCTTAGGATCAACATCATCGAAATGATAAGCAATCCGTCCATCTGGATCTATAAGAAAAGTTTCTCGACTCGCATAAGCAATTAAACCCAAGTCAGTTAAAACTTGATAACGTTTAGACACTTGCTTATCTTCATCTGCCAGCAGACTAAAGTTGAGATTAAGGGTATCTGAAAAACCGAGGTGTGACTCCACATCATCAAGACTGATACCTACAACTGAGGTCTTGCGCTTAGCAAATTGCTTGTGATTATCTCTAAAGGATTCAGCTTCAATAGAACAACCTGGAGTATTATCTTTCGGATAAAAATACATAACCAGCCATTGACCTTTATAATCGTTTAAGGCGTGTGATTTTCCATACTGATCTTTTAATGTGAAATCAGGTGCATTAGAACCTACATTAGGTGAAGCGAAAAGCGGATAAGCCAAGAGCAATGTCATTAAAAGTGTTATTAATTTAAATTTATTATTCATTTTTTACAGCCTTAGGTTATAATTTTATTGGGAATACACTATCTTAGAAACTAGCTAATAAACTATAGTATAGCCAGTTGAATAATCCTACACATTTTAGCAATATTTGACTGTTAAAAAACCTTAAGTAAAAGTACAAATCAGGAAATTTACGCTAATGGCAATAAGCATTATTGATATGTTTAGTATAVGTATCGGTCCTTCAAGTTCACATACTGTTGGGCCAATCCGAGCAGGCTTGCAGTTTATTAAAACAGCCCGAAAAGAAATCGATTTTGTTAAAATAAAATCGATTAAAGTTGAGCTATTTGGTTCATTAGGTCATACGGGAAAAGGACACGGCAGTGATAAAGCTGTCATTCTAGGGTTGCTAGGTGAACTACCTGAAACCGTTGAGCCCGATACAGTACCTGATAAAATTAAGCAGATTAATGACTCGGGTAGTTTGTTGTTAGATAAATCCAACAGCATTATATTTAACAGCAAAAAACATATTATATTTCATCGCAAGAAATCATTACCGGGTCATCCCAATGGTATGAAGTTTACCGCCTATAATGCCAACCAAGAATTATTAGTGAGTAAGATCTATTATTCTGTTGGTGGCGGTTTTATTGTCAATGAATTTATTAATGATGAGTCTCCTGTTATAGAAGATAACCGAACCCTACCCTATCCATTTTCCAGTGGAGATGAACTGTTACAGCAGTGTACAGCTAATGGTCTTAGTATTAGTGCCTTAATGTTAGCGAATGAAGCCGCTTGGCGGACTGAACAAGAAACGAAAGACTATTTATTGCTGATCTGGAAAACTATGCAGGATTGCATCCATAAAGGTTGTCGAACAGAAGGCATCTTACCTGGCGGATTAAAAGTAAAGCGGCGTGCAGCCCATCTCTACAAGCGACTTAAGAGCACAGAGCAAAGTAATCAAGATCCCTTGAAGGTAATGGATTGGGTAAACCTTTATGCTTTGGCTGTTAATGAAGAAAATGCAGCAGGCGGTAGAGTGGTAACGGCTCCCACTAATGGCGCCGCAGGAATAATACCGGCTGTATTGAACTATTTTCAACTGTTTAAAGAAAACTCTGATGATAGCTCCATCATCAACTTCCTTTTAACGGCTGGTGCTATTGGTATATTGTTTAAAGAAAATGCATCCATTTCAGGTGCTGAAGTTGGATGTCAGGGGGAAGTTGGTGTTGCCTGTTCAATGGCAGCTGCCGGTCTTGCTGAAGTGTTAGGTGCCACAGTAGCGCAATGTGAAGATGCTGCAGAAATAGGCATGGAACACAATCTCGGTCTAACCTGTGATCCTGTGGGTGGTCTGGTACAGATACCTTGCATAGAACGTAATGCCATGGCAGCAGTAACGGCTATTAATGCAGCAAGGCTTGCTCTCCATGGGGATGGTTCACACAAGGTTAGTCTCGATAAGGTCATCAATACCATGAAAGAAACCGGTGCAGATATGAAAGTTAAGTATAAGGAAACTGCTCGAGGTGGTCTGGCGGTGAATATTATCGAATGCTAGAAAGCTTGATACACTTGTTTTATCTAAAGGGTAACTCAATATCCTGTAATAATTTAACCACAGCATCATTGTTTTTAGTGGCTTGAGCCTGCTGAATTAATTCAGTGGTTAAATGAGGAGCTAAACTCTCAATAAAGTCGTACATATACTGTCTAAAATAAAGCGTTCTAGTAAAACCAATGTAAGCTATATCATCCTGAAAGAGATTTCTTGCGTCCATCATGACCAAATCGGCATCAAGTATAGGATCGTAGGCCATGGATGATATTACAGCTACTCCCATTCCTAGTCTGACATAGGTTTTAATAACATCAGCGTCAGTTGCTGCGAAGACTATGGACGGGGCTAGTTTAGCTTCCTGAAACACCCTATCTAATTCTGTTCGCTCGGCAAAACCTTTAACATAAGTAATCAGAGGATGATTGGCTAATTCGTCAAGAGCAACGGTATTCCTCTTAGTCAGCTCATGACCTTTAGGAACTAGTATACAACGATTCCAACGATAACAAGGCAACATCACCAAATCATTACTATCGAAAGGTTCAGTGGCTACGGCAAAGTCCACCTCACCCTTAATCGCAAATTCAGCGATTTGAGCGGGAGAGCCCTGATGCATTTGTAGAATGACTTTAGGATAGACTTGGTTATAAGATTCTATGATCGAAGGCAAATCGTAGCGCGCCTGTGTATTAGTAGTTGCAATGGATAACTTACCCTCTTTGTGGTTCGAAAACTCCTTTGCAATAGTGCTGATCTGCCCCGCTTGATTCAAGATTTGTTCAGCTATATTCAATATTAATTTACCAGGAGGAGTGATGGTAGTCAGATGTTTGCCACTGCGCACAAAGATTTGTATACCCAGTTCGTCTTCAAGTAATCTGATCTGCTTACTGATACCGGGTTGAGAGGTAAAAAGACTCTCAGCAGTAGCTGAAACATTTAAATCATGTTTAGACACTTCATAAATATATTTCAACTGCTGTAACTTCATCGGGCACTTCCTGTTTTTATTTTCTCGGTATTAGGATTACTTATTCCATGGGGTACATGGGCAGAGGCCACATGAAGCCTAGCTGAATCAATATGACCTTGCTGATCATCAAAAAATACATCTGCTCCATAAGCTTGCAAAAACTCCCCTTTTGGCAGGCCACCTAAAAATAGTGCCTCATCTATGCGAATATCCCAATCACGAAGCGTACGGATAACTCTCTCATGTGTTGGGGCTGAGCGGGCTGTAACTAAAGCAGTTCTAATTGGACAAGACTCGGGGAACTCCTTTTGCAAGGCATGAAGGCTAGCCAGAAAGTTCTTAAATGGACCTCCTTTAAGTGGGTGATGGGCTGCATTTTTTTCACTTTCAGTAAAGGCCTTAAGTCCACTCTTTTGGTAAACTCTTTCTGCTTCATCGGAGAACAAAACTGCATCACCATCAAAGGCAAAACGCAATTGATCTTGATGATCTGCTTGATTTAACGGTTTAATGATAGTTGCCGCTGCAACACCAGCTTCAAGTGCCTGGGCTACATCTTCAGGATTAGTCGATAAAAATAAATCAGCTTGAAATGCCGGAGCATATCGATAAGGAGATGAACCACTTGTAAAAGCTGCTCTTGAAATATCGATGTCATGCTGCTCAATGGAATTAAAAATCCTTAAGCCAGTATCAGCACTGTTACGGGACAGCAAAATCACTTCTACACTCTGCTCAAGACTAGAATCAACACTAAGGGTAGTATTTAATGCAAGAAGTTTTTTAACCAAATGATAAGCAGCTCCTGGCTCTAGTAATTCATCTTCATGGGCAATTTGATGTTTAGAATAGGCTTCAATTCCCTCTTCCTCATAAATTTTATGACTGTCATCAAGATCAAATAAAGCCCGTGATGAAATGGCTATTACTAGCTTTTTGGTAAGAAAATTTTCTTTTGTCTTTTTAGGCATTTAATAAGACCTTTGTAGCACTTATAACGAAGCAGAAATTACAAGTTGTTCCCTAGTTAAATTTAGCATACTCTTAGTATATCTATAACTCAATGGAATTAGTTTAGTCCTATTTATAACTTTTTGTTCGATTTTATGCTAACGACTAGGAGTTTATTGTGGCTTTAGTCTCATTATCAACAACTAGTTTAAAAGTACAGGGGTATTTATAATAGAATAAACGGATATATTTGTTATCCATAAAGTGCCTGATATACTAGAATAAAATAAAAATAATATACACCCTAAGGAAAGCATAGGAGCTAACAATGGGTACTGATTACCGCCATCAAAAAGTTCTCATCATTGATGATTTTCCAGAGTTTAGAATTTCAATGAAAGGTATGATGCAACAATTAGGTGTCCAAGAAATTGACTTAGCTTCCTCCGGCGAAATAGCCTTAGAAAAATGTGCTAAATCACGCTACGACATTATCCTTTCCGATTACAATCTTGGAGATGGAAAGGACGGTCAGCAGGTTCTAGAAGAACTCATTCACCGAGATCAACTTAAACCGACCACTGTTTACGTCATGATCACAGCTGAAAACACGACAGAAATGGTTATGGGAGCCCTTGAACATACCCCCGACAGTTATTTAACAAAACCCTTTACTCAAGCACTACTAAAAAGCAGAATTGATAAATTACTGACTAAAAAGTTCGCCTTAGAAAAAATAAATAAAGCTACCATTAGTAAGAATTATTTAAAAGCGATCCAACAATGTGATGTCTTAATCGCTGGCAAGTCTAAATACAGTATGTCTTGTATGAAAATTAAGGCTGATCTATTTGATAAGATGGGAGATTACGGCCGATCAAAACAAATTTATAGTAAAGTAATTGCCCATAGACCCGTCCCCTGGGCACTTATGGGTATGGGGAAACTGCTGTTTGTTCAGGAAGACTATGAGGAAGCCTTACTACTTTTTCGCCAAGTTATTAAAACCATGTCGACTTTTCCAGAGGCACTGGATTGGCTTGCAAGAGTTCAGCAGGTACTTGGTGATCCTCAAGGGGCTCAAAAAACGCTTCTATCTGCTATACAAGTATCTCCCAAAGCGATATTACGACAAATGCATTTAGGCAATTTAGCCTTGGTAAATGAGGAGTTTGATGTGGCTAGACGGGCGTTTAAAGCTTCAATTAAACTTGGTCGCACCTCCTGTTATAAGACCCCAGATAACTACTTGAAACTTGTATCAATTCTCAAAGAGTACATCACTAATGAAGGTGGTATAAAAAATAAGAGACTGGTGGATGAAGCCTTTAGAGTTATTACTGAGCTAGAGAAAGAATATTCTGATGACAAGGAAATAAAACTTCGAGCTGCTATTGCCAAACATTCTATTTATCATAAATTGGACAGGGGTGAAGAAGCCCAGAAAATACTCGACTCAGCAAGGTCTATGTATGAATCTTTAAAGCAGTCTTTATCCGGAATTGGTTGTTCTGACATGGCTAAAGCTTGTAAAGACGGGGAAGATTTTGAAACTTGTCAGGAAATTTTAACCAATATAATGGAAAAATTTGGTGATGATAAAGAACTTATGGCAAGCCTAGAGCATATTGTTGAAGATAAAGCCGCATTTGAAACGGCTGTAAAGGCAAGTAAAATTAACAATCTTGGTATGAAGGCATCTTCAAACAACGATACAGAAGGCGCAATTGCCGCCTTTCGCGATTCCCTAGTATTATCGCCTGATAACATTAGCTTTAATATGAATTTAGCCCAAATGCTCATTCGTCAAACTGAAACTACTGATGATAACAGTGGATTGCTCACTGAAGCTTTAGTTTGTCTTGAAAAGCTTGAACATTTAAAAGAAAGCGATCACCGTTATCTACGACACCAGCAGTTATTAAGATTAGCCAATGACTTATCCATTGGAGCTCAAAACCCTTGAGCAAGGATAAACAACAAACCATTCCCTTCTCAACTGTTCTAGCCTCCACAGTACATGATATGAAAAATGCCTTAGGCGTCATTCTCATTTCCTTAGGAGATATCACAGATAAACTCAATGAGGCAGATCCTAACAATACAAAGATTAATGTACTGCGCTATGAAACTAGTCGCGTAAATGGCTTGTTAGTCCAATTATTAGCCCTCTACAAAGCTGAGCAAAAGCAACTACCCATAAATATTAATTATTACAACGTCTATGACTTTCTCGAAGATCAAGTGTTAGCTTTTGATGAGTTATTATCGAGTAAAAAAATTACGGTGAGCCTAAATATAGAAGAAGAACTTGAATGGGCTTTTGATAGTGATTTGATGGCCACCGTTATTAGTAATATCATGACAAACAATATTCGCTACACTGACTCAACTATTCTAGTAACTGCTACTATTATTGATGATATGTTAGAAATTACTATTGAAGATGATGGTCCTGGTTATCCTGAAGTGATGATTGCAAGCCAAAATGACGTCATACTGGGTATAAATCAAAGCACTGGAAGTACTGGTCTAGGGTTATACTTTGCAGGTCAAGTGGCTTCTATGCACAAAAGTGAAGACAAAATTGGCACTATTTTCTTATCAAATGCCGATACTTCTGGTGGAATTTTTACGATTAGAATACCCTAATAAAAAAAACCTAAACTGTTAACTTAAGTGAGCAAATTGTGGATTCATCTATCATTATCATTATCATTGTGCTTTTAGTCGCGAGTGTTGTAGGCAGTATCATTTTTACAAAAAAAGAACAGGCTGCTGCCTTAAGACGTCAACAGGTATCAAGCTTTCGATATCGCGCTGATGAAGCACAAGATTTATACGATGGATTACAAACGGCAGGCTTGGAAAAAATAACCTATCAGTTTTTACTTGAACGAATTATTGGGAATTTACAAGAAGCCTTTAATATCGACCCCCGCTCTCCTGGAATAAAGCTTCGATTAAACAGTGCGAAGATGACCCTAAGTGAGCTAGATTCTATTCAATTTTATGTACAAATGCCCTCGGCCATGATTGAGTTACAAGGACTTGTGGGACGATTAAATAAACTTGTTAAATATCTTATTATATTGTTTCAAAAACGTGCAATTGCTGAACACCAGTACCAACTACTCATGCCTGCCGTGCAACGAACCCTATTGAAATTTGATGCAGAAGGTCATATCAAAATGGGTCATCAAGCTGCAAATGAGGGACATCCGGGCACAGCTAAACAGTATTATTTACATGCAAAGGATAAATTACTTGGCTTTGGATCTGAAGATTCCTATGTGATTACTCAGCTAGAAAAGGTTGAAGAGTTAATAAACAGTTTAGAAGAAGATAATCAACTACCCGGTGATTCCCAGCAGCGAACTGTTCCGATAGATCAGGTCGCAGCTGCAATTGCTGCCAATGATGAAGTTACTGAAGAACAGCTTAATGCTAAGGAATCTCAAGAAGCACTTAATAGAAAGAGTGAATCAGATGATGCCTTCGAAACTAAGAAAAAATGGTGATTAAATCCCTTTAAAATTAGTTAACCTGTTGCAGGTGAATCGTTGAAGTAGGAAAGGCCATTTCAGCTGAACTATCTTCAATAATCTGCATGATCTTTAACATGACGTCTTGCTTTATTTCATGAAACCTCACCCAGTCTGTTGTTTTGGTAAAAGTATAAACAAAAAAGTCTAGGGACGAGGGTGAAAACTTATTCAAATTTACTATTAAGGTTTGCTTAGCATCTATCTCAGGATGATTCTTTAGCATAGCTTTAACTGCGGCTATTATTTCATCAACCTTAGTTGAATCTTCATATCTCAGGCCAATAGTTTCATAAATTCTGCGATTCTTCATCCTAGAAGGGTTCTCAACAGCGATTGTGGTAAATATTGAGTTAGGGATATAAAGAGCCCTTTTGTCGAAGGTACGAATATGGGTTTGACGCCAACCAATATATTCCACAGTACCCTCGATCTCACGATCAGGTGATCGTATCCAATCGCCTACTTTGAAAGGTCTATCGAGATAAATCATTAAACCACCAAAAAAATTAGATAGCAGATCTTTCGCTGCAAAACCCATTGCTAAGCCACCAACTCCACCAAAAGCTAACAAACCAGATATGCTATAACCCATGGTTTGCATGACAATTAACATGGATGTAATTATTACTGATGCTCTGAGTAGTTTGGCAATTGCATTGACGGTAGTTTGATCAATCGGCTTCTCCACCTTTCGATTAGGATCGAGAATGTTTCTTTCACCAAAACGAATAAAACGAAACAAAAACCAAGTTAGACAAGCTATGACAGCTAACTCCCGAATATTATTAACAAAATTAATAAATTCAGTTTCAGCAAAACTATTGGTTATTTCAGCTGCATAGCTAATACCAATGATCCAAATTAAATAACCTAAGGGCTTATGCAGAGATTCCCAAAGAGCGTCATCCCAAAGGTTTTTTGTTTTAGTTAACTTTACTTTGATACTGTTGTAATAACGTTTCCAGATAAAGTTTATCAATAATGTAATAAAGACTATCCCAAATATCTGAATTGCCCAAGCATAGTCAGCTTGCAGTTCTGTAAGCCATTGTTTAATTTCATTCATATTCATAATTCTTTTGAGACCTCTAATTCATTGAGCATTTTATTAGCTTCTTGCCAAGAGTCAAGTGAAACCAGTTGTTGAAAACTAAGCTGACTTGTCTCACATCTCATACTATTAATTCTATCAATAATTTCACTATTCTTTTTATGAGGTAGATTATCGAGTAATTCAATGGTAGCTTGACGATCATTACAACAAAGGACCATATGACATCCAGCACTTAGCGCTTCTTTAGCTCTAGTAGCAATATCACCTAAAACCTTTGCTCCCTCCATGGATAAGTCATCACTAAAAATAGTGCCTTTAAAATTGAGTTCATCTCTTAGGATTGTTTTTAACCAGTAACTTGAAAAACAAGCGGGTAGAGAGTCAACTTCAGGGTAGATCACATGGGCAGGCATGATGGCTTTTAATCCTCTGTCACTTAAGGCTGCAAAAACCGAAAGATCCAAGTCACGTATTTGCTCAAGGTTACGGTGATCTATAGGTAATTCAAAGTGAGAGTCTGCCTTAGTAGAACCATGGCCGGGAAAATGCTTACCAGTAGCTGACATACCAGCTCTTGTCATACCCTCCATATAAGCTGAAGAGTATTCTATGATTTGTTCAGGATGTTTGGAAAATCCTCTATCACCGATAACAGTACTAATTCCTGAATCAAGATCAAGAATTGGGGCGAAACTAATATCAAGCCCTGAAGCTATAAGCTCCGCAGCCATTAACCAACCGGTAATGGATAATTTTTTTAGAATTTCAGACTCAGAAAGAGCTAGATCTTTAAATTTTCCCATGGCTGGGATTGTTGTAAAGTCACCCTTAAATCTTTGAACTCGTCCACCTTCTTGATCTACCGCTATCAAAATATCATTCATCGCAGCTTTTCTTATACTGGCACAGAGGTTTTGAATTTGTTGTTGATTGATAAAATTACGTGTGAATAGAATCACACCACCCGTTAAAGGATGTTGTAGTAGTTCTACATCCTCAGCACTTAACTCGGTGCCCGCTATATCTAACATCAAACTGCCAATTGTCATAGAATCCTCTAAAGTTACTCAGGTTATTAAATAATCGCGAATATACTATAGAAGAATGGAGTGATCATCCAGAGAGTTAATCAATAGTTTTTAGGAGGTAGTGCGAATTTACAACCCAAGTAGCGCTTTTTTCATCTTAGGGCTAAAAGGATGTGGTCCGAGCCAAGTCTTTAGAAAAGCATGATAAAACTTATCACCAGGTATTTCAGTCACTAACTTGCCATTAATGGAGATCTTAGTGCCCTCATTCGGTATAAAGTCAACCCAGACTTCATCACCTTCAAATAAGCCGGACTTCCATACCTTATTAAACTCAGTGATCATCGGTTTCAGTTCATTAACTTGCTGTTCAGTATAATTAATAGCAAATCCTTGTTCCCAAGCGCCAATCAGCTTCTCAGATGAAATCTGACTAGTGCTACAGTGAAAAAGAAATCGTTTTGGATTTGGATCGGCTATGATATCAGCAAGCGTTGTTTTTTGATTTTTAAGATATAGACCACCAACATATACAGCATGTTGAGCTTCAAGGCGAACGCCTGAACCATTGAGTTGTAGCTGAGTATTATCTACTGATAAACGTGCAACTTCTTCTAATTCAACACCAGCAACTTGCTTGCCATGAATTAGCCAAGTTGAGGATAAAGTTATCAGGAAAATAATGCCAAACCGAGTTATCATTTCTAGCTCCAATTTACGATTAAACTTACCTACATCGGACTATGTAAATTAGATTAACACTAATAAGAGTATGGAACCGTTAGATAGTCCACATATCTATATTTTATTTTTGTGAGTGTAACTTACGTCAATCAACAGAAATTAGCAAGTGAGGAAGTGTTTAAGTTTTAACCAGCACCTCCTCTGAGGAAGCTATAGCAGCAGCATCTTTTTAATTTCTTTAAAATTCGCATCTTATTGTCCAAAGCAATATTTAATTACAATAAATAAAACATACTATTAAATCCTTATAATCAATAAGTTACGCCTACTACCTAACAAACAACATTAATATATGACTGATGATTTAGATAATCAAGATAGCTGTTATTAGTAACTACAGTTAAACTAGCAATAATTACCACTATTACTTTCAAGGATTTTTAATGGCAACTAAGCCTGGATTTTTAAATCGCCTTTTTACTGGTGTATGGACACTAGTAGATAAGAGCCGTCGTACCCTCGTTAACCTGGTATTTTTACTACTCGTCTATTTAATCATAAACAGCTTATTTTTTACTGAAACTCCTAAGGTTCAATCTGGTTCTATACTCGTGCTGAAGCCTGCTGGATATTTAGTTGATGAACTTGATTATATTGATCCTCTTGATGAATTAATTGAAGAACTGAGTGATTCTAAAGACAAGGTTGCACAAACCTTGCTTAGAGATCTACTAAAGGCTATTGATACTGCCAGACAAGATCCTAAAATTACTGCACTTTATTTGAATCTTGGGAATTTATACGGTGCAGCACCTAGTAAATTACAAGATATCGCCTTAGCAGTGCAAAATTTTAAAACCTCGGGTAAACCCGTTTATGCCTATTCTGAGTTTTATAATCAGGCGCAGTATTATATTGCATCCCAAGCAGATGAAATTTACCTGGATCCCATTGGTGCTATTTATATTCAAGGCTATGGCCAGTTTAATACTTATTTTAAAGACGCCTTGGATAAGTTAGGCATTAACTATCACATTTTCAAAGCTGGCAATTACAAAACGGCAATCGAGCCTTATATCAGAAACGATATGTCTGACGACGCTAAGGAAGCCAATTTAGGTTACCTCAATGATCTTTGGCAAAGCTATACCCGGGATGTAGCAGAGGCTCGGGGTTTAACTGAATCAGATATTAATCGTTACAGTAATGATTTTTTAGACAACTTATCTCAAGCGAAATACAATACAGCTAGTATGGCAATTGACAAGTCATTAGTTGATGCTTTAAAAACCCGACAAGAAATGAATAGCTATCTAACTGAAAAGCTAGGTGACAGTTCATCAGATGACGATTTTCCACAAATCAGCCACAAAAAATATCTCAAAATCATACAAAATACTTCCAGTCTAGGTGAAAGCAGTAAGGATAAAGTGGCGGTGGTTGTAGCCAAAGGCGTTATTTATAATGGTCATCAAAAAGCAGGAAACATAGGCGGACAAAGCACAGCAAAATTAATTAGAAAAGCTCGATTAGATAAATCTGTCAAAGCTCTGGTAATAAGGGTAGATAGTCCAGGAGGCAGTGCCTACGCTTCGGAGATTATTCGAAGAGAGGTACTGAAAACTCGAGATGCAGGGAAGCCGGTTGTTATATCCATGGGAAGCTACGCTGCTTCTGGTGGTTATTGGATATCAGCCTCAGCTGATGAAATTTGGGCAAGTCCCACCACTATCACAGGTTCCATTGGTGTTTATGGAATGTTGCCTACTTTTGAAAAACCTCTTAATCAATTAGGTATACACCGTGATGGTGTTGGTACTACAAGATTAACTGGTGCCTTTGATCTGGGCCGACCGCTTCGTGAGGACGTTGGTAAGGCTATGCAAAGTTCTATTGAGTACAGCTATGATCGATTTTTAACTATCGTTGCTGAGGGTCGTAAGATGACAAAAGAAGCCGTTAGCAAAGTAGCCCAAGGCCGTGTTTGGTCTGGTAAAGCTGCCGTGGAAAACGGTTTAGTTGATCATCTGGGTGACATTAATGATGCAATTGATTCAGCAGCTACTATGGCTGGACTTGTAAGCTATAAAACTAAATATATAGAACATAAACTCAGCGATTCTGAGAAGTTTATTAAAAATTTAATGACTGCTTCTGTCGTAAGTTCCCTAGTATCAACATCTCCTGCCATTTATTCAAATCAGAATATGATGTTATCGCCCACAGTCCTGCTCATGAGACAGTTACAAGCAAGTTATCAAGCACTAGTTTTGATGAATGATCCTCAAAATATTTATGCACATTGTCTTTGTACACTTGATTAGTGAACTAGAAAAAGGAAGCTAATTAATGACCTCTGTTTATGTAGCCTATACAGGTGGAACCATTGGCATGAAACAAACTGCTCAAGGGTTCGCACCAGTACCTGGCTATCTAGAGAATGCTCTCAAAGTTCAACCTGAATTTCAGGATAAATCTTTGCCTGAAATTCATCTTCATGAATATTCAGAATTAATTGATTCTTCTAATATTACGCCTGAACATTGGAACATTATCGCTGAGGATATATCAAATAACTATGAACGGTATGATGGGTTTGTGATATTACATGGTACCGACACCATGGCATATTCAGCTTCAGCCCTATCCTTTATGTTAGAAAATTTGAGCAAACCGGTCATTTTTACAGGTTCTCAAATACCTTTTTCACAACTAAGAAGTGATGCTCGTGATAATTTTATTGGAGCAGTTCAGCTTGCCGCTAGTTCCAAAATTCCTGAGGTGTGTCTATATTTTCATAATACTCTTTATCGAGGTAATTGCTGTAGCAAAACTGACTCCTCAGGATTTTCGGCTTATCAATCTCCAAATTATCCAGCCTTAGCATCTGTTGGTATAGACATAAAAATTAACAAAGCCTTAACCTTAACGAAACCAGAAAACCCTTTGCATATACATAGGATGGGGAGTGTTGATATTGGCACTCTACACATGTTTCCAGGAGTATCCCCTCAAGTACTAGAAAACTATCTAAGACAACCCGTGAAAGGTTTAGTGCTTATGACTTACGGTGCAGGCAACATCCCTAGTAATAATAAAGCCTTGGTTGCAAAGATTAAAGATGCCTGTGATAGAGGCATCGTTATTGTTAACTGTAGCCAATGCTTAAAAGGCTCTGTGGATATGTCAGCCTATGAGACGGGATCAATCTTAGAAAGAATCGGTGTGGTTAATGGTGCTGACATGCAACTTGAAACATGCATCACAAAATTAAGCTGGCTGCTTAGCATCCATGAAGATCCTGAATTAGTCAGGAGCTTGATGTCACAAAATCTTAGAGGCGAGTTGCGTGGTGCTTCTAATTCAACCATGAAAACTAGTCGTTTACCTATGGGATATTAGCTGCTTTGAAGCCATCTACTCTAGACCCGCCCTCCCCCATAAACTACGTATTTTTGGTACTGCCAGGCTTCTCATTGGTTCCCTATGCCACGGCAATTGATGTACTGAGACTAGCGAATCGAATCTCTGGTAAAACCCTCTACAGTTGGCAAACTATAAGCCCAGCTGACGACATCATTCACGCAAGTTCTGGATTAGCAATCGTGCCCGACGAAATTTTTACGGGCAAAGAAATTTGCGATATATTATTTGTTTGTGGTGGAATTAAAGTCAACGAGACTTGGAGTGAATCGATCAAAGCACGCCTGAAAATGATGCAATCAAGAAACATTGACTTAGGCGCACTTTGTACTGGAACCTTTATTCTAGCAAAGGCAGGTTTGCTGGATGGTTATCGTTGTACAATCCACTGGAAAAACCTCAGTTCAACAAGGGAAATCTTTCCAAAATTAAACTTAACTGATGATATCTATGCCATTGATAGAGATCGCTACACCTGCGCCGGGGGAGTATCGGCAATTGATATGATGTTTCACCTCATAACTTTAAAATATGATCGTGAAATAGCAACATCTGTCATGGAATCGATTATTGTTGAGCGAGTACGAAACACCAATGATACCCAGTGTATTCCACTTAGGCAGAAGATAGGCACCAGTCAACCTAAACTAGAAATTGCCGTAAAACTCATGGAAACTAATCTTGAAGAGCCACTAAATCCTAATGAAATTTCGGGGCTTGTTAATATCTCCAGACGGCAGTTAGAGAGGTTGTTTAGTAGCCACCTCAATACAACTCCTACGCGTTATTATCTTGATTTACGACTGATAAATGCTCAGCGTTTATTGTTACAGACGGGACTACCGATTATAGAGATATCTCTAGTATGTGGATTTTCTTCCGCCCCTCATTTTAGTAAGTGCTATCGAGAGCTTTTTAAGCGATCTCCAAGTGAGGAACGTCGTCTTCTATTGGCTCCTCTTC
Organism: Gammaproteobacteria bacterium; assembly: GCA_002746155.1. GTDB lineage: Bacteria > Pseudomonadota > Gammaproteobacteria > Enterobacterales. The sequence continues at coordinate 27,404 of NVWF01000002.1, read as the reverse complement.
CTTGAGATCTTGATTCAGATAATTGTTGAGGGATTGTTACTAGTTTCGCAAGATTCTCAAATTGATCGACCTTGTGAGGCAGTGCCATTGCATTGATGAAGTGTTCTTGAAAATTAGCTTCAACTGCTGTCTCAATCTTTTCGAGTTTAATAACTTCAGACTCTATTTCCCGCCTCGATTTAGTACATAACAGGGCTTTTCGAGCACCTGTGCCAGCTGCATTACCAACCGAAACTAGGTTATCCAGTGAACAATCGGGGATCATGCCTAATAACATTGCATAAAGAGGATCGATCTGGGCACCAAATGCACCGGCAAAGCAGATCTTCTCGATATTTTTGCCCTTAAGCTTTGCCAACAGTAACTTTATACTGGCATAAAGCGTTGCCTTGGCAAGTTGAATGGCTCTGACATCATTTTGAGTGATTAACACCGATGAGCTTTCTCCATAGCGCTCGTCTACTAATCGATAAGCCCATGTTTTTCCATTTTTAATCACGCGATCAGATATCGCCGATTTATCACCGTCGATTACGCCATCAGGCTTGATGATTCCCACTAGGAATAAACTTGCTATGGCTTCTATGATCCCAGAACCACAAATTCCTGTAATTCTATTTTTAGTTAAGGCTGACTCAAACTGTTTGTCGTTTGACCAACAGTCGACGCCAATAATTTTAATCGTTGGTTCAAGTGTTTCAGAATCTATACGCACCCGCTCGATGGCTCCAGGTGCTGCACGCTGTCCATCATTAATCTGAGCACCTTCAAATGCAGGACCCGTAGGAGATGAAGCCGCAACTAACTTTTCTCGATTGCCAAGGATAATTTCAGCATTAGTACCCACATCAATAATCAAAGTGATTTTGCCTTGCTTATAAGGTCTTTCAGCTAAAAGTACAGCTGCAGCATCAGCACCAACATGGCCAGCGATACAGGGTGGTATATAGATCTGAGCACCCTCAGCAAGGTTTAATTTTAAAGTGGAAGCTGGTAGTGAAACTGAACCTTGGGTTGCTAAAGCAAATGGAGCACCGCCAAGTTCAATTGGATCGATACCGAGAAAAAGATGATGCATCACCGGATTTCCTACAAACACAGCATCAAGCAATTTATCTCTTGCAACTTTTGACTTTGAGAGTAATTTATCCACAATGGTACAGATGCTCTGACGAACAATATCTGTCATTTGTTGAACACCACCAGGGTTCATCATGGAATAGGAAACTCGGCTCATCAGATCCTCACCAAATCGAATCTGAGGGTTCATCAAGCCATGAGTTGCTAATACTTCGCCTGTTTCGAGATCACAGAGGTGTCCGACAATTGTTGTGGAACCAATATCAACGGCTAGTCCATAGGCTGTAAGCTGTTTGCTTGGCCAAATAGCGATTACTTTTGATTGCTCATAGATTGCAACAGTCACTTGCCAATTGCCCTTTCTGAGCACATTTTGTAGCTGTGGCAATAAAGCAGGTTCTACGGATAGCTTTGTTAATCCAACTTCTGACTCAATAGCTTGTTTTAAACGCTCCAAGTCACCCGTTGGACTATCCAACTGAGGTTCTTCTACCTGGACATAAATAAGTTGAATTGCCGATACAGCACTGGATATAAAATCACTATCCAAAGTGGTAGCTGGTTTACGTATAACTTGTTCGTGAACTTGGCTGTCTAGAGGTACATCAACCACAATATCGGCTAATATTTTGGCCCTACAGGCAAGTCTATAACCTTGCTCTAAAGCTGATTTTGATAATCGTTTGATTTCAATATCGGTTACATCACTGAGGTTTTCGACTTTTGATGTGATGTTGTGTTTAGCAAATTCACCGCTACTAATTTGGATCTTACAACGGGCACATTGACCATTTCCACCACAGAGTGTAGCGATATCAGCGCCTAACTCATTCGCCGCAGTCATAATGTCTGTGTCTTTATCTACCTCTCCTTGTATACCAGAAGGTGTAAAGACTACCTTGACTTTATTCATTATTTACGACGTCGAGCACGTCGTCCTGCACGTCCCCCCGTTCCTTCTGGTACGGCTTCACGATAGTTGACTAGCCAGTTTGAACAATCAGGGTCTTTGCCCATTATAACATCCGATGCTCTAACAGCTTGAACCACTTCAGAGTGTAAGGGATTTATAATTGCAGAGGTCATTCCAGCTCCAATTGCCATACTGATAAATGATGCATTCATGCCATTTCGATTAGGGATACCAAAACTGAAATTTGAAGCGCCACAGGTAGTGTTTACTTTAAGTTCATTTCTAAGCCTGCTGATTAAATGTAAAACTTGCAGGCCTGCACTATTGATTGCACCTACCGGCATCACTAGGGGATCGACGATAACATCCTGGGGATCAATACCATAATCTTGGGCACGCTCAACGATTTTTTTAGCGACTTCATAACGCACATTGGGATCTTCTGAGATGCCCGTTTCATCATTGGAAATAGCCACCACCGCTGCATCGTATTTTTTAACCAGTGGCAATACTCGATCCAGACTTTCGTCCTCACCTGTAACAGAATTAACAAGAGCCCTACCTTGATAAACCGCAAGCCCAGCCTCCAGTGCTTCGATGATGGAAGAATCAATGCACAGAGGTAAATTTGAAATTGACTGGACAAGCTGAATAGTTTCAGCAAGTATTTTAGGTTCATCTGCCAGTGGAATTCCGGCATTTACATCTAGCATTTGTACACCTGCAGCCATCTGGGCTAAGGTATCTTTTTCTACGCGACTGTAATCTCCATTTTTCATCTCCTCAGCTAGCAATTTTCTGCCAGTTGGATTAATTCGTTCACCAATCATGGTAAAAGGCTGATCAAATCCAATAATGAGTTCTTTGCTGTGAGAGCTTAAATGTGTACGAGTTGTCATATTTATTTACCTTTAGTTGTATGAAGGTCGCCAAGGTTTTCGGCCATCTAAAATACCCGATTTTAATACCATATCTTTTACTGTTGATTCTTGTCGATAGGCCATTAGATGTATACCAGAAACACCTTCAATCTCTTTGAGCTGTTGCATAATCTCTATGCAAATTTCCTGACCTTCATGTTTAGGATTCTTTGAATCTTTGAGACGCTTAATAATGTGATTGGGTATATTTATGCCTGGTATATTATGTCTAATCCAAGTAGCAGAAGCCGCAGATACCATGGTACCAACACCAGCGAGAACGAAGACTTTTTCAGCCAAACCCAAATCCACAACACGTTTCATATAATCTTTAAAAATAGGCATATCAAAACAGTACTGTGTTTGAACAAATTGCGCTCCAGCCACCACTTTCTTAGCTAGGCGATGAGGTCTGTAGTCTAAAGGCTCTGCAAAGGGATTTGCCGCAGCCCCTATAAAAACATCAGGTGCTTTTGTGATTTTTCTGCCACTCATAAATTGGCTCTTATCGCGCATCCTCCTGATGACTTTTAAGAGTGTCATGGAATCCAAATCAAATACTGCTTTGGCTTCTGGATGATCCCCTGTTTTGATGCCATCCCCACTAAGACAGAGGATGTTGGCTACATTCATTGAAGATGCGCCCAGCACATCACCTTGTATGGCAATTCGGTTTCTATCTCGACAGGATATCTGCATCACCATGGCATAACCTTTACGAGTCAGTAATGAGCAAACGCCCATACTGGACATATGGCAGTTAGCACCAGAGCCATCGGTTGCATTAATGGCGTCCACAACCCCATCAAACATTGCAGCTCGGTCATAGACATCTTGAGGATCGGCTGAATCTGGAGGAGCCATTTCAGCAGTGACTGCGAACCCACCAGAGCGTAAAACAGCTTCTAATCGACCACCGGTAGAATGACCAGCTGGGATCGGGCGCTTATCACCTGGTAAAAGACTCTTAGGCGATGATTTTTTTTCTTCAATCATGGCTTACGCTAACCTTTGATGATTGTATTTCTTGCACTTTAATCAACCAGGATGAGTGCCCTTTTCTGAGTTGATCAACCGGTGAAAGAATTTCCAAATCTGGAACAACTGTTGTATTGGGATCTAATTTTTTTGCTCCTCTCCAGGCTTCCAACCAGACACAGCGCATCTCAGGTTTTACTTCGCAGTTGCCATCGTCACGAACTCCGCCACAGGGACCATTCCTAATTTGCTTGGGACAGTTCATTGGACAAGACATGCCCGTTTTGTCTAGCACACAATAGCCACACATTTGACAATCAAATAATAATCCTTTGATATTTCTCTCAATAAAAGAAAAGGCCTTGTCAATTCTCTCTAGACCGACAAATTTCCAAACAGGGTTTAGAAATACAAGTATGGCTTCTAAAGCATGGTATAAATTGGATGCTGCTTTAGCATTGCTGACCATGACTCGGCGTAATGAGTACATTATTGATAAGTCTGCTCATTATCCAGTGAAGGGTTTTGGTGACTAGATGGAATTTGTACGGATGGTATTTCTTGCATTCGAATTTCGCTTATCTTAGAGTCCAGATCACCATATCCTGTATAGATGCGTTCAAATTTTAAATTTAAGCGTTTTGCACCTTCTCTTGCAAGATCGGTGATTTTATCATCGTGGGTTTGTGCTAAATAGATGAGCTTTTTATAATTGGAAAAATACATGTCTAGTAGCTCAGGATGTCTATCAAGGCCCAGTGCCTTCCAGACAAAGTTATCAAAGTGACTAGCGAGAAAATCCGTTAGATAGTAGGTGCCTAATTCGTCTTCCTGGAGATCTTCAAATGCTTCTTGCCCTGCAAAAAACTGATAACAGTGTGCACCTGGCAAGCGTTTAACATCATGCTTTTCCAGTAGGCTATCTAACAATCCTCCTGTACCACAATCACCATAGGCCACAAATATTTGACCGTCATTTTCTGTTTTAATGTCAATGATTTTATGCTCCACAGCATCCGGTATTAAAGCCGGAGTATTGTGGTACTTTGCAGGTATGCAAGTGATATTTATCTGTTGCCATTGATTAAGAGATTTTAGTGCAAATAACTCTTTAGCTAGAGCACCACAAGCAATGATATTAATGATAGGTAGGATTTGATTCATTGGATATTCAACCTGTGACTTTTTGCTGACGTAATTCGAGTAGTTCTTTTGCAGTATCGACTGTGGTTGCAGCATCACGGCAATAAGCATCTGCACCAACAGCTTCACCAAACTCCTGATTTAAGGGAGCACCGCCAACTAACACGATATAGTCATCACGAATCCCTCTTTCCACCATTTCATCGATAACAAACTTCATGTATGGCATGGTTGTTGTCAATAGCGCTGACATGCCTAAAATATCAGGTTTATGTTCTTCAAGTGCTGCGAAAAAGTTTTCTGCCGTTTGATTAATGCCAAGATCGATGACTTCAAAGCCGCCGCCTTCCATCATCATCTTAACGAGGTTCTTGCCGATATCGTGGATGTCCCCTTTCACTGTACCGATGACCATTTTGCCAGCGCTCACTGAATCAGATTCAGAAAGTAAAGGTTTAAGAATTGCCATGCCACCTTTCATTGCATTTGCTGATAAAAGAACTTCTGGGACGAATAAAATACCATCACGGAAATCCACACCTACAATTGACATGCCACCCACTAGGGCTTCAGTGAGTACATCTGAAGGCTTCCACTTTCGCTCTAATAGGATTTCAGTCCCTTCGATAACCTCATCGCGAAGTCCATCGTAGAGATCATCTTGGATCTGCTCAACTAGCTCATCATCAGGAAGTGCACTTAGATCAATATCATCATTAGCGTTTTCGTCGGACATGAAGGTACCTCATTGGAAACACATATATTCGAGCTAATGTTATTCTATAGTAGACTTGCAGTTGTACTTACTAACGACTTGGACTTGTCTGTTGACGACAAAATCACTAGCTGACTGATAAATTTTGCTGAAATAGCATCGGAAAGCTTATTATTTAAAATAAACCCTCAATGCAACCCTGCTCATTCACATAAATATTTTCTGCGGCCGGCCGTCTGGGTAGTCCTGGCATAGTCATGATATTGCCACAGATAACAACTATAAATCGTGCTCCGTGTGAAAGCCGTAGATCCATAATGGGTATTACATGTCCTGAAGGGGCTCCTTTCAATAGAGGATCGGTGCTGAATGATAAGGGAGTTTTGGCAATACAAACTGGCAGATCACCATATTTTTTCTGAAAATTAGCGAATTTTGCCCTTACTTTGGTATCGGCAATTATGTCATCGGCACCGTATAACTCAAGTGCGATTGTATGGGTTTTGTTCCATAGTGAAATGTGGGAGTTATACAAAAAATCAAATTTGCTGGGTTGTTCATCTAACATTTTTATTACAGCCTTAGCCAGATCTTCACTACCTGAACTTCCTTCTGCCCAATGATTAGACTCTACAATTTCAATGCCTACTTTTTCACAGAGCTTTATTAAACATGCTCTTTCTGCCTCAGTGTCACCAACAAAACTATTGATAGCCACCATGACTGGAACACCAAATTTTCTTGTGTTCATTACATGTCGTTTAAGATTGGCAAAACCTAGTTCCACAGCTTCGACATTTTCTAACGATAAAGAATTATCTTCAACACCACCATGCATTTTTAGAGCGCGGATTGTAGCAACAATGATTGCCATATCAGGCTTCAATCCTGATTGTCGCATCTTGATATCAAAAAATTTTTCAGCACCAAGATCAGCTCCAAAACCTGCTTCTGTCACAACATAATCGGCATGTTCAAGCGCCGTTCTAGTCGCAATAACAGAATTACAACCGTGTGCAATATTTGCAAATGGTCCTCCATGGATTAAACAAGGGGTTCCTTCCATCGTCTGTACGAGGTTCGGTTGAATGGCATCTTTTAATAATGCTGTCATTGCTCCAACAGCTTTTAGGTCTCTTGCGTATATATCTTTGCCATCTAATGATTCTGCAACAACAATTTCACCGAGCCTTTCCTGTAAATCTTTAAGATCATTGGCTAGACAAAATATAGCCATTACTTCAGAAGCAACCGTGATATCAAAATGATCACTTCTTGGAAAGCCATTAAAAACACCACCAAGAGCGGCAGTGGTTTCTCTTAGGGCACGATCATTCATATCCATCACTCTGCCCCAGGATATTTTACGAATATCGATGTTCAATTCATTACCCCAATAGATATGATTATCGATCATAGCTGACAGCAGATTATGAGCGGCACCAATGGCGTGAAAATCTCCATTAAAATGAAGATTGATTTCTTCCATTGGAACCACCTGCGATTGACCGCCCCCCGCTGCTCCACCCTTCATTCCAAAACAGGGACCAAGAGAGGGTTCCCTTAGACAAATTGCGACATTCTTGCCAATCTTATTAAGACCATCACCTAAGCCAACAGATGTTGTGGTCTTACCTTCACCCGCTTTTGTAGGTGTGATACCGGCAACTAAAATTAATTTTCCATTGTTAGTTTTACGATCTGATTCAAGATAAGCACGGCTAATTTTTGCACGATGTTTACCATAGGTTATAATATGTTCTTCTGGGATGCCTAATTTGTCAGCCATATTTTGAATCGGCAGCATATTTGCTTCACGGGCAATTTCAATATCAGATAGGTACTTTTTTTGTTTATTAGTCATTAGAGTTTTCCTAGAAAATTATTACCGTAATACTAACTCAAAAAAAACAATCAAGTTGAGAATAAACGACCTACACAGTCTTGAAGACGCCAATTTCTAGTACTAACGATAGATTTATTTTACCCACCTGTGATGTCGTTCTTAGAACATATAAAGTCTATTATAACAAAGACCTACTAATATCTTTTCTGAGATCATAGTCAGTACAATATATGATTAAACTCAAACCGACATGAAACTATGCGTTATTCAGCTTTAAAAGTTATTAAAGAGTCTTTAACTGGACACAAGGGTTGGAAACCTGTGTGGCGTAGTCCTCAACCAAAAAAACATTATGACATCATAATAGTCGGTGGTGGTGGACATGGATTAGCCACCGCACATTATCTAGCGAGTAAGTATGGCATGCATAATATTGCTGTTCTGGAGAAAGGTTGGATAGGCGGTGGTAATGTTGGACGCAATACAACCATCATACGTTCAAATTATCAGCTACCAGAAAACCAACCCTTCTATGAATACTCCATGAAACTCTGGGAAAACCAAGAGCAGGAACTCAATTTCAATACCATGGTATCTCAGCGTGGTATCTTAAATTTATTTCACAGCGACCCTCAGCGAGATGCCTATGTTCGACGTGGCAATGCCATGATCATGTCCGGTGCTGGAGCAGAGCTAATCGATCAGGATGCTGTGCGCAAACTCTATCCATATCTTGATTTTGATAATGCAAGATTTCCTATCAAGGGGGGCTTATTGCAACCTCGAGGAGGAACGGTTAGACATGATGCAGTGGCCTGGGGTTATGCCAGAAGTGCCGATAGTCGTGGTGTGGATATTATCCAAAATTGTGAAGTGACCGGTTTCCAGATCACTAACGGCAACTGCACGGGTGTTAATACGAGTAAAGGGCAAATTACAGCAAATAAAATTGCAGTCTGTGTCGCTGGTTCATCCAGTCGAGTCATGTCTTTGGCTGGCATCAACTTACCCATCGAAAGCCATGTACTTCAAGCATTCGTCACTGAGGGTTTAAAACCCTTTATATCCGGTGTTATCACTTTCGGTGCAGGCCACTTCTATGTCTCACAATCGGATAAGGGTGGTCTAGTTTTTGGTGGTGATATTGATGGTTATAACAGTTACGCTCAACGAGGAGGTCTGCCAGTGGTTGAGGATGTCTGTGAAGGCGGTATGGCGATAATGCCCGCCATTGGTCGTGCAAAGTTGCTACGTAATTGGGGGGGAGTTGTTGATATGTCAATGGATGGTTCGCCCTTTATTGATCGCACCCACATCAAAGGCTTATATTTCAATGGCGGCTGGTGTTATGGCGGATTTAAAGCAACACCAGCCAGTGGCCTCTGCTATGCCCATTTATTAGCAACGGATGAGCCACACCCAAAAGCTAAAGATTTCAGACTTGACCGCTTCTCAAGAGGAGCAATAATTGATGAAAAAGGAGTGGGTGCTCAACCCAATTTACATTAATCATGATGATTAATCACCCACTTCTAGGTCCCCGCGACGCATCAGAGTTTGTCTATTTAGGTGACGCTTCACTAATCAATAGGCCCCATTGGAAAGGCGAAGATGCCAATGAGCAACAGTCACAGACAGCCATTCAGGAGTATCATGACTATTTATATCTACGAAACAATCATGCAGGTGAACACCGCGAATTATGGTTTCACGAACAAGGCGATCGTTCTTGGCTGATAGTTACGCGTAACACAACTACCCACCAGATAAGTCAAGTTGAGCTAGCGAAAGACGTTGCATTAAAGCTAACTGAGTTGGATAAATAATGAATCAAGGGTTTCGAATAGACAACAGAAACAAGAGTCATCTTATTCAACGTGATAAAACCTGTGTTTTTAATTTTAATGGTAAAACCTTTGAGGGATATTTAGGTGATACCCTCGCCTCAGCACTGCTCGCAAATGGGCAAAAATTCGTTGCACGTTCCTTTAAATATCATAGACCTAGGGGCATTTTTACCTCAGGATCTGAAGAACCAAATGCTTTGATGCATCTTAGAAAAAATGCCTATCAAGAACCGAATGCAAGAGCAACTGTCACTGAACTTTTTGACGGACTGGAAGCAACAAGCCAGAACCATCGTGGTTCATTGAAATACGATTTAATGGCTGTTAATGACTTATTTTCATCTTTTCTAACGGCTGGATTTTACTACAAAACCTTTATGTGGCCCAAAGCATTCTGGGAAAAAGTTTATGAGCCAATTATTCGCTCATCTGCAGGATTGGGTGAGCTATCTGGTCAAGAGGATCCTGATCAATATGATAAAGGTTTTTTACATTGTGAAATATTGATTATTGGTGCAGGACCAAGTGGATTAGCCGCTGCTCTGGCTGGGGCTCAAGCCGGAAGTAGGATTATCCTTGCTGAGGAAGATTTTGAGATGGGTGGTCGCTTAAATAGCGAAACCTATTCTGTATCGGGCCTAAGTGGAGTTCAGTGGGCAAGAGAGACCTTATCTAAATTAGGCGCTATGCCCAATGTACGGCTACTTAACAGAACGACAATACTTGGCGTTTATGATCATGGTATTTATAGTGCTCTTGAACGTAAGACTGATCATCTAGCTACTGCTAGTAACAAACCTAGACAAATTCTATGGCGTATTTATTCAAAACGAGCCATTTTGAGCGCAGGCTCTACGGAGAGATCAATTGCTTTCCCCAACAATGACCGACCTGGAATTATGTTAGCCGGTGCAGTTAGAAGTTATGCTAATCGATGGGATGTGGCTACAGGTAAGAATATCAGTATCTTCACCAATAATGATGATGGCTGGCGCACTGCTTCTGATCTGATCGCTAAGGGAGTTAACATCCAAACTGTGGTAGATACACGTTCAATTGATCCTGTGATAGATATACCCGGTGCAGCCATTGAAATGGGTGTTCAGGTGATCAATACAAAAGGTCGGCATGGCCTAAAATCAATTACTCTTTCTAATGGCAAACACTATAAAACAGATTGTCTGGGTATTTCAGGTGGTTGGAATCCGAACGTGCATTTAAGCTGCCATCATCATCACAGACCTGTATGGCGTGAAGATTTATTGGCCTTTGTTCCCTCTGAAAAATTACCCTATGGTATGGTTGTTACAGGGGCTGCAAAGGGTGAACTTAATCTATCTTCTGCACTTCAAAGTGGATATGCTGCTGCGAAATCAATTTCTGCCGAACTTGGTCATACAGCTAGTATTGAAAATTGTGCGAAATCCGATGAAGAATCAACCAAAAATTCAGCTTTCTGGTTTGTAAAACACGCAGCTGGACGAAGTTGGTTAGATCTTCAAAATGATGTCACCACTAAAGATATCCGACTAGCTCAGCAGGAAGGCTTTACCTCGGTTGAACATGTTAAGCGTTATACCACACTTGGCATGGCTACGGATCAGGGAAAAACTTGTAATATCACTGCCATGGCGGTGATGGCAGACAAGATGGGTAAAACAATCCCTGAAATTGGCACCACCATGTTCAGGCCTCCCTACACACCCGTTTCCCTAGCTGTTTATGCTGGTCGTGCGAGGGGTAAAACCTTTAGGCCGACCCGCCTTACTCCCAGTCACCAATGGGCAGAAAACAAGGGCGCTGTTTTTGTCGAAACAGGCGCTTGGTTACGTGCACAGTGGTTCCCTCAGGCTGGTGAAACCTCTTGGCGTCAAAGCGTCGACCGTGAAGTGACTCAAACAAGAAACTCGGTGGGTATCTGTGACGTCAGTACACTAGGCAAAATCGATATTCAAGGACGTGATGCCGGTGAGTTTTTAAATCGTATTTACTGTAATACTTTTTCCACATTAAAAGTAAACAGGGTTCGATATGGCTTGATGTTGCGAGAAGATGGCATGGTAATGGACGATGGTACCACTGCCCGTCTTTCAAAGGATCACTACCTGATGACCACCACTACTGCCAATGCTGTGGGTGTATTTAGGCATATGGAATTTTGCCGACAATGCCTCTGGCCGAACCTAGATGTGCATTTAATGTCAGCAACTGAACAGTTTGCGCAATATGCCATCGCCGGACCTAATGCGCGCAAACTTTTACAAAACATAATCGACCCAGAATTTGACATTAGTAACGAATCCTTTCCATTTATGGCCTGTGGTGAAATTACTATTGCCAATGGTACACCAGCACGATTGTTTCGAATTTCATTCTCAGGCGAACTAGCCTACGAGTTAGCTGTCGCTACTCGATATGGCAACAGTTTGATGGAGGCTCTAATACAAGCGGGTAAAGAGTTCGATGTCGTAAGCTACGGTACTGAAGCTTTAGGTGTTATGCGTATCGAAAAAGGCCACGCTGCTGGTAATGAATTAACAGGCCAAACCACTGCACTTAATCTTGGATTAGGCCGAATGGTGTCTAAGAAAAAAGACAGTATTGGCAATGTTTTATCTGAACGTATTAGTTTAAATAGTGATGATGCATTACGTCTGGTTGGATTTATTCCTGTTAATCGGACTAAAACACTTGATTCAGGTGCTCATTTTGTAGCATTAGGTAAAGACGTCAAAACAGCTAATGATGAAGGCTGGATGACTTCGGTGACATTCTCCCCATCACTTAAGCATTTTGTAGGGCTTGGATTTATAAAAAATGGCCATAATCGCCTTGGAGAAATTGTTTACGCCTGTAATCCTTTACAGGGAAATACCTTAGAGGTAGAGATCGTATCTCCACATTTTATTGATCCGAAAGGAGAACGGCAGCGTGTCTAATTTTAAGCTAGTTGAACAGTCTGCTCTCAATCAGAGATATTTCACTCTAGGTGATATCTCAGTACAAGTGGTTAAGGATCAAGCCTTAGTCTCTTTTGCAATACCGAATGGAAAGAGAAAAGAGGTTAATGATGCTATTAAGCAAAGTTATAATACGACTCTTCCAAAAATTGGTTTATCAGTAAAGTCTGAAACTGATCATACTCAATTTCTCGGTATGCAGGCTGAGCAATTCTTGATGCTTTTCAACTATAAAGATAATCGTGCTGTTGAGCAGGTGAAATCAAGATTAAATGCACTTGTCTATCTATGCGATCAATCAGATAGCTGGGTAATGTTAAGAATTCGCGGTAAAGGTTGTCGCACAGCGTTAGAACGTATTTGTGCCATCGATTTATATAAAACCTCTTTTCCTCAAGGCTCGGTGGCCAGAACTACCATGGAACATTTAGCAGTCATCATATTGCATGAGTCAGACGACCAATACCTACTCATGTCACCGCGTTCTTCAGCTGAATCATTTTTACACAGCATAACTCAATCCATTGAAAATATTTCCTAAGGGAGCAAAAAACATGGCATTTCCTAGTCATTCTAAATATATCATCATCGGCGCTGGCATTCATGGCCTAAGTACAGCCTACCACCTTGCTCTTAAAACCAAGGGTAGTGATATTATAGTTCTCGATAAATCTGGTATTTGTGCCGGGGCAACGGGTATTGCCTGTGGTGTTATCCGAAATAATTACTTTCAACCAGCAATGAGAGAACTAATGGCTCACAGCGTTAACGTTTGGGAGAGTGATCCAGACAGTTACAGCTACCATCCAGTTGGATACATGCAGATTAGTTGTGAGAGTATGCATGAAGACATAGCTTCAATACATAAACAACAAAAGGCTATTGACTACAGCTCTAGGTTAATCGAAGGCGAAAAAGATTGTACTAAATACATGCAAGGTATCTTCCATGACTGGCAAGCCCAAGGCATTACATCGGTTTTACATGAGAAGCCAGGTGGTTACGCAAATAACACCAAGGCCATGTATGGTCTGGCCAGTAAGCTCGAAGCAGAAGGAGTTCGAATTATGAGCGGTGTCACGGTTACGGGCTTTAAGCAGGACAGTCAGGGCACTATATTGGCGGTAGAAACAAACAAGGGTGAGATCACAACAGACTATGTTGTGATTGGAGCAGGTCCTTGGGTCAAAAATTTCTGGGATATGTTAGACATGCCTAAAACCATCAGCATCAAAAATCCAGATACGGGTGTCATAAAGAATGATGTTCCCATGTGGGTTTATTGGTCTTTACAGGAAGGAACCTTGGGTGTTGACCCAATGCTACAGGTAACCAATGATGGAAAAATGCCACCCGTTATTCATGTAGATTCAGTTGCTGAATTATATTCTGACATAGACGGCTCACTGATCACTGATGAAATGTGGGGTATTTACTATAAACCCGATTTCCATTTTGGTGGCATTCAAGGTGGAGCGGCACCTTTTATTGTTGATAAAGATGCCGATTCAGTTCAAGTTGATCCCTATGGACCTGAGTCACCTGAGTTTATCGTAGGTACTGATTTTGTACAGATGTGGGTATCAGCTTTAGCCCATTGCCAAAAACGTTTTTCAGGCCAAATAGCCCACTATAATACTAAAGAACCTTCAGGTGGCATTGGTGCCTTCACACCGGATAGTTTTCCAGTATTTGATAAGGTAAGGGATAATTGCTATCTGATAGCCGATTCAAACCATGGCTATAAAATGTTAGGTGTAGGAAAGTTGGTTGCTGAAGAGATTTGTGGTGATAGCTCAAGGTTATTAGAACCTTTTAGATTCTCTCGTTATGCACAGGGGAAATTACATCCTGTTTCTAACAGTCCGTTTCCCTGGAGTTAATCTCTAAATACCCTCTACCATCAGCCCTCACCCTCACCCTCTACCCTCTACCCTCTAAACGAGAGACGAAATTCGAGATTCGAGATGCGAGAGCTTTCCAGAAGGATCAGAGCAATGAATCACCTTCAAAAATGTGGTTCTAAGTCTGGCTCCTCTTTGCCCAATGACTCTTTACGTTTTGCCACATAAGCCTCAAGTTCTTCCTGAATAGCTGCATCTATCGGCGGTGGCGTGAAGTCGGCCAATATTTTTGGCCAGAGTTCCGTTGCTCTTTGGGTGGCATCCTTCGAACCCGCTAGTTGCCAGCTTTCATAGTTCTGCCAATCGCTCAAAAAAGGTGAATAAAATGCATCTCTGAAACGTTCCTGCGTATGATCACAACCTAAAAAATGACCTCCAGGGCCAACTTCTTTCATCGCTTCAAGACCTGTTTCTTCAAGGTTAATCTTCAGAGGCTGTAGCATCTCAGACATTTGCTGCAGCATTTCACAGTCTATTATTACTTTTTCAAACGAGGCAACCAACCCTCCTTCAAGCCAACCTGCTGCATGATAGATAAGATTACCATGGCCCATTACCGCTCCCCACAAAGCCATTTGTGTTTCATAGATTGATTGGGCATCCACTGCATTGGATGCATTACAAGCACTGGTTCTATAAGGTAATTTGTAACGCCTTGCCAGTTGACCACCTGCAATATTTGCAATGCTGTTTTCAGGTGTACCAAAAGCTGGGGCTCCAGAGCGCATATCTACATTTGAAGTAAAGGCACCATAGATTGACGGCGTACCTGGTCGGGTAAGTTGTAGTAGTGCAATACCGAGAAGAGCTTCAGCATTTTGTTGCGCTAAGGCTCCTGCCATTGATGTGGGTGTCATTGCTCCCATTAAAGTAAAAGGAGTCACCGCAACGGGTTGTCCGTACATTGCCATTTGCATGGCACCATAGGCCATTGAATCATCCAGTTTTCGTGGTGAGTTGACGTTAATGTTAGTCATCACGCTGGGGTTATTTTTCATTTCTTCGAGACTGAGGCCTGAGGCAATGGCTGACATTGCAATGGCATCTCGGGCACGGCCGCCGCCTATTCCAGTAGAGAAAAAAACTTTATCTGACAAGGTTAGGTTGGCAAGGACAGTGTCCATATGGCGTGAGTTTACCGGCAGATCCGTCGGAGCTGTTGCCTGATTTCCGAAAAACGTCACCACGTTAAAATATTGTCCAAAACTGATCAGTTTCTTGTAATCTTCGAAGTTTCCAATGCGTCGTCCGTTTATATTATCATGGACATTAGGGGGGCCAGATACCATTCCGAAATTGATAACATTGCCACCAACTTGGATTGCCTGTTCAGCGTTGCGAGGAGTGACTGTGAAGGTTTCAGGTGCCTGTGCAATAATAGGCAGTAACAGATCGCGGTCTATACAAACCACGCCATTGTCATCAACCGTAGCTCCTGCATCACGAAAAAGACTTAGAGCTTGCTCACCCATTACTTCAATGCCCTGTTCCTCGAGAATACGTAAGGACATATCGTGAATAAATTCAAGTTGTTCTTCATCAAGAGGCTCCATGGGTGCCATTCGATTGCGCAAAACTCGCTTATCTATTTGATGAACGGCTACCGATTTAGTTGCAGCAACCTTACGACTACGACGCCTAGATGGGTTTCTTGCCATAAAATTCTCCTGAAATTGTTAAAGTCTTTAATATTAACGCAACCGGGTTGGTGGCTGCTTTTTAGACTAACAAAGAGGATTTGCTTGCACTGTAACCACTGAGACATATTTAGTCATATTTGAGGCAAATGACTTTTGAGATAGTCATTTATATCCATGGATTAAAATATCAAATCACTAACATGTTTAGCTATGATGAATTACTTGACTTGATAGAACTGCTTAAATAAATCCACAGTACGCTCAGCATCTTCTTCCAAAATATCCATATGGGTAACCATACGAATAAAGGGAACTTGGCCACCGATTAACACATTATGCTGACCAAGAAACTCTTGTAATTGCTGATGATTATTAGCCCTTGGCCGAATAAACAGCATATTCGTCTGAACTAAGTCAAGATCGACTTCAAGCTGCTCAATGGTGGACAGTTCATTCGCTAACTGTTTGGCAATACGATGATCATCAACAAGGCGGTTAACGTTGTTATCTAAGGCGTAAATCCCACAGGCTGCTAGAAATCCTACTTGGCGCATACCTCCGCCCAGCATCTTACGGTTGCGTTTAGCTCTCTTTATTAGATCTCTTGAGCCTACTAGCACAGAACCTGCTGGTGTACCGAGCCCCTTAGACAGGCATAATGAGACCGAATCGGCTTTTTTTGCCATGTCAGATATGGCACTTTCCTGTGCCGCTGCCGCATTAAAAAGCCTAGCACCGTCGAGATGTACGGATAAATTATTCTTATGGGCATAATCGGCAATAGCATCGAGTTCTTGTTGATTTTGCACGCAACCTGAAACAGTATTCTCGAGGCAGACTAACCTCGTAATTGCACAATGAGGATCATCTGGTTTAATAGCGGCTTTAATATCCTCAAGCAGCAGGCGTCCTGTTTTATCGGTAGTCATGGTTTCCATGGTAACTCCACCAAGTACGGAAACACCTCGTGCTTCATCTCGGTAGATATGATAGTTATCACCGATCAACACTTCTTCACCTCTTTGGCAATGGCTTAATACGGCCGCCAAATTACTTTGTGTTCCTGTTGGAAAGAACAAGGCCGCAGGTTTTCCCAACAGATCGGCAACTTTTTCTTCTAAGGCTTTGACGGTTGGATCTTCCTCAAAGACATCATCACCTAGCGGGCATGACGCAGCGTAAAGTTTCATCGCCTCACTGGGCATGCTCACTGTATCACTTCTATAATCTACGGGTTTAAGGCCATTGTTAGACACAAGCGCTGTTTGCTGCATTGCTGAATATTGACTTTGATTCATAAGGTTTAATTACTTGGTAATTTTTACTCGGTTATTTTTACTCGGTAATGGGAGGATAAGCAAGAGCAGCAACAATATGTATACGCTGGGTTTCACCGCCATTAACAGCCATGTGATAGCCTCGGGTATCCGTGAAGTAAACCGAGCCATCTGCTGGCATATGTGTACAGTGGTGATTGACGATAAATAACGAACCTGGATTTGTATAAATAGGGATATGCAACCGAGGTTCTGGATCTCTGTGCCAAGAGTTACAATTATATTGGTCTTTCATTAATATTCGCATTCGTCCAATTGGAAAGAGCTTAGAAAGCTCTTGATGAACGTACTCAAAATAACTACCCTGATAGTTGCTGTTAAATTCACTAAATTCTATTTCCTGTACAAGATCCTCTCTTGGCTCTTCTATCATACTTTCATCGGTACGCATGTAATAGCGCCCACTTAAATCATTTGCAGTTTCCTCAGTAGCACCCGGTCGACGGGAAAGAGAAATAGCATGAAAGCCACTACCTAATGAAGTGAAACCGTTTTCTGTTTCATTTTTACTAATACTGTCTACTGCCTTACGAAGTTCGTCAATATCAAATTTCAACGACAAGCGTTTAATTTCAGGTGACTCCTTAAATTGAGTCACTGATTTGGTGTCGGGCATTCTTTCTATAAAGGACGCCATTTGCTCTTGATCAAAAGATGTAATATTTTGCATTTTGAATCCACTTTTTTAAGAATTCCTAGTCTTAACAAATACTGAGAATTACAGTTAATAGAAGAGTGTTTTTTAGCAACAGAATCATACTCTGGTTAGAACTAAGAAGTGTACTTGCTTGGGATCAGTTGAGCAAACAAATAGAATTCACCTAGCAGAAAGTTATTTTCATGTTTCGTTGAAATCATTACATTGTGCTAAAAGCCATTCTTGAAAAAATGGGATGTTTTTATCCTGTTGAAGACTTTTGGGATAAATTAAATAATATTTATTGTCTGAGTAGACGCGTTTTTTATAGGGAACTGTAAGTCTATTTGTGTTCAAATATTGCTGCAAAAAAGGAGGGCGACCTATGGCAATACCCAAACCGTTGGCGGCCGCATCTAATACTAATGAACGATCATTGGTTGATAGTTCGTAGTGTTGCTCAGAGTATATTTTACCGAAGGCGGCATACCATACCTGCCACTCATTCTTGTCAGAAGTGCAATGTAGAAAAGTCTGTTCAACCAGATCATCAATGTTCTTTTCTAATGGTAATTGATTAGCCACCTGAGGACTGCAAACCAGTGTAGTGTAATCATCAAATAAGTGCTGGCTATGATAGCCAGTTGGAGGCTTGCTACCGTAATATATGGCTAAATCAAACTCATAAAGATCGGTATCAGGCGGGTTTTCTGATACGATGAAATCAAGTTCAATTTCGGGGTATTGTTGGTTGAAATCAGGAATCAAGTTCAACAACCAAGATGATAATAATGAACGAAAAAGATTGATCGAAATTCTTTTACCTGGACCTGAATCGCTTATTTTGCTGGTTTTATCTTCTAGACTATCCAGCAATTTTTCTAAAAATATATAGTAATCTTGTCCTTTTGCTGTCAAGCGTACTCGCCCTTTGTCACGAATAAACAACTGAAACCCTAGATACTCTTCCAGAGATCTTACCTGATAACTAATCGCTGAGGCAGACAAATGAATATCTTCTGCTGCGACTGCAAAACTATTGTGTTTCGCAGCGGCTTCAAAGGCTCGCAACGCTGCAAAGGGAGGCAGATTTCTTCGCATAATTAATTACGCCTTATCACTTATAAATAGTGTATCAATGAAGCTACTGATGGTAAGTCGTCTAAGTGCATAACCGACTCGTAAATACTTTTACTTCGATCTGGGCTTAAAGTGTTACGACTCAAGTTAAAGAACTTTTCTCTTATCTCGACATCGCTCAAGGGATTTTCAGGATTACCTCGCGCTATCATTGGTTTTGACTTCAATCGTTTACCTGAAGCTAACTCAATGGTTGCTTCAGCCCAGCGTTCTGCTGGAAATTTTTCATTATAGTTTTCCGACTCTGAAATTTCTACGCTGTTACTTAATCTCACCAATAAAGGGTCGTGGATATCTTCTGCTATGGCTTCGGGAGTAACAAGGCCATCACGCAGTGCACAAGCTATTGCAAAGGGAGTGCTGTACTGAGCTGCATCGGTGGTTTTAGGCTCCTTAGTACTAAGACGTTTGGCCTCATGGAAAGAAGTGATCTCTATTTTTACAACCTCATTGGGATCAATCTCATGTTGCTCTTGTAGCTGGCGAATACATTCTACCGCCGGTTGTGTCCATCGACACACTGGATAGGCTTTAAAGTATTGCTCAAATATATACCATAGTTCTCCAAGATCACTCCAAATAGATTCTAGTTGTGAATCAAACAGGGTTATTGCTGGTGCACCTGTAAAACCATCTGCCGCTAAGTTGGCTGCCGATGCACCCGCTAGTGCACCCCAGGTCGAACCGTCTTTTAGCATAGTGGGGAAATCAATACAGCGCATCATTTGACTGCGTGGCCCGTAATATTCAGCAATACCTAAGGCTTCAAAGGTTTGATCATGGGAGAGCTTCTTTACACGTGCAGCAAGTGCAGCGCCCGCAATGGAGTTCCAGGCGCCTGAGGTATGGTAATCACTAACACTGTCATGTAGAGCTATACCCGCTCTAGTGCCAATCTCATAGCCGATGATAAGTGCATTTAAAAATGCCTTACCACTGAGCTGTTCAATATTTTGCTGGGCGAGTAGCACCGGCAATATGCCTACCCCTACGTGACCCTTAGTAAGTACATGTCCATCGTGAGCATCGAGGGAGTCTATTAAGCCGGCACCGTACATGGAAGCACCACACTCACTAACATAACTATCTTTAAATAACATTTTACTACGACTAGTCTCTGTTGCGCCGTATTGCGCAAGTACATGTCGAGCTAAAATTTGACTAGATTCAGTCACTGTTGCGCCAGCCGCAGTGCCAAGTAAGTCAAGTAAGCATCGCTTAGCTTGCTTGTAGAGTTCATCGTTAAACTGAGAGTCGTCCTGATGAATGAAGTCGAGTATGGTGTTTTTCATAATAGTTGTTTGATGGCCAGTATTTTAGGGATGAGTTATGCTGTGAGAATAATCTATTATTTAAGGCTTGGAAAGCTCTCTTGTGGTTGATTGTTTATTTAAAGGTAATAGTATTTGACAATTTTATAGCATGTATTACAATGTGTAATACATTAAATATAGGTGCATCAAGTGATTACACTAAGACTAGACAAGAATCTGGAAGATCAGCTAAAACTAGTAGCTGAACAACAAGGCTTGTCCAAATCAGAAGTAGTTCGTGAAAGTCTTACTGAATATTTAGCAAAAAAGCCGAAACCTTCTGCTTGGGAATTAGGTAAAGAATTATTTGGAAATCAGGCGAGTGGTCAAAGTAATTTAGCAGAAGACCGTAAGAAAATCTTTAAAGATAAAACTTCAAAAAAGTAATGAAAAAAATTCTTATCGATTCAGGACCAATAATTGCTCTTTTTAACAAAGATGATAAATATCACCTTGCCTCTGTGGCTTTCATAAAGAAGAATAAACATGAGTTAGTCACTACTTTGGCTACTATAACAGAGGTGACTCATCTACTGGATTTTAGCAGAGTAGCTCAATCGAACTTTTTGGAATGGCTCCGCTTAGGTGCGGTAAATATCGTAAATATAACAATTCATGATATTGAAAGAATAAAATCGTTAATGGATAAGTATTCCGATTTGCCAATGGATTTTGCAGATGCATGTCTCGTTTATCTGGGAGAAAAACTAGATATAGATGAGGTGGCAACTATTGATCGCGATTTTGACATTTACCGAAAATCAAATAAGCGGCCATTTACAAAACTCATTTCTTAGAATGGCTCCGTTTGATATCACCAACAACAATAATTATTTATCTACTCTATCGAACAACCTTGTTGGTGGATATCCAAATGTCTTTTTGTGAGCCTCTGTAAGGGCGCTCGAGGTTGCAAATCCAACTGCATGAGCAGCTTCTGTTACGGAAGAACCCATGTCGAGTAAATCATGAATAAGTAGAAGCCGAAGATGTCTACGCCATAATTGAAATGTCAGCTCCGTTTCTTTTATAAAAAGGCGGCTTAATGTTTTTGAACTACAAGCTGCTAGCTCCGCCCACTCGTTAATTTTTGCTGTATTTGAAGGATCTACCAGTAGTGCATCGGCTACCCTCTTCGCGCGTATATCCTGTGGAAACTTTATCGAAAATGGCTCATCTTTTAATGAACACATTTCTTTAATGAGAGAAAGTTCTAGCAAGTCTTTATAATCTTGATCATGTAAATTATTTTCAACAAGCCTGAGTAAAATTTCGCGAAACAACCCAGTAGCCTGATGAACACAGATATGCTTATACGTATTATCCAGTAAATCTGGTTTTATAAATGCTGTTCGCATTTTGGTATCAGTTCGAAACCTAATACTGTGGTCCACCTTGGGAGGTACCCAGACTATTCTTGAGGCAGGAACGCAAACAAAGTGACTATCTGCAGTCACTTCCATAGTGCCTGAACGAGCAAAGAGTACTTGCCCTTCTTCATGTTCATGGGAAGGAATATAATCCCCACGAATATAATCAAGCTCCTTAAACTTTATGGCATCCATCGGCATGTCCTTATATCGATATAAGTAGTCCTTATAACGATATTAAAGTAAATATTGAATGATATAGTAACGTTCGAGATAATGATAAGGATTAATGATGTTACGAAGAAAACTCCCCGCAAATATAAAGTCGGCTACTAAAGCACTTCATGTTGACCATGCAATAGAAGATGGAGCCGCTGTTTCTCCCCCAATACATCAATCAGTGACTTATCGAACAGATAGCCCTGAAGACTTTTCTCAAAAAGCACAGGAACCTTTTAATGATGTGTTTTATGCGCGACATGGCACGCCTACATCCTCTCGAATTGCAAAAATACTCGCTGATCTCGAAGGCGCAGAAGAAGCTATGATGTTTGCCTCAGGTATGGGTGCGATCACGACGACTATTCTAGCATTGGTACAGCAAGGTGATCATGTAATTGCCCAAAAGAGCCTATATAGTGCTTCGGCTAGTTTTTTGACCAAGTTTTTACCTCGGTTTGGTGTCGATATTACCCTTGTCGACCAGCAATCTATAGAAGAGTTTGAAAAGGCTATAATTTCGAAGACAAAGATCATTCTGGTCGAGACCCCCGTCAATCCTCTCATGAGACTGACTGACCTTAGGTCAGTTTCTAAACTAGCAAAAATACATAATATTATTACCATATGCGACAATACCTTTGCGACGCCAATTAACCAAACGCCAATAAAACTAGGCATTGATCTAGTAGTTCACAGTGCTTCAAAATACATTGGCGGTCACCATGATTTGTTAGCAGGATGTGTGGTTGGCTCAACTGAATTGTTACGCCGCATCTGGGATACGAGTATGGATTTGGGTCCTACTGCCGCGCCGTTTAATTCATGGCTAGCACTTAGGGGCATAAGAACTTTAAAGTTACGTGTCATGGAACATAACGCGAATGCTCTTAAGGTAGCGTCTTATTTAGAGCAACACCCTAAAATTGGCGATGTCTTTTACCCAGGCCTGACATCACACCCTCAATTTAAATTAGCCAATCAACAAATGAGTGGTTTTGGCGGCATGCTTTCATTCGATATTCCGGGTGGATATCAGGCTGGCAGCAAATTTTTAAAAGCACTCAATATTTGTCTTAACGCAGCCAGCCTTGGGGGTGTTGATACCTTAGTAGTTCAGCCAGCCGTTATGTTTAGGGCTCGTCTAACAGATCAAGAAATTACCGAGCTCAACATCACACCCGGCATGATTAGAATGTCGGTGGGTATCGAGGATCTCTGTGACATTCTAAATGATATAGAAATAGCGCTTAGTAAAATTTAAATATTACTAAATACTGCCCATGCACCCTGAAAAATTCATCCAAGACAAGGCTTTCCGAACTAGAACCCATGCTAGCTAAAGAAGCTGAGTTCTTACATAAGCGATTATCAGATAAATCTAACTGATTCGTGCCTTTCATATCTTCATGATTGTTCGTACAGTCTGTCCAGTGACGAGCGTGCCCCCAGCGCCCCACGGTTTACTACATGAGTATAAATCATGGTTGTTGAAACATCTTTATGCCCCAGCAATTGTTGAATAGTACGGATATCCATGCCTGATTCGAGTTGATGGGAAAAGATATTGCCATTTCAGCTCATACCGTTCTTTAGGATACTTTCTAGACAATGCCGGTGGCATATATACCCCCCCATAGCCCATGACAATATCCTGTTGATGCAACAATTTCACATGATGTATCTGTTGGGAAATTGCGCTTACAACTGTTTCAGGTAATACGGTTACCCTGTCCTTGCCATCATTACCAGAAAAAACAGTCAGACTTAAGCGACTAAGATCAACCATCATTACCCGTAAGCGCAAACATTCAGACAACCTCAGACCGCTCCCATACAATATCTGAGCAATTAGTTTGTATTGGCCTTGTAATGCCGATATTACACGGCTTACCTCTTCCCTAGAAAGCACCACAGGAACGCGTTGTTGTACTTTCCCGAGGGTGAATTTTATTATGAAACAAGATAAAGCGCTTAATCCACTGGACATAAACTTTTTCGGTTTTAATTGCATTTTTAATTACATAATGATGTACTCGAAGTGTGTTTCTAACCTCATTCAATAGTTTTGACATAGCCCGCTCCATTTAAGTCATAAAAGCTTAAAGCACTTTCAAAAGAATCAATATCAACAACTTACGCGTACTTTAGTAGGAAATGGCACCGGATTAGACTGCGTATTTGCAGTATATGTACGGGGAATCACCCAATAGATAAAGTTTTTGACTTGCAAATCAAAGACATTGCTTGCAGGATGTATCAAATGAACACACATACACAGCAAAAAAGCCGGATATTCCAGTTTGGCTGTATATATCAAAGTTAGATTTAAAAAGGTAAATTAATGTTCAGTCAATTTGAAAAAGACAAAATTAAAATCATCAATAAGGCTGGTGTCGTTTATGACAATCTTAAGGCTGGAGTCCAACCAAAAATGATTTTATTTAGTAATGCGTCCATACCTGTCGAAGTTGGCGACACAATACTTAGAGAATTGCCTAGTGGCATTGAGGAAAGCTTCATAGTTACAGACCCTGGCTATTTTGCAGGAGTAGCTGGCTTTAAAGCACATTATCAAATTAAATATAAAAGAGAAGATTCATTAAGCAAAGAAAAGCCGGAGCCAAGCACAGTTATATATAATGTTAGTGGTCAGAACTCTAGGGTAAATATAAATTCACAAGATTATTCAAATAATCAAATTAATAATTCGCCAGAAGAGTTATTTGCATTAATGAAAGAAATTATTTCTAAAGAAATAACAGATAAAAAAGACAAAAATGATTTAATAGCACTAACAAATAAAATGCAATCAGACTGCGGTACACCGAATTTTATTCAAAGTTACAAGGATTTCATGGCAACGGCCGCAAATCATATGAGTATATTGGCACCAATTCTTCCAGCATTGGCTGGATTGTTAGCGTAGAGGTTTGTATGAAACTAGATCAATTTGTCTCCGAAACACTAAAACAAATAATTGATGGTGTTGTTTTAGCTCAAGCACATGGAGCTACGAAAGGAGCTCTGGTAAATCCTGTTAGTGCATCTATGACTTCTGGGAATACCACTCATATTTATGATTCTAATACTGGTGCATTAATTGAAAGAATCGAATTTGATGTACAAATATCTGTAACACAAGAGAGTTCTACAACAGAAGGTGATAAAGTCGGCGAAGTAACGGTAATGTCAGGAACTCAGTCAAATGAACAAAATACTTCTAGTAACAGAATAAAATTTTCTGTACCCATACTGTTACCAACAACAGGTAAGCATGAACAGTACTAAATCTAACAATCAGCTCCAGCGGACAATTTAAAGCGTCACTTGTTTTGCTTCCGCAAAAACGTGCCCATTTAAATTGCCGCTGAGCAAAGCGTTACATGACTTGATGACATTAGGCACACCATATGTTACCATGATTGTATGAAAGCTTTTACTTGGAACTCAGATAAAAATGAATTGCTCAAAAATGAACGCAATATTTCATTCGAAGATATTATCGTAAATATCAATTTAGGTAATGAGTTAGATATCTATGACCATCCAAACCTTGAGCGCTATCCAAATCAGAAAGTATCTGTTGTTCAAGTAGAAGACTATGTTTATCTCGTTCCATATGTGGAAAATGACGAGGAAATATTTCTGAAAACCATCATTCCTAGCAGGAAAGCAACTAAACAATATTTAGGTGATAATAATGAGTAAATTAGACAAAGAGGAACTTGAAATACTGAAAGCTTTTGACAATGGTAAACTCAAACGTTCAAAAAATACAAAGACAGAATTAGCGAATCATATAACAATATCTGAAGCATCTTTTAAAAAAGACGCTCGAATTAATATTCGTTTATCCTCAAAGGATCTTCGTGCCATACAAAGTAGGGCGCTTAAAGAAGGCATGCCATACCAAACATTAGTTTCTAGCGTTCTCCACAAGTTTGTAGACGGCCAGCTCGTCGAAAAAGGCATGTAACCAATACATGAAGTCGATAGTTTTTCCGTTACACTCCAAAACTACAACTTATGTAAGGCGTTATGCTGGCTGTTATACATCAATACTAAGACCAACTAACCAATGATTAATTTTTTTCGAAACGTTCGCAAACGACTACTCGCTGAAAATAAGTTCAGCAATTACCTGCTCTATGCCATTGGAGAAATCGCATTAGTTATGATTGGTATTCTGCTAGCGTTAGCGGTAAATGACTGGAACGAACGCCGCAATGACTTAGATAAAGAACTACAAATATTAAATCAATTAAAAGAGGAGTATGAGACAAACCTTATACAACTGGATCAAAAAACAACCCATCGCAGGTACATTATTCAATCAGCCGCTAAAGTAATAAAATACATCGATGAGCCAACAAATGTTGATAAAGAAAGCCTTCTATCACAATTGAGTGTTGTCATTGGAGACCCCACGTTCAACCCTGTTCAAAATGATTTAGTCAACTCTGGAAATCTGCGACTGATTGCAAATGAAGACTTAAAAGGACTAATTATCACCTGGCCATCAAATGTTGCTTCACTAACAGAAATTGAACAAATCTGGAGCAGAACAGTGTGGGAATATGTTGTTCCTAACTATATTGATATTGGAATTTTTAGGAATGTCCTCCACAAATGGTGGAATGATGAAAAAAATCTAAAATGGATTTTGGAGGGGATAGCTAGTAATCAGCTTGAAGCAAGCAATTCAAATAAGATTCCTGTGACAAGTGAAATATTAAAAAATAAGGAAATTGAAGGTATCATGTCAATTGCGATTTCATTAAATCAGGCGGCCAACATACAATCTCAAGCAATACGTAAACGCATTCTGGAAATATTGGACATTTTGAATAAGGAAATTATTGAGAAATAAGGAAGCTCCACACTAAACGCCTAACGAATAAGGTTAGATTGTGAGAGCGGAGCGAACCACAATCTGAACCGTTTGTTGAACAAGCCCGAAGGTGAGAATTTTTGAGGAGCTATGCAAACAGCTTTTTGTTGACGAGGGTGTCTTGAGTAAGAGCGGATTGTCGGGAGACTACTCCGGTTCCTAGTAGCCCATTTACGGCTATTGATGTACTGCTTTTAAGGATAAATAACACCATTTCCCCTGAATTCCTGGCGAGCAAGAGCCTCCAGCGATCCCGGCTTGCATTATCCCAACTTCTATCTACGGTCACATGATCAGAGCTTCAGTTTTCATTCAAACAGGCACCAGAGTTTCTCGAGTGCTTCGGTTGATCCGTGTTGCAACGATCTGCATCGGCCTACCACAACAAGCGCAGAGCAGTTGTGAACGTGATTTCTGYTTTTTCAGGAAGCGTRCTGGGTCAAAATGAAAGATCAGCGACAACAGCCTGATCAATATTTTACTGTTAGGATGCAAAAAACCATAATTTCGTGCCCGGCGAAACCCTCTGGGCAGAACATGTTGTAGAA